>JAZKBE010000039.1:0-106279 GCA_040388805.1 Pseudomonadota bacterium
GACTGGGTGGCCAGTTTGGCGTGGAACGGGTGGCCACTTTGCGTGGAATACGCACTTAGATCGATACTGATCTCAAATTCGAATGCGGACGCAAGGATTGGATCTTTCAGGCGCCATTCATTGAGGATGATCTTGACGATATCGAGCTCGTTCTTGTCGAGGAACACTCGCATATTGGTGTCTAGGTCCATCACCGCGAGCATGTCGCGGAGCACGATCTGATAGGTCGCTAGGCCGCCGTCGCATTGCCCAGCGCTCACTTCGGTGACTATTCCGCAAATGCAGTGCAGCTCACCCTGGTCAGTCACCAGCTGTATTTCGGCCGCCACGCCGACTAGCGACTTGAGCGGAATCTTGGCATCCGCCGAAAGGCACTGTACGCGATACTCGAGTCCCTCGAAAACGGCTTCCTTGCCATAGACGCGCTGTGGCAGAAGCAAGTCATCGCGAAAACCTTCGGGGCATGCAAGTCGCAATCGCAACGCGCGGTTGGCCGTGCTCAAGCCAATTTCGGAAAGCAACCGAGCAAAGGGTTCGCGGTCGATGTACATGATCTAGCCCAAGAAGCGGTTAGACAAGGTTAGTCGAAGGCAATACTCAGGGTTTGCGCAAACTCAAACAGATTGCAGTGCGGACATTTACCTACGAGACAGTCCGACGACTTCCGTAGGCTTCGTGCATTGGATAAGGCCCTTGTCGCAACGCCAGACCAGATCAATCCGCTTGCTTGCGCGAAAACGCTGGACTGCGATTCGAATTTGGTTGCCCGGCTCGAATTGCCAAGAGCTGTCGGATCTTCGGCCTAGAAAACAGTATTCCAAGTTTTTCGAGAACCCCAATTATTTTCAGCACGCTTCGACGATGCTCCTCCTGCTCATGAAAGCGAGGCAGCGCATTAGATCAAGTACTTTCGGAAGTGTTGGATTTCGTGCAAGCTGCCTGGTGCGCAGCAGCACCGTTCACCTTCCTGTCCAAGATCGCGAGCGGCGAGGCCGGCAGCTAAGGCGCGGACTTCGGCTTTGGCTGGTTCGATACGCGCAGTTCTGCAACGGCTCGTTCCAGCACCACATCGCGGCCAGCAAAAAAATCGGCGAGTGTGTAGCTAACGGGAACGTCCGGCTGGAGCCCAGTTCCGACGAAGCTTGTCCCGTCTGCAAAAGTATCGCGTTTTGCGCATATCCGTCCCTTCCCGCCTCCCGGCAGCTGCACCCATATTGGTTGTCCTGTGCTGCCGCCCGTGGCGCCGCCGATGGTTCTGCCGCGTGCGATGGTCCGAAATGCTGCGACGAAGTCTTCGCCGGCCGAGAACGTCCTCGCTCCTGTCAGGACGGTGACAGGGCCGGAAAACACAAGCGGCCGAGTCCCTGTGTCGGACGCACCGCTATAAGGTGTTGGCTTCCATTCGATGATCCTTTGATCACTACGCGATAGCCCGTTGTCACCGCGGCCGTAGCTAATGGGTCCTGGTATCGGCTCGTTGGTCAAGAACCTGAGTAACTGCACACCAAAATCGGAATCGCCGCCCCCATTGCTACGCACATCGATGATCAGCCCGCGTGCTTTCAATACGGCTGGGAAAGCACGTTCAAAGGCTTTCACGCCGGCGTCCGACTCGAAATGTTCGATCGAGATATAGGCAAGATTACCCGGCAACAGGCGGAACTCGAATTTTGGAGGCGAGACCACATCGTCGTATCCTTTGCGCGCCAAACTCACCTCACGCATCACGCCGGTACGGCTTTTCAGTCGTAGACGCACGGCCTTGTTTTCATCACCATGTAACAACTGATATGTGTACTGTCGCACCTTCCTGTCTTGCGGCGTTGAACTGCTCACGAAGGGATCGACGTATTTCTCCGCATAGCTACGCACAGGAATGCCGTCAATCTCGACAATTTCGTCGCCTACACTGACAAGCGCGCCCAGCTTGCTGCTGTCGACCCTGGTCACCAGTACCCGGTCTTCAATCAATTCTGTTCGTAGCGGCGGCCGCGCGTAAAACTTCTTTGAAAGCTCGTCAGGGGGATAGATATTCGTGTGGCCGTCCTTCAGTAGCGGTGCCAGCTGCATCAATGTACGGTAATAGTCTTCAGTTGAGGAAATCGCCTCCACCCGCTCAAGGAAGTTCAGATAGGTCTGTCCCCAGTCCAGATCGGGCACGTTGTCAAGAAAAGCAAAATCAGCACGCACCTGGTGCCAAAACATCGAGACACCTGCAGCACGTTCCGCTGAGGTCAAGGTCGGCTTGTAAGCGCTGGCGAGGACCTTGCTGTCATAAAGTGCGAGCGGTATGGTCGATCGTTTTAGCAAAGCCTGCATCCGCGGCTCGTTCTCCAGCGGCGCCAGTATCTTCTGGTCAGCAAGATATTTGGGCAGACCGGAATACCAAATGCGATTATTTAACTGCTCAAGCGTGCTGAGCGCTTCATCGAACTGCGATGCGCGAACATACAGTGCCGCCAAATCCACACGCGCGTCCAGGCCTCGGTAAAACAGCCCCGCATGGCCGAGCGCAAGGTCGTGCACGGCGGGTTGATCGAGGTAGGCAAGGGCTTCGCGCAAGGTACTGATCCCATTCTTCAGACCGACGTCGGAAGTATCTTTCTGGACCAAGCGATCCGCTGACACTCGCAGTCCTTGCACGTGACCGTAAGCCATATCCGCGGTCAGTTGCGGCACCTCGCGGGCAGTACAGTTCTCCGCGAAATGAAAAGCGAGTGCGAAAACAAGTATCGATAGTTGGGAGAGCTGTTTCATCTTGAAGCATTCATATTAAGGATTGAAACCAGTCTGCCGTTCGGCAGCCGGGCGCGTGCAGCTTACTGGGGCAATTCGCTGGAGTGGCAAGTGCCGTTGTTCGAGCAGCCGGTGTCCGACGACCCCGGCAAACACAAAAATTCTGTCAGGCTCATTTCTTCTTACCAAATTTCTCACCAAGACCTACAGACAAGAAAAAGGCCAACCCGAAGGTTGGCCTAAGTCTTTGATTCTATTGGTCGGGGCGAGAAGATTCGAACTTCCGACCCCTTGCACCCCATGCAAGTACGCTACCAGGCTGCGCTACGCCCCGACGAGTTGCGAATTATATCAGAGGGTCTCGCGCTTTTGGCGTAGAAAATCTCCCCTCCCCGTCCTTCCGCACAATCCGTTTGCGCGGCATCAAACTGTTTCCCACAATCAAGCAATTGCCGTCCAAACTTTCTGCGCCGTTTGGTGCTCTAGCGTACCGTCGCCTTTTTCGGGTTTGGGCTAACATTTCTCAAAATTAGTTGCATTTGACAAAACCATACCAAGCGCTAGGGGAACCCTCCCATGGACCATCAGAACACAGACACAAACCGTTTCCTGTCGACCGGCGTCGCAGGCCTGGACACCATTCTCGGCGGCGGCCTCACCAGCGACCGGCTATTCCTGATCGAAGGCGAACCGGGCACCGGCAAGACCACGCTGGCCCTCCAGTTCCTGTACGAAGGCGTCAAGCGCGGCGAATCGGTCATCTACATCACGCTCGCCGAAACGCGCGTCGAACTGAAGGCCGTGGCCCAGTCGCACGGCTGGGCTATGGACGGCATCCACGTCGAAGACATCATCCCGAACGAAAGCATCCTGCACCCGGACCAGCAGTTCACGATCTTCCATCCGTCCGAAATCGAAATGGGGATGACCACGCAGCGCATTCTCGACGTGATCGAAAAATTCAAGCCCACGCGCGTGGTGCTCGATTCGCTGTCCGAGCTGCAGCTGCTGGCCGAAAGCCCGCTGCGCTACCGGCGCCAGGTGCTCGCGCTCAAGCAGTACCTGTCCGGCAAAGGCTGCACCACCCTCTTCCTGGACGACCGCACCGCCCTGTCCGGCGACCTGCAGGTGCGCAGCGTGGCGCACGGGGTCATCACGCTTGAACTGATCAACCAGGACTATGGCTCCGAACGGCGGCGCGTACGCATCGTCAAGTACCGCGGCATCGCCTTCCGCGGCGGTTCGCACGATTACAAGATCGTCACCGGCGGCCTGTGCGTCTATCCGCGCCTGATCGCGGCCCATTCCCGCGTCAGCGCCAACCGCAGCCGGCTCTCCAGCGGCATCGCAGCGCTCGACACGCTCACCGGCGGCGGCCTCGATGAAGGCACCAGCACGCTCATCTCCGGGCCGCCCGGCACCGGCAAGTCGTCTCTGTGCGCGCAATTCGTCCATGCCGCCACCAGGCGTGGCCAGAAGGCCGCCATGTTCCTGTTCGAGGAAGCCACCAACAACCTGCTGCTGCGTTCCAGTGGCCTGGGCATGGACCTCAAGTCCGCCATCGACAAAGGCATGCTGAACATCCAGCAGATCGACCCTGCCGAAATGTCACCCGGTGAATTCATGCAGGCCGTAACGAGCGCCGAAGCCGACGGCGCGCGCATCATCGTCATCGACAGCCTGAATGGCTACCTGAAGGCCATGCCCGACGAACGCTTCCTCGCAACCCACCTGCACGAACTGCTTACCTATCTCGGCCAGCGCGGCGTGGTGACCATCCTGGTCGGCGTGCAGCCGGGCGTCATCGGCGGGACCATGTCCACATCCGTCGATGCCAGCTACATTGCCGACAGCGTCATCATGCTGCGCTACTTCGAAGCGCGCGGCAAAGTGCGCCAGGCGATCTCGGTGTTCAAGAAGCGCGTCGGCCTGCACGAGCGCACTATCCGCCTGTTCAGCATGAGCAGCAAGGGCATCGCCGTCGGCGACGTGCTGACCAATTTCCACGGCATCCTGACCGGGGTCCCCACCTTCGATGAAGAAACGTGTGGCGTGTTGTTCGACGATGAAAAAGTGTAAGCGAATCCATGGAAAAGCGCGTCCTCATTTACGCCCCGTCCGGCCAGGACGCGATACTCGCATCGAAGATGCTGACGCTCGCCGATGTCGAGAACCTGGTCACCGATTCGGTGGTGCAGCTCGCGGCCGAAATGCTGATCGGCGTGGGCGCCGTCCTCACGGTGGAAGAAGCGCTGTCGAGCGGCGGCCTCAAGGTACTGGGCGAATTCATCCAGCGCCAGCCCAACTGGTCGGACTTGCCGATCGTGCTGCTCACTCACCGCGGCCCTGATTCGCTCAGCGTGCGCCAGGCCATCAACACGCTCGGCAATGTCACCCTGCTCGAACGCCCGGTGCGCACCCTCACCCTGATTACGTCCTTGCAGTCGGTGCTGCGAGCACGCGCAAAGCAGTACCAGGTGCGCGAAACCGACCGCCGCAAGGACGAATTCCTGGCCAGCCTTGGGCACGAGCTGCGCAATCCATTGGCGCCGATCCGCACGTCGATGGCCGTGCTCACGCATCTTTTTCCGGCCGAGCCGGCAGTCAAGAAAGTCAGTGACGTCATCGAGCGCCAGGTCACGCACCTGACCCGCCTGGTGGACGACCTGCTCGACGTGGCGCGCATCAACAGCGGCAAGATTGAACTGCAGCGCGACTACACCACCTTCAACGCCATCATCGGCCATGTGACCGAGCTGTGTTCGGCTGCCGCCGCCGCACGCGGCATCAAGATCGAACTGTCGCTGCCGGCCGAAGAAATCGTGCTCTACGCCGACTACGCGCGCGTGGTGCAGATTGTCGCCAACATCCTCTCCAATGCGGTCAAGTTCACGCCGGTGGACGGCTATATCACGCTGCGCGCGCTGCGCGAAAACGGCTGCGTCAAAATCTACATCAAGGACACCGGCATCGGCATTGAACCGTCAGCACTGTCGCGCATCTTCTCCATGTTCGAACAAAGCCGGCCTCCCCAGGGCCAGATCACCAGCGGCCTTGGCATCGGCCTGAGCCTGTCGCGCCAGTTCGCGGAAATGCATGGCGGGAGCGTTCATGCCACCAGCGAAGGCCTGGGCAAGGGAAGCGAATTCATCGTCACACTGCCGGTGGTCACCGAAGGCAGGCCGATAAAGGCAGTGCCCGGAATGCCAGTGGAACCGCACCAGGATCAGCGCCCCAAGGTGCTGGTGGTCGACGACAACCGCGATGCGGCCGATTCCCTACAAGCCCTGTTTGAAATGGAAAACTGCAGCGTCGCCACCGCCTACGATGGGTACCAGGCGCTCGACGCCTTCGACAAGCTGATGCCCGACGTGGTCATCATGGACCTGGGCATGCCCAGCATGGACGGCTACGAAGCGGCGCGGCGCATCCGGCGCAAGCCGGGCGCCAAGGACGTGCTGCTCATTGCGGTAACGGGCTGGGGGCAGGACGACGCACGCCAGCGCACCATCGACGCCGGCTTCGACCACCACCTGATCAAGCCGGTCGATTTCGACGATATCAAGCGCCTGGCGCAAGACTGTTTTGGGAAGCCACCGGCGCGCTTGCGGGTGGTGTAATACCTGGTCAGGAGTCGACCGGCAAGGTCGATTCCAGGACGTGCATCAACTTGGTCAATTCCACCGGCTTGACCAGGTGGGCGTCGAAGCCGGCGGCCAGGGCCCGCGCGCGGTCCCCTTCCTGTCCATACCCGGTCAGCGCAATCAGGCGCACGCCACTCGTTGCCGGATCTGCGCGCATGCGCCGCGCCACCTCGTACCCGTCTATGCCCGGCAGGCCGATATCGACCAGCGCGATATCGGGCAGGTCTTCGGCCGCCTTGCGCAGCCCTTCCAGGCCGTCGATGGCGCTCACCACGCGGTACTGCTGCGCCTCGAGCATCATCGCCATCATCTCACGTCCATCGTCATTATCTTCAATGAGCAGTACATGCTGTTCGCTTGACGCCGCGGCCTTGGGTGCATCGCGCTCCACGCCAGGCTCCGCCACCAGCGGCAGGTGTACCTCGAAGCAGCTGCCCATGCCTGTGCCGCGACTGAACACCGTCACCTTCCCGCCGTGCATGGCCGCCAGCTGGCGCACCAGCGCCAGCCCCACGCCCAGCCCGCCCTGCGCGCGGTCCAGGCCACGCTGGCCCTGGACGAACAGATCGAATACATAAGGCTTGAGTTCATCGGAAATGCCTATGCCCGAATCGGCCACGCTCAGCACCGCGTCGGCGCCATCGACGCGCACCGTGATATTGATGCTGCCGCCCGGCGGCGTGTACTTGAAGGCGTTATCGAGCAGGTTGGCGATGATCTGTTCAAGTCGCGTTGGGTCGGCATCCACCCAGGCCGGCTGCGTCGACACGCTCACCGCGTGGCGCGCGCCGCGGTCGGTCTGCGCCACACCGGCCATGTAGCCGTCGACCACCTTGTCCATGCGCAGAATGCGCCGCTCCAGCAGAATTTTCCCGGAATGTACGCGCCCCATGTCGAGCAGGTCGTCCACAATGCGGGTCAGGTGGCCGCTCTGGCGCGTGACGATCTGGCGGGCGCGGTCGACCGCGTCGGGCTTCATGCCCGGATGCGCCATGACGCTGGTGGCATTGACGATGGCGGCCAGCGGATTGCGCAGCTCGTGGCCCAGCATGGCCAGGAATTCGTCCTTGGCGCGGTTCTGTTGTTCGGCCATGGTGCGGGCGTCGTGTTCGCGTTCGAACATGATTTCGCGTTCGGCTTCGGCCAGCAGGCGCGAATGCTTCTCCATGCTGACCACGCTCGCCGCTGCCGCGATGGCCGCCTGCAGCTCGTCCACTTCCACCACGCCCGATACTTCGGACGGGCCAACTGGTTCGTCATGCTCCAGCGCGTGGGCCGACCTGGCGGCATTGCGGATCGAGTGCGACAGCCTGCGTGCAAAGAACAATGCGGCCACTGCGGCGCAGGCAATCGCCGCCAGCAGGCCAAGGCTGGACACCATCAGCGCGCTGCGGGCCGCCGATTCGATCTCGGTTTCCGGCACACCCACAGCCACGGTCCACCCGGACAGGGCCGAGCGTTCCAGCACCGTGTACAGTTTCAAATCGCTGTCGCTGGCATTGCGGATCACGCCCACCGTTTTTTTGCTGATGGCGTCGCGCAGGTCAGGCCGGGTTTCGCCGCGTTCCACAGCCACGCCGCCATTGGTCTGCGCGATGGTGATGCCGTTGCGGTCGTACACGCCGGCCAGCCAGCCGTCCGGCGCGTTCACCTGGTGCAGCACGCGGTTGAAATGTTCGACCCGGAATCCTTGCGCGATCACATAGCGCTTGCCGTCAGGCGTGGTCACGGGCACGTCAACGAGCACCAGCAAGGCCTGGGTGACGACGCCGCGGATCAGGTTCGATATTTGCGGTTTCCCCCCTGCCAGCACCTGGGCCACGCGCTCGGCGGCTGCAGGGGGCGGCATCGGCGTACCGAATGGCATGGCGGTGTTCATCAGCTGCTGCCCGTGCCCGTCGAGCAGCGTGGTCCAGGTGGCGCCGGGCTTGTCGGCATACTGCGCCTGGCGATAAAACTCCCCCATGTCGCCGCTGGCCAGGTACGGCGACTTGGCCAGCATGCGCAAGGCGCTTTCGGTGTTGGTCAGCTCACGGTCGATGCTGACGAGCGAAATGCGGGCCGTTTCGCGCACGCCCTTCAGGGCGGCTTCCCGCTCGGCCTTGAGCAGCATGTTCAACGAAATCGTCGAGAACAGGATCACCGGAATCAGGATGGCGGCAACCATCAGCGCGAGATAGGCGCGGATTTTCATGGTGGCGAGGGACGGGATGTATGCACTTCGTCATGATAATGCATTTTGCCGCTCACATGCCGCGCCCTACTTCCAATCGCCGCGCAGCGCCAGCACCTGCTGCTGCAAGTACTCCGGCGTCGCCATCTCCGGCTCCACCGGCGCGCCTACCGCCAGCGCCAGCTGCGACCGCGGCCCGCGCGCGAACGAACGTTCGAACAGGTTGACCTTGTCGCGTGTCAGCATGCTGCCCCACAGCCCGCGCAGCGCCATCGGAATCACGGGCACCTTGCTGCGCGCCAGGATCTTGGCAATCCCGCCGCGGAACTCGTTCATCTCGCCCGTGGAAGTCAGCTTCCCTTCCGGGAAAATGCATATCAGGTCACCCTCGTGCAGCGCTTTCGCGATATCGATGTAGGCCTTCTCCATCAGCCATGGGTCTTCCTTGGCCGGCGCAATCGGAATCGCGCGCGCGGTGCGGAAAATCCAGCCCACGAAAGGCGTCTTGAAGATCTTGTGGTCCATGACGAAGCGGATCGGGCGCGGGCTGGCCGCCCCAATCACCAGCGCGTCGACATAGCTGACATGGTTGCAGACCAAAATAGCCGGCCCTTCATCCGGAATGCGGTCGACGTCCACCGTCTTCACGCGGTGGATGGTATGAATCAGCATCCACGCCAGGAAGCGCATCAGGAATTCCGGCACCAGCGAGAAAATGTACAGCGCCACGATCGCGTTCAGCACGGCGGTGGCCAGGAACATCTGCGGAATGGTCCAGCCCAGGCTGTGCATCAGCATGGCCGCGCCGGCCGCCACGATCATGAACAGCGCATTCATGATATTCATGCCGCCAATGGTGCGCGACAGGTGCTTGGGATCGCAGCGGGTCTGGATCAGGGCGAACAGCGGCACGATGAACAGCCCGCCGAACACGCCCAGCATGGCCACGTCGAACAGGATGCGCAGAGCGCCAGGCGTTGCGATCAGGCCTGCCATGCTCACCGCGGCCGTCCCGGTGTACGCCACGCTGGCAAAATACAGTTCAATGCCGAACAGCGACAGGCCGATCGAGCCGAAAGGCACCAGGCCGATTTCCACCTTGTGACCGGACAGCTTTTCGCACAGCAGCGACCCGACCCCGACGCCGATCGAAAACACCGTCAGCAAGCCGACAAACACCGATTCGTCGCCATGCAGGTAATCCTTGGCATACAGCGGAAACTGCGACAGGATCATGGCGCCGTAAAACCAGAACCACGAGTTGCCCAGCATGGACAGGAACACTGTGCGATTGGTACGCGCGAAGGACAGGTTGCGTATGGTTTCCGTAAAGGGGTTCGGGTTGATCTTCAGCTCAGGCATCGGCGCCGGCGACAGCGGAATGCGCTGGCTCACCAGCAGGCCCAGGACCGCGAAGAACAGCGTGGCGCCGGCCACCATCATGATGCCGCCCGGCTGGTAGCGCACCAGCGCAGTGCCTATTATCTGGCCGAGCAGGATGCCGACGAAGGTACCCATTTCGACCAGGCCGTTCCCGCCCACCAGCTCTTCCTGCTTCAGCTGCTGCGGTAGGTAGGCATACTTCACCGGGCCAAACAGCGTCGAATGAAAGCCCATGCCCACCACGGCCACCAGCAGCAGCGGCACCGACTTGGTCATCCATCCAATCCCGGCCACGAGCATGATGGCGATCTCGATCACTTTCACGTAGCGCGCCAGCCGCCCTTTTTCCATCTTCTCGGCGATCTGTCCCGCCGTCGCCGAAAAGAACACGTAAGGCATGATGAACAGGCCCGGTATCAGCGTGGTCAGCATGGCCGGATCGGTGATCCCCCAGCTCAGGGCATCGAAAGTCAGGATCACCAGGAAGGCGGTCTTGAACACATTGTCGTTGAAGGCGCCGAGGAACTGCGTCCAGAAAAAGGGAGCAAAACGGCGCTCGCCTAACAGGGAAAACTGGCCATGTTGACTCATGTATGGTCTCGGATCGGTAGGGTTGGACAGCGGGTTCGTACGACGATAAATAAATCAGGGATTGCGCAGCAGCGCCTTGAATGCCGGCGGCACCCAGGGCCGCGCCGCCACGATAAAGCTGATCGCGTGGCGCTGCTCGAGCGGCAGCCGGGTTTCGTGCTGGTGCTGCTGCGAAAACTCGGCGGCCACCTGCTTCAGGCGCTCCAGCAGCGCGGCGCCCGACTGCTTCGACAGCATCACGTTCACCAGCCGCAGCACCTCGTCCGGGCCGTCGAAGCGCGAATCGAGATAATCAAACGCTGCCTCGTGCCGGAAATAGCTCTGGATCGGGCCATGCGGTATCCAGCCGAAGGTGCGCGCGATCAGCAGCTTGACGCGGTTATTGGGCAATAGTTCAAGGAAACCGATTTTATCGAGGCGCAGCAAGTACTTCGTCACTTCCACGGCGCTCATGTCGTAATACTGCACGATATCGTCGAAGCCGATCTGGTTCATCGCCGATACCGCCACCACCAGCAGGCGCGGGTCGCCGATGATCTCGCGCTCCTGGGCCAGGGTCAGCTGGGATATCAGCGACGGCGCGGCCTGGGCTGCCGACAGTTCGTCGAATTCGATGCCGCTGGCGCTCAGGATTTCATCCAGGCGCTGCAGGGTAAAGTTTTTCTGGGAGAACATTCGCTTCACGCTCGCTTCCGACATGTCGATCCTGCCGGCCAGTTCGCCGTAGGTAATCCCCCGCGCTTTGAGCAAGCGCTTCAAGGTGTCGACCAGTGTAATTGCGTGGGGCATGTTGTCCTTCATTTGTCTGCTGGTAGCAGATACTAATACTGTTTGCGTTTAAAAGCGATACCGTAGTAGATCTGATTGAGCATCTCCCTGATCTGGCCGATGATCCGTCCTGCCAATCCGGCACGTCAAGGAAGGAAGCATCATGAAAAAGACCCTGCTCTGCCTGCTGCTGGCCTGTGCCATCGGCGCGGCGCATGCCCATAACGATCCCAGCACCGCCATGTCGGGCGCGTCCGGACTGGTGGCCGCCGGTTCGGTGATGGTGGTGGCCGGATCCATTTCCGTGGTGGCCACCTCGTCCACGCTGCTTGTCGCCAGCGTGGAAGTGGTGGGCGAATCGGTGCTGATCGTGCTCGAAGGCGCGTCGGAAGCCGCGCGCGTCACGCTCAAGCTCAGCGCCGCCGTGGCCGGCGGCGCCTCGCTGGTGGCCGGCACCGCGGTCAGCGTCGTCACCCTGGCCAGCGGCTATGTGCTGATCGCGGCCGGCGAAGCGATCGCCTTCATTCCGACCGAAGTTGGCAAGGCGCTGCTGCATCATTCGCGCCACGGAGGGTATTGACATGCGCCGACTGATCCTGCTGCTGCTCGCCGTTTGCAGCATTGGCACGGCGCACGCCGGCGCCACTTGCGAGCCGCGCAAGCGCAACGACGCCGGCGCCTTCGTGAAGGCCATCAAGCTGGCCGAAACCACGCGCGCCACGCTCGACGCATCGAAAGCGCAGGTCGCCCTGGTCGGGCGCGTGGGCCGCGACCTGTCGCGCTACCACCTGCGCTATTCGCACATGGCCTACGTATGGCGCGATCATCCGAAAGGCAAATGGATCGTGGTGCATGAATTGAACCAGTGCGGCACGGCGTCATCCGCGCTGTACGACCAGGGGCTGGCCAACTTCTTCCTCGACGACCTGTTCGCCTACGATGCGGCGATCCTGATTCCTTCGCCGGCGAGCCAGGCCCGCATCGTGGCCATGCTGGGCAGTTCGCTCCCGACAAGGCTCCATTCGCCGCGCTACAACATGCTGGCCTATCCGATGTCGACCCAATACCAGAATTCGAACGGCTGGGTGCTCGAGACCTACGCCGCCAGCAGCAGCGAATTCCAGATCAGCGACCGCAGGCAGGCGCAGGCCTGGCTCAGGATGGCCGGCTACCGGCCTACGAATGTGCATGTGTCGGCCGGGGAGCGGCTGGGAGCGCGCCTGTTCAGCGCGAATGTGAGTTTCGACGACCATCCGTTCGGACGCCGCATGGCGGGGCATATCGATACGGTGACGGTGGAATCGGTGCTGCGCTTCGTGCGAGAACGCGATCCGGGAGCGGTGGAGAAAGTGGTCAGCGTACGCTGACCACCAGGTGACAATCAGGCCAGGTTTTCGAGACGGATCCGGGTCACCTTGCCAACCACGGTTTCCATCGCTTCGATCTTCTCGATCGCCTTGTTGATGTTTTTTTCCTGCGTCTGATGCGTCAGCATGACGATGTCCAGGCGCGTCGCGTTCTCCGCAGGCTCCTTCTGCAACACCGCGTCGATCGAAATGCGCGCGTCGGCCAGGATGCGCGTCAAATCGGCCATCACGCCCAGGCGGTTTTTCACGTACACGCGCAGGTAGTAGCTGGTCGTGATTTCGCCCATCGGCAAAATGGCCACGTCGGTCATCTGGTTCGGCTGGAAAGCCAGGTGCGGCACGCGGTTGCCCGGATCGGCCGTGGCCAGGCGGGTGATGTCGACCAGGTCGGCAATCACCGACGACGCGGTCGGCTCCGAGCCTGCGCCCTTGCCGTAGTACAGCGATGCGCCCACGGCGTCGGCCTGCACCAGCACCGCGTTCATGGCGCCTTCCACATTGGCGATCAGGCGCTTGGCCGGAATCAGGGTCGGATGCACGCGCAGTTCGATGCCTTCCACGCCGTTCACCTTGGTGCGCTTGGTAATGCCCAGCAGCTTGATGCGGTAGCCCAGCTGCTCGGCGTAGCGGATATCGATCGCCTGCAGGCTGCTGATGCCTTCCACGTGCGCCTTGTCGAACTGCACCGGAATGCCGAAGGCGATGGCCGACATGATGGTCAGCTTGTGCGCGGCATCCACGCCTTCGATGTCGAAGGTCGGATCGGCTTCGGCATAGCCGAGCGCCTGCGCCTGTTTCAGCACGGTGTCGAAGTCCAGGCCCTTGTCGCGCATTTCGGACAGGATGAAGTTGGTGGTGCCGTTGATGATGCCGGCCACCGATTCGATGCGGTTCGCGGTCAGGCCTTCGCGCAGCGCCTTGATGATGGGGATGCCGCCGGCGACAGCCGCTTCGAAGGCCACCATCACGCCCTTCTCCTGGGCCGCGGCGAAGATCTCGTTGCCATGCAGCGCCAGCAGCGCCTTGTTGGCGGTGACCACGTGCTTGCCGTTGCCGATCGCCTGCAGGACCAGGTCCTTGGACGTGCCGGTGCCGCCGATCAGTTCGACGACGATGTCGATGTCGGGATTGTTCACGACCAGGGACGGGTCGTTCACGACCTGGCAGTCGCTGCCCACGATCGCCTGGGCGCGTTCCACATTGCGCACCGCGACCATGGCGATTTCGATGCCGCGGCCGGCGCGGCGGCGGATTTCTTCCTGGTTGCGTTTGAGGACATTGAAGGTGCCGCTGCCGACGACGCCAAGGCCGATCAGGCCGATTTTGATGGGTTTCATAAGTCTTATATCAGTAAGTTATTGTCAGCCGTTGCCATGGCGTCGGCGATAGCCGTCGAGGAAGCGCGCGATGCGGCCGCAGGCGTCGGTCAGGTCGTCGGTATTGGGCAGGAACACCAGGCGGAAGTGATCCGGCGTGCCCCAGTTGAAGCCCGTTCCCTGGACCAGCAGTACTTTTTCTTCGGACAGCAGCTCAAGGCAGAACTGCTGGTCGTCCGCGATCGGATACATCACGGGGTCGAGCTTCGGGAACATGTACAGCGCCGCTTTTGGCTTCACGCAGGTCACGCCCGGAATATCGGTCAGCAGCTTGTGGGCCAGGTCGCGCTGGCGCAGCAGGCGCCCGCCGGGTCCCACCAGGTCGTTGATGCTCTGGTAGCCGCCCAGCGCCGTCTGGATCGCGAACTGGCCGGGCGCATTGGCGCACAGGCGCATCGAGGCCAGCATGTTCAAGCCATCGATGTAATCCCTGGCGTGGCGCTTCTCGCCCGACACCACCATCCAGCCCGCGCGGTAGCCGCAGGAACGGTAATTCTTCGACAGGCCGTTCAGGGTAATGAACAGCACGTCGTCGGCCAGCGAGGCGATCGAATCGTGCTCGGCGCCGTCGTACAGCACCTTGTCGTAGATTTCGTCGGCCATGATGATCAGCTGGTGCTGGCGCGCCAGCTCGATAATCTCCAGCAGGATCTCGCGCGGATACAGCGCGCCGGTCGGGTTGTTCGGGTTGATGACGACGATCGCCTTGGTGTTGGACGTGATCTTGCGCCGCATGTCGTCGATGTCGGGGAACCAGCCGGCCTGCTCGTCGCAGATATAGTGCACCGGATTGCCGCCGGACAGGCTCACGGCCGCGGTCCACAGCGGATAGTCGGGCGCCGGCACCAGCACTTCGTCGCCATTGTTGAGCAGGCCGTTCATGGCCATCACGATCAGTTCCGAGGCGCCGTTGCCGAGGTAAATATCCTCGATGCCCACGCCGCTGATGTTCTTGCCCTGGGTGTAATGCATGACGGCCTTGCGCGGCGCGAACATGCCCTTCGAATCGGTGTAGCCGGCCGCGCCATGCATGTTGACGATCATGTCATGCACGATCTCGTCCGGCGGGTCGAAGCCGAAGACGGCCAGGTTGCCGATGTTCAACTTGATGATCTTGTGGCCCTCTTCCTCCATCTGCTTGGATTTCTCCAGCGCGGGGCCACGGATCTCGTAGCAGACATCATCCAGTTTGTTCGATTTCAGAATCGGTCGCAAAATCATTCCCTGTTCAGTAAGGCGTTTTTGTTGCAGTGCGAAAAATACCCATTCTGCCGAAAGAGGCCGGATTAATCAACCGCCCAGCCCGTCAAAGTAAGGGAAACAAGGCACATTTAGGCTTCTTTGACGGCAGAATCGCGAAAATTCGCGCTTTAATTCGCTTTGTGGCATGCTAGCGTCCACCATCCCCCCTGCCCCATTATTTCCATGAAGCTTCATGCCAGCACTACAAGACAATACCAGACTGTCACCGCTTACGATGACAGCGGGGTCGAAATCAACGCCGAGCGCTATGCCTACAGCCTGATCGTCATGCCCGAAACGGCGCCGCGCGCCTGGGACGTGGCCAGTTTCGAGGCCCTCACGGCCGCGCACTTCGAGCAGATCGAAGCGGACAAGCCCGACGTCGTCATCCTGGGCACCGGCGAGCGCCAGCGCTTCGTCCATCCGCGCCTGATCGCCAGCCTGTCGGCGCGCCATATCGGGGTCGAATCCATGGATAGCAAGGCCGCCTGCCGCACCTACAACGTCCTGATGGGCGAAGGCCGCAAAGTCACCCTGGCCCTGATCATCGAATGAACGAGCTGCACAAGTCCAGGGCCTTCCTCTGGACTGTGTTTTCCCTGTTTACCCTGGTCTGGCTGGCGGTGCTGGGCTACCGCACCCTGGTGCCCCCCGACGAAAGCCGCTACGCCGACATGGCGCTGGCCATGTGGACCAGCGGCGACTGGGTCACGCCGCGCCTGAACGGCATCATCCACGTCACGGACCCGCCCCTGCAAACCTGGATGAACGCCCTCGCCTTCGGCCTGTTCGGCGCCGGCGAATGGCAGGCGCGCCTGTGGACCGGCCTGTGCGGCCTGGGCGGCATCGCCATCACCGGCCATGCGGGCTGCAAGGTCTTCGGCCAGCGCGCCGGCGTGTATGCGGCGCTGGTGCTGGCATCTTGCTTCCTGTGGGTGGGCAGCGGCCAGGTCAATTCGCTCGACATGGGCTTTGCCGGCATGCAAGCCCTGGTGCTGGGCGCGCTGCTGATCGCCCAGCGCGACGGCGCCAGCGATGCAGAACGGCGCAACTGGATGCTGGTGTGCTGGACCGCCATGGCCCTGTCCCTGCTCGCGCGCGGCCCGGAAGGCGTGCTGATGCCGCTGGCGGTGTTGCTGGCCTATTCGCTGGCCGCGCGCGATCTCCGGCTGTGGCGGCGCCTGCACGCTCTCAAGGGCATCTTCATCGTATTGGCCATCGGCGCGCCGTGGGTGCTGCTGGCCGCGCGCGCCAATCCCGGCCTGCCCCTGGGCCCCGAACGCCTGGTCGCCCTGTTCGACCCGGAGGTGCGGCGCGCCGGCAGCTGGTACTACTACTTCATCATCCTGCTGCCAGGCGTGGTGCCCTGGCTCGGCGTGCTGCCGCAAAGCCTGGGGCTGGGCCTGCAACGCGAAGCGACGCGCTTTCGTCCGCGCCTGATGCTGCTGGCCTGGGTCGGCGCCATCTTCCTGTTCCTCACCCTGTCCACGGCGCGTTCGCCCGGCTACGTGCTGCCGCTGCTGCCGGCCATCGCCCTGCTCACCGGCCTGTATTTCGAGGCCGGCGAACGGCGCAGCCGCGTGTTCGCGTCCATCCTGACCGCCTGCATCGGGCTGGCGCTCCTGATCTTCGTGCCCTTCATGAGCAGCGACTACTATCCCGGCGGAGAAGCCGAACTGCTCGAAGCCTACCAGCCCTGGGTGCTGGGCGCCGGCTTCGCCGCCCTGGTCGGCGGCGCCTTCGCCATGCTGCATGCGCGCCTGCTGCGGCGCGACCTGACGGTCATGACGCTGGCCCTTGCCGGCTTCCTGATGACCGAACTGATCGTGCTCGGCTTCGAGCCCTACGGGCGCCAGCGCGCCGGCATTCCCATGCTGCCGGCCATCCGCGCCGAGCTGACCCCGGCCACCCGTTTTTATGCCGTGGGCGCCTTCGAAGCCTCCTTCCCCTACGAGCTGCGGCACAAGCTGATCCTGGTCGCCTACAGCGACGACTTCGCCTTCGGCCAGCGGCAGGAACCGGACAAGCTGATCGCCTCGCTCGACACCTTCCGCGCGCAGTGGCGGGCCGACGCCAAGGCCGGCGTCACCAGCCTGGCGCTGATGCGGGCCGAGCTGCAGGCGGCGCTGGCGGCCGAAGGCTTGCCCATGCGCGTGGTGGCGCGCGACGCCCGCCGCATCGTGGTGGCCAATCGCTGAGGCTTGAAAAAAAACAAGACATCCCCATCTTTCGGATAACCCTGCGCAAGCTGATTCGTTTCCAAACCGGGGTCAGACCTCGGGTGAGAAATATTTCTCACCCGAGGTCTGACCCCGGTTCGGCGCGGTTCGGCGCAGCGATAGGGTAAAATCAGCGCTGAATGCACTCGACTGGAGAGAACCTGTGGCTGATCGCCAACCCGCAACAACGATGGACAATTTTTCCGCGGTCATGACCGGCGGCACGCCGTTCGAACTGGCCGGCCGCCCGGCCCGCTATACGGTGCTGTACTTTTACCCGAAAGACAACACCCCCGGCTGCACCACCGAAAGCATCGCCTTCCGCGAGCTGTACCCGCATTTCCAGGCCGCCCAAACCGACATTTTCGGCATCAGCCGCGATTCCCTGCGCTCCCACGACGGCTTCAAGGCCAAGCTGGGATTGCCGTTCGAACTCATTTCCGACCCGGAAGAAGCGGTCTGCCTGCAGTTCGGTGTCATGAAAATGAAAAATATGTATGGCAAGCAAGTTCGCGGCGTCGAGCGCAGTACGTTTGTCATTGACGCTGACGGCAAATTGGTGAAAGAATGGCGTGGCGTGAAGGTTCCGAATCACGCCGAAGAAGTGCTGGAATTTATCAAGAGCCAGCCTTGATCAACCGCCGTCAAACTTGATTGCATCAGCCATTTTGAGTCAAACAGTCCGCTCATCCGCATCACTCCAATCTGGCGGCCTGCCGGCCCGGCCACTTTGCCGACCCGACCAGCGCCCTGCCTTTCTCACCGACGCATCGACCACGTTGTTTCCAGCTTGCATAGGATCAATGATGCCGGGCTATCCCCAGACTTTTTTTGATTGAGACCCTGATGCCACTGCCAAAACTCCCCACCAAGCCTGCCGCCCTGCTGCTGGCAGCAGATTATCCGAAAGCCGGCGCCGCCAAGCCCGGCGCCCGCGCCGTGCCGCCGGCCAAGCCGAAGCTGGCCGCCGTGAGCGAGCCCGCGCCGGTCGCGGCCGCCGCAGCTGTCGCGGCCCCGCTCAAGACGGCCGCCAAGTCGGCGCGCGCGAAAGCCGCAGCGCCGCTCGAAGCCCTGGCGCCGGCCCCGGCCGCCAAGCCGGCCGGCCGCGGCAAGGAAAAGCAACCCGTGGAAGCGCCGCATCCGGCCAAGCACAAGCCAGTCGAAGTCCAGGTCAAGTCCTCCACCAGCCGCCATGCCGACCAGTCCGGCAAGACCAAGATGTTCGTGCTCGACACCAATGTCCTGATGCATGATCCTTCGTCCCTGTTCCGCTTCGAGGAGCATGACGTCTACCTGCCGATGATGACGCTCGAAGAGCTCGACGACCACAAGAAAGGCATGTCCGAAGTGGCGCGCAATGCGCGCCAGGTCTCGCGCTCGCTCGACGCCCTGGTCGGCACCATCGACGACGGCGCCATCGAGAATGGCATTCCTCTGGCCAAGCTGGGCAACAAGGATGCCAAGGGCCGCCTGTTCTTCCAGACCCGCCTGCAGAACGGCCCCACCCTGCCCGAAGGCCTGCCGCAAGGCAAGGCAGACAACCAGATCCTGGGCGTGGTGCGCAATCTGGAAGCCGAAATGCCGGGCCGCGCCATCGTGCTGGTGTCGAAAGACATCAATATGCGCATCAAGGCGCGCGCGCTGGGCTTGCCGGCCGAGGATTATTTCAACGACCATGTGCTCGAAGACAGCGACTTGCTCTACTCGGGCATCGTGCAGTTGCCGGACGACTTCTGGAACAAGAATGGCAAGGACATGGAGTCCTGGCAGGAAAACAAGAACGGCGCCTCGGCCACCTTCTACCGCGTGACCGGCCCCACCATTCCGACCCTGCTGGTGAACCAGTTCGTGTTTCTCGAACCCAAGAACGGCGAAGCGCCCTTCTACGGCCAGGTCAAGCAGCTCAACGGCAAGACCGCCGTGCTGCAAACCCTGCGCGACTTCAGCCACAGCAAGAACAATGTGTGGGGCGTCACCGCGCGCAATCGCGAGCAGAATTTCGCTCTGAACCTGCTCATGAACCCGGAATGCGATTTCGTCACCCTGCTCGGCCAGGCAGGCACCGGCAAGACCCTGCTGGCGCTCGCCGCCGGCCTGGCCCAGGTGCTCGAAACGAAGCTCTATAACGAGATCATCGTCACCCGCGTCACGGTGCCGGTGGGCGAAGACATCGGCTTCCTGCCCGGTACCGAGGAAGAAAAGATGTCGCCATGGATGGGCGCCTTCGACGACAACCTGGAAGTGCTCAACAAGTCCGATTCCGACGGCGGCGAATGGGGCCGCGCGGCCACGCAAGACCTGATCCGCTCGCGCATCAAGATCAAGTCGCTCAACTTCATGCGCGGCCGCACCTTCGTCAACAAGTTCCTGATCATCGACGAAGCGCAGAACCTGACGCCCAAGCAGATCAAGACCCTGGTCACGCGCGCCGGTCCCGGCACCAAGATCCTGTGCCTTGGCAACATCGCCCAGATCGACACCCCCTACCTGACCGAAGGCTCGAGCGGCCTGACCTATGTGGTCGACCGCTTCAAGGGCTGGTCGCACAGCGGCCACGTGACCCTGGCCCGGGGCGAGCGTTCGCGCCTGGCCGACCACGCCAGCGAAGTCCTGTAACCCGCACAGACGTAAAAAAACCCCTGGGAGCCTCGCGGCGCCCAGGGTTTTTTTACGTTCCGGCAATCAGCGCACTTCGCAGTCGACCGTCGCAGGCTTGGCGCCGCTGTTCGCCCCGTTCGGGCCGGCGTTCATGGAAAAGGTCGGCGGCGGCGTGAATTTCAGGCCCGGATTGGCTGGCACCAGGATAGGCGGCGAGACCGCGTTGCGCACGTAGCCGAACTGCCCGGCGGCAAATTGCTGGCTGCCGCCCGCGTTGCTCATGAGAATCAAGCCGTCGGTGACAAAGACGTGCAGGCCGGGCGCCAGCGGCGGCGCGCCGGGCGTCTGGCCACGGGGGATCCCCGGCTGATTGGGCAGGCTCATCTGCGCCAGCTGCAGGGGCGCGGCCGGCATCGGCGCACCGTCCGCCCCGGCGGTGCTGGCGAACAGGTAAGCCTGGCGCTCGGCCAACCCTTCCGCTGGCGGCTCCACCCATTCGGCGACAAAGGTCGTGCCGCGGATGCCGATGGTGGCCGTGGGCGTCTTGAGCGCGAACTTTTCCTTGTTGCGCTTGCCCAGCAGGCCGGTGATCGAGCGCAGGCCGCCCTTGACCAGGCTGAAGCTGGCGTTGTCGGCGTCCGGCTTTTTTTCGTCATAGGCGAAGGCTTCGATCTTGAAGGTCGTGTTCGGCTTGAGCGTGACTTCGCTATTGTCGATGAACTTGATCTGGGCATAGGTATTGCGTTCCGAGACCAGGGTATCGCCCTGCTCGACTTCGGAACGCAGCGCCAGCACCTTGACCGTGCCGTCGCTTTTCTTCGCCATCAGCGGACCGGACAGGTTCACCACCGTTCCGGCCACCTGGGCGGCGAACGTCAGGCTGCAAGTGCCGGCCAGCGCCAGCGCCGCCAGGGCCTTAATTGCAGTACGTCTTTTTGCGAACATCTTTATCCCCTGTTGGCGTGGTTCCGGAATCGGCCTTCTCATCCTTCTTCTCTTCCTTCTTCTGGTCGACCTTGTCGGCCACTTTTTCAGCCGGTGTGCTTCGCTTGTCGGCGGCGCTGGCGCTCGCCGTATTGATCACCTGGACAGTGGCATTGATCACCTGCCCCAGGGGCGTGGTGCCGCCGGACTCCGACGTGACCGGTGGCACCACCACCACGCAACCGGGCGCGGTCGGATTGGCCACGCAGGCCGACACCGGCGGCAGCACCACGCTGCAGCCCTGCAGGGTCGGGCTGGCGGTGCACTGGGCCAGGGTCGGCAATACCACGCTGCAACCGGCCAGGGTTGGCGTGGCCGTGCACTGCGACAGGGTCGGCAGCACGCTGCTGCAGCCCGCCGCGCCAGGATTGCTCACGCACTGGGCCAGGGTCGGCAACACGGCCGAGCAGCCGGCCGTGGCCGGCGCCGCGACGCAAGCGGCCAGCGAAGGCAAGACCACGCTGCAACCGGCCACCGCCGGATTGCTGGTGCAGACCGACAGGCTCGGCAGCACGACGCTGCAGCCGGCCTGGCCAGGCGCGATGACGCAGGCGCTCAGCGACGGCAGGACCACCGCGCAGCCGGCCAATGCCGGCGTGGTGACGCAGGCGGCAAGCGATGGCAGCACGGCCGTGCAGCCAGCCAGGGTCGGGCTGGCGACGCAGCTCGCGACCGATGGCAGGACCGCCGTGCAGCCCGTCGTGCTCGGAACGGCGACGCAGGCAGCCAGCGAAGGCAGGACCACCGAACAGCCGGCCGTGCTTGGCGTCGCCATGCAGGCAGCCAGGGAAGGCAGGATCGCCGAACAACCGGCCGCGCTCGGGTTGCCGATGCAAGCCTGCAGGGTCGGCAGCACGGCGGCGCAGCCGGCCGTCGTCGGCGCCGCAGCGCAGCTCGCCAAGCTCGGCAGCACCACCGAGCAACCTGGCGTCGCCGGTGCCGCGATACAGGCCGCCAGCGACGGCAGGATCACGCTGCAGCCCTGGGTCGCCGGCGCCGTGAGGCACAGCGCCAGGCCAGGCAAGACCACGGAACAGCCCGCCGTCGTCGGTGTGCTGACGCAGGCCGCCAGGGATGGCAGGATCACGCTGCAACCGCTGGCGGTCGGCGCGGCGATGCAGGCCGACAGGCTAGGCAAGACCGCGCTGCAACCGGTCAGGGACGGGTTGCCGATGCAGCTGGCCAGCGACGGCAGGATCAGCGCGCAGCCTTGCACGCCCGGATTGGCGATGCAGTTGGCCATGCTTGGCAGCACCACACTGCAGAACGGTGTCGACGGATTGCTGATGCAAGTCTCGATCGATGGCAGCACCACGCTGCAACCGACCAGGGTCGGATCGGACACGCACTGCCCCAGGGAAGGCAGGACCACCGAGCAAGCGGCCAGTGCCGGATTGGCTATGCACAGCGCCAGGGTCGGCAGCACGACCTCGCAACCGGACAAGAAGCGGTTGCTCACGCACTGGTTCAGTGTCGGCAGCACGGCCGAGCAGCCGGCCAGCGCAGGACTGGCGATGCACTGGGTCAGGCTGGGCAGCACCACCGCGCAGCCGGCCATGGTCGGCGATGCGGTGCAGGCTGCCAAGCTCGGCAGGACTACATTGCAACCGGCGCTCGCCGGCGCCGCGATGCAGCTCGTCAGCGATGGCAGGACCACACTGCAGCCGCTCGTGGACGGCGCCGCGATACAGGCGGCCAGGCTTGGCAGCACCACGCTGCAGCCTTGTGCCGTCGGGGCGATGATGCAGCTCGTCACCGATGGCAGCACCGCGTTGCAACCGGCCGTTTGCGGCGCCGCGATGCAGGCCGGCAGCGACGGCAGGACCGCCGAACAGCCTTGCAACGACGGGGTGACGATGCACACTTGCAGCGATGGCAGCACGGCACTGCAGCCTGCTTGCGTCGGGCTCAGTACGCATTGCGCCATGGTGGGCAGGACCGCGACGCAACCGGCCGTGGCCGGCGAGGCCGTGCATGTCGCCAGGCTGGGCAGGACCGCGCTGCAACCGAGGGCCGACGGGGTGCTGATGCAGCTTGCCAGCGATGGCAGGATGGCGGCGCAGCCAGCCGCGCTGGCATTGATCAGGCAGGCCGAGACCACGCTGCAGCCTTGCTGGGTGGGGCTGCTCACGCAGGATTGCAGGCTCGGCAGTACCGCGCCGCATCCCGCCGTTGCCGGGCTGCTGCTGCAGGTGGCAAGGCTGGGCAGGACCTGGGCGCAACCGGCCTGGGTCGGCGCAACGATGCAGCTCGACACGCTCGGCAGGACTGCGGAGCAGCCCGCCACCTGCGGATTGCTCATGCACGAAGCCAGCGAGGGCAGCACGGCCACGCAGCCCGTCGTCGATGGGGTGGCGGTACAGACTGCCAGGGACGGCAGGACCAGGACACAGCCGAGCCGCTGGGGCGACGCGATACATTGGGTCATGGTCGGCAGGACCGAGGCGCAGAACGCCAGCTCCGGCGAGGCGAGGCAATCGGTGATCGCGGCAATCAGGATGGGGCCGCAGCCGAGGAAGGAATCGTTCACGATGCACTGGCTCAGGGTCACGCCCGGTTCGCCGTTCACATTGCCCGCTGGCGTGTAGAACCCGCCACCCTGGACCGTGCTCGCGATCAGGTTGATGTCGCCGACGACGGCGGTGACGCTGCCGCCGTTGACGATCGCGCCACCTTCGAGCGTGATGTTGGCGGCATCCGAAATGACCACCCCGCTGCCGCTGATGGTCAGCGTGCCGCCACCGTTGGCGGTCAGGATAATGTCGCCGTTTTCCGATTCGATCAGCCCGTCGACGGTCAGGGGGCTGGCGGTGGTGAGGGTGATTTCGCCATCGCCCAGGGCGCTGACGCTGCTGACCGCGGCCACCGTCATCCCGCCGACCGAGGTGACGGTAATATTGCCTTCGTTGTTGGCGCCGGTCTGGGTAATGCCGTTCAGCACCACGTTGCCATCGTTGTGAATGCTGATCGGTTCGCTTTCGCTGACCTGGTAATTGTTCGCGCTCAGGATGCTGGTGCGCGTATGCAGGATCGGGCTGCGGCCGATGGCGGTCGAGCCGATGCCGGCGGTCGCGTTCAGCGCAATCGTCGGGGCGGTGATATAGGTGGCCCCCGTGGGGGTACTGATGTTGTTGCCTTCGATGGAGAGCGAGCCGCCCGCACCGAGCGTGATCGGGGCATCGATGTACACGTCGCCACCGGTAATGAGGTGCAGGTTCTTGGCATAGAAAGGCGAGGCGTCGCCATAATTGCTGAACACATTGATGGAACTGGTATGGGTGGCGTCGCCGATGGTGATCCCCGATGCCAGCCAGTTCTTCATCACCACGGTGTTGGCGAACAGGGTGCAATCGCAGGCATCGTTCGGATCGCCGATCCAGATTTCGGACGTCGGCGAGGCCGTCACCATGTCGATCGTCGGCAAGTTGCCGGCAACGGCATTCTGGACCATGGAAGTGAAGATATTCGGGTAATCCGACTTCATCTTGAACAGGCCATCGAGCATGAAAGTCCCGTTGAGCGCGGTCAATTGCTGGTCTATCGTTTCGAGCGTGATGTTGCCGGCGCCGGTATTGACCAGGAATCCGGTCCCGAAATCGATGGCCCTGGCCTTGATGGTCAGGTTGCCGCCGTCGGTGACGATGTCGCCGCCCACCGTGACCCTGCGGTCGTACAGGGTCAAGTTCTGGCCGTCGCGCGGCAGCGTTTCGAGCGTCAGGTTACCGCCGTTCATGTCGATATCCATGCCGGGATCGATGATGATCTCGCGGTCCGCCTGCAGCTTCAGGCTGGCGCCGTTGGCCATGGTCAGCGGCGTCTGAACCAGGATATCATGGCTGGCCTGCAGCGTCACGGTGGTGTTGGCCGGCGCCCCGCCCACCAGGCTGGCGAGCAGGATGACCGGATCATTGATGCCCGGGATTCCGGGATCGGTGAAGGCATCGACGTCGATCAGGTCGGTACTGTTGTTCCCGCTGGCCACGATATGGATGAATTTGGGATCGAGCAGCCAGTTGCCGGCCGCGCCCAGGAAGGGACTGGCGTTGACGCGGATGCCGTCCACAGCGAGCTTGACGCCCGAGGTTTCGACCAGGCCGCCGTCACCGCCGAGCAGGCCGCCGCGGGCGGAAATGCTGCCGTGGGCCTGGGTCGACAGGTCGGACCAGAGCACCACGGTGCCGCCCTTGCCGCTGGCCGTGGCGTCGGCGCGGATGCCGGCGTTCTTGCCCATCAGGGTCTGGAGGGCATTGCGGACCAGGGGATTGCGGCCCTGGAAGCCGCCGCCGACCAGGACCGAGCCGCCGCCGGCCGCGCCGCTGGCGTCCACGCTGGCGTTGCCGGTCAGGCCGACCCGTTCACCCTGCACGCTGATGCTGCCGCCGGTGCCGGCGCCGGTGGCGCTGGTGACGCTGTCCGCTTCGAGCAAGGCGTCGCGGCTGGCCTTGAGCACGATCTGGCCATTGGCGCCGACCTGGGCGCTGTTGGCATTGACCACGCCGCGCTGCTTGACCAGGGCGCCGTAAATGCCGATCTTGCCGCCCTGGGCGATGACCTGGCCCAGGTTGAGGGCCTGGTCGGCCGGCGCCGACACCACCACATGCAGGTCGGGATTGCCCGCATCGACCAGTTGCACGCTATGGCCGGCGGCCAGCACCACCTGGCCCTGGGGCGCGGTGATGATGCCGTTGTTGGCCACGCCGGGCGCGATCAGGAAGACCTTGCCGCCGCTGGGCGTGGTGATGCTGCCCTGGTTGTCGATATTCCCGGCCGTGGGGCCGGCGCTGAAGTTCTTTTTGCCGGCCAGGAAATCGCCATTGCTCAGGTTCAGGGTCGAGGCCGTCAAGCCGTTGACATCGATGCGCGCATCGCGCCCAAACAGGATGCCGTTCGGATTGATCAGGAAGACATGGCCGTTCGACTGCAGCGCGCCCAGGATGCGGCTGGGGTCCTGGCCGGTGATCCGGTTCAGGACGGCGCTGTCGCTGTTTTGCTGGATGAAGCGCGTGACCTCGCCGGCATTGACCGAGAAACTCTGCCAGTTGATGATCGCGTTCGGCGAATTGGTGATCGAAAATACATTGCCCTGCTGGGCGAAGGTGGCGGTCCCGCTGATGACCTGGGGCGCCGTGGGCGCGGCCTGGGCCATGGCCACGAAGGCGGCGCACAGCAAGGGCAGGAGCGGACGCAGGGAGAAGTGGCTGTTCGTTTTCATTATCTGACCTTTAATAGGCAAAGCCCATGCGGACGTGTACCTTGCCGCGGGTGCTGCCTGCAATGGCGCCAGCCTGCACGACATGGCCATAGTCGATCTGCAGGTTGGCGGAGTTACCGTAGGACAGGCGCATGCCGAGCCCGGCGCTGGCGACGCCGGCACTGGTGGCCTCGCCAGGCTGGGCATGGTTGCGGGCTCCGTAGGCACGGTCATGGAAGGCCAGCGCGCGGCACTGCCAGCGCACTTGTTCCGGGCACAGGTTGGGGGTGTACAGTTCCAGGTTGGCGGTCAGCCCGGAATCGGCCGTCAGGGCGCGTTCGCCGACGCCGCGCACCGAACTGGCGCCGCCGGCGCCGAACTGCTCGCCCGGCACCAGGGCGTCGTCGCTCATCTGACCGTTGAGCATCACGCGGCCTTGCCAGGCCCCCATCAGGGCGCGCGCATACGCGGCCGACAGGCGCACGATATTGTAGGCGCCCTCGGCCCCGACCCGGCTGTCGGCGATATCGCTGTTGCTGCCGCGGCTGCCGCCCGGCAGGTTGTGCGACAGCCCCGCCGACAGGTTCAACTCGCCGCCGGCCAGCGGCGTGTTGCCGATCCAGGTCAGGCTGAGCGGACGCACCGTGACGTCCTTGCCCAGGTTGGTGGCGCCCAGCAGGAAGTTGTTCTTGTAGGCGCGGATGTCGAATCCGTACACCAGGCGGCTTTCCAGCTCGCCGCGGCGCGCCAGGGTCTGGTTGTAGCGCGCGCCGTAGGTGGCGCCCTTGCCGCTGACGGCCAGGGTGAGGTTGGCCGCCGTGATGCTGCCGGAATCGATGTTCGAATAGCTGGCGAACAGGTCGACCGAATCGCCCCGTTCGTACAGGGGAATGTGGTAGCCGGCGCCCCAGACGCTGACCTTGCTCGGCTCTTCGACGGTGCTGGTGTACTGCAGGCTGGCCACATGGTCCTTGCCCCACAGGTTGGCATGCTGCAGCACCACGCCGGCATGGGTCCTGCCGGTCTGCCTGGTGCCGGTGTTGTCCAGGTTCAGCATCAGCTTCCAGGGACGCTCGTCGCTGACGTCGAGCTTGGCGTCGACCGTGTCCTCGGCCGCGCCATCCTGCAACTTGAGGTTGATCTTGCGCGCGGGATTCTCGTTGGCCATTTTCAGGCTGGCCGACACGGCGTCCAGGTCGGGAGACTGGCCCGGCTTGAGCGTCGGCAGGCTGCGCCGTACATTGGCGTCGTCATGAAATGTATTGCCGCGCACATTGATGGCGCCTATCCTGGTCTGCACCACATGCAGGCGGACTTGGCCGCGGTTGAGTTCCTGTTCGGGCAGGCGCACCGTCACCAGCTTGTAGCCGCGCGCGTGGTAGGCCGCTTCCAGGGCTTCGACGGCACGCTGGACATGGCCGAAATCGCGGCCCGCGCCGGCATACGGCGCCACGACGGCGTCCACCTCGGCCTGGCTCAGCAGTGTGTTGCCGACAACCTCGAAACGGCTGATCTCGAAACGGATGATGTCGGCGTCGCCGGCCGCCCAGGCGGCGCTGACCGCCGCGGCAAGCACGGCACCTGCAAGCAGGCGCGCATAGCGTAGTCTCATATTTTGGCTCTAGAGTATGAAATGGTTGGCATTGCGTCGCGTCAAGAACGGCGTTTCACCGAGTGTAAGCGCCCTTTTCTTGCGAGTCAGAATTACTTAGGCGAAATCGCTAAATACCTTTTTCTGTTGCATGGACGCACCGTTCAGTGTTGCTTTTGTATTAAATTTGTAACATTTGGTGCAATACACAGAGCGCCGAAGCAGGGTCACATCGTCACGCTATTTGGTCTCGAACGTGGTCACGCCATCCCATCCCGCGCCCGACGGATGGTCGCGGTAGAAGGCGATCCGGCCCAGGTACAATGCGTACAGCTTGCGCGACGGGTCGTGCGCCTGCAGCGCCCTGAGGAGCGCTTCGGCGTCGTCCCAGCGCTGGGCCCGCACATGGGCCAGCGCGGCATCCCATTGTGCAATTGTGTCTTTCAGGGCGGCATCGAGCTCGGCGGCCTTGCCGAGCGGCTCGAAAATGGCGACGGGTTCGTTCTTGCCCTTGACCCGCACCAGGTCCAGTTCGCGGTAAGCGAATTCGGGCGCGGCCAGGCGCGTGCTCTGGCCCACCGCGATGCCCACTCCGTATTCCTTGGTGATGCCTTCCAGGCGCGAGCCCAGGTTCACGGCGTCGCCCATGACGGTGTAGGCGCGCCGGATCTTCGAGCCCATGTCGCCCACGTGCATCATGCCGGTATTGAGGCCGATGCCGATCTTCAGCGACGGCCAGCCGCGCGCCACGAATTCCTGGTCCAGGCGGTGCGCGCTGGCCTGCATCAGCAGGGCCGTGGCCACGGCGCGGCTGGCGTGGTCGGGAAAGGCCACGGGCGCGCCCCAGAAGGCCATCACGGCGTCGCCGATGTACTTGTCCAGGGTGCCGCGGTGGCTGTCGCGGATGTCTTCCGACATGGCCGTCAGGTACAGATTGATGTATTCGCGCAGTTCCTTGGGCGACAAGCCTTCCGAAATGGTGGTGAAGCCGCGCACGTCGACGAACAGCACCGTCAGCTCGCGGCTCTCGCCATCCATATTGTATTTTTCGGGGTCGTCGGCCATTTCGGCCACCAGTTCGGGGGCCACGTATTCGCCGAAGCGCGAGACCAGGGCCTGGCCCTTGCGCACCTCGAAGAAGTAGCCGTAGGCGACGTTGAGCACGAACAGGGCGGCGATCAGGGTCACGATGACGGCCATGTTCACCACCCAGTTCAGGTGGTAATACAGATAGAAATTGATGGCGAAGGCCAATGCCAGCGACGTTGCTGCCAACGCGATCGACTTGAGCGGCGACAGGATGGCCAGGGCGATACCGAGCAACAGTCCGAAAAACAGGAGCTGCGCCATCTCGATGGCCTGGCGTTCTGGCGGCCGCGATTTGAAGTCTTCGTCCAGGATCGATTTGATCATGTTGGCATGCACTTCGACCCCGGGGTAGGTGGAGCTGACCGGCGTGACCCGCATGTCGTTCAGGCCCGGCGCCGTGGTACCGACAAGCACTGCCGCGCCCTTGAGGTGCTCCATCGGCGCCGTTCCGGTCAGCACGTCGACCGCCGAGATGTAGCGGAAGGCGCCGCCCTGCGGGCCACCGGTGCCGCGGAACTGGACGAAGCTGGTCATGCCCTCACCCACCGGAATATGGATCACCCGCTTGGGCAGGAACATCTTCAAGTAGTCGACATAGCCGGCATCGAGATCATTTTGCGACGATTCGTCGACCGCCTGGTCGAATAGCGGAAAGACCGAGCGCGCCTGCAGGTAGGCCGACGCGGTAGCCATCGAAAGGCTCGGATAGAAGCCATCGTCGATCTGGTACAGCAGTACTGCCGAGCGGATCACGCCGTCGGCGTCGGGGTTGGCCGTGAAAACGCCGGCGCCGGCGGCCGCATCCTGCAGGCGCTTGATGTTCGCTTCGTAACCCGGCGCGCTGTACGCCACCAGCTCGCGCCCGTTCAGGCTTTCGACCGTGAATGCCGGCGTCGGCAAAACGCCCTTTTTCTCCTTGGCCGACACGTTATAGCCCAGAACCACAGGCTTGCCTTTCAGCGCTGCGGCGAACAGGCCATCGTAATCCATGGTCGGTTTCAGTTCGTCGAGCTGCGCGCGCAGGCCCGGAACCTGTGCCAGTTCCTTCCTGGACAGGCGGTCGAGCACGTCGTAGCCGGAAGAGGTATCCGCTTCAGGGAAGGAGACGTCGAAGCCGACCGCACCCACCTGGTAGTGTTCGGTGAGCTGGCGTACCAGGTTGGCCTGGACGTCGCGGCTCCAGGGAAAGCGTCCCACCAGTGACAGGCTCTTTTCGTCAATGTCGACCACCACGACGCGTTTATCGAGGACAGGCCGTTCGATGCGCATGCGCAGACCGGCAAAGAAACCGTCCATGCGGTCGATCGAATCGCTGGCGAAAAATCCCTCGGTGTGTCCCAATGCGGCAACCAGCAGGAACAGGCCAAGCACCCAGCGTCCGCCGAATCGCAGCATGTTCTTGCTCCACTTGGCTGGCAGCCGGCGCACGCTCGGGATGCCCTACGGCCTGTAGCCGGGAATTTTCGACTCGTCGATCGCGTCGATCTGGCGTTCGTCCATATTCTTTTGCGCGAACTCCAGGTAGATCTTGCTGCGGATGAAAATGTCGAACAGGTCCGGATCGATGTGGCCATTGAGCGAAAAATTGCCCAGGATGCGCAGCGATTCGGACAGCAACTTGCCCTTCTTATAGGGCCGGTCGCGCGCGGTCAGCGCTTCGAAGATATCGGCAATGGCCATGATGCGCGCCTGGATCGACATCTGGTTCTTGGTCAGGCCGCGCGGATAGCCCTTGCCGTCCATGCGCTCGTGGTGGCCGCCCGCGTATTCCGGCACGTTCTGCAGGTGCTTGGGCCACGGCAGCGCCTCGAGCATCCGGATCGTCATCGAAATATGGTTGTTGATGATCTTGCGCTCGGCATCGGTCAGGGTGCCGAAGCGGATGGTCAGGTTCAGCACCTCTTCTTCGTCGAGGAAGTCGCGCTCCACGCCGTCGATGCCGACCCAGCGCCGGCGCGCGATCTGGCGCACGCGCTCCTGGTCGGCGGCATCCATGCCCTCCCCGCCCACGTTGGCCACGCGCAGGAACTCGCGTTCGGCGCGCAAAGCGGCCCGTTCTTCGGCCAGGCGCGCGCCAATGGCCTGCGCATCGCCACCGGCGCACTGTTCGCGCAGGGCCGCGATCTCGCAGTCGCGCAGCAGCACTTCGAAGCGGGTGTCGATCATGTGGATGCGGTCGAAGATGGTTTCCATCTTGGTCGCCTTGTCCACCACGTGCACCGGCGTGGTGATCTTGCCGCAGTCGTGCAGCAGGCCGGCCAGCCACAGTTCCTTGCGGTCGCCGTCCGACATGCGGAACTCGGCCAGCGGACCGGACACGCTGTTGTGCACCGCCTCGGCCAGCATCATGGTCAGCTCCGGCACGAACTGGCAGTGCCGTCCCGTGTAGGGCGACTTTTCATCGATGCCGATGTTGATCAGGTTAACCAGCGCTTCGAGCAGTTCTTCGAGCTGCAGGATCAGGTGCTGGTTGGTGATGGCCACCGACGCTTGCGCGGCCAGGGCTTCGATGAAGCGCTGGTCGGTCGGCGAAAAGGCGCAGATTTTGCCGGTGTCGGGATCCTTGGCGTTGATCAGCTGGAGCACGCCCACCAGTTCGCCCTCGTGGTCGTTCATGGGCACGGTCAGGAACGATTGCGAGTGGTAGCCGAACGTGGCGTCGAACGAGCGCATGCCCGAAAAATTGAAGACGTCGGCCTGGTACACATCCTCGATATTGACCGACTGGCTGAAGTTGGCCGAATACGCGGCCACCGAACTCAAGTTCTTGTTGCCATGGGCATCGTACAAGGGCACGCTGGCGATATCGATCGGGTTGCCGCTGGCGCCACCCTGGTAGATGCGCAGGGTGTCATTGATGGAAATGCTGAAGCACAGGCTCTGGCGGTCGGCGCTGGGACGGTACAGGGTGCCGCCGTCGGCATTGGTCATGGTCTTGGCGACGTTCAGGATGCGGTCGAGCAAGGTTCCCGTATCCGGACTGTTGCCAAGCGCGACGCTGACCTCGGTCAGCAGGTCGAGCCGCTCGGCAATTTGTGTGTGATTCAACGCGTGCATGAATGATCACCAGCCCCGGGAAAAGTATTGTCAGGCATGCCAATATAAATTGCCAGATTGTAATATACAGAGTGTATCGTTACTGGCAGGCTCTGACTACTCCCGAATGAAAAAGCGCGGCCAATTTGGCACGGAAAGGGAGGATGAATCGGCAGAGCAACATTTTTACAGCCACCACGACACAAAACGGCTATTATCGGGCTGAATGCATGCCGTGCGCGGCATGCTGACACCGAATGGCGCCCTCGATGGCGTCACGCACAGAATTCGAAAAATATCGATTGCTTCGGCTAGGGGAATACATGAAATTCCGATTTTGGGGGGTGCGCGGCTCGATCCCTTCTCCCGGTCCGCGTACCGCCCGCTTCGGCGGCAACACGACCTGCATTGAAGTTTGCACCGACGACGGCACGCTGATCATCCTCGATGCCGGTACCGGCATCTTCGCCCTGGCCCAGAACCTGCTCACGCGCCTGCCCGTGCGCGCCAATATTTTCATCACCCACAGCCACTGGGACCATATCCACGGCCTGCCCTTCTTTACCCCGCTGTTCATACGCGGCAGCCGGGTGCGCCTGCACGGCGCGCTCGACCCGGTCACCGGCAATGGCATCGAGCATGTGCTGGGGGTGCAGCTGCAGAACAGCTACTTCCCGGTCAGCGAAGCGCAGATGGACGCCACCATCGAATACCAGACCCTCAAGTTCCAGGAGCCGGTGGCCGTGGGCGACGCCGTGGTCGACAATATCGTCATGAACCACCCGGTGACCAACCTGGGCTACCGCATCAGCTGCAATGGCCATTCGGTGTTCTTCACGGGCGACCATGAACCGTATTACAACCTGTATCCGGCGGGCGATTCGCAGCACGACGCCTACCAGGCCCACATGGAGCAGCGCCAGGGCGAGATCGACCGCGCCATGGCCGGCGTGGACGCCCTGATCGTCGACTGCTCGTACACGCGCGAAGAATATCCGGCCAAGCAGGGCTGGGGCCATGGCACCTTCGACGCCGCGCTGGCCATGGCGGTGCGGGTGGGCGCCAAGGCGCTGTACTGCACCCACCACGAACCGACCCGCGGCGACGACGAACTTGAAGCCGTGTTTGCCGAAGTGATGGCGCGCCACGCGTCACAGCTCAACGGCCTGAAGGTCTTCCTCGCCTACGAAGGCCTGGAAGTGCAACTGGCCGAAGGCCACCCGAAAAAGCCCACCCATGAATGACGCCGTGACCGCCAAGACCGACACCGATGTGAGGCTGGAGTTTTTCAGAAAACTGCAGACAGTCACCACCAAGATCCACGCCACCAACAATCTCGATGAAATCATGCTCGACCTGGGCATGGACTTTTGCGACCTGTTCAACTGCGACCGCTTCACCCTGTACGCGATCACGCCCGAAAAAACCCATATCGTCTCGAAGGTGAAGACCGGCCTGACCTCGTTTCGCGACCTGCGCCTGCCGATTTCGCCGGCCAGCATCGCCGGCTTCGTGGCACAGACCCGCAAGACCATCAACATCACCGACGTCTACGACAAGGACGAGCTGCACCAGCTTTCGCCCGAGCTGCACTTCCTGATCGGGGTCGACCAGCGCACCGGCTACCGCACCCGCGAAATGCTGGTCGCGCCGCTGGTCACGGTGCAGTCGAACGAGCTGCTGGGCGTGGTCCAGTTCATCAACAACCGCGCCGGCGGCCCGTTCTCGGGCGTGTGCGCCGACGGCGTCAAGGAATTGTGCGAAACCCTGTCGGTGGCCTTCAGCCAGCGCCTGAAGCCGCCCCAGATGGTGCGCACCAAGTACGACGGCCTGGTGTACGAGGCGGTACTGTCGGCGCCGGAACTGGAGCTGGCCACGCGTTCGGCGCGCAAGAAGGAACTCGATATCGAAGAGGTCCTGGTCAACGAATTCCAGGTGCCGCTCGCCGCCATCGGCCAGACCCTGTCGAAGTTCTTCATGGTGCCCTACGAGCAGTTCAAGAACGAGCGCGTGAAACCGGTGGACCTGCTGAAAAACCTCAAGTCCCAGTACGTCGAAGAGAGCCTGTGGATGCCGCTCGAGGAAGGCAAGGAAGGCTTGGTGGTGGTGGCCATCGATCCCGAGCGCGTCAACGCCAGCAAGATCGTCAACCAGATTTTCCCCAAGTCGAAAATCGTCTACCGCGTCACCACCAAGCACGAATTCGCGCAGATGACCGAGCAGTTCTTCGGCAAGGCGTCGAACGAGGACGGCGGCTCGGTGGGCGAACTGCTGTCGGGCATGGAGGGCGACGAGGAAGAAGGCGACGGCCCGCAGGACGTGTCGGAAGCTGTCGAGAACGAACTGGTCAAGCTGCTCAACAAGATCATCGTCGACGCCTACCGCCAGGGCGTGTCGGACATCCACATCGAACCGCTGCCCGGCAAGGGCAAGACCGGCATCCGCTTCCGCAAGGACGGCGCGCTGGTGCCGTATATCGAGATCCCGGCCAGCTACCGCAGCGCCATGGTGGCGCGCGTGAAGATCATGTGCGACCTGGATATCTCCGAACGGCGCAAGCCGCAGGATGGCAAGATCAAGTTCAAGAAGTACGGCCCGCTCGACATCGAGCTGCGGGTGGCCACCATTCCGTCCACCGGCGGCGTGGAAGACATCGTCATGCGGATCCTGGCCGCGGGCGAACCGATCCCGCTCGACAAGCTGGGCGTGCTGCCGTTTAACCTGGAGCGCCTGCGCGGCGCCATCGAAAAACCGTACGGCCTGTTTTTCGTGTGCGGCCCGACCGGCTCGGGCAAGACCACCACGCTGCACTCGGTACTGAGCTACCTGAACACGCCCGAAACCAAGATCTGGACCGCGGAAGACCCGGTCGAAATTACCCAGAAGGGTTTGCGCCAGGTGCAGGTGAACCGCAAGGCGGGCCTCGATTTCGCTACCGTGATGCGGGCCTTCCTGCGGGCCGACCCGGACATCATCATGGTCGGCGAAATGCGCGACAAGGAAACCGTCAGCATGGGCATCGAAGCCTCGCTCACGGGCCACCTGGTGTTCGCGACCCTGCACACCAACAGCGCGCCCGAATCGATCGTGCGCCTGCTCGACATGGGCATGGACCCGTTCAACTTCGCCGACGCCCTGCTGGGCATCCTGGCGCAGCGCCTGGCCAAGCGCCTGTGCGGCAGCTGCAAGGTGGCCTACCATCCGGACGACGAGGAAGTCCAGCTGCTGCTGACCGAATTCTGCCTGGAGCTGCTGGCCACCGAATCGTTCATCAAGGATGCCGACGCCGGGCGCGCCGCGGTGCTCGAAGGCTGGACCCGCCGCTACGCGAACCCGGAAGGCAGGTTCACCCTGTACCGCGCGGTCGGCTGCAGCGAATGCAACAAGGGCTACCGCGGCCGCGTGGGCTTGCACGAGCTGATGATCGGCACCGACAAGGTCAAGAAGCTGCTGCAGGAGCACAGCCGGGTGGCGCAGCTGCTGGCGGCGGCGCTCGAAGACGGCATGCTGACGCTGAAGATGGATGGCATCGAGAAGGTCCTGACCGGCATCACCGACATCAAGATGGTGCGCCAGGTCTGCATCAAGTGATTATGCGAAAATGGCGGTCCACTCACGCGGGACCGCCATGTATTCTTCCACCTTCACTTTCGCAAAAAAACAGTACGACGAGCAATTCCACCGTCTCGATGAAGCCATTGCCGCGGCCGCGCGCGTCATCCCCGGCTACGTGTGCGAGGAAGCCTGGGAAAATCCGGCCACCGGCCTGATGTCGAACGTCTATTACTGGGAATCGCTGGAAGCGTTGCAGCAGCTGATGGAGCATCCCACCCACCTGGAAGCGAAGGCCGCGCACGCCAACTGGCTCGACGGCTACCACGTCGTCATCGCCCAGGTCCTGCGCAGCTACGGCAATCCTGACCTGGGTCACCGCAACGTTGCGTAACAGGTTTGACAGCGGCACCGCCACAGCGCTACCCTGTCGTTCCAACCTGTGCTTGCCGGCCTGATTCCATGCTACAAGAGCTGCCCTTCCCTGTCCGTGCCGAATGCCCGCCCAAGCTGTGCAACTGCAAGCGCGAGCTGCTGCTGGCCGACCCGGCCGGCGACACGCGCATCCTGATGCTCACCCGCGAGCAGGAAAAGAAACTGATCGAGCGCATCGAGCGCGTCGACAGCTATGCCCAGCTGCAACATGTGGGCAAGCTGATCTACGACCAGCTGGGCGCCACCCTGCGCATCACGCCCAGCCTGCGCGAAGTGCGCACCGCGCGCGGCATTGCCATCGTGCTCGAAGAGATGCCCGGCCTGTGCCGCAAAACCCGCCAGGAAATTCCTGCCGCCATCCGCCGCTGCCTCGACCGCCATCCCGAGATCGTCTTCGCCATCCTGAACGCGCATGACCTGCTTGGCGGCGATTGACACTTGGTGATGCGCGTCAAGTAACGATTGTCAGGTTGGCCACATCATGGGACCACCTCCCTTAATGCGAAGACAACATTCGTATGGCGCTCCATACCAAATACGACGGCCTGGTCCATGACGGCGCCATCTCCGCGCCCGACCTCGAACAGGCTTCCCGCTCCGCCCGCGCCCAGCTGATCCACATCGAAGACGTCCTGATCCAGGAATACCAGCTCACCCTGGCCCAGATCGGGGCCGCGCTGGCGCACTACTTCGATGTCCCCTACGAAGCTTTCCAGGCCAACCGCGTCAAGCCGGTCATGCTGCTGCGCAACCTCAAGGCCCAGTACGTCGAGGAAAACCAGTGGATGCCGCTCGACGAAAACAAGCATGGCTTGCTGGTGCTGGCGCTCGACCCGGAACGCATCCGCACCAGCAAGATCGTCAACCAGGTGTTTCCCAAATCGCGCGTGGGTTATTGCGTGACGACCCGGATCGAGTTCAAGGAAACCATGGACCAGTATTTCGGCAGCACCGCCCGCAGCGACGGCAGCTCGCTGCGCGAAGTGCTGGCCGGGATGGACGAAAGCGGGGACCGGGACGACGTCAACAGCATGGTCTCGGCCGAAATCGAAAACGAGCTGGTCAGGCTGGTCAACAAGGTGATCATGGATGCCTACCGCCAGGGCGTGTCGGACATCCACATCGAGCCGCAGCCTGGCAACGGCCGCACCGCGATCCGCTTTCGCAAGGACGGCGCGCTGCTGCCCTACATCGACATCCCGGCCGGCTACCGCAATGCGCTGGTGGCGCGCGTGAAGATCATGTGCGATCTCGATACCTCGGAGCGGCGCAAGCCGCAGGACGGCAAGATCAAGTTCAACAAGTACGGCCCGCTCGACATCGAACTGCGGGTGGCCACCATCCCGTCCACCGGCGGCGTCGAGGACGTGGTCATGCGCATCCTGTCGGCCGGCGACGCGATCCCGCTCGTCAAGCTGGGCTTGCGCCCGCTGAACCTGGAACGCCTGCGCGACGCCATCGAAAAACCCTACGGCCTGTTCTTCGTGTGCGGCCCTACCGGGTCCGGCAAGACCACCACCCTGCACTCGCTGCTCGGTTGCCTGAACACGCCGGACACCAAGATCTGGACCGCCGAGGATCCGGTCGAAATCACGCAGCATGGCTTGCGCCAGGTCCAGGTCAACCGCAAGGCCGGCCTCGATTTCGCGACCGTGATGCGGGCCTTCCTGCGGGCCGATCCCGACATCATCATGGTGGGCGAGATGCGCGACCGCGAAACGGTCGGCATCGGCATCGAAGCCTCGCTCACCGGGCACCTGGTGTTCGCCACGCTGCACACCAACAGCGCCCCCGAATCGATCGTGCGCCTGCTCGACATGGGCATGGACCCGTTCAATTTCGCCGATGCGCTGATCGGCATCCTGGCCCAGCGCCTGGCGCGGCGCCTGTGCCAGGCATGCAAGGTGCCCTATCTGGCCAGCGCCGACGAGGTGGCGCAGCTGCTGGGCGAATACTGCGTCGAACTGCTGAACACCGCGTCTTTCGCGGGCGATCCCGCCGCCGGCCAGGCGCGCATCATGGCCGACTGGCAGGCCCGCTACGCCGGCCCGGATGGCCGCTTCACGCTGTACCGGGCGCTTGGCTGCGGCCAGTGCAATAAGGGCTACAACGGCCGCATGGGACTGCACGAGCTGATGATAGGCACCGACCGCATCAAGCAGCTGCTGCAGGAGCATGCCCGGGTCGCGGTCCTGCTGGCGGCCGCGCTGGAAGACGGCATGCTGACCCTGAAGATGGACGGGATCGAGAAGGTGCTGCAAGGACTGGTCGACTTCAAGACCGTGCGCCAGGCCTGCATCAAATGAAAAAACCGCCGGGCCTGGCGGCCGGGCGGTCTTTTTTTTCGAAGCGCTGCGCTTACATGATCTTGGTGCCGATGTACCAGGCCACCGCTGCCATGAAGGCCGATGCCGGAATCGTGAATACCCACGCCCAGACGATGTTGCCCGCCACGCCCCAGCGCACTGCCGACATCTTCTGCGCCGCACCCACCCCGACAATGGCGCCGGTGATGGTGTGCGTGGTCGATACCGCGATGCCGAAGTAACTCGACATGATCAGCGTGATCGCGCCGCCGGTTTCGGCGCAGAAGCCGCCCACCGGTTTGAGCTTGGTGATCTTCTGGCCCATGGTCTTGACGATGCGCCAGCCGCCGAACAGGGTGCCGAAGCTGATCGCCGCGTAGCAGGACACGATGGCCCATTGCGGCGGCGAAGTCTCTTCAAGCGTCATGTGGCCCGACGCGATCAGCAGCATCCAGATGATGCCCAGCGTTTTCTGGGCGTCGTTGCCGCCGTGGCCCAGGCTGTAGCCGGCCGCCGACACGAGCTGCAGGCGGCGGAACCATTTGTCGACCTTGCGCGGCGTGGACCTTACGAACAGCCAGGACACGAGCAGCATGATGATCGATCCCAGTGCGAAGCCCAGCAGCGGGGCCAGCACGATGAAGACCACCACTTTCAGCAGGCCGCCGGCGATCAGCGCGCCGGTACCCGCCTTGGCCACGGCAGCGCCCACCAGGCCGCCGATCAGCGCGTGCGACGACGACGACGGAATGCCGTAGTACCAGGTGATCAGGTTCCATACCACGGCGCCTGTGAGCGCGCCGAAGACCACGTATTGATCCACGATGCCCGGCTCGATGATGCCCTTGCCGATCGCCTTGGCCACGCCCAGCCCGACCACGAAAATGGCCACGAAGTTGAAGAATGCCGCCATCGCCACTGCGGCCTGCGGTTTCAGGACGCCGGTCGACACCACGGTCGCGATCGCGTTGGCGGCGTCGTGGAAGCCGTTCATGAAGTCGAACAGCAGTGCCAGGGCGATTAGCAGCGCGAGCACATAAATGCTGATTTCCAGGGTTTGCATGTATTTTTCTTCTTATGCGTTTTCGACGATGATGCCTTCGATGATATTGGCGACATCTTCGCAGCGGTCGGTGACCGTTTCGAGGATCTCGTAGATGGCCTTCATCTTGATCAGGTTGCGCACGTCCGGCTCGTCGCGGAACAGCTTGGACATGGCCGCGCGCATCACGTGGTCGGCGTCCGATTCCAGGCGGTCGATCTCTTCGCAGATGGCGACGATCTTTTGCGAGTTGTCCATGTTGTGCAGCAGGGCGACGGCCGCCTGCACTTTTTCGCAGCAGGCCAGGCACAGTTCGGCCAGGCGCTTCGCTTCCGGGGTCACGGCCTTCAGATCGTACAGCAGCACGGTCTGGGCGGCGTCTTCCATCAGGTCCAGGATGTCGTCCATGCGCGTGATCAGCTTGTGGATGTCGTCGCGGTCGATCGGGGTGATGAAGGTCTTGTGCAGCATGTCGACCGTGGCGTAGGTGATCTTGTCAGCCTGCTTTTCGATGCCTTCGATGGCATGGGTGCGGGTTTCCAGGTCGTCGAAGTTGGTCATCAGGCCAACCATTTCGTGCGCACCCTTCACGCACAAATCGGCATGCTGGTTGAATAATTCAAAAAATTTGCCCTCGGTGGGCATCAAGCGTCCAAACATGGCTTTCTCCGTTGTAAAGCGAGTGATACTGCTGATGGTCGCCGCCCGTGGCGGCGTAATGATTAGTCGCCCTGGTACAGGGCCAGGTTACCGCTGTAGTTGCCGAACTTCGTGTACTGGCCGATCCAGGTCAGGCGCACCGAACCGATCGGACCGTTACGCTGCTTGCCGATGATGATCTCGGCCGTGCCCTTGTCGGGCGAATCCGGGTTGTAGACCTCGTCGCGATAAAGGAAGATGATCACGTCGGCATCCTGCTCGATTGCGCCCGATTCGCGCAAGTCGGACATGATCGGCCGTTTGTTCGGCCGCTGCTCCAGCGAGCGGTTCAGCTGGGACAGGGCAATCACGGGGCAATGCAGCTCCTTGGCCAAGCCTTTCAGGCTACGCGAAATTTCGGAGATCTCCGAGGCGCGGTTGTCGCCCGGCTGGCTGCCGGTCATGAGCTGGATGTAGTCGATGATGATCAGGCCCAGCTTGCCGCACTGGCGCGACAGCCGGCGCGAGCGGGCCCGCAGTTCGATCGGGTTCAGCGCCGGCGTCTCGTCGATATAGAGCTGGGCTTCGTTCATTTTCTGGATCGCGTGGGTTAGGCGCGGCCAGTCTTCGTCGAGCAGGCGGCCGGTACGCAGGCGGTGCTGGTCCAGCTGGCCGACCGAGCCGAGCATACGCATGGCCAGCTGGGCGCCGCCCATCTCCATCGAGAAGATGGCCACCGGCAGGCCGGCGTCGATCGCGACGTTCTCGCCGATATTGACCGAAAACGCGGTCTTGCCCATCGACGGACGGCCGGCCACGATCACCAGGTCGCCCGGCTGCAGGCCGGACGTCATGCGGTCCAGGTCGATCCAGCCGGTCGGCACGCCCGTGATCTCGCTCTGGTTGTCGCGCGAGTACAGTTCGTCGATGCGTTCGACCACTTGCGTGAGCAGCGGCTGGATCGGGGTCCAGCCTTGCGAGCCGCGCGCGCCCTGCTCGGCGATCGCGAAGATCTTCGATTCGGCTTCGTCAAGCATCTGCTTGACTTCCTTGCCCTGCGGGTTGAAGGCGTTGCCCTGGATTTCGTCGGCCACGGTAATGAGCTTGCGCAGCACGCCGCGGTCGCGCACGATTTCGGCGTAGCGGCGGATATTGGCCGCCGACGGCGTGTTCTGCGCCATCGCGTTCAGGTACTGCAGGCCGCCCACGTCCTCGGCCTTGCCGATGTTCGACAGCGCTTCGAAGACGGTGATCACGTCGGCCGGTTTCGACGAGTTGATCAGCTTGACGATCTGCTCGAAGATGATGCGGTGGTCGTAGCGGTAAAAGTCGTCCGCATGCATCATGTCGGCAATACGGTCGAACGCTGCGTTATCGCGCAGCAAACCGCCGATCACAGATTGCTCTGCTTCGATGGAATGGGGGGGTATACGGAGGGCGTCGACTTGCGGATCGGATGGTGCATTCATGGCGCGAATTATACCTGCTTCAGGACAACGACCTGTATTTTTGGACGTAAAAAAAGCCGGGAAAACCCGGCTTTTTTTGTGACAGCGACAGCGTCGTGATTAAGCAGCTTCGCCGACAACGGCGATGGTGATTTCAACAACAACGTCGGTGTGCAGTGCAACGGCAACAGCGTGGTCGCCGGTGGTCTTCAGGGGACCGGTAGGCATGCGCACGTTGGCTTTTTCGACGGCGAAACCTTGCTTCGTCAGCGCTTCAGCGATGTCGAAGTTGGTGACCGAACCGAACAGACGGCCATCGACGCCCGCTTTTTGCGCGATCGAGATGGTCATGCCGCCCAGCTTGTCGCCTTGGGCTTGCGAAGCGGCCAGTTTGGCGGCTGCGGCTTTTTCCAGTTCAGCGCGCTTGACTTCGAATTCTGCCACTGCCGAAGCGGTAGCACGACGAGCCATGCGTTGCGGGATCAGGAAGTTACGTGCGTAACCGTCTTTGACTTTGACGACGTCGCCCAGGTTGCCGACGTTAACAACTTTTTCCAACAGAATGATTTGCATATGATTCTCCAGTTTTTCTGCAGCGATTAAGCGTGGTGCAGATCGGTGTATGGCAGCAGCGCGAGGTAGCGGGCGCGCTTGATTGCGGTGTCAACCTGGCGCTGGTAATGCGCCTTGGTACCGGTCAGGCGTGCTGGCATGATCTTGCCGTTTTCCTGGACGAAGTCTTTCAGCGTATCGACGTCTTTGTAGTCGACCTGTTCTACGTTCGCTGCCGTGAAGCGGCAGAATTTCTTACGCTTGAACAGTGGGTTCTGCTGTTTGCGCTTTTCTTTAAGCTTGAGCTTGTTCTTGTCGAATTTTTTACCGAATGCCATTTGAGGCTCCTGTATCTAAAAATGTGCGTTCGCGCTTATGCGGCGGCACAGAAATCAATGATGTGAAACACCAGGCTTTTGCTGTTGCGGCTTTTTTTGGCCAGAAATCCCTTGAACTGATGCGCAGCGCCCAATTCGGCCTGGCTGAAGCGTCCTGAAATTTCCCCTGCGGCTAGCGCAGGAATTTCAAACTCGACCAGCCTGGGCACCCCTGCTTCGACCTGCTGCGAACTGTGCATCAGGGTGGCGGACACGATAGGCACGCCGGCCGGGGTGTAGCGCAAGACATCGCGCTCGCAAATCAGTGCTACGAACTGGAGTTGATTCACCGAAGTGGATGCAAGCCGGTTCAGGTATTCTGGAACAAATTAAGCTGCTGCGGCTGGAGCGGCTGCTGCTGGAGCCGGGGCTTCAGCGCGGTGGCTCTTGGCTGCGTCTTCACGTTGTACCGACTTCATCATCGGCGACGGCGCGGTTTCAGCCTTCTTCATTTTGACGGTGAGGTGACGCAGCACGGCATCATTGAATTTGAACGCGGTTTCGAGTTCCACGAGGGTCTCGTTGTCGCATTCGATGTTCAGGCAGATGTAGTGCGCTTTAGGCAGCTTCTGGATCGAGTAAGCCATCTGACGACGACCCCAGTCTTCAACGCGATGAACACTACCGCCGCGCGTGGTCACGCTGGCTTTGTAACGTTCGATCATCGCCGGGACTTGCTCGCTTTGGTCCGGGTGGACGATAAAAACGATTTCATAATGACGCATGCATAACTCCTTAGGGACGTTTAAACAAGTGCCCACCTCGGCGTCAAGACGAGTGTGGGAAGGGAAAGCCGGCAATTATAGCGCGGAAATGCTGTTGCTGGCAATCCCCCCGCAGGATAGTTCGCGTCAGGGGATGAAATCGACGTCAAGGAGTTGTGATTCTGAATACGGCAGCTCACGCGGAAACATCGATGCAGGCAAGCCTGTTTCCTTGATCTCGGCGCGGCGCGACCTGGCAAAATCGCGAACAGCGAATGCATACACTTCGCGTGCCAGACTCGGACTGTTTTCGAGCAGGTCCTCGATCTTGTCGCGCTGGGTAAACAAGGTACGAAGCCAGCTTTTCGTCTTTAGCCCGGGCTGACACTCACACTTGAGCAAATGCACAACGATCAGCCTGAGCCTGGAACGCAATTCTCGCCTGTGACTTGCCACGATGTACTCCAGTTCATCCAATAGATTAGCGAGGTCAAGCTGCGCGAACTGCCTCCCCCGGATCAGTGCGATCTGGCGCTCCATCCACAGCACGTAGTCAATGTCAATGTCGGGCTTGATTTCTTCCAGTTGGTTCATTTCGTTCTCCTGATGCGACTGTTGGACACCCCCGACTGCAAATAATTCAGGCAAACCCGCATTTAATACTTGCATTACGCGAAATACTGTACAAAAATACAGTCTGTTCATACAAACAGGCCTCAATCGATGATCAAGCTCACACCCCGTCAAGAACAAATCCTGAACCTGATCCGGGACGCGATCGAGAACACGGGCTTCCCGCCGACCCGCGCCGAGATCGCCAACGAACTCGGGTTCAAGTCCGCCAACGCGGCCGAGGAACATTTGCAGGCCCTGGCGCGCAAGGGCGCGATCGAAATTTCACCGGGCACTTCGCGCGGCATCCGCCTGATCGGCGCCAGCGTCGAATCCATGCCCATGCCGCCACCCACGCTGATGATGTCGCTGCCGCTGGTGGGCCGGGTGGCCGCCGGTTCGCCCATCCTGGCGCAGGAACACGTGGAAACGACGTACAGCGTCGATCCATCCATGTTCTCGTCCAGGCCGGACTTTTTGCTGAAGGTAAAGGGGTGGTCGATGCGCGACGCCGGCATCATGGACGGCGATCTGCTGGCCGTGAAAAAAGTCGACAGCGCCAAGAACGGCCAGATCGTGGTCGCCCGCATCGGCGAAGACGTGACCGTCAAGCGCTATAAAAAGACGGGGGGCATTATTGAATTGTTCCCGGAAAACCCGGACTTCAAGGTGATCCGCGTCGACCCGGAAGTCGACGAGTTCACCCTGGAAGGCCTGGCCGTGGGATTAATGCGCAGCTGGCATTAAGACTACCGGGACTTACTTGGCCTTGCCTGAGGCAGCCGCATCCTTGACCATGCGGTTGTGCTCGGTGACATAGGCATCGGTGGCGTCGCGCCACATGTGGAAATCGGCCATCAGCAGTTTCGAGGCAATCTTCGCCTCTTCCACGATGTCCTGGTATACCTTGTCGAGGTGTGCCGTCGCCTGGGCCGACTCGTCCTTGGTCAGCAAGTCCGCGATATCTTTCGGGATTTTCTTCGACAGCGGATTGGCGGCATTCAGGTTTTCCACGAAGGCGTTGTAGCAAGCCTGCCAGACTTGCATTTTCTTGTCCACTTCCGCGATTTCGTAATTCTGTTTCGACATGGCCGGAATGCGCGGCGCCGGGCAGCGGTACTTGCCGGTTTTCAATTCCGACCCATCGTATTTCGAGATCCAGTATTCCATGTCCGCCTTGCGCTCGGTGCGCCGCTTCATCATGTCCAGCGCCGCGATGGCCGTCTTGTTGCCCTTGGCCGCGGACTTCCTGAACCATGCCTCGGCCTTGACCAGGTCGATCGCGCCGGCTTCGCCGTACAGATGCATTTCCCCCATGTGCAGCTGCGCTTCCGGATTGCCGGCGTTGGCCAGCTTGGTGTATATCTGCAAGGCTTCCGCGTAGGATTTTTTCACGAACAGCGCGTTGGCGTCGGCCAGCGGATCGGCCAGGACGGCGCCGCTCAAGAGCAGGGAAAGGCAAAAAAGGTATTTCTTCATGTTTTCAGATCTTCTGTGCAAAGGTGGTGACAGATCATAACGGATCGCTCGCCAAAAACCCGGGTTCCGTCGGAATTTTGTGGCGTCCGGGACCACCCTCCCTTACGCTTGACGTCAATATAACAAGATCAGGGAAGTCCAGCATGTTCCGCCATATTCTTACCGTACTCCTCGCATTGTCCGCCATCGGCGCCGCCCTGGCCCAGGATGGCCAGCCCAACCGCTACCGCGTCACCGTCAATGCCGATGCCACCCGCGCCCACGTGGACGCGAGCGTCTGGATCGAAGGACGCGAGCTGGTGCTATTCAACGTGACGCCCACGGCGCAGCTGAAAAACGGCCAGGCCGAATTCCTGGAAAACATCGTCGCCAGCGACGCCAGCGGCAAGCCGCTGGCGCTGGCCGACAAGGGCGAAGGCGAATACGAGCTCGATGGCGACCGCCGCGTGACGCTCAGCTACGACGTGCGGCTCGACCATGGCAACTACGCCTGGCCGGCCGGCGCCGAAGAAGTCTCCTACCGCACAGACGAAGGCATCATGGCCACCGGCTACGCGCTGTTCCTGGTCCCGAGCGTGAAGATGCACGGCCCGACCGAAGTCCGGTTCGCCCTGCCGCCAGGCTGGAAAGCCCACACGCCGTGGCGCGCCGGCAGCGCGCCGGACAGCTTCATCGCCGAAACGCGGCGCGAGCTGGCCAACAATGCCCTGTTCCTGGGCACGGCCCGCGGCGAGCGCCAGTCCGTGGGCGGCATCGACCTGACCCTGGTCATGGGCAAGCGCTACTGGCCGCAGCGCGCCAGCTTCGTGGAACTGATCGAGCGCCAGCTGACAAGCTACCAGGCCATGTTCGGCAAGCCGCCGCTGGCCAGCCGCTACCTGGTGGTCATCAACCAGAACGAGACCGGCGACGGCGGCGCGTTCTCGGGCAGTTTCAGCCAGTTCCTGCGCGGCGACGGCGACCGTGCCACCCGCCCGATCTGGGGCCGCGTGGTGGCGCACGAGCTGCTGCACGTCTGGAACGGCGTCTCCATGACACCGGTGGACGATCGCCAGGAATGGTTCAAGGAAGGGGTAACCGACTACCTGACCGTGGTCACCATGGCGCGCAACGGCATCGTCGACCGGGAGTACGTCAAGCAGTTCCTGGAAAACCTGGGACGCGGCCAGATGGTGGCGCGCCTGGGCATGGGCCTCAAACCCACGGTCGAAGATGCGGCCAGGGACAAGCACAAGAACTGGCTGCTGGTGTACGGCGGCGGCAGCGTGGCGGCGCTGGCCATGGATGTCGAACTGCGCAAGGCGAGCGGCGGCAAGCTCGGGCTGCCGGACGTCATGAAGGCGCTGTATGCGCAATACGGGGTGGCGGGCAAGCGCTACAACCACGACGACATCGTGCGCGTGGCCGGGCGGCTCAGTGGCCAGGACCTGGGGCCGCTGCTGGAGCGGATCGTGCGCAACGGCGCGATGCCGGACCAGCGCGCCACCTTCGCAGGCATCGGCCTGCAGCTGGAGCAGTATCCGATGCTCGAAGCGTTCCTGCTGCGCGATCCGAACGCCAGTCCCGAGGCACGCAAGCGCTTCAAGGATATCTTCGGGCTCGCATTTTAAGCTACCGTCCCGGCGCCGCGTCTTCCCGCCCTGGGCCGGCAACATCGGTCACGGTCCGGTCGACCTTGACCAGGATGAAGTCGTTCTTGTTCTTGTCGTTGAGCGACCCGAAGCCCAGGGTCGTGTAGTCATCCCGCACATGCAGGCCGGTCATGCCGAACCACGCCATGTCCTCTTTCGACAGGATATAGAACTTCGGTGCGTTGTAGGGCGCCAGCTTGCCAAACCAGGACATGAAGCCGTTGATCCCGGTCGCGGCGAAGAAATCGCGTTCGGCTTTGGCGGCCTTGTCGAACAGGGCCAGTTCATCCGGCGCCATCCTCTTCACACCGGTCTGGTGCAGGTACAGCCTGTGACCCGCCGTGCCGTGCCAGGCCACCAGGCCACGGCCGGAGATGTGTTTTTCTTTCCCGGCCGGGAAAATGTAATTCGCACACGAGGAAAAACAGGGGCCGACGACTTCCACGTCGATCCGGTTTGCATGCACCCAGCGCGCGATCCTGGTCGCGGCGATCACTTCGCCGCCACCGGACCAGATGCGCAGGCGGCGCACCGGCCCCGCGCCGACCACGGCCTGGAGCTTGTCGAAGCTGTCCGGGAAGATGTTGCCACGAAAATCGACCACGCCGTCATTGACGCTGATGGTCGGCACCGTCCAGTTCACCTGCTTGCCGGCGCAGCCCGCCAGCAACAATGCCATGACCAGGCCCCGTGCGCGCGCGTTCACAGCGCGTTGCGGAAGTCGCCCAGCAAGTCGTCGGTGTCTTCGATGCCCACCGATACCCGGATCAGCGATTCGGCGATGCCCATGCTGGCGCGGCGCTCGGCTCCCATCTCGAAAAAGATGGTGTGCGCCACCGGGATCACCAGCGTGCGCGTGTCGCCAAGGTTGCTGGCCGGGATGGCCAGCTGCAGGCGGTTCAGGTAGTCGAAGCAGTCGATGCCGTCCTTCAGTTCGAAGCTGAGCAGCGCACCGCAAGTACGGAACAAATCGGTCGCTATGCCATGCTGCGGGTGCGACGCAAGGCCGGGATAATGCACCGCCGCCACGCGTTCGTCCGCTTCGAGCATTTCCGCCAGCGCCAGCGCATTGCCGGACGCCCGGTCCATGCGCAGGGCCAGCGTTTCGGCGCCCACGGCAATATGGTGGGCCGCTTCCGGTCCCAGCGCCGCGCCGAAGTCGCGCAAGCCCTTTGCGCGCAGCTGCGCCATGCCCCACTGGATTGCCGGATTGCGCTTGTAGTTGTCCGCGATGTTCGGATACGCGGTCCAGTCGTAGATGCCGGTATCGGTCAGGCTGCCGCCCAGCGCGTTGCCATGCCCGCCGATCGCCTTGGTCAGCGCATTGACCACCAGCCCCGCACCGACTGCCCTGGGACGGAACAGGTAAGGCGTGGTCATGGTGTTGTCCACCACGTACAGGATGCCTCGTTCCTTGCACAGCTGGCCGATGCGCGCCAGGTCGGCGACCTGGGTGCGCGGGTTGGCGATGGTCTCGACGAACACGATCCGCGTGTGCGCCGTCAGCGCCGCTTCGACATTGGCCACGTCGGTCGCGTCGACAAAGGCCACGCCCACGCCCTGCCCCGCCACGGTCTGCCACAGGCTGTTGGTGTTCCCGAACAGGAAGGACGACGACACCACATGGTCGCCCGCTTTCAGCAGCGCCTGGAACACGGCGCCGATGGCGCCCATGCCGGTGGCGAAGCACAGGGTGGCAACACCATCTTCCATGCGCGTGATTTTTTCCTCCAGCGCGGAGATGGTCGGATTGCCCTGGCGGCCGTAGCGAAAGCCCGGCTCCTTCCCCTGGAACACCGACGCCAGCTGGCGCGCATCGGTGTAGCCGAAAGCGACCGAGGTGTGGACCGGCTTGTGCAGCGAACCGTGCTCGATCGTTTTCTGGCGGTCGCTATGCAGGATGGTGGTGGTAAAACCGTTACCTTTTTGATCGCCCATGTCGCCTTATTCCGCCGTTGCGAGATTCAGGTTCAGCTGGGTGCGGGCCGCGTCTTCGGACGGTGCGTCCTTCGGATGATGGCGCGCGTATTCCAGCTTGTCGAGGTAGTCCGGGGTTACGTCGCCGGTGACGTAGATGCCGTCGAAGCAGGACGCCTCGAAGCTGGTGAGCACCGGATTGACGTCGGAAATCGAGCGCTTGAGCGCGTCGACGTCCTGGTACACCAGGGCGTCTGCCGTGATTTCGCGGCACACTTCCTCGGTGCTGCGGCCATAGGCGATCAGTTCGTCGCGGGTCGGCATGTCGATGCCGTACACGTTCGGGAACAGCACCGGCGGCGCGGCCGAGGCGAAGAATACATTGCGCGCGCCAGCTTCACGGGCCATCTGCACGATTTCGCGGCTGGTGGTGCCGCGCACGATCGAATCGTCGACCAGCAGCACGTTCTTGCCCTTGAATTCGGAACCGATGGCATTGAGCTTCTGGCGTACCGACTTGCGGCGGATCGCCTGGCCCGGCATCAGGAAGGTGCGGCCGATGTAGCGGTTCTTGATGAAGCCTTCGCGGTACTCGACGCCCAGCTTGAGCGCCAGCTGGATGGCGGCCGGACGCGAGGAATCGGGAATCGGCATGACCACGTCGATTTCGCCGGACTTGAATTCGCTGCGCACCTTGTCGGCCAGGTACTCGCCCATTTTCAGGCGCGTGGCGTAGACCGAGGCGCCGTCCAGGATCGAGTCCGGGCGCGCCAGGTAGACGTATTCGAAAGCGCAAGGGTTCAGGGTCGGATTGTCGGCGCACTGGCGCTGGTGGATCTTGCTGTCGTTGTCGATGAAGATCGCTTCGCCCGGCGCGATGTCGCGCAGGAAGGTGAAGCCCATGCCTTCGAGCGCCACCGATTCGCTGGCGATCAGAAATTCGGTGCCGGTGTCGGTTTCATTGGTGCCGATGCACAGGGGACGGATGCCGAAGGGATCGCGGAAGGCCAGCAAGCCATGGCCGGCGATTTGCGCGACCACGGCGTAGGCGCCGCGCACGCGGCGGTGGACCATGGTCACGGCCTTGAACACGGAATCCGGGTCGAGCGTGAAGCCGGTGGTCGATTCCTGGATTTCGTGGGCCAGCACATTGAGCAGCACTTCGGAATCGGAATCGGTGTTGATGTGGCGGCGGTCGTTGCGGAACATCTCGCTCTTGAGCTGCGCCTGGTTGGTCAGGTTGCCGTTGTGGGCCAGCGTGATGCCGAACGGCGCATTGACGTAGAACGGCTGCGCTTCCTCTTCGCTGGACGAACCGGCGGTAGGGTAGCGGCAATGGCCGATGCCCGAATTGCCCTGCAGCGAACGCATATTGCGCGTGCGGAAAACGTCACGCACCAGGCCGTTGGCCTTGTGCATGGAAAACATGCTGCTGTGATTGGTTGCAATGCCCGCCGCATCCTGACCGCGATGCTGCAACAGCAGCAAGGCATCATATAACAGCTGATTGACGGGATTTTGCGAGACGACGCCGACGATGCCACACATGGTGCGCTCCTAGAGACTGGTACTACGGATTTTAAAAAATTTAAAAGTTCACGTGCCGCGCAAGAGCCGCTGGCAAAAAGGGTTTGACGGTGCGCGCGCCGGTCTCGGCAATCGGACTGAACAGCGCGTTCTTCCAGAAATCCTGTTTCGGCAAATCGGTCATGCCGCCCACCATCACGGCCGCCAGTACGATGATGATGCCGCGCGCCAGGCCGAACAAGCCGCCCAGGCCGCGGTCCGCCAGGCTCAGGCCGCTGGCCTTGACCAGCGCATCGACCGCCATCATCAGCAGGCCCATCAGCAGCCGCGCGCCGAGGAACAGGGCCACGAAGGCCACCATCAGGCGCACTGCCTCGCCGGGGATCATGGACGGCAGCAGCGGCGCCAGCTGGGCGCCATAGGCATTGGCGAGCACGAAGGCCACGATCCAGCTCAGCAGCGACAATATTTCCTTGACCAGGCCGCGCAGGGTGCTGATGACGATCGACGCGATCAGGACGAACAGCACCAGGTAATCGAAAATGGTCACGCCGCGCCCGCTCCTGCCTGCAACATCAGTTCGGTACCGCTTTGCCCGACAGGCCCAGCTTGTCGAGCTTGCCACGAATACGGTCGCCATCTTCCTTGTCGAAGGGTCCGACCTTCACCCGAATCAGCTCGCCGTTTTTCTGGGTCGAAGCCGGCACGCCTTCGGCCTTGAGCTTCGCCATCAGTTCATTGGCTTTTTCCTGGCTGGCCAGCGCGGCCACCTGCACCGTGTATTTCTGGGGCGCCGGGGCCGCTGCCGGCTTGCCTTCCAGGATGGCCAGGGCGCGTTCGGCATCGGTCTTGGCCTCGGCCGGCTTGACGGGGAGCTTGGCCACGGCCTTCAGGTCCTGCTTGGCGACGGGAATTTTCACTTCGGCGACATCGCGCGGCGCGGTCACCACAGGCGGCGGCGCGGCCGGCCTGGCCGCTGGAATCACGGCCGGTTTCGGCGCATTCACGATTTCCTCGTGCTTGTCGAGGCTGGCGGCGGCCGGCACGGCGGCGGCCGGCATCGGCAGCGCGCCCGCCTTTCCCTTGGACGGGATGCGGATATCGATATCGTTGCTGCGCGGTTTTTCCTCGGCGTCGAGGATCATCGGCAGGCCGACGGCCACGGCCAGGCCCAGCGCGATGGCGCCGACCAGGCGGCGGCGAGCCCGTTTCTTTTCGGGCAAGACGGGATCCGCGGCGGCGTCGCGCGCTGCCTTGCTGCGCCTGGCGGCAGGCTCCCCGGCGCTCGAAGCGCGCTTGGAACGGGCCCGCGCGGCTGCGTCGGCATCGTCATCGCGGGACACGTAGCCACCGTCGTCGTCAGTGGATTCTTGCTTGTTTTTATTAAGGAACGAGAACAAGCCCATGCGTTTTTCTTCAGTGAATTGAGGTTTTTCGGGCCGCCATCACACCTGCGACGGTGTAGAAGGAACCAAAGACCACAATTCTATCATTCTCCCCGGCTCGGCTCATTGCATTTGCAAAAGCCTGTGCCGGGTCGGCGAAGGCGGTGACGGTTTTTTCGCCCGGTTTCGCGTCGCCCATGGGCAAGGCGGACAATTGCTGGCACAGGGCGCCGGCATCGGCCGAGCGCGCGGACGGCAAGTCGGCCACGCACCAGTGGTCCACATACTGGGCCATGGGCGCCACCACGCCGGCGATATCCTTGTCCTGCATGATGCCGAACACGGCGTAGGTATAGGGATGGAAGCCCATATTGCCCAGGTTCTGGGCCAGCGCCGACGCGGCATGGGGATTGTGGGCCACGTCCAGGATCACGGTCGGGCGTCCCGGCAGCACCTGGAAGCGCCCCGGCAGCTCGACCACGACCAGGCCGGTGCGCACTTCCTGCGCCCCCACCGGCAAGCGCATGCGCAGCACTTCCAGCGCCGCCAGCGCGGCCGAGGCGTTGAGCAGCTGGTTGGCGCCGCGCAAGCCCGGATAGGCCAGCGAATTGCGGCGCTGTTCGCGCCCGCCGTAATTCCACTGCTGCTTGTCGCCGGAATAATTGAAGTCGCGGCCCAGCAGCCACAGGTCGGCGCCGATCGCTTCGGCATGCGCCACCAGCGAGGCCGGCGGCACCGGGTCGCTGCAGATGGCAGCCTTGCCCGGCCGGAAGATGCCGGCCTTTTCGAAACCGATTTTCTCGCGCGTGTCGCCCAGGTAGTCGGTATGGTCGATGTCGACCGAGGTCACGATGGACACGTCGGCATCGATCACATTGACCGCGTCCAGGCGTCCGCCCAGGCCCACTTCGAGGATGGCCACGTCCAGCTGCGACTGCGACAGCAGGTGCATGATGGCCAGGGTGGTGAATTCGAAATAGGTCAGGTCGGTGTCGCCGCGCTGCGCTTCGACCGCATCGAAACTGGCCACCAGGGCGGCGTCGCCGGCCATCTCGCCGTTGATGCGGGCGCGCTCGTTAAAGTCCAGGAAGTGCGGCTTGATGTACAGGCCCACCTTGTAGCCGGCGCGCAGCAGGATCGCTTCGAGCATGGAACAGGTGGATCCCTTGCCGTTGGTGCCGGCCACCATGATCACGGGGCAGGCAAAGGCCAGCGCCAGGCGCTCCTTGACGGCGCGGACACGGTCCAGCCCCATGTCGATATGGACTTCGGCATGGCGCGATTCGAGCAGCGCCAGCCACGCGGGCAAGGTGGTGGGAAGTGTGGACATGGGTGCGAGCGGAAGGGTGTTGACGGGCCATGGCGCCTGCCATGGCCCGTGCGGAGAAGGCTTAAGCGATGACTTCGACGGCCTGGTCCTGCAGCAAAGCGAGCAAACGGGCGATTTCTTCGCGCATCTTGCGGCGATCGACGATCATGTCGACCGCGCCCTTGGTGACCAGGAACTCGGCGCGCTGGAAGCCTTCCGGCAGCTTTTCGCGGACCGTGTTTTCGATCACGCGCGGGCCGGCAAAGCCGATCAGCGCTTTCGGCTCGGCGATCACGACGTCGCCCATGAAGGCGAACGAGGCGGACACGCCGCCCATAGTCGGATCGGTCAGCACGCTGATGAAAGGCAGCTTTTTCTCGGACAATTTGGTCAGCATGGCGGTGGTTTTCGCCATTTGCATCAGCGACAGCAAGCCTTCCTGCATGCGCGCGCCGCCGGTGGCGGTGATGCAGATGAACGGCACTTTCTGTTCCAGCGCGACCTGGGCGCCGCGCACGAAGCGCTCGCCGACCACGGAACCCATGGAGCCGCCCATGAATTCGAATTCGAAGGCGGCCACGACCACGGGCAAGCTCATGATGGAGCCGCCGAGCACGATCAGCGCATCGGTTTCGCCGGTGGCGTCCATGGCCGCTTTCAGGCGGTCAGGATATTTTTTGCTGTCTTTGAACTTGAGGGTGTCGACCGGCAGGGTTTCCTGGCCGATTTCGTAGCGCCCGCCTTCGTCGAGCAAGCCGTCGAGGCGCTCGCGTGCGCGGATACGCATGTGATGGCTGCATTTCGGGCAGACATGGAGATTCGATTCGAGGTCGGTACGGTACAGGACGGCTTCGCAGGACGGGCATTTGACCCACAGGCCTTCCGGCATGGTCTTGCGAGCGGCGGCGTCGGAACGCTGGATACGTGGGGGCAGCAGTTTTTCTAACCAACTCATACATTCTCCTTCTGCGGCTATCTTCAGTGGACGGTAGTTTAGCGGTTAAGACTCTGCTTGTCGAACACAACCGGGGAAACATTGTTCGTTGAACAATGAATTTTTCCTTCCCTCACCTTTGGACGGGGAAGCCGGCCGCACAGTTCCCGCGGCCGGCAAGCAGCCTGTGCATACGCAAAATCATTGCAATCTTGGCAATTTCCGGACGAATCAGTTCCCTTCCCGGAAATACCCCCAGGCGCGCATTCGAAACCATGATGTAGCGCAACTCATTACCTGGAAAATCGTTCAAATTGGTGATTTCGAGCATCTAGATCCACTGATCCATGTCAGCCGTGAAACAGAAAGGGTAGACCGCAATGCCAGACATGCAGCCACTTCCAGGCAACAAACTTCCCGTTAATCCGGATAGGAAACAGGGAAGAGTGGCATACGGCTATGTAACACCAGAACAAGATCGTGTACCTCAGGTCATGAGCATTCCGCCGAAGCGCGTCCTTCCTGTCATTTTCATTCCGGGCATCATGGGATCCAATCTGCGCATGAGTGCGGCGCGGCAGAAGGAACTAAAGCAGCCTCACAATATTGCCTGGCGACCCGATAACCTTTCCGTCTCGGCAGCCCAATACAACGATTCCCCTAAGGAACGCCAAAGGCGCCTAGACCCAAACGCCACCGAACTCGACATCTACAATCCGGAAGACGCCGCGACAGGCAACCCAACAGAAACAACCGACACGCGCAATAGCGCGGTTTATTATCCATTGGGGTACGGCGGTTACGATCGACTTGACGGTCCATTACTTCAAAGTGACTTGCCGGGCACAGAAAAACCTAGAACGAGGGAGCAAAAAGCTCGAGAACGCGGCTGGGGTGAAGTGTATTTCAGCAGCTACGCAGATATCCTTTGTTCGTGTGAACGGCACCTGAACGGGGCATTTAGTGACGGCACGGCAAGCGTGTACCTAAAAAAATTCGTTCTCGGGGTGAATCCGACTGAATGGCAGGCCCATAAGCTGCCACTGCAGTCGGCACTGGACGAGACAACCTTACGCGACACGGTCAGGGGATGTTGGTTCCCAGTGCATGCCATGGGGTATAACTGGCTAAAAGGAAACGAGGTGTCGGGCACTGCAATTGCGAAGCGAATTGAAGCCTTGATAGCGCGCTATCAAAGTCAAGGGTTTCAATGTGAAAAAGTGATCCTTGTAACACATTCGATGGGTGGCCTCGTTGCACGAGCCGCAATTCACCCGGCAATGGGCAAGCTCAATGACAAAGTGCTAGGCATCGTCCATGGCGTGATGCCAGCGATGGGTGCCGGTGCGGCGTACAAACGCGTGCGCTGCGGGTTCGAAGGCAATTCAATCAGTTCAAAGATCCTGGGGAACACCGGTTCTTGTGTAACGCCAGTCCTTGGCAATTCGCAAGGGGGCCTTGAGCTACTTCCCAATCAAGATTACGGAAATGGCTGGCTCCAGGTCAAGCAAGATGGGCGAACTTTGAAGAGCCTGCCAGTGAAGGGAGATCCGTACGAAGAAATATACAAAGTCCCTGACAAATGGTTTGGTTTGCTGCGCGAGGAATGGATCAATCCAGCCGAAGCCGATGGATCCGGCTTCATGGAAGCTTGCCGACTTTTGGACCGGGCGAAAAGTTTTCACAAGGCCATTCGCGCTACATATCACTTCGAAAGCTATGGCCACTATGGCGCAGACCCGAAGCGTGCGACGTGGAAAAACGTTGTGTGGGAAATCGACAATGGCCCATCAACCAATGATGTCGACTTCCTTAGAATCACCGCCGATGACGCCAAAGGTCAATTGCATTTGACCGATCCCAATCTACAAACCAAGCGCGAGCTCCGTGCGAAATTGCTCGATCCGGCAGAGCCCGGCGATCAGACAGTGCCACTGCATTCGGCCGACGCGCAACTCTTGACCGGCAAGTTCAAAGGTATATTTCGGCAGACCGGATACGAACATCAGGCTAGTTACAGCGACTCGGCGGTCGTGGCTTCAACAATTTACAGCCTGATACGCATTGCCGCGCAGATGAAATGGAGCAAGTAGTGACGACGCTCCGATACCTGCACAAAGTCTGCCACTGTTTCATGCTGGCGACCTTGGCATTCTTGCTTATGACACAAAGTCAGACCGCCTACCCATCTACGAGGCCAAAAATGCAACCGCTCCCCCCACGCCTCCAAGTGATCTTCGAACGAACCAAGTTAGTGTGCTTTAGCCGCTTTGAAATACGCATTCCAGAAACTGCGACCGTCGTTTATGGCCCGGCCGAAGTTGAAGCGCCAATCAGTTTCTTCAAAGGGCAAAGCAAAAAAATTGCTGATCATGTCGCCGCAAGACTCGTCGAAATCGAAGAAGAGCGAGAATTGTTGCGCGAGGATGACATCCGAAACCTGCCGTTGTTCGGCAAAACTATTGAGGGCACGGTTCCCGGACAAAAGATTGTGTTCGGGTCCAAGAACCAGATTGGATATGCAATACATTCCTACATCCCTATAGGAGATGACCTTTTCATTCAACACCTCAACAGTATTCTTCCGGAATACGACCGCATCGCGATATTCAACCGGGTGGCCAGCCATCTCTTGCCCCGCTCAGAAGACGAAGTTTCACCGGGCCCAGGAACCTGTATTGAGGGCGGTTTCGTCGCCCTGGATCCCCAACGCGAACGGGTGACAATCGGCATTCGCCTCAAGGAATTCCCTGATGTCCACATATCCCTGGATGTTCACAAGAACCAGAAGTATTTGGCGGAAACTGGGCGCTTGGAATTGATGCGAGAACAGGCAAGGGAAGCCGCAGAGGAACGTGGCCTCGGCGCCGTATTCGCCCGAATCAAGATGCTGCGGCACGAGAAGCGGCAACTGGGAGATTGGAAAGGAGTCGAGATACTCACTCGCACTCCTGCTCATTTACACAATACGGAAGCACACGAGTTTCGCTACGAAAGCCTGGGAGCCGTGCATGATTCACTTCGACCGCATCTTGATATCCGACTCGACTCCGGGGTAGCGTCGAATCGCAACGCAAGTGTTCAGCCAAGCATCACTGACGACGAAGCTATCGCGCTGTGGGACCAACTTCTGAATTCGATTCGTGTTCGGCCACTAAAGAATAGTTCGATCAACCCAGGCAACCCTGTCGGCCGTTCCGAAGCTCGCTGGATCGACTCGGGGATGCCTTGCCCTCAAACTGGATGGTGGCTGTGCAAGCAGGAAGCCATTGACGGCGAGCGAAGGCGGTATTTCACGGCAGGAGAGCTAATGCCAAAAATCATTCTATTTGGTGAACCGTCGCTATGGGAAAGGCTGACTGGGGCAAGCCCTCGATTTAGCTCGACAACCGCATGGAAACTCGATGATCAGGCCACAGAGTAGAGATAGAATCCTACATCGCCTGACCACTTGAGCGCTGGTAGCGACGATTTTCGCGGCGACGCTCTGCAAGTCGGACACAACCCACGAAACAATATTTCAAATACAAGAAAAATCCCCTCCTTTCCCTATCTGAGCGGCCAAGCCGCACTTCGCTACCCACCTTCGGCAAGCAGCCTGTCCATACGCAAAGCCGGGCCCGGTTCGCACTACGCGACAAAAGCAGCACGATGCACGCTATTTCCGTTGACGCATGCGCCACGTCAATTGATACTGGCAAAGATGCAACAAATTAGCTTGCACGCAAAAAGGATAGCTTCCTTGCCATATTCCTTCAATCGCCTCCTGTGCGCCGGCGCCGCACTGCTACTGCTCATGTCCGCGCCAGCGGGGGCTGACGACACGCCCGGCAGCTATTCGTTCCGCAATTACGGCGCCGACCAGGGTTTGCGCAACCAGGCCGTCACCGGCCTGGCCCAGGACAAGGATGGCTTCATCCTGGCCGGCACCGAAGACGGCCTGTTCCGCTACGACGGCAACCGCTTCCAGCGCTTCGGCAGCGATGACGGCTTGCTCAGCGATGCCATCAACCATATGGTCACCGAGCCGGGCGGGCGCATCTGGCTGATCCATGCCAAGGGCGCGGTCGCCTGGGCCGGCACCCGCACCGAGGCCACGCTCAAGGCCGGCATCCTGCCCGAGCGGCGCATCGACGCGATCGGGGCCTCGCTTTCGGGCTACCTGCTGGTGGCCACCGACAAGGGTTTTTACGAAGGGCCGCCCGACAAGCTGGTGCCGGTCAAGGGCTTGCCGCAGGCCGACGGCGGCGCCGCCTGGGTCGCGCCGGACGGCAAGCAATTCCTGGCCGCGGCGGAAGGCAAGCTGTACCGCCGCGCGGGCGACGGCAGCTGGGTCGCCCGCGCCCTGCCGCCTGGCGTCGAGCATGAAATACCCAATGCCCTGCTCACCGACAGCCAGGGCCGCATCTGGATCCGCGGCCGCCGCATGCTGCTGCGCCTGGCGTCCTTCGAAGGCCAGGTGCGGGACCTTTCCGACAAGCTGCCCGGCGCATCGGTCCAGAAAAGCCAGATGGCGCAAGATGCGCAAGGCCGGATCTGGACGCCCACCAACCTGGGCCTGGCCCGCTTTGACGGCGACCAGGCCTGGCTGCTCGACGAACAGCAAGGCTTGCCCACCCAGTGGGCCACCACCATCCTGTTCGACCGCGAAGGCAATCCCTGGATCGGTTCCGAAGGCGTGCAGCGCCTGCAGGGCCGGGGCGCCTGGACCTCCCATACGCGGCGCCAGAAGCTGCCTTCGGACACGGTCTGGGGCGTATTCCGCAGCCGCGACGGCGTGCTGTGGGCCGGCACCAACCGCGGCCTGGCCCGCTCGGCCGGCAGCCAGTGGCAAGCCATCGAGGGGACGGGCGGGCGCGCCATCTATGCCTTCGCCGAAGATGGCGCGGGCAACTTCTGGGTGGGCGGAAACAATGCCAAGGATGCCGGCAACGCCCTGCTGCTGCGCGCGGCCGGCAGCAGCGCCTTCCAGGCGGTACCCTTCGGCAGCAAGGACGAGCCGAGCTCCGTCAACAGCATGCAGGTGGCGGCCGACGGCGCCCTGTATGTGGGCACGCTGACGCACGGCTTGCTGCGCGTGGCGCCCGCCGGCGGCGGCTACGCCAGCACCCCGGTCGCCCTGCCCGGGGGCGACGCGAAGGAACAGATCAACCAGGTGATCCGCGATGCGAAAGGGCGCCTGTGGGCAGCCGGCATGGCCGGACTGGCGTATTTCGACGGCAAGCGCTGGCAGCGCTACGGACTCCGGCACGGCTTGCGCGAACTGCACGTCGAAGCCCTGGCCCTCGATCCTGCCGGCGAACTGCTGGTCAGCTACTGGAACATCCATGGCCTGACCCGCTTCAAGCTTGGCGCCGACGGACTGGGCGCCGCCACCCAGGTCGACCAGCCGGCCGGCCTGGTCAGCGACAATATTTATTCGATCGGTTTCGACGCCCGGGGCGCGCTGTGGCTGGGGACGGCGCAAGGCGTCAAGCGCTGGCACCAGGGACGGCTGGACCAGTTCGGCCGCGGCGAAGGCTTGCCCAGCGACGATTCGGCCGCGAACGCTTTCTGGGCCGACCCGAACGGCGACGTCTGGGTGGGCATGGCCAACGGCATCGCCCACTACCGCGCGGCGGACGCGCCACCGGCGCCGCCCCCGCCCGCGGCCCGCGTGCTGCGCGTGCACGACGGCCACGGCGCCGTCCTGGCCGCGCCCGTGCCGCGCGTCGCCTGGGAAGACCGCGCCCTCGAATTCCGCTTCGCCGTGCTCAGCTACATCAACGAATCCAAGGTCCGGGTGCAGGTAAGGCTGGTGGGGTTTGAAGATGCCTGGCGCGACACCGATGTGCGCGAAGCGCGCTACACCGGCCTGCCGCCCGGCACCTACCGATTCGAAGTGCAGGCGGCGCTGGGCGCCGGGCAATTCGGCCCGAGCGGCATGTGCGAAGTCGTCATCCTGGCGCCCTGGTGGCGCACGCCCTGGGCCTTGGCCCTGGGTACCCTTGGCGGCGCCGCCCTGCTGCTGCTGTTCCTGCGCTGGCGCCTGGGCCGCCTGCACCGCCGCAACAGCGAACTGGAAGTGCTGGTGCGCGCCCGTACCGACGCCCTGGAAAAAGCCAACGCGGCGCTGCAGGACGCCAGCATGGTCGACCCGCTGACCGGCCTGAAGAACCGGCGCTTCCTGGGCCTGTCCATGCCCGACGAACTGGCGCGGGTGACGCGCCAGTACCGGTCGCACGACTTCGCGCGCGAAGGCTTGAACAAGACCTTGCTGTTTTTCATGGTCGACCTGGATCACTTCAAGTCGGTCAATGACAGCTTCGGCCACGCCGCCGGCGACCTGGTGCTGCAGCAGAGCAGCCTGGCCTTGCGCAAGGCTTGCCGCGATGCCGATTACGTGGTGCGCTGGGGTGGAGAGGAATTCCTGATCGTGGCGCGCAATGCCGACCGCAATTTCGCCAGCGTGATGGCGGAAAACCTGCGCATGTCGATCTGCGACCAGCGCTATGACGTGGGCAATGGGGTGGTCCTGCAGCGCACCTGCTCGATCGGTTTTTCCGCCTTCCCGGTCATCGAAACGGATCCGGGCGCCTATCCCTGGGAGGATGCCGTGAAGATGGCGGACCAGTGCCTGTATGCGGCCAAGCGCTCCGGGCGCGATGCCTGGGTCGGCGTGCTGGCGCCGCCCGAGGCGGCCGGCGCCGGCTCGAAGCTGGCGGACGACCTGGGCAGCGTGGCCGGCGCCGGCGGCGTGCTGGTGCTCAGCTCACTGGCCAGCGGCACGCCCGTGCGCTGGCATTAGCCTGGGAGCCTCCTTCTGCCGCGCAGGCTCCTAGTTCACTTCGACGGTCGTCAATTCGACGCCGCCCACGCGCGGCAACCAGGTTGTAGATCCAGGCGATGGCAGCGACACAGGTATTTAATTGCTGTCGAGTGCGCTGCGGATGCCCGCCACAAAGGCTTGCACGCGTGCTACCGCTTCGCCCGGCGGCGAGGCCTCGATCTCCTGGATGATGCGGCTGCCGATCACGACGGCGTCGGCCACCGCCGCCACCGCCTTGGCCGTGGCCGCGTCGCGGATGCCGAAACCCACGCCGATCGGAATGCCGACATGCTCGCGGATGGCGGCCAGGCGGCGCGCCACGTCGGCCGTATCGATGTTGCCGGCGCCGGTCACGCCCTTGAGCGAGACGTAGTAACTGAAGCCGCTGCCGAACCTGGCGACCTGGGCGATGCGTTCGGCCGTCGAGGTGGGCGCCAGCAGGAAGATCAGGTCCAGTTCGCTGGCACGCATGGCCGCGGCGAACGCTTCGCATTCTTCGGGCGGATAGTCGACCACGATGGCGCCGTCGGCGCCGGCTTCCTTCAGGCGGGCAATGAAGTTGTCCGTGCCCATGCGTTCGATCGGGTTGGCGTAGCCCATCAGCACGACCGGCGTGGTGGCATCGGTCTTGCGGAATTCACGGACGTAGTTGAAGACGTCGGTCGTGCTGATGTTGAACTTGAGCGCGCGCTCGCAGGCGCGCTGGATGACCGGGCCCTCGGCCATGGGGTCGGAAAAGGGGACGCCGAGTTCGAGGATGTCGGCGCCGCCGGCCACCATGGCGTGCATCAGCGGCACGGTGGCGTCGGGGCCGGGGTCGCCGGCGGTGATGAAGGTGACCAGGCCGGTCTTGTTACGGGCTTTGAGTGCGGCGAAGCTTGGTGCGATTCTGGACATGGCGGTGCTTTCTTGGTTGGCTGGGGTTGTCGGCGATTGGTGGAAGGCGCTGCGCTTTTCCGACCTACCAGTTCAGGCCCATCCGTTCGGCCACCGTGTGCATGTCCTTGTCGCCGCGGCCCGACAGGTTGACCAGGATGATCTTGTCCTTGTCCAGCGTGGGCGCCAGTTTGGCCGCGTAGGCCAGCGCGTGCGACGATTCCAGCGCGGGAATGATCCCTTCGATATGGCAGCAGTCGTGGAAGGCGGCCAGCGCTTCCTCGTCCGTCACCGACACATACTGGGCCCGGCCCAGGTCCTTCAGCCAGGCGTGTTCCGGCCCCACGCCCGGATAATCGAGGCCGGCCGACACCGAATGGGTTTCGATGATCTGGCCGTTCTCGTCCTGCAGCAGGTAGGTGCGGTTGCCGTGCAATACGCCCGGGAAGCCGGCCGTCAGCGAGGCGGCGTGCTTGCCCGATGCGAGGCCCTCGCCCGCCGCTTCGACGCCGATCAGCTGGACATTTTTTTCATCGATGTAGGGATAGAAAATGCCCATCGCGTTCGAGCCGCCGCCGATGCAGGCGATGACGTAGTCCGGCTGGCGCCCCGTCAGTTCGGGCATCTGGACCAGGCATTCTTCGCCGATGACGGACTGGAAGTCGCGCACCATCATCGGATACGGGTGGGGGCCTGCCACCGTGCCGATGATGTAAAAGGTGTTTTCGATATTGGTGACCCAGTCGCGCATGGCTTCGTTGAGCGCGTCCTTCAGGGTTTTCGAGCCCGATTCCACCGGCACCACGGTCGCGCCCAGCAGCTTCATGCGGTACACATTCTGGGCCTGGCGCTTGACGTCTTCGCTGCCCATGTAGACCACGCATTCGAGCCCGAAGCGGGCGCAGATGGTGGCGGTGGCCACGCCATGCTGGCCGGCCCCGGTTTCGGCGATGATGCGCGGCTTGCCCATGCGCCTGGCCAGCAATGCCTGGCCGATGACGTTGTTGATCTTGTGGGCGCCGGTGTGGTTCAGGTCTTCGCGTTTGAAGAAGATCTGCGCCCCGCCCTGCTGTTCGGACCAGCGCTTGGCATGGTAGACCGGCGAGGGGCGACCGACGAAGTGCTTCAGTTCGTAGCGGAATTCGTCGAGGAATTCAGGATCGGTGCTGTATTTGGCGTACGCCTCTTTCAGCTCGGCCAGCGCGTGGCTGAGCGTTTCGGCGACAAAGGAACCGCCGTAGGGGCCGAAATGGCCGCGCGCGTCGGGAAGCTGGTATTCGGGAGTCTGGAACAGGGGCGCCGCCGGAGCGCGTTCAGGTGCGTCTTTCATGGGTATTCTCGCTTTCAATGGTGGTGTCGGCTGCCCGGACCGCGCACACGAAGGCGGCGATCTTGCGGGCGTCCTTGATCCCCTTGCGCTCTTCGACACCACTGCTGATGTCGACGGCATAGGGGCGTACGCGTACCACCGCGTCAGTCGCGCTGTGTACGCTCAAGCCACCACTTAAAACGACCCGAGGCGCGAGTTCTTTTGGAATGAGAGACCAATCGAATGCCTTTCCTGCTCCACCGTAGGCGTCCACGAAGGTATCGAGCAACAAACCCGAGAACAAGGGACTGGCGGAGCGGTATTGAAGCTCATATTCTAGCAAATCGGCGGCGCTTGTGTCGGGCTTGACGCGAAACACCCGCAGGAAGGGCCGCCCGACCGCCGCCGCGATGGCGGCGCACTGCTGTGCCGTTTCGTCGCCATGGAACTGGAGCTGGGAAAACGGCGCGGCGGCGGCCACCGCCACCACCTCGTCCACGCCGGCATTGACGAACAGGGCCACCGTGCTCACGAACGGCGGCACGGCCGCCATCAGGGCGCCGGCCTGGCTGGCCGTCACGTAGCGCGGGCTGGGCGGGTAGAACACGAAGCCGAGCGCGTCGGCGCCGGCCGCCACGGCCGACCGGACATCGTCGGCGCGGGTCAGCCCGCAGATTTTGATGCGTGTGCGATGCATGCTCAGAACCAGGGTAGCGGGCTGGTCGCGTTCTGCGGCAGGCCCCATTTCGGATCGTAATCGATTTTTGCCAGGTACAGGCCGTCCGGCATGAAGGTGGGCGCGGCATCGTTGCGGTCGCGCCCTTCCAGCACGTCGGCCATCCAGGCCGGCGTGTGGCGCCCCTGGCCCACGTAGATGAGCGAGCCGATCAGGTTGCGCACCATGTGGTGCAGGAAGGCGCTGGCGCGCAGCGTGAAGACGATCACTTCGCCGCGCCGCTCCACCTTCACCTCGTGCATCTGCTTGACCGGGGTTTTGGCCTGGCATTGCGAGGAGCGGAAGGCCGAAAAATCATGGGTGCCCACCAGGCAGGCCGCCGCCTCGCGCATCAGGTCCACGTCGAGCTGGCGGAACACCCAGCCGGCGCGCCCGGCCAGCAAGGGCGAACGCACAGGGTTGTTGTACAGCACGTAGTGGTAGGTGCGGGCGAAGGCGGAAAAGCGGGCGTGGAATTCCTGGCCCGGCAGTGCCGGCACCTCGGTGGCCCAGCGCACGGCGATCGCGTCCGGCAGGAAGGTGTTCACGCCACGGACCCAGGACTGCATGTCGCGGGTCAGTTCGGTATCGAAGTGGATGACTTGTTCGAGGGCGTGGACACCGGTATCGGTGCGCCCGGCGCAGGTGGTGCCCAGCTCGACGCGCGCGAATTTCTCGAGCGCGATTTCGAGCCGGTCCTGTACGGTGTTGCGGTCTGGCTGCTTCTGGTAGCCATTGAAGGCGCTACCGTCGTACTGGACACCCAGTGCTATCCGTTTCAATGCATGTCCTACGCCAGCTTGGCGCGCATGTCGTTCGCCTTGCCGACCTGCTCCGCGGTGCCGCCCTTGATGACTTCGTCCAGCAGCTCGCGCGCGCCTTCCTTGTCGCCAATTTCCTGGTAAGCGATCGCCAGGTCGAGCTTGGTTTCCATTTCCATGTGCACGGCCGAACCTTCGCCATTGTCGGCGGTGGCCACATCGAAGTCCGGCAAGGCGGTCTCGGCGCCGCCGGCTGGCAGGTCGAGGTCGATGCCGGACATGTCGAACGATGGCGCCGGCGCCGGTACGACAGGCGCGCCGCCCGGCAGGTCCGGCATCGCGAAGAAGTCTTCGGCATCGTCCGCCTTGGCGGCCGGGGCTGCGGCAGGCGTGCCCGGCAGGTCGAAATTCATGTCGCCGAAGTCCATGCTGTTGCCGGCCGGGGCGGCCGGGGCTGCAGGCGCGGCCGACGGCGGCGCCGGAATGTCGAATGCGCTGGCCAGGTCGCCCATGCCATCCTTGCTGTCGCCGGCGGCAAATTCGGCCGACAGGTCGTGGCTGGCCAGGTCCAGGCTGATGTCGTCCAGCGCCTGTGCGTGCTGCGCGGCAGGCGGCGTGGCGGCAGGCTTGTCGATATCCATATTGAAGTCCATGTCCAGGGCGGCATCGCTCTTGGACAGGCTGATCGGCGCGGCTGCCGCGGGGGCGGCGAAGTCCATGTCCATCATGGGCTGGGTGCTCGGCGCCAGGTCGGCCGGCGGGGCCGCGGGTGCGTCGGCCTTCACCGGTTCGAACGACAGCCCGCCCAGGTCGAAGTCCAGGGTGTGGTCTTCGGCCGCTTTCGGCGCGGCAGGAACGGCCGTGGCGTCAGCCGACAGGTCCATATTGCGCGCTTCTTCCGGCATGCTGCCGATGATCGACTCTTCCAGCTGTTCGTTCAGGATCGCCGCTTCTTCCGAGGCGGCGGCGGGCGCCGGTGCGGCGCTCGGGGCGCCGGCATACAGCGGATTGGGCGGATCGATGGCCAGGCCCAGCGCAGCTGCCTGTGCCCATTCGTCGCCCATGCCCTTGGTCATGCTGTAGAGCTCGCTTGCCTGGCCTTCGAATGCGCGCAGATCCTTGCGGGCCGCGTAGATTTCCAGCAGTTTCAGGCGGACCGGATAGCGTTCCGGATGGGTACGCAGTGCTTCCTTGAGAATTTCTTCTGCCTGGGCATCGCGGCCGTAAGCGATGTAGACGTCCGCTTCCGCGACCGGGTCCACTTCATTGGTGTCGAGCTGGCTGGCCGATGGGGCAAAGCTGGAATTGAACACGCTGTTGCTGGTGTCCACGCTCTGGCCGCCGGTTTCGGCGAACAGCGAATGGGCCTGGTCGGTCGGTGCGCCCAGGATAGATGGTTCGGTCGCATTGCCTTTCGACGCCTTCTTGCGGCGCGCCATGGCCAGGCCGGCGAACACGAGGATCAGGGCGCCGATGCCGCCCAGGATCATCATGATGTTTTCCATCACCATGTCCATGAAACCCGGCTCGGTGGAGGCAGGCGTGGCCGGCGGCGGCGGGGTTTTCTTGGCGGCGGTCGCAGGTGGCGGCACGGCCGGCTTGGCTGGGGGCGGCACCACGACGGCCGGCTTGGCCACGACAGCGGCGGACGGCTTGACGGCGACGGCAGGCGCGGGCACCGGAGCGGGCGCCACGACAGCCGGCTTGGCGGCGGGCGGCGGCACGACCACGGGCGCCGGTTTCTGCGCTTCGGTGCCAGCCTTGCTCTTGACGGCCATCAGCTTTTCCAGCTCGCTGACATTGCGCTCGAGTTCCTTGACGCGCGCGGTCGCTTCGGCAAGTGCTTTTTCCTTGGCAATCTTTTCTTCGGTGCTGACGGCGGCGGACTTGCCTTCGGTCGGCTGGGCCGCCTTCGACAGCTTGAGCTGGTCCTTCGCCACATTGGCCGCGGTCGGGCGCTCGGCCACTTGCGCGGTGATCTTGCCGCCGGTGCTCTGGCTCGCCTCGGGCGCCTTGTCCGGCGCCGCGGTCGAAACCTGGCCGGCCAGCTTGGCGCGGTAGGCATTGAAATCGGCTGCGTGGGCCACGACGACGCCACGCGCTTCGCCGTCGCCGGTGCCCTTGATGGCGGCCGTATCGGGCACCGCCAGGATCTGGCCCGACTTCAGGCGGTTCATATTGTTGCCGGAGAAAGCGTCCGGATTGGCGCGGTACAGCGCGACGAGCATCATGTCGAGCGAGACTTCGACCGGCTTCAGGCGCGCGGCGATCTTGCCCAGCGAATCGCCCTTCTGGACCTTGTATTCGGAAGCATTGCCACTTGGCACCGTCGCTGCCGACGGGGCAGGCGCGGCGGCAGGCTGGGCGGCTTGCTGCTGTGCGGCCGGGGCCGCCGGCGTGCTGGCGGCCGGACGCGGGGTTGGCGCCGGGCGGGCTGGCTGGGCATTGGTGCGGTTGCCCTGCGACAGCACGTCCACCGGTGCGGCGACCTGGGCCGAATTGGCGGTGCGCATTTCGGCGGGGTCGAGCAGGAAAGTGTATTCGCGTACCAGGCGGCCGGTGCTCCAGCTCAGCTCGAGCAGCATGTCGACGAAGGGTTCGTTGACGGGCGATGCCGAGGTGATCTTGACGAACTGGCGCGTACCGCGCTGTTCGACATTGAAGCGCAGCGCGAGCAGCGCGGGATTGAATTCGATGTTTGCCAGGCGGAAGGCATCGGCCGGCGCCAGTTTGGCGACCAGGCTGCTTCCCTCGTCTGCCGACACTGCAGTCAGTTCGATCTCGGCGTTCAGCGGCTGGCCCAGGGCGGAAAGGACTGTCAGCTTGCCCAGCCCTGCCGCGTAGGCAGACGATGAAAGAAACACCGCGCTGGCGACGGCGCCAGTCAGGGATTTCAACGCGAACGAAGTTATCTTGGAGCGATTGTTTACAGGCATAGTAGGCGGCATCAGAGTTGACTGGGGAGAAAGCTGGTTTCCCGGAGGTCTCAACATATCATCATGCTTTACGGCATGCAAGCTTTTGGATGATAAGTTGGCGGTAAGTCCCTGTAAACGCGCAATTTGCTGCATTCTGAGACACACGGGCCGCTACCAGCGGCCCGTGAGTGGTATTGAACGAAATGCAATGTTATTGCACCCTTTGACAACTTACTTGTCGAGGATAATACGAAGCATGCGGCGCAATGGTTCGGCCGCGCCCCACAACAATTGGTCGCCGACGGTGAACGCCGACAGGTACTCGGGACCCATGGACATCTTGCGCAAACGGCCCACCGGAATGGTCAGGCTGCCGGTGGCGGCGGCCGGCGACAGGCCGCTGACCGACGCTTCGCGCGTGTTCGGCACCACTTTGACCCACTGGTTGGCCGAGGCGATGATGTCGGTGATCTCGTCGATCGGCACATCCTTTGTCAGCTTGATCGTCAGCGCCTGCGAATGCGAGCGCATGGCGCCGATGCGCACGCACAGGCCGTCGACCGGGATGTCGCGGCTGCCGAAGGCGGCGCCCAGGCCCAGGATCTTGTTGGTCTCGGCGCCGGCCTTCCATTCTTCCTTCGACTGGCCGTTGCCCAGGTCCTTGTCGATCCAGGGAATCAGGTTGCCTGCCAGCGGCGCGCCGAACTGCTTGGTTTCCTCGGCAGACAGGCCGTGCTGGGTGGCCAGCACGGTGCGGTCGATTTCCAGGATGGCCGAGGCCGGGTCGTCGAGCAGCGATTTCACCGAGCTGTTGATGGTGCCGAACTGGGTCAGCAGCTCGCGCATGTGCTGGGCGCCGCCGCCGGACGCCGCCTGGTAGGTCATGGACGTCATCCAGTCGACCAGCTTGTGCTGGAACAGGCCGCCCAGGCCCATCAGCATGCAGGACACGGTGCAATTGCCGCCGATGTAGTTCTTCACGCCACGCGTCATGGCGTTCTTGATGACGTCGAGGTTGACCGGGTCGAGCACGATGACGGCGTCGTCGTTCATGCGCAGGGTCGACGCGGCGTCGATCCAGTAGCCGTTCCAGCCGGACGCGCGCAGTTTCGGGAACACCTCGGAAGTGTAGTCGCCGCCCTGGCAGGAAATGATAATCTCGCACTTGGACAGCTCGGTCATGTCGGTCGCCGATTTCAGGGTAGTCTCGTTCTTCGCCATTGCGGGGGCTTTGCCGCCCGCGTTCGACGTTGTGAAGAACACGGGTTCGATGTGGGCGAAATCGCCCTCGTCCTGCATGCGCTGCATCAGGACCGAACCGACCATACCGCGCCAACCTACCAAGCCAACTAATTTCATCATCTTTCCTTTTTGTCTTACCTTCGTACGTTTAAAGAGTGCTTCTAACCGAGTGCCAGAACTACCGCATTACCCATTTCTTCGGTACCGACGCGGCTGGTACCCGGCTCGTAAATATCGGCCGTGCGCAAACCCTGCGCGAGAACCTTCTTGACCGCCGTTTCGATGCGGTCGGCCTGCGCCACCTTGTTCAGCGAGAAGCGCAGCATCATGGCCGCCGACAAGATGGTGGCCAGCGGATTGGCGATGCCCTTGCCCGCGATGTCGGGCGCCGAACCGTGCGACGGTTCGTACAGGCCCTTGTTGTTCGCGTCGAGCGAGGCCGAAGGCAGCATGCCGATCGAACCGGTGAGCATGGCCGCGCAATCGGACAGGATGTCGCCGAACATATTCCCGGTGACCATGACGTCGAATTTTTTCGGCGCGCGCACCAGCTGCATGGCGGCGTTGTCGACATACATATGATCGAGTTCGACGTCCTGGTACTCCTTGTGCACGTCGGTGACGATGTCGCGCCAGAACTGGAAGGTTTCCAGCACATTGGCCTTGTCGACGCTGGTCACGCGGCCGCTGCGCTTTTGCGCGGCCTGGAAGGCCACGTGGGCGATGCGGCGGATTTCGGTTTCGGCGTAGCGCATGGTGTCGAAGCCTTCGCGCTCGCCCTTGAACGGACCGTCCGGGCATTCGCGCACGCCGCGCGGCTTGCCGAAGTAAATGTCGCCGGTCAGTTCGCGGATGATCAGGATGTCCAGGCCCGACACCACTTCGGGCTTGAGGGTCGAGGCGCCCGCCAGTTCGGGATACAAAATCGCGGGACGCAGGTTGGCGAATAGCGCCAGCTCCTTGCGCAGCCCCAGGATGGCCTGTTCGGGACGCAGCGAGCGTTCCAGGCTGTCGTACTTGTAGTCGCCAACGGCGCCGAACAGCACCGCGTCGGCCGACTTGGCCAGGGCCAGCGTGGCCGGCGGCAGCGGGTGGCCGTGCGCGGCGTAACCGGCTCCGCCCACGTCCGCGCTTTCCATCTCGAACGATTCGCCCAGCACGTTCAGGACCTTGACCGCCTGCGCCATGATTTCGGGGCCGATGCCGTCACCCGGAAGGATTGCAATTTTCATGTTCTGGTTTGCTCTATCTATTAGATGACGTTCGCCAGCCAGGGCTGGGCGGCAAGGTGGCGCTCTTCGAAGGCGCGGATCTCGTCGGCGTGGCGCAAGGTCAGGCCGATGTCGTCCAGGCCGTTCATCAGGCAGTACTTGCGGAACTGGTCGATGTCGAACTGGTAGGACAGGGTGCCGTTGCTGGTCGAGACGCGCTGCTGCTGCAGGTCGACCACGAGGCGAAAACCCGGGAAGGCCTTCACTTCATTGAACAAGTGGTCGATCTGCGCTTCGGGCAGCACCACCGGCAGCAGGCCGCTCTTGTAGCAATTGTTGAAGAAGATGTCGGCGAAGCTGGGCGCGATGATGGCGCGGAAGCCATACTGGTCGAGCGCCCACGGCGCGTGTTCGCGCGAAGAGCCGCAGCCGAAGTTTTTACGGGTCAGCAGGATCGAGGCGCCCTGGTAGCGTGCCTGGTTGAGCACGAAGTCGGGATTGAGCGGACGGCCGCTGTTGTCCTTGCCCGGTTCGCCGTGGTCCAGGTAACGCCATTCGTCGAACAGGTTGGGGCCGAAGCCGGTCCGGTGAATCGACTTCAGGAACTGCTTCGGGATGATGGCGTCGGTATCGACGTTGGCGCGATCGAGCGGCGCCACCAGTCCTTCGTATATCGTAAATTTATCCATGGGCCTTATTTCTTGGCAGCGCCTTCGACTTTGGAGCCGACCTTTTGTACGTCCTTGCCGAAGCCGGAGACGGTGTTGCAGCCTGCAAGCAGGATGGCGATGAAGGAGAGTGCGAATAGTTTTTTCATGATGAACCCTGGGTAAAAGGTGTTAGCGCAGTGCGCGCACGTCGACGAAGTGGCCGGTGATGCCGGCCGCTGCCGCCATGGCGGGCGACACCAGGTGGGTGCGTCCGCCCTGCCCCTGCCTGCCTTCGAAATTGCGGTTCGAAGTGGAGGCGCAGCGCTCGCCCGGCTCAAGCCGGTCGGCGTTCATTGCCAGGCACATCGAGCAGCCTGGCTCGCGCCATTCGAAGCCCGCGTCCCGGAAGATCTTGTCCAGCCCTTCGCGCTCGGCCTGGTCCTTGACCAGTCCCGAACCGGGCACCACCAGCGCCAGGCGCACGTTCGACGCGCGGTGCTTGCCGCGCACGACGGCGGCCGCCGCGCGCAGGTCTTCGATGCGCGAATTGGTGCACGAGCCGATGAACACCTTGTCGATGCGGATGTCCGCGATCGGGGTGTTCGGCTTCAGGTTCATGTAGACCAGCGCCTTTTCCATGGCGTCGCGCTTGACCGCGTCCTTTTCCAGGTCGGGGTCGGGCACGCGGCCGTCGATGGAGGTGACCATTTCGGGCGAGGTGCCCCAGGTCACCTGCGGCTTGACTTCCAGCGCATTGAGGGTGACGACCATGTCGAACTGGGCGCCGGCGTCGGTGTGCAGCGTGCGCCAGTAGTCGACCGCGCGGTCCCAGTGGGGGCCTGCCGGCGAAAAGGGACGGCCCTTCACATAATTGATGGTGGTGTCGTCGACGGCCACCATGCCGGCGCGCGCGCCTGCTTCGATGGCCATGTTACAGACCGTCATGCGCCCTTCCATCGACAGCGAGCGGATGGTGGAGCCGCCGAATTCGATGGCGTAGCCGGTGCCGCCGGCGGTGCCGATCTTGCCGATGACCGCCAGCACGATGTCCTTGGCGGTCACGCCGGCAGGCAGAGCGCCGTCGACCTGGACCAGCATGGACCTGGATTTTTTCGCCAGCAGCGTCTGGGTCGCCAGCACGTGTTCGACTTCGGAGGTGCCGATGCCGTGCGCCAGGCAGCCGAAGGCGCCGTGGGTGGACGTATGCGAATCCCCGCACACGACCGTCATGCCGGGCAGCGTGGCGCCCTGTTCGGGGCCGATCACGTGCACGATGCCCTGGCGCTTGTCGTTCATGTTGAAATAGGTCAGGCCATAGCTCCTGGCATTGGCATCCAGCGTTTCAACCTGCAGGCGCGAGGTAGGGTCGGCGATGCCGTCCTTGCGGTCGGTGGTGGGCACATTATGGTCGGCCACCGCCAGGTTGGCGGAGGTGCGCCACAGCTTGCGGTCGGCGGCGCGCAGGCCGTCGAAGGCCTGCGGGCTGGTCACTTCGTGCACCAGGTGGCGGTCGATGTACAGGACCGTGGTGCCGTCGTCGTCGGCACGCACGACGTGCGAATCCCAGAGTTTGTCGTAGAGCGTTTTTATCATGATGGAGAGGTCAAAAACTGCGTGAATCGACTGCCTGAATCAGGTGACTCAATGATTATGCCATATTTGTGCAATGCAGTAGTCGGCGCGCCGTTTTGAGACATTGCAAGCTTTTGATACATATTTATCGATATTTATTCGGTTATTGCATCATGAAAGCAAATATTAAAAAGCCCACGGCGAGCGTGGGCTTTTTCACTACGGTGCGTACAAGCGCGGTTTTTTTCCTCAGGCGGCCACTCAGGCAGCCAACTTCACGGTACTCAGGCAGCCGCCCATCAGGAAGGACAGCCCCACCACCAGCACCAGTTCGCCCTCGGCCGAACGCGCGGTCCCGGTAATGCCCTCGACCGCGATGGCGGTCATCGGCTTGATCACCAGGTCGGCGGTGCCGTCGACGGCGGACACGGCCAGGATGTAGGGTTGCGGCGCATTGACCACGATGCCGACCTTTTCCGAACACGGCTCGTAGCCCAGCGCGCCGGCCAGCGAACGCACCGGCAGCGGACGGCCCTGGTCCTTGAGCACCGGCGCCCCGCCCACCTGCATGAAGGTATCGGGCAGTTCCACCACGCGCTGGACCACGGCCATCGGCAGCGCCAGCGCGGCGCCCGAGGTCGAGACCAGCATGGTGGGCACGATCGACAGTTCGATCGGCAGGCGGATGGCGAACTTGGTGCCGTGGCCGAGCATGGACTCGATATGGATCGCGCCGCGGTTCTTTTCCACCGCGGTCTTGACCACGTCCATGCCCACGCCGCGCCCGGACACCGAGGAGGCGACTTCCTTGGTCGAGAAGCCCGGCAGGAACACCAACTGGTAGGCTTCTTCGTCGCTCTGGGCGCCGTTTTCGTTGATCAGGCCCTTCTGGACCGCCTTGCGCCGCAGCGCGACCGGATCCATGCCCTTGCCGTCGTCCTGCAGCACGATCATGACGCTGTTCGCTTCCTGCCAGGCTTTCAGGGAAATAAAGGCCTTGGCCGGCTTGCCGGCGGCGACCCGGTCCTCGGGACCTTCGACACCGTGGTCGAGGGCATTGCGCAGCATGTGCACCAGCGGATCGTACAGGCTGTCCACGACCACACGGTCGACTTCCGTCTCGGCGCCTTCGATGGTCAGTTCGACGTCCTTGCCCAGGTCCTTGGCCAGTTCGCGCACCAGGCGCGGGAATTTCTGGAACAGGCGTCCGACCGGCTGCATGCGGGTGGCCAGGGTGGCGCGCTGCAGTTCGGTCGAATAGCGCGAAGCGCGTTCCAGCGTTTCGGTCAGGGTGGCCATCAGGGTGGCGGCCGGGCCTTCGAATTTGTATTGCAGCAGGCGCTCGAGCAGCACGGAGGCCTGGTTGGCGGCCTGCACCGATTCGCCGGCCACTTCGAGCAGGGCGTCGAGCTTGACGGCGTCGACGCGGATGCTGTCTTCCTTGGCCGGCGCGTTGGCGCGGAATTCCGGTTTTTCATCGCGCCGGTCGACGCCGTCCCAGCCCGATGCCTTGGCGGGCGCCGGAGCAGCGGCCGCGGCCGCGGCCGGCGCTGCGGCGGCCACGGGCGCAGCCACGGGCGCGGCGGCAGGCGCGGACGCCGGCGCCGCGGCGGGCGTGTAAGTGCCTGGCGGGACCACCGCCATGAACATGGCTTCCCAGTCCAGGCCGTCGGCGCCGGGCGCGGTACGGACAGGCGTGGCGGCCGGCGCAGCCGGGGCCGCGGCAGGGGCCGGGGCAGCGACCGGAGCCGGCGCAGCGCCCTTGGGCGGCAGGTCGGTCTTGCCTTCGATGGCGTTGACCAGGATGCGTTCGAGCGAATCGGGCATCGATGCCAGTTGTTCCGGCGCGGCGCCGTTGCTGAGGTCGGTCAGCTGGTCGGCCACGAAGCCGGACGCCTGCAGCGCCGCTTCGATCGCAATCGGGGTCACCGGCGCGGCGCCGGTGCGCAGCGCGTCGAACAGGTTTTCCGTCAGGTGGCAGGCCGCCACCAGGGCGGGCAAGTTCATGAACCCGGCGCCGCCCTTGATCGTGTGAAACGAGCGAAACACCGCGTTCAGTGTTTCCTTGTTGTTCGGATCGCGCTCGAGACGGAGTAAATGTTCTTCAACGTTGACTGCAAGATCCATCGCCTCGACGACGAAATCCTTGAGCATATCGTCCATTAGAATCCCAGGTCGGCAAGAAGGTCGTCAACATTGTTCTGATCGAGCGCCACTGACGGCAGCGCCGGCCCTGACATGAGTGCCGGCTTGGCCGCCAGTTTTTCGCGCACGGACGGCGGCGCATTGTCGCGCAGCAGTTCGGCCAGCTCGTGTTCGACGGTCTTGGTGATGATCACGACTTTCTTGATCAGCTGGCCGGTGATGTCCTGGAAATCCTGGGCCATCATGATTTCCAGCAAGCGTGCCTTCTCGGCTTCGGTGGCCACGGCCACGGCCTGGGCGAAGCCCTTGGAATCGCCCGCCAGGGCCTTGAACTCATCGATGCTGAGCTTGCCGGCGAACAGCGCATCCCAGCGCGCTTCCATTTCCTTGGCCTTTTTCGACAGCTGGTCCTGCTGCGGCATGCCTTCGTCGAGGGTGTTGAGCACCTTGTTGGCGGCCTGTTCGGTCAGGCTGGCGACGTATTCCAGGCGGTCCTGGGCATCGTTGATCTGGGAAGAGGCTTCGGTCAGCGCCTTGTCGTAGCCCAGTTCGCGCAGCGAATCGTGCAGCAGGCGGACAATGCCGCCCAGGCGTTCGAACATCGGCTTGTCGGCGGCTTCCTCGGCATGCTCGGCGTATTCGGCCAGGGCGCCGGGCGCGGGCGCGGGCGGCGCGACGGCCGGCACGGCGGCGCTGGTGGCGGCGACCTGGTCGAACAAAGCTTCCATGTCGTCTTCATCGGCCACGGCTGGCGCCGGCGCCGGCGCGGTGGCCGGCGTAGAGTCACGTTGCGCGGACACTTCATCGAATAGTGCGTCGAAATCATCAGCGGCGTCGGTCATAATCCCTGCTTCTCCATATTTGTGAAATATCGCGGTCTATCTGAAAAATGCGTGTGCTGTGCGAGTTCTGGGCAGAGCATGACCCGTGGCAACATCTTGCCCCGTTTACGCGAGTGTAGCAGCGCCGGGCGCCCTTGGTAAATCACTGTGCGTCACCTATGCTGTATTGGAGGGGCAAACTTATGAAGCAGACAATCAAAACGTGTCTTTGCCGTCAACTTTGAACCTCCCACTGTTGTATTTTGTAATCTTACCATCGGAAGATGCCCTAAAAATATCCTTACAGGCAATAAAACTTATCAAGGTCTGCCGGGCCTGTCGACCCGGGAGTTTGAGCAATATCAAACATTTGCGTTGTATCAATAGTCCTTGGGCGAAGAACAAGACAAAATGATGCAATGTGTGGGAGGAAAGGCGATGTACCAGAAAATTCTGATCACGACCGACGGTTCTGCCGTGTCGCGCCATACGGCGTGCGCCGGGGTCGACTTCGCGCGCCAGATGGGGGCCGAAGTGCTGGCCCTGTATGTGGCGCCCGCCTACCAGTACCCGGTGTATGTGGAAATCGTGCCGCCCTCCTACCCCAGCGAAGACGAGTACATGGCCCACATGCGGCGCACCGGCGCGGAGCACCTGGGCGCGATCCTGCAGGCATGCCAGCAAGCCGGCCTGCGCTGCGAAGGCATGACCGCGTTTTCCGATTCGGCCGCCCGCAAGATCGTCGAAGTGGCCGAACAGCAGCGCTGCGACCTGGTATTCATGGGTTCGCACGGGCGCAGCGGCTGGGGCCAGCTGCTGCTGGGCAGCGTCACCAACAAGGTGCTGTCGCACACGAGCAAGCCGGTGCTGGTGCACAGGCTGATTGACGAACCCGCAAGCTAGCAGATCTGATATTGCACATCTGCAAGGATGTAAGTACGCTACGCCCTGCATTTTGACTTATAGTTGTTTTTTTGTATATACCGATAGATACTCTCAGACCAAAGCTACCTATGATACGCATTGTCATTGCCGACGACCACACGATCATGCGCGAGGGACTCAAGCGCATCCTCGACGGCGCGCTGGACATCGATATCGTGGGTGAAGCCATCAATGGTTTCGAAGTGCTGTCCCATGTGCGCCAGGGCGGTTTCGACCTGCTGCTGCTCGACTTGTCGATGCCGGGCCGCAGCGGCGTCGACCTGATCCGCCAGATCCGCAGCGAATCGCCCAAGCTGGCGATCCTGATCCTGACCATGCATGAAGAAGAGCAGTACGCCGTGCGGGCCATCCGCGCCGGCGCCCAGGGTTACCTGACCAAGGAAAGCGCGGGCACGCAGCTGGTGGGCGCGATCCGCAAGGTGGCGTCGGGCAGGCCGTATATCAGCACCGAAGTGGCCGAGCAGCTCGCGCTCAATATCATGACGCCGAACGAGCAACTGCTGCACAAGCAATTGTCGGACCGCGAGTTCGAGGTGTTTTCCCTGCTGGTGGGCGGCAAGTCGATTACCGAAATTGCCAACAGCCTGCATTTGTCGGTCAAGACCGTCAGCACCCACAAGACGCGCATCATGCAAAAGATGGGCATGAGCTCGCTCTCGGAGATGGTGCAGTATGCCGTGGCCCACCGCTTGCTGTCCCCCTTCAAGTCCTGAACTCGGCCAAAAATTTTAGACATCAGCGCCACATTTTCGTGCCGAGAATCGTCAATCGCGCACATTCGGTACCCATCCATGTTTTACCGGCGCGCCGGCCCGCACGACGGCTTTTTCACTCTGTGGAGCAGCGCACTGCTTAGGATTCGTCCTACGATAGCGCGCCCTATCCTACTCTCAGATTCAGCGTTCGCTGATATCAATGCCGGACTCGTGTTGGCATACTCAATCCAACGATTCGGGCTTTCCTGCGGTGCGCATTTTCTCTACGCAAGCTAATCCCAGCCGTGTTGCACGAACCTGCCGCAAGGTCCGACTGTTCGCCGCAGCTTGAAAGAAGTTCCCAACTGGAGATCAGCATGCTGTCCACGCCAACGTCAGAACAACGTCCAACCAATTCATCGACCATGCATTCGTCCCCGATGGAAGCAGGCCGTCAACGCCAGGGCCGTCTCTGGTCCAACCTGAAGGAAGTCTGCGACCTGCTGCATATCACCGCCGCGGTGTCCGTCAATACCGAGGAACTGTTGTTCCAGCACGTGCAATTCAAAACCGGGCAACGGGTCCACACCATCGGCCAGGCCTTCGATACCCTGTACATCGTCAATTCCGGCTTCCTGAAAACGGTGCTGATCGACGAATTCGGCAACGAGCAGGTGCTCAGCTTCCCCATGAAAGGCGACATGCTCGGCGTCGACGGCATCCACACCCGCCATTACGCGTCCGAAGCGGTGGCCCTGTCCGACTGCGATCTGATCCTGCTGCCCTTCAAAAAACTGACCGCGCTCGGCCGCGTGCACCTGGAACTGGAAAACGTCATGTATGGCGTCATGAGCCGCGAACTGGTGCGCGAACAAGCCATGATCGGCATGCTGGGCGCCCTGTCCGCCGAAGCGCGCGTGGCCCGCTTCCTGGTGTCGCTGGCCGACCGCTTCGCCGCCATGGGTTATTCGAGCAAGCTGTTCAACCTGCGCATGACGCGCCACGAAATCGGCAGCTACCTCGGCCTGACGCTGGAGACGGTCAGCCGCACCCTGTCGGCCTTCAATGAAATCGGCCTCATCACGGTCGACCAGCGCACCATCGGCATCAAGGATGCGGAAGCGCTCAAGACCTTGCGCCGCCTGCCGCCATCGCGCTCGCGCGCCAAGCAGAACGCCGCCAAGCTCAAGGCCGAGGCCGACGCAGCCGGCGTGGCCACCACCACCTGATTTCTTTCGAAACATAAAAAAACGGCGCCTTCACAGGCGCCGTTCTCGTTTGCAGCGTGGCGTCTACGACTGGTCGCGTTCCAGCACACCGTTGTTGACCTTGACCTTTTCACCCACGCGCAGGCCGGGATCGTTCTCGTAGGTCACGGTCTGGGTACCGCCATTGTTAAAGCGGATCACCACTTCGTAGTGCTGGGTACGCTTGGCATTGCGCTCGATGTTTCGGCCGATATAGGCCCCGCCAAGCGCGCCGGCAATTTGCGCGGCGGTGCGGCCGCTGCCCTTGCCGACCTGGCTGCCCAGGGCCGCGCCAACCACGCCGCCGCCGATGGTGCCCAGGTAGTTGCCATCGCCGTCAACCTGCACGACATTGATCGCTTCGACCGTGGCGCAGCTGGTGCAGTAGCGCACCACGCGCGGCGTCAACGGCGGCGCCGCGACCAGCAGCGGCTGGTTCAGCGTGGCCGTGGCGACGCGGTTGCCAAGGCGCATGTTCGCCGTCACCACGCTGTTCGACGCGATCCGGTCACGCCCGCGAATGGTGTACTCGCCGGCATATTCGCCCGGTTTCACTTCGGGCAGGAAAAACACGCCGCGGGTGCCGGCGATGGTCATGTCGACCTTGGCGCCGGGAGTCCCGATCACGGTGAAGTTCAGGTCATTTCCCGGACGCAGGGAATCGTCGCCGACGACATCGAAACGGGCGATACGCGGCACGTCCATGGCCGGATCGGGGCGCTGGCCGCGGCGGCTGCGGACCAGGGATTCGGCCAGCACGCCGCTGGTGACCAGGTTGCCGACACGCAGGTTCGCGGTCACGGAACTGGCCGCGCTGATCCTGTCGCGCGAACCGATGGTGTAGCTGCCTTCGTACTGGCCCGGCTCGACTTCGTCCAGGGCCAGGTTGCGGTTGGCACCACTGATGGCCAGGCTGGCGCGCCCGCCCGGCGTACCGTACAGCGTGAAGTTCAGCTCCACGCCCGGCAGCAGGCGCCGCACTTCATCGACTTCGAAGCCGCGGATGCGCGGTGCGGACACGACCGAGGTCGTGGCATATTGCTGCGCCTGCGCCGGTGCGCTGGCCAGCGAGATGGACAACAGCGGAACAACAGCCATCAGTCCGGCGAATAGTTTTTGTGAGGTTTTGATGATGTTCTCCTTGTGGGTGAAATAGCCGTTCCAAGGTACGCCGGGCTCATCGGTAAGTCAGTGCGCTAGCGTACGTAGTGGGCAGGCGAGCCAACGTCCTACATGCGCTCGGACTCCGCGCCGATAGTTCCCGGCCGGAATAGCGACTACGATGGATTCATACCGTTGCGCAGCAGCGGATTCGAACAAGAGGAGGACATCATGATGCGCTTATTTCCACTGACCTGGGCCGCCCTGAACGTGGGCCTGGCGACTGCCGCAACTTACCTTTTGTGCAACACGGACTTGCTCAGCGGCGTAGGCGCCGTCGTGATGTTTCACTAAGAAAAGTCTTTAGAGTAAACCTGTTAAAAAGCAGCAGGAGACCGTGATACGCTGTGCCCCTTGACAACCTGGGGGTACTCATTTGAACGCGCCACATAGCATTGCCCGCCTTCCCGGCGAAGCCGATCCAGCGCAGATGGCAGCCGTGTTCGACTCGCAGCAAGCCACCGCCCTGCAATGGCGCGTTTCCACCGCCCAGGAACGGATTGCCCGCATCAAGCGCCTGCGCGACGCCATGATGGCCAGGCGCGACGATTTCTACGCCGCCTTCGCCCAGGATTACCGCAAGTCGCCGGCCGAAGTCGAAGCCTCCGAATTCCTCCCCGTCATGGAAGAAGTGCGCCACGTCATCGGCCAGCTCAAGCGCTGGATGAAACCGAAGCGCGTCTGGCCCACCACCACCATGCTCGGCACCTCGGGATCGATCGCCTGCCAGCCACGCGGCCGGGTTCTGATCATCGCCCCCTGGAACTACCCGCTCAGCCTGTGCTTCGGCCCGCTCGTGTCCGCCCTGGCGGCCGGCAATACCGTCATCATCAAGCCGTCGGAAATGATGCCGGCCGTATCGGCCCTGATGGCGAAGATCATCAATGACACCTTCGCGCCGCGCGACGTGGCCCTGTTCGAAGGCAGCCTGCCCACCTCGAGCGCGCTGCTGGCCCTGCCCTTCGACCATATCTTCTTCACCGGTTCGCCCGCGGTCGGCAAGGTCGTCATGGCCGCCGCCGCCAAACACCTGACCAGCGTCACCCTGGAGCTGGGCGGCAAGTCGCCGACCATCGTCGATGACAGCGCCAACCTGGTGCTGGCCGCCGAAACGCTGATGTGGGGCAAGTTCATCAACAACGGCCAGACCTGCGTCGCTCCGGACCATGTCTACGTGCACGAATCGGTCAAGCCGGCCTTCATCGCCGCCTGCAAGAAGGTATTGCAGGCGCGCTACGGCGCCACTGCCGCCGAACAGAAGGCCAGCGCCGACCTGACCCGCATCGTCAATCCGCGCCACACGCAACGTGTCGCCGGCCTGCTGGCCGACGCGCTCGCCAAGGGCGCCGTGATCCACGCCGGCGGCGAGGTCGACGAAACGGCCTGCTATATCGCCCCTACCCTGCTCGACAATATCGCGCCCGGCGCGGCCATCCTGGAAGAAGAAATTTTCGGACCGCTGCTGCCGATCATGGGCTATAGCGACCTGGACCAGGTGATCGCCACCATCAATGCCGGCCCCAAGCCGCTGGCCCTGTATATCTGGAGCCGCAAGCAAGCCAATATCGACCGGGTCATGCAGCGCACCAGCTCGGGCGGCGCCTGCATCAACCATTGCGTGGCGCAATTCGCCCACGGCAACCTGCCTTTCGGCGGCGTCAACAATTCCGGCATCGGCAATGCGCACGGCGTGTTCGGCTTCAAGGCCTTCTCGCATGAGCGCGCCGTGCTGCGTTCCTCGCCGCTGATGCTGATCAAACTGTTCTATCCCCCGTACACGGAAAAGCGCACCTGGCTGATCCGCAAGACGGTCGACATGCTGCGCCTGCCCATGCTCTGAGCACGAAAAAAAAGCCGCCGGGCTCATTGAACTGAGCCCGGCGGCTTTTTTACGTGGCGGACCTTACTGGCGGGTACCGACCACTTCGACGGTCACGCGGCGGTTCTTGGCGCGCCCTTCCGAGGTCGTGTTGTCGGCGACGGACTGGCTCTCGCCCTTGCCTTCGGTGTACACGCGCGATCCATCGATGCCTTTGGAAACGATGTAGGCCTTGACCGCTTCCGCGCGGCGCTGCGACAGCTTCTGGTTGTACTCGTCCGAACCGATCGCATCGGTATGGCCGACGGTGACCATGACTTCGGTGTTCATGCCTTTCAGCTTGGCCAGCAAGTCGTCCAGCGCGGCCTTGCCTTGCGGCTTGACGATCGACTTGTCGAAGTCAAACAGCGCTTCGGCGGCGAAGGACACTTTTTCCGAGGTCGGCACCGGCGCCGATTTGGCCACCGGCGCGGCCATCACGACCGGCGCCGGGGCCGGCGCTTCCACCACGGCCACGGGCGCAGGCGCCGGGGCCGGCGCGGCAGGAACGAAGGCTGCCGCGGCAGGCCGTCCCAGTTTGTGCACCAGGCTCATGACATACAGGTCGACGTCGCCGCGATTGCCGACCGCGTCGTTGACACGGCTGCGGATCGCTTCGGCGCGCACCGCCAGGGCTTCGCTGAACTTGTATTCCAGGCCCAGGCCCAGCGACGGACCGGCTTTCTTCTGCTGCTGGCCGGGGCTGGTGACACCGGCCAGGCGATTGCCGCTGAAGCTGGTGTTGGTGCGGGTGTAATTGACGCCGGCGCGGCCCAGGATGGAGAAGCGCTGGCCCAGGGGCAACTGGCCGACCAGGTCCAGGTTCAGGCTGCGAAAGCCGGCCTCGCCCTTGAGCGCACCGCCGTTGGTGGTGCGCGAATTGAAGCTGAAGTCGCCCAGGTCGGTGTAGCCGCCCTCCACCGCGAGATAGCGGTTGATCTGCTTGCCCACGAACAGGCGCACGCCCAGGTCGCGCTGGTCGGTGGTGAACAGGGTCACGATGTCGCCATTGGCCTGGAGCGCACGCTCCAGGCGCGGCTTGTCGATGGTGGCGCGTCCCTGGCCCAGGCCGGCGCCGATGTACCAGGCCTTGTTGGCCCAGTCCGGATTGAGGAAGTCGTCCTGCGCCTGTGCCTGTGCCGCCTGGCTCGTCAGCATGATGCAGCCGATGGCGATGATGGATAGTTTCATGATGTGCTTTCGAAGTATGGTGGGTTATTTGGTGATCTGGTTATTGCGCAGCGTGACGGCGGCGGCGCTCAGCACGCGGCCCGTCAGCAGCGTGGTGTTGTCGCCCACCGTGATCGCCGCCGACTGTCCCAGGATCGAACCCTTGAACGCACCGTTGGCGCCCAGCGTGGTTGGACCGACCGGCACCCAGTACACATTCTCGGACGTGGCGCCGCCGGTCAGGGCGACGATGGCGTTGGCCGTGGCGTTGAGCGTCGAGGCGGTGCGGAAGATATACACGCCGGGGCCGTTCATGGTGAAGGTGCCGGTGATGTTGATCGAACCGGCATAGCAGTACACGCCAGGGGTGAGTACCAGGCCGCCAAGGTCGATGCCCGACGCCGAGCTCACGGTGCAGGTACGGCTGTTGGCATCGGTGATGGCCACTTGCAGGTCGGCCAGTGCGCCTTCCAGGATGGCGCCGGATTTGTAGTTGGTAAAGCCAGCTGCCTGGGTCGGGTCGGTGGTTTGCGATGGCGAACCAACGTCGCCCGTGATCAGCGTGGTGCCGCCCGAGTTGTTGGTGATGGCGGTACCGGCCAGCACGGCGAAGCTCGATGCGCGGCCCAGGTCAAGGCCGCCGCCGACAGGCGGGATCACGACAACAGGTGGAATCACGACGACAGGCGGAATCACGACGACAGGCGGAATCACGACCACGGGCGGCACCACCACCACGGGCGGCGCTGCGGTGACGGTCAGCGTGGCGCTGCCGATGACGGTGCCCTGCGTGGCGCGAATGGTCGAGGTGCCGGCAACCAGGCCGGCGGCGCTGCCCGAGGCGGCGATCGACGCGACCGACGGCGTGACCGAGGTCCACACGACGGCATTGGTGATCACGGCGGTCGACGCGTTCGAATAGGTGCCGGTGGCGATGAACTGCTGGCTGGCGCCGATCACGATGCTCGGCGCGGCCGGCGTGACGGCAATCGAGGTCAGGGTCGGCGTGGGCACGGGCACCGGGATCGGTGCGGTGACGGTCACGGTGCCGGCGCCGGATTTGCCGCCGAAGCTGGCGCCGATGGCGGCGCTGCCGGCCGTCAGGCCGGTCACCAGGCCGCCGGCGGGCGATACCGCGGCCACCGTGGGGCTGGCCGAGGTCCAGCTCGACAGCGTGGTCACGTTACGCGAGGTGCCGTCCGAATAGCTGGCCGTGGCGGTCAGCTGCGCGGTGGCGCCAATCAGGAAAGTGGATGTGGCCGGGGTGACGGACACGCTCACCAGGTCGGCCGCGGGCAGCCCCAGGATCGGGTCGCGGCCCTGTTCGCCGCCGCCGCCGCACGCCGCTAGCAGCGTGGTCAGCAGGATGCCTGCAGCGCAGAGCAGGTTCTTGGTGTTCTTCAGGACGTTCATTGTGTTTCCTTCGCGTGAATGCATGTCCTAAGGGACAGCTGAGACATCCACTATTACTTTTTGCCTAATGGAAATCTGTACGGAAGCGAACATAGAGCAAGCCACCGGAAAATAAGCGCATCAGAAACAACAGACGAAAAAAAACCGCCGGGCTTGTGGCCCGGCGGCTTTTGGTACTGCGTGCGATATTTTAGTTGCGGGTACCGACAACTTCGACGGTTACGCGACGGTTTTCTGCACGGCCTTCAGCAGTCTTGTTGTCAGCAACTGGCTGGGTTTCGCCCTTGCCTTCGATGTAGACGCGGCTGCCGTCGACGCCTTTGGAGACGATGTAAGCCTTGACTGCTTCAGCACGGCGCTGCGACAGCTTCTGGTTGTATTCGTCCGAACCGATCGAATCGGTGTGGCCGACGGTGACCATGACTTCGGTGTTCATGCCTTTCAGCTTGGCCAGCAGGTCGTCCAGAGCTGCCTTGCCTTCTGGTTTGACGATCGACTTGTCGAAGTCAAACAGCGCTTTGGCGGCGAAGGAGACTTTTTCCGACGTCGGTACTGGCGCAGCTTTCACCACTGGCGGTGCTGGCTGGACCACTGGCGCTGGCGCTGGCGCCGGTGCCGGTGCGACGACTGGCTCTGGTGCCGGTGCAGGAGCGACATACGGTGCGGCGACCGGACGACCCAGTTTGTAAACCAGGGCCAGCGAGTACATGTCGGCCTTGCCGTTGGCGCGGATGCGGTCGGTAACGCTGGTGCGCTCGACTTCAGCACGCAGTGCCAGGGCTTCCGACAGTTTGTATTCCAGTCCCACGCCGACTTTCGGGGTCAGCTTCTTGTCGGAGCCGCCGAACTTGCCCAGTGGCGCCTGGCCATCACCGACGAAGGTGTGTGCCGACTTGGTGTAAGCCATGCCGACGCGGCCATAAGCACCGAAACGCTCGCTGAAAGGCATCATGCCCAGCAGGTCCAGCGCCACGCCCTTGTAAGCGATGGTGCCGCCCAGGCGGCCGCCCTGTGCGGTGGTGGTGTTGAAGGTGAACTTGCCGTAGTCGTAGAAGCTGCCTTCGACGGCGAAGTAGCGGTTCAGCTGCTTACCGATCAGGAGCTTGTAGCCAACGTCGCGCTCATCGCTGCTCCACGAATTGACGGTGCGGATAGGCGGGACCTGGAAGCTGCGGATGATCGACTGGTCTTCCAGGTTGGCGCGGGTCTGGCCGATGCCGGCACCGATGTAGGTGGCGTGGTTGGCCCAGTCCGGATTGACGAACTCTTGTGCCTGGGCGCCTTGGGCTACCAGCAGTGCAGCTGCTGCAATGGCGGTCATCTTTGCTACGTTTTTAATGAAGGTCATGTTGTTCTCTCGCTTTGTGGTTATTAGGGATGGCTCGCTTAGGACTTGTTCCAAGCTGAGTACGAAGTATTCCCTTTTACCAACTACGGTTCGGTACGTTACCGAACATAAAGAACAGATGTCATCTTGATTTCGCAAAAATACAACACGCAACGCGATTTAATTGCTAGCCATCCATGGCCAGCAGCTCGGCTTCCTGTTCCTTGCGCAATTCCGCCATGTGGATCGCGTATTGCTCGAAACGCTGGTCAGCCTCGCTCACAGGGGTCCAGGAAGGAACGGTGACGGTGTCGCCGCCCGCATCCACGGCCACAAACACGATCAGGCAGCGCGTGGTGCGCTTGCGCGCGCCGGTCTTGGGGTCGGTGGCCGAGACATCGACCGCGATGTGCATGCTGGACGTGCCCGTGTGAACCACCATGGCGTTCACTTCCACGATCTGGCCGATGAAGATCGGCTTGTAAAAGCGGATGCCGCCTATATAGACGGTCACGGAATAGCTGCCGCTCCAGCCGACCGCGCAGGCATAGCCGGCCTGGTCGATCCATTTCATGACGGCGCCGCCGTGCACCTTGCCGCCGAAATTGACATCGGTGGGCTCGGCCAGGAAACGCAGGGTGATGTCGCGCGGACGGGGATTGACGTGGTTCTCGCTCATGGGGCCTCCGTTTGCTTGTTCAGTACATTTCCAGGGCCGTGGCGCGGACCGCCTTGAGCAGCAGCTCGGCGCCGGGCGAGAGCAGGTGGTCCTTCTGGCGAATGATGCCGAAGGCGTCCATCTTGCATGGCAGTTCGATCGGCAGGATGGCAAGCACATTGAGCGAGGCATAGTACTGCGCCACTTCCACCGGCATCACGTGCAGCGCGTCGGTCTGCTGCAGCAGCGAGGTAATGAGCAGCAGCGCCGTGGTATCGACCACGTTGACCGGAATGTCCAGGCCCGCGCGGCGGAACATCATGTCGAAGCGGTGCCGCAGGATGCTGCCATGCGGCGGCAGGATCCAGGCCTTGTCATGGATGTCGGCCAGCCCAAGGGCGGGCGATTCGAGCAGCGGATGGCCCACGCGCACCACGGCGCATGCCGGTTCCTCGGTCAGTTCCTCGTAAATGAGGCCGGCCGAATTTTCCTTTTCCAGGATGCGGCCGATCATGAAGTCGAGCGTGCCGCGCTGCAGGCGGTCGAGCAGCACATTGCTCGCCTCCATATGAGCGCCGATCCGCAGCATGGGCGCGTGCTGCTTGACGCGCGCAATCGCGCGCGGCAGCAGCGCCATGGCCGGCGTCATGATCACGCCCACTTCCACCTGGCCCGCCAGGCCGGCCTTGAGCGCCACGATGTCGTCGTGCGCCAGGGCCAGGCTGGTCAGCGCCATGCGCGCGTGGCGGATCATGGTTTCGCCGAACATGGTCGGCTCCATCCCGCGCGGCAGGCGCTCGAACAGGCGCACGTCAAGCATCTCCTCGAGGTCCTTGATCTGCTTGGAGGCGGCCGGCTGCGTCATGTGCAGCTCTTCGGCCGCGCGGTGGATATTGCGGTGGTCGTCGAGCGCGATCAACAGCAGCAATTGCCGCGTCTTGAGGCGCGCCTTGAGGAACCAGTTGGGGTTAAGTGTGTCCATCATGGAATGATACCCCAATCAAATGCACCCCTTCGATGGGTTGGCGGCCGGTCCGTAAGCCGTCTGCGGCACAAACTTGATGCTGCCGTCCTTGTTGTAGTGCAGTTCTTCCACCGCCACCGAGCGGCGGAACTCGGCGCCGCCGACCAGTTTGGCGTTGTGATAGAAGATATAGGACTTGCCATTGAAGTCGATGATGGCCTGGTGGATGGTCTTCACGCCCTCATTTTTATCCATGATCACGCCGCGGAAGTCCCAGGGACCGGCCGGGCTCTTGCTGGTCGCGTACACCGTCTCTTCGGGGAAGTAGCGCGAATACGACAGGTAGTAGGTGCCGCGGCGCTTGTGCACGAACGGCGCTTCGGTGAAGTTGGCGATTGCGTGGCTCATGATCGGACCGTCGAGTTCGATCATGTTCTTTTTCAGCTTCGCATACTTCATGACCGTGTTGCCCCAGTAAAGCCAGGCCTGGCCGTCGGTATCGACAAACACGCCGGGATCGATGTCGTCCCACAGGATGTCGGTCTGCTTCGTCATGTCGTTGGTGACCAGCGCCGTACCGCGCGCATCGACGAAGGGGCCGGTCGGGCTGCTTGATACCGCCACCCCGATCGCCTTGCCCGGCACGGTCTTGTGGTCGACCGTCGAATAGAAATAGAACTTGCCGTCGCGCTTGACGACGTCGCCGGCCCAGGCGTCGCGCCCCGCCCACTTGAAGGTCGAATACTGCACGGGCGAACCGTGGTCGGTCCAGCGCTGCATGTCGCAGCTGGAATACACGCGCCATTCGTTCATGACGTAGTCCTTGCCGTTTTCCTGCGCCTCGTCGCGGCCGACGTACAAGTACACCCTGCCCTGGTCGACCAGCGCCGCCGGATCGGCGGTGTACATATTGGTCACGATGGGGTTGGCCGCCTGCGCGAAGGCGGCGGCTACGCAAAGCGCTGCCGCGCATAGTGTCTGTTGCATCATGGGTGTCTCCGATTGTTATGTTTTTCGTGCCGCGCCAATGGCCATCAGGCGCTGCACCACGCAGAAAATGAACAGCAGTGCGCCGATCACGATTTTGGTCCACCAGGAGCTGAGCGTGCCGTCGAAGGCGATCAGGGTCTGGATGGTGCCCAGTACCAGCACCCCCGACAGCGCGCCTGCCACGTAGCCATAGCCGCCACTGAGCAAGGTGCCGCCAATGACCACCGCAGCAATCGCATCGAGCTCGGTGCCCTGCGCGTGCAGGCCGTAACCGGACAGCATGTAGAACGAGAACAGCACCCCCGCCAGCGCCGCGCAAAAGCCGGAAAAGCCATACACCAGCACCTTGGTGCGGGCAACGGGTAGCCCCATCATCAGGGCCGACTGCTCGTTGCCGCCGATGGCGTACACGCCGCGTCCGAACGCGGTGAAGTGCGCCAGCCAGATGGCCACGGCCAGCATCAGCAGCGCCACCAGCGCGCTTGGCGAAATGAAGCCGCCCAGCACCGGCAACTGCGCCTGCGACATGGCCAGGTACAAGGGGTCGTCGATGGTGATCGAATTGATGCTGATCAGGTAGCACAGGCCGCGCGCCAGAAACATGCCGGCCAGCGTGACGATGAAGGGCTGCAGCTTGAAGTAGTGGATCATGGCGCCCATGGCGCCGCCGAAGCAGGCGCCCAGCACCAGCACGGTGGCGATGACCAGCAGCGGCGGCCAGTGCATCACCTGCAGCAGCCAGGCCGAGATCATGGTGGCCAGGGCCAGTACGGAACCGACCGACAGGTCGATGCCGCCGGACAGGATCACGAAGCTCATGCCGATCGCCAGCACCAGCAGGAAGGCATTGTCGATCAGGAGGTTGAACAGTACCTGCACCGACAGGAAGCCGGGATAGGCCGCGCCGCCGATGCCCAGCATGACGAACAGCAGGGCCACCGTGACGAAGGGGGTGAAGTAAGGTGACTTGATCATGAAGCGCTCCGCTGCGACAGGCATACCAGAAATACCACGACCGCTTTGACGACCATGTTCACTTCGGGCGGCACGCCCAGCGAATAAATGGTGAAGGTCAGCGTCTGGATGATCAGCGCCCCGATCACGCTGCCCACCAGGCTGAATTTTCCGCCGGCCAGCGAGGTGCCGCCCAGCGTCACGGCCAGGATCGCGTCCAGTTCGAGCATGAGGCCGGCGTTGTTGGCGTCCGCGCTCTTGATGTTGGAGCTGACCATCAGGCCCGCCAGCCCGGCGCAGGCGCCGCAGAACACGTACACGAAGACGATCAGCGCCGCCGTCTTCAGGCCGGCCAGCCTTGCGGCGACCGGATTGATGCCGACCGCCTGGATAAAGAGGCCAAGCGCGCTCTTGTGCATCATGAGCGCGATGACGGCGAACACGATGGCGACCACGCTCAGCGAAAACGGCAGGCCCAGGAAATAGCCGCCGCCGAGGAAGAAGAAGGGTTCGTGGTACACGGTGACGATCTGGCCGTCGGTCATCAGCTGCGCCAGGCCGCGCCCCGCCACCATCAGGATCAGGGTGGCCACGATGGGTTGCAGGCCGAGCGTGGCCACCAGTACGCCGTTCCACAGGCCGCACAAGGCGGCCGCGCCCATGGCGGCGCACAAGGCCCAGATCATGGGCGTTTGCGCATCGGGGCCGCCGCCGATCAGCATCGCCGCCACGGTGCCGGACAAGGCCACCACGGCGCCGACCGAGATATCGATGCCGCGCGTGGCGATCACCAGTGTCATGCCCAGCGCGGCGAGCATCAGCGGGGCCGCGCGGTTGACGATGTCGATCAGGCTGCCGTACAGGTGGCCGTCGCGGATGGTGATGCTGAAAAAGCCGGGAATGGTGAACAGGGCGATCAACAGCAGCGCCGCCAGCGCCGCCAGCGGCCGGAACAGGGGATGCTTCATTGCGCACCACCCGCGATCACGTGCTGCACCGAGGTCTCGTCGAGTTCGCCGCGCTGGAATTCGCCGCAGCCCTTGCGGTCGCGCATGACCAGCAGGCGGTCGCTGCAGCGCAGCACCTCCGGCAGCTCGGATGAAATGAAAAGAATCGCCATGCCCTTGCGGCACAGCCCACTGACGTAATCCATGATTTCCTGCTTGGCGCGCACGTCGATGCCGCGCGTCGGTTCGTCGAGGATCAGCATCCTGGGCGCGGTGGCGAGCCAGCGTGCCAGCAATACCTTTTGCTGGTTGCCGCCCGAGAGCGATCCGATCGGGGTTTCGATATCGGCGGTCTTGATGCCGAGCTTTTGTACATAGTCGAGCGCCATGGCCTGCTGCACCTTGAACGGAATCGCGCGCAGCAGTCCCTGGCGCGCTTGCAGCGCCAGGATCAGGTTCTCGCGCACCGACAGGGCCAGGATCGCGCCTTCGTGCTTGCGGTCTTCGGAACAGAAACCGATGCCTTGCTCGATCGCGTCGCGCGGCGATGCAAAGGGGAAGGCGCGCTCGCCGATGCGGATGCTGCCCGCGTCGGCCTTGTCGGCGCCAAACAGCAGGCGCGCCGTTTCGGTGCGGCCGGAACCGAGCAAGCCGCACAGGCCCAGCATTTCGCCTTCGCGAATGTCGAGGTCCAAAGGCAGCAAGGCGCCCTTGCGGGCCAGCGCGCGCGCCTGCAGGAACACCTGGCCAGGCGTGGCTGCTTCGGCCTGCTGCGCCAGCTGCTCGCTCGCTTCCGGCGCGCCTATCATCTTGTTGACCAGCGCCAGGCGGGTCAGCGCGCTGCAGGCGTATTCGCCTTCGCGTTCACCGTTGCGCATGACGGTGATGCGGTCGGAAATGGCGTAGGTCTGGTCCAGGAAGTGGGTCACGAACAGGATCGCCATGCCCTGCCCGCGCAGCTTGGACAGCACGCGGAACAGGAGCTGGACTTCGGCCTCGTCCAGGCTGGACGTCGGTTCGTCGAGAATCAGCACGCGCGCCGAAATGTTCAGCGCGCGCGAAATGGCCACCATCTGCTGGATCGCCAGCGGATAACTTGACAGCTGGGCCGACACGTCGATCCGCACCTCGAGCTGTTCGAGCAGCGCCGCCGCCTGCGTGCGCATGGCACGCCAGTCCACCATACCGAACTTGCGCGGATAGCGGCCGATGAAGATATTCTCGGCCACCGACAGGTTGGGGCACAGGTTCACTTCCTGGTACACGGTGCTGATGCCCAGGCGCTGTGCGTCCTGGGTCGAGGCCGGGCGTATCTGTTCGCCCTCCATGGTGATGGTGCCGCTGTCGGGCGCGTACACGCCGGTCAGCACCTTGATCAGGGTCGACTTGCCGGCGCCGTTCTGGCCCATCAGCGTGTGCACTTCGCCCGGGTACAGGCGCAGGGCGACGTCGCTCAGTGCTTTCACTCCGGGGAAGGACTTGCTGATCCCGGCAAGCTCCAGTACTGGCTTCATCAGTACTTCCGGTTAGGCAGTTCCCTGGCAGCGACTTCGGCCGGGAAGACGCCTTCGATCGTCGTGATGCGCTTCGGTACCGGCTTTTTCGCCACGATGTCCTGGGCCGCCTGCATCAATTGCGGGCCGAGCAGCGGATTGCATTCGACCGTCACATTCAGTTTGCCGGCGACCATGGCCTGGAAGGCGCCCTTGACCGCGTCGACCGAGATCACCAGGATATCGGTGCCCGGTTTCAGGCCCGCTTCTTCGATGGCCTGGATGGCGCCGATGGCCATGTCGTCGTTGTGCGCGTATAGCACGTTGATGCTCTTGCCCTGGGCCTTGAGGAAGGCTTCCATGACTTCCTTGCCCTTGCTGCGGGTGAAGTCGCCGGTCTGCGAACGGGTGATCTTCAGGTTGGCCGCGCCCTTGATGGCTTCCTCGAAACCGGCCTTGCGGTCGATGGCCGGCGCCGAACCGACGGTGCCCTGCAGTTCGACGATATTGAATTGCCTCCCGGGCGACTTCTTCGCGCGTTCGATCAGCCAGCGGCCGGCCTTGCGGCCTTCTTCCACGAAGTCCGAGCCGATGAAGGTGGTGTACAGCGTGCTGTCCTTGACGTCGACCGCGCGGTCCGCGAGGATCACCGGGATGCCGGCGGCCTTCGCTTCGCGCAGCACGGTTTCCCAGCCCGATTCGACCACCGGGGCGACCACGATCACGTCGACACGCTGGGCGATGAAGGAGCGGATCGCCTTGACCTGGTTTTCCTGGCGCTGCTGCGCGTCGGCGAACTTGAGGGTGATGTTCTGGGCCATGGCGGCCGCCTTGACCGAGTTGGTCATGGCGGTACGCCATTCGCTTTCGGCGCCGACCTGGGAAAAGCCCATGACGATCGGCTTGGCGGCGTAGGCCGGAATTGCCGCGGCCATGGCGGCCAGCAGCAGGATTCTGCGGGTGGTATTCATTGCTTGTCTCCTAAGTTTTATCACCCAATGGTAGGAGATTCCGACATAGCAAACCAATCAATTTTTTACCGGTTTCGATATCAAAATCGATATCTCAGCGCAGCAAGCTCAGGCTGTACAGGCCGCCCGCGATCGACCCCGGCCTGGCCACGAAGCGCACCTCCAGCGCAGAAGCGGCCAATCCCGCCGGAATGGCGAAGTCGCGCGTATAGATGTCGGTGCTGGCGCTGCCGTCAAGTGTCACGCTGGCGATGTGCTGCCCGTTGATGACGATATCGAAGCTGCGCCCGGCGTCGCCCCTGGCAAAACCGAGGCGCAGGATGGTCGCTTCCTGCTTGCTGTCCTTGAGCTGGTAACTGAACCAGCCGGTCGCATGGCGCCATCGGTGCAGGCCATTCAGGCCGGCATCGGCCCCCTCGCCTTTGAAGCCATGGTCCGACTCGGGCTGCTGCTCCCCCGGCGCCACCTGGTCGATGGTGCGCTCGTCGAGCGCACGCCGTTCCGCTTGCGCCGCGACGGTGGCCTGGCGCGTCGATGCCAGCGCCGCCGGCGTCGAGTACGGCCAGTAGATGGTGTAGCGCGCATCGTGCAGGCGGAAGAAAGGGATCAGGCGCAGGCCGGCGCCTCCGTGGATCAGCCCTGGCGCCGTGAAGGTGAGCAGCCCGACCTTTTTGAAGCGGCGTGCAAAGTCGCGCGTGTCGCTCACGAAGACCGGGGCCGCCTCCAGCGGGCATACCGGTCCCTGGGCGATGTGGCCCATGCGCGAATCGTCGGCGATCACGTTCAGCTTTTCATCCTTGAACAAGGTGGTTTTCGCGGCCAGCACGATCGGACCATGCAGGACGGCGTAGTAGTCCGACTTGTCGGGCATTTGCTCGAGCGTGGTCCGCATCGGCATGCGCACGTCGATGCGGTCGCCCTTGCGCCACAGGCGCGCCAGGCTCGCGTAGCTGCCCGGCAGCGCATCGATGCGCACCGGCTTGCCATTGACGCGCGCCTGCAGCGCGCCCTTCGCCACCCAGCCGGGATAGCGCAGCTTGAGCGCAAACCGGCCGCCGGCATCGATGGTGATGCGGGTGCTGTCCCGGTCCGGGAACAGCGTGGCCTGGGTCAGTGCGAACTGTTTCGCGCGCAGGGTGGACGGCACGAACAGGTTGACGTACAGCGCGTCCTTGCCGTGCGCGTATATGAACTCGCCGTACTTGGCCTGGCTTTCGATGCCGGAACCCACGCAGCACCACATGGCCTTGTCCACCTGCGAATACACACGGTAATGGTTCGGCCGCATGGGCGTGAAGTACACAAAGCCGCCCTGCGGCCGCTGCGACGACAGGATATGGTTGTACAGCGCGCGCTCGATGTAGTCGGTATAGCGCACCTGTTGGTCCTGCAGGAACAGCATTTCCGACAGGCGCAGCATGTTGTAGGTGTTGCAGGTCTCGGGCCCTTCGACTTCACCGATCATGGACGAGAAATCCTTTTCGTCGTGGAAGTGCTCCTTGACGCTGTTGCCGCCGATGGCGACCGAGCGCCGTTCGCGCACCGTGGTCCAGAAAAAGTCCGCGGCGCGCGTCCATGACGCTTCGCCCGTCAGTTCACCGATGCGCTGGAAGCCGATGACCTTGGGGATCTGGGTGTTGGCGTGCAGGCCGGTCAGCTTGTCCTGCTGCTGCGTCAGCGGGTCCAGCACGGCCTTGTGCGAAAAACGCACGGCCAGCGCCAGGTATTTCTTGTCGCCGGTGAGCTGGTAGACGTCGGCCAGCACTTCGTTCATGCCCCCGTGTTCGCTGCGCAGCATGGTTTCCATCTGCTCCGGCGACAGGCGCGCCGTGAGCGCCAGCGCCCAGTCGGCCAGCTTGACCAGCATGCGGCGCGCATCCTCATTGCCGGCGTAGCGCCAGGCATCGCGCAGGCCGGCGTAGACCTTGTGCAGGTTATACCAGGGCACCCACTTGCCATTGAGGGAGAAATTGTCTGCTTGCAGCTTGCCCGCGGCAAGGTCGCGCCATGCCGCGCTGCCGCCTGGGATGCCGCCCAGATAGCCGTCGGCTCCCTGGCACTTCTTCAATTCGGCGACGACATAGTTGAGCCGGTCCAGCACCGCGCGGTCGCCGGTGGAGGCATACATCAGCGCCAGCGCTGACAGGTAGTGGCCGCCCATGTGGCCGTCGAGACCGCTCGATTCCCAGTTGCCGTAGCTTTCCTGCGTCAGCGGCAAGCCGGCCTCGCGCCGGAACGGGGCCAGCAGGCGATCGGGTTCGAGCGCCATCAGGTAGTGGAGGTTGGTATTTTGTGCGGCCAGGAAGGGGCCGGACGTGATGCGCACGTCCGCCAGCGGAAAACGTTCTGCCGCCGCGGCCGGCAAGGCCAGCAGCAGCAAGAGCGCGGCGCGGAAGATCATTGCTGCTTGCTCTGGTAAAGGTCCAGGTCGGCGGCATTGACGACCGGCCAGCCATCCCTGGTCCATGTCATGTCCATGATTTTCAGCTTCTGCAGGTATTTGTCCGCCGTTTCGTAGGCGTGCAGCACCAGCATGTCCTTGCCGTCGATCGTGTAGGCGCTGTTGTGGCCCACGCCCTGCCAGCGCGCATTGCCACGGACGAGGAGCGTACCGCCGCCCTGGTTCATGTCCTTGCCGTCGCGGTCAAGATAGGGGCCGGTGACCAGCTTCGATCGGCCGACCACCACGTGATAGGTGCTCTTTTCCTTCTTGCAGCACAGGCCCCAGGACACGAACATATAATAAAAGTCGCCCTTTTTCAGGATGTGCGGGCCTTCGATTTCTGCCGGCGTCGATGCCGGCACGTCGCGCTGCGCGATGGCATGCCATTCCTGCGGCTCGGCCAGCCTGGTGCGGCTGGCGTCAAGCTTGACCAGCTTGATACCGCCCCAGAAAGAACCAAAACTCATCCAGGCGCCGCCCTTGCCGTCGTCGATGATATTGGGGTCGATGGCGTTCCAGTTGTCGCGGCCAGGTACCGATTGCAGCAGCATGCCCTGGTCTTCCCACTTGTAGTTGGGCGCGCGCGGATTGAGCGTGGCGTTGGTGGTCACGCCGATGCCCGACGTGTTCAATCCAAAGCCGGACACGGAGTAGTACAGGTAGTACTTGCCATCGTGAAAATGGATATCCGGCGCCCAGATATGGTCGTTGAAGCTCGGCGCCGCCTTCTTGGCCCATACCGGTTCGCCCTTGAAGACACGTCCTTCTTCTTTCCAGTTGAGCAGGTCGGTCGAACTGTAGAAGGTCACGCCCGGCCCGGTGCTGAAAAGGTAGTAGGTACTGCCTTCCTTTGCCAGCACCGGATCGTGCACGCTGACCTGCTTGGCCTGGCACCCTGCCAGCCAGGCCAGTCCGGCCGCGAGAATTACTGAACGTATCATCATGTTTTCCTGGATTAGCTACCCGTGCGGATGCCCCATACCGTGACACCGTCGGCCGACTGCGCGCTGAACGTGACCACGAAGCGCTTCGCGTTGGCATTGTACTGGCGCGACAGGATGCCGTTGAAGGTGCCGCCGGCCGGCAGCACGATCCGCACCTTGTTGCCGCCACGGTGAGTCCAGCTTCCCGTCACGGCGCCGGACACTGCCCCGCCCGCTTCCAGGCGGACCGCCTGCGCATTCTTGACGGTAGCACTGATGTCTTTCCCATGGCTCACATACTCGTAGCTTCCCTGCGCATCGGCCGCCGTGACTTCGCTTTTCGCCAGGGGTGCGTAGCGCAAAGGCGACACCACGGGCCAGCCGTCTTCGTTGACGAACATTTCATGCACACGGATTTCATGCTGTTCGCCACGGCCCGGAAAGCGGGTATGGAAGAACAGGAAATACTGCTGCGTGGCGGCTTCGTAACGCGCCGAGTTGTGGCCCGCCGATACATAACCCGAGCCGGTGAACTGATGGTTGCCCATGATCTTGTTGCCGTGCGGAGCGATCGAGGCGTCGTCGAACAGCGGCAACGCCGGATTCGCCTTGACGGTGGCCATGTCGGTGCCCTTGGCATCCAGATAGGGACCATCCGGATTGCGCGAGCGCGCGGTGCGCATATGGTAGGCGCCGGTCGCGTCAAGGCCACCGAACGAGGTGAACATGTAGTAATACTGCGACTCCGGGCTGTACAGCACGTAAGCGCCCTCGATGCGGCTATGGTTGCCGCCCATCAGGTGCTTGCCATAGCCCTGGCCGGGCAGCGGCATGCCGGTCACCTTGTTCATTTCCATGATGAAGATGCCGCCCGAGTAGGAGCCGTACATCATCCACAGCTTGCCGTCCTTGTCGCGGAAGGTATGCGGATCGACCGCGTTCGGATGGACGCGCGCGTCGTAGATGCGCCCGTCCGGACTGGCCTGGTCCCACATGCCCGACTTCAGGAACACGCCCTTGTTGACGTAGGGCCCCGCGACGCTGTCCGATACCGCCAGGCCCATGGCCGAGCGTGGCGAATCGCCCTTGCAGGTGTTGTAGTACATATAGAACTTGCCATCGTCGAGCTCGATGACGTCGGCCGCCCACAGGCCCGTCACCTGCGACCAGGCAAACGCTTCGGCCAGTTCGGTGGTCACGTTCGGGATCAAGGGGTTGCCATTGACCACGCCGTCGGAGACCTTGGTCCAGTTCACCAGGTCCGTGGTCCTGGCCGATGCCAGGTGCGATCCGAAGACGTACCAGGTGTCGCCCGCCTTGATGACGGAAGGATCGTGGACCGATGCCTCGGCGAAGCTGATGCTGACGTCAGGCGTAGGCGTAGGCGTTGGCGTCGGTGTTGGTGTTGGTGTTGGTGTCGGAGTCGGTGTTGGTGTTGGTGTTGGTGTCGGTGTTGGTGTCGGCGCAGGCGTACTGCCCCCGCCGCCACCGCAGCCGGCCACCAGCAGCGCTGCCGCCAGCGCGCCGTAGCGAATGAAATTCATCTCAGTCCTCCAGGGCGACCACGATCACAGCCTTGGCAGGCACACTGAAACTCAGTTTCCCGCCAGCGGCGCTAGCGCTGAAGGCGGCCGGTTTCACTGCTTGCGGCGCCTTGAAAGTGTTCTGCGCATCCATGGCGCCGGCAGTCAATACGCGGCCGGTCGCTTTGGCTGGCTGCTTGCCCGCAACGTTGACCGTCACGTCCGCCGCTTCCGTCGGATTGGTGTTCACCAGCGACAGGTACAGCTTGCCATCCTTGGCGCGCGCAGCCGAAGCGCTGATGCCCGGAATGGTGCTGTCGCCCAGCTTGTAGGGCGCGCTTTCGCTGACCTTGACCGGCAGGGACGTCGCATCCTGGAACGGCACGTACATGTGGAAGGCGTGGTAAGTCGGCGTCAGCAGCATCTTGTCCTTCTCGGTCAGGATCATGGCTTGCAGCACATTGACCATTTGCGCGATGTTGGTCATGCGCACACGTTCGGCGTTGGCATGGAAGATGTTGAAATTGAGCGCCGCCACCACTGCGTCGCGCAGCGTGTTCTGCTGGAACAGGAAACCTGGATTGGTCCCCTTCTCCACGTCGTACCAGGTACCCCACTCGTCAACCAGCAGGCCGATTTTCTTTTCCGGATCGTTCTTGTCGAGCACGGCGACATTGTTCTTGATCATCGAATCAAGTTTCAAGGTGTTGGCCAGGGTCGACATCCATTCGCCTTCCGCAAAGCCGGTTGCCGCGCCCTTCACTTCCCACTTGCCTGTCGGGATCGTGTAGTAGTGGAAACTGATGCCGATGGTCTGGTTTTTCAAGTTCTTGCTCAGCACGTCAGTCCACTTGGTGTCGTAATCGTTGCCGCCGCTGGCGATCAGCATCGGCCGGCTCTTTTCGGGCGCCTTGAGGAAGGTGTTGTAGTTCTTGTACAGGTCGGCGTAATGCTCCGGCGTCATGTTGCCGCCGCAACCCCAGGCTTCATTGCCGATGGCGAAGAAGTCGACTTTGAACGGCTTGTCACGACCGTTCTTGCGGCGCAGGTTCGCCAGCGTCGACTTGCTGTCCGACGTCATGTACTCGATCCAATCGGCCATTTCGGCGACCGAACCGGAGCCCAGGTTGCCGTTGACATAGGTATCCGCGCCCAGCAGGTCGGCCAGGTCGAAAAATTCGTGGGTGCCGACGGCGTTGCTCTCTTCCACGCCGCCCCAGTTGGTGTTGACCTTGACCGGACGCTTGCCGCGCGGGCCCACGCCGTCTTTCCAGTGATACTCGTCGGCAAAGCAGCCGCCCGGCCAGCGCACCAGCGGCACATGCAGTTCCTTCAGCGCGCCGACCACGTCGTTGCGCCAGCCCTTGGTGTTCGGCGTCTTCGATTTGGGGCCGACCCAGATGCCCTCGTAGATACCGGTGCCGAGATGCTCGGCGAACTGGCCGTAGACATTCTTGTTGATGACCGGGCCCGGCTTGCCGGCATCGATGGTGATGCTGGCCTGATTGGCGGCAAAGGCTGGCAGTGCAGCCATCATGGCGATGAGTGTGAATAATTTCATGTTGATCTCCTGAGTTAGTTTTTATTTGAAAACTGCGACGAAGCCGCCGTGCGGCTTGATCGTGATCGTTGCCTTGCCGCCGGCGATGCCGGCCTGGATGAATTCGCGCTCGCCATTACCATCCGTGATCAGCACGCCTTTGCGCTTGCCCAGGAAGGACAGGTCGAGCGTCAAGGTCCTGTCGGCGTCGTCCGCGTTCAGGCCGGCCACATACCAGGCCTTGCCCGCCTTGCGCGCGATGACCACATGGGTGCCGGGATAGCCGTCGATGAATTTCACGTCGTCCCAGCTGCGCGGCAAGTCCTGCAGCAGGGTTTTCACGTAGGCCGGCGCGCCGGCCATGCCGGCCGGCGTTTCGGCGAAGTGCTGGATGCCGGACAGGAACAGCACCGATTCGGCCAGCTCGAAGCCGTTGCGGGTGGTACGCTTGATTTTCGGAATGTCGCCGAACACCATGGGCGTGAAGTCCATCGGATCGAACAGGTTGCGCGCGAACGGCAACATGGCTGCGTGGCGCGCCACGGCGTCCTGGTCGGCTTGCTCGAAGGTCGTGAATTCCAGCCCCCTGACGCCCTCGGCCGTCATGAAGTTGGGATAGGTGCGGGCCCAGCCGCGCGGCAAGGTGGCGCCGTGGAAATTGACCAGCAGGCCGGCGTCGGCCGCATCCTTCAGGATGTCGACGTAGTAAGCGATCACTGACACGCCATCGCCCGGGAAGAAGTCGACCTTCACGCCCTTGATGCCCATGTCGCGCAGGCGCGCGAATTCCTTGCGGCGCTGTTCGCGGGTGAGCAGCGCACCTTTGGGCGAGTATTCGGTCTTGTTCCAGGCGCCGGACGAGTTGTACCAGACCAGCACGCCGACCTTCTTGCTGCTGGCGTAGGTGGCCAGCTCGCGCATCTTGTCGTAGCCAATCTTGCGGTCCCAGTCGGCGTCGACGAGTGCGTAATCCCATTTCATGTCGGCGGCGTAATCGATGAACTGCCTCTGCACGTCATAGACGGTGGCCTCGTCCTTGAGCAAGGCCCAGCTCCACGACGCATGGCCGGGCTTGACGCTGGCCTTGTCGAAGGAAATCGCAGGCGCCGCCAGGTCGGTGCCCAGCGTCGATTCCATGACCGTCTTCAAGGAACCGATGGCGATGATGCGCCAGGGCGTGCGCAGCGTGCCGGTCGTGTCCGCCAGCAGCGTGCCACCCGTGGTTTTTTCGTCCGCCATCGGCAAGCCGATGCGATAGGTCGCGTTCGACGACTCCGCCTGCAGGCGCGACGCGTGGAAGCTGCCATCCATATTCGCTTCCGACACGGCCAGCCAGGTGTCGCCACTGCGGAACAAGGCCGGGAAAACCCAGCCCGCCGCCATCGGCGAAGGCGTGCCCACCGCGATTTCGCGCCGGTAGTGTTCCTCGTAGGCGGGGTTGGTATTCATCCAGCCGGTCTGGGCCACCTGCATCGGCTGCAGCCAGGCTTTGCTGTCCGGCGAGAAAGCGAAGCTGGTCGTTTCATTGAGGAACTGCTTGCGCCCTTCCCCGCCAACCAGGTAGCGGAAGGCCACGCCGTCGTTCGATACGCGGAACACCACATCCATGTTCATGCCCGCGCCCTGCACCGGAAACACTTGTTCGTTGGCGCGGTAAGTGATGCGGCGCTTCTTGCCGACGGCCATGTCGTAATGCTCGCTGATCTTCTTCACGGCCGATGGCGCGCCCAGCGACAACTGCGCCGACAGGTCGGCGCTTGCAAGCTGCAGGCCCAGGCTAGACGCCAGCAAAACCGGCTTTGCATCGCGGAATATCGAATACGACAGGGTCTTTTGCGGGGTCAGTTCAACCCTGACCTGAATACGGCGGTCGGGGCTGTCGAGGGCCTGGGAAGAGGCTGAAGCGAGCGCCAGGACCAGCAGAACAGCATTTTTTAGGATGTTCATCGGTATTTTAGGTGCAGGACGGCCTGCGGTCGCGGCGACCGTGCAGGCAATCCTGGAGGTGAAAGGGGCTTAAATCCAGCCAGCGTCGACGACGAAATCCTGGCCGGTACACATGGCGCTGTCGTCCGCGGCCAGGAACAGGACCATGGACGAGATATCGTCCGGCATCAGCTGACCGGGCAGGCACTGCGCCCGCTTGACTTCGGCCTTGCCGGCATCGTCGAGCCACAGGTCGATCTGGCGCTGGGTCATGACCCAGCCCGGCGTGAGCGTGTTGACGCGAATGCCGAAAGCGCCCACGTCGCGCGCCAGGCCGCGGGTCAGGCCGACCACCGCTGCCTTGGTGGTGGCATACACCGGATAGCCGCCGTTCATGGCGTGGTAGGACATGGAGCTGACGTTGATGATGGAACCGGCGCCCTTGCGCTTCATGCCGGGCAGTACCGACTGGCAGGTGAAGAACATGGGGCGCTGGTTGATGGCGATGCGTTCGTCCCAGTAGTCGACGGTCACGTCTTCGAGCTTGTGGCGCTGGTCGTTGGCGGCGTTGTTGACCAGGACGTCGAAGTCGCCCAACTCTGCGATGATGGCCTGCAAGGCTGCAATATCGGTAATGTCGCAGTAGCGGAATTCAGGGGCCGGATGGCCGGCGGCGGCAATGCGTTTGCACAGCGCCTCGCTCGGTTCGCGCACGATGTCGACGAAGGCAACCTGTGCCCCCTGGGCGGCGAAGGCTTCGACGATGGATTCGCCGATGCCGCTGCCGCCGCCAGTGACGAAGACGCGCTTGCCTTCGAGACTGGGGAATTTCGCTAGTTTCTTCATGCTTGTCTCCTGCTATTTATTATTTTACCCGCACTGCTACTTCGTCAACGCACCGTCGCGGCGGCGCCAGATTCCCTCGGCATTTTCGTCACGCAAGGCTTCCGGCAACAGCGCCTGCGGCAGGTTCTGGTAGCACACCGGACGCAGGAAACGGGCAATGGCTGCGGTGCCGACCGAGCTGCTGCGGCCATCGGAGGTGGCCGGGAACGGACCGCCATGCACCATCGCGGTCGACACTTCGACGCCGGTGGGCATGCCGTTGGCCAGGATGCGGCCAACCTTGCGCTCAAGCACCGGCAGCAAGGCGCGCACCAGGTCGGTATCGCGCTCATCCATCTGCACGGTGGCGGTCAACTGCCCTTCGAGGCTTTCCGCAATCGCCCGCATTTCGTCGATATTTTCGCAAGCCACCAACAGCGATGCCGGTCCAAAAATTTCGTCGTGCAGCGCATGCTCGGCCATGAAGGCCGCGCCGGTGGTGCGGAACAATGCCGCGCCGCCCTTGCCTTCCGCGTGCTGCGCCTGCTTCAGCGCGTCGACCGCGTCGTGTGAAGCGAGCTTGTGCACACCGCTCTGGTAGGCCGACGCAATGCCTGCCGTCAGCATGGTTGCCGCTTCCACCGATGCCAGTGCTTCCGCCGCCTTGCTGGCGAAACGGTCGAACTCGGGACCTGCCACGCCCAGCACCAGGCCGGGGTTGGTGCAGAACTGGCCCACGCCCATGGTCATGGATGCGGCGAAGGCCGTGGCGATCTGGTCGCCACGCGCGGCGAGCGCATGCGGGAACAGGAAGAAGGGATTGATGCTGCTCATTTCGGCGTACACCGGAATCGGCTGCGCACGCGCGGCGGCCACCGCCATCAGCGCCGTGCCGCCGGAACGCGAACCGGTAAAGCCAACCGCCTTGATGGCGGGATGGGCCACCAGGCCCTGGCCGATGCCATTGCCGGTACCGGTGAGCAGCGCGAACACGCCGACCGGCAATTCGCACAAGGCAACTGCCTTGACGACGGCGCGCGCGACCAGTTCCGACGTGCCAGGATGGGCCGAATGGGCCTTGAGCACGACCGGACAGCCGGCGGCCAGGGCAGCAGCGGTATCGCCACCAGCAACAGAAAATGCAAGGGGGAAGTTACTGGCGGCGAAAACGGCAACCGGGCCCAGGCCGATCATGCGCAAGCGCAAGTCTGGACGCGGCAATGGCTGGCGATCGGGCAGCGCGGAATCGATGCGCAGATCGGCGTAGGAACCTTCGCGCAGCAGGTCGGCGAACAGCTTGAGCTGGCCGACGGTGCGGCCGCGTTCGCCTTCGAGGCGGGCGCGCGGCAGGCCGGATTCGGCCATGGCGCGCACGATCAGTTCGTCGCCCAGTTCGAGGATTTGCGCGGCAATGGTCTCAAGGAAAGCGGCGCGGCGCGCATTGGGCAGCGCGCGGTAGGGATCGAAGGCCGCCTCGGCCAGGCGGCAAGCTTCGTCGATCTGGTCGGCGCTGACCATGTTGAAGGCGGGCTCCATCGGCTCGCGCGTGGACGGGTTGTAAGCGAGGAAGGAACCGGCACTGCCGCGTACTGCGCGGCCGCCAATCAGGGCTTCACCGGTAATGGTCATAAGGCGTTCACTTTCGTAAAGGTGGATTGCTGCATCACCAGCGTATTGCGTAGCGCCGGGCCGAAGGCCGGGGATGTGATCTCGAAGGTTTCGCCGGCGAGCACGGTGATGTTGTCGGCCACGCTCAGGGTGGCGGTACCGAAGAAATGGATGTGTACGTCGCCCGGACGGTTGAACAGGCCGTACTTGAAGTGGTGGTATTCCAGGTTGGCGATGCTGTGCGACATGTTCTGCTCGCCGCTGACGAACGCTTTTTCCCAGCGCACGTTTCCAGCCGCATCGATGATGCGCGAAGTACCTGAAACGTGGGCCGGCAGTTCGCCGACCAGCAAGGCGGCGCCCAGGCCGCAGTTGCGCAGCTTGGAGTGGGCCAGGTACAGGTAGTTCTGGCGTTCGGTGACGTGGTCCGAGAATTCATTGCCGATGGCAAAGCCAAGACGGTGGGGCTGGCCATCGTCGCCGATCAGGTACAGGCCGGCAATCTCCGGCTCTTCGCCGCCGTCGAGGGCAAATTCGGGCATCTGCAAAGGCTCGCCGCTGGCGCGCACGATCGAACCGTCGCCTTTGTAAAACCATTCAGGCTGCACGCCGCGTTCGCCGGCGGCAGGCTTGCCGCCTTCCACGCCCATGCGGAACATCTTCATGCTGTCGGACAGGGTTGCGACGTCGCCGCCGATTTTCTTGTGCATGGCGTCGCGCGTGTCGGCGCTGCCCAGGTGGGTCAGGCCGGTGCCGGTGACGTAGCAGTGGGCATGGTCATCGTGATCGAGCGGCGCCAGGACCGTGACGCTGCCGATGGCGTGCACCTGGCTGCCCACGCTGGCCTGGGCGAGTTCCGCCAGGTTGGTCTTGCTGCGGATGGCCTGCTGCGCCAGTGCGTACGTGGTGTTGAAACCGCTGATTTCGCGGATGGCATCCTGCTCCAGGATGCCCACGCGGCGCTCGCCGGCCGCGTTCTTGAATTGTATGAGTAGCATGGTCAATCCAGTCGATTAGTGTGAATGCTTCGGCACGGCCGAGCCGCGGCTGCCGACCAGGAAGTCGAAATCGCAACCCTCGTCCGCTTGCAGCACGTGATCGATATACAGTTGCTGGTAGCCGCTCCTGGCGCCGGGCACCTGGGTGACCGCGCGGTCCGCCAGGCGCTGCGCCATTTCCTGTTCCGAAATTTCCACGTCCAGGCTGCCGGTGTGGCAATCGAGGGCGATCATGTCGCCGTCGCGCACGATGCCCAGCGGGCCGCCGGCCATCGCTTCAGGCGCCACGTGCAGCACCACGGTGCCGTAGGCGGTGCCGCTCATGCGGGCGTCCGAAATGCGGACCATGTCGGTCACGCCGGCCGCCAGCAGTTTGGGCGGCAAGCCCATGTTGCCGACTTCGGCCATGCCGGGATAACCCTTCGGTCCGCAATTTTTCATGACCAGCACCGAGTTGGCGTCGACATCCAGGTCCGGATCGACGATGCGTGCCTTGTAGTGATCGAAATCCTCGAACACCACGGCCTTGCCGCGATGCTTCATCAGGTGCGGCGAGGCGGCCGAGGGCTTGAGCACGGCGCCGCGCGGCGCCAGGTTGCCGCGCAGGATGCAGATGCCGCCATCGTCAAGCAGCGGCTTGGCCAGCGGACGGATCACTTCGTCGTCGTAGATGGGCGCTTCAACGCAGTTTTCCCACAGGCTCTTGCCATTCACGGTCAAGGCATTCTTGTGCGGAATCAGGTCGCCCTCGCCCATGCGGCGGATGGCGCCAGGCAAGCCGCCGGCGTAGTAGAACTCTTCCATCAGGAAACGGCCGGACGGCAGCAGATCGACGATGGTGGGGGTGCCCTTGCCGATCTTGGTCCAGTCTTCCAGCTCGAGCGGCACGCCGATCCGGCCGGCAATGGCTTTCAGGTGGATCACGGCGTTGGTGGAACCGCCGATGGCGGCGTTGACCTTGATGGCATTCTCGAAGGCTTCGCGGGTCAGGATCTTGGACAGGCGCAGGTCTTCACGCACCATTTCCACGATGCGGATGCCCGACATATGGGCCAGCACATAGCGGCGCGAATCGACGGCGGGAATGGCGGCATTGTGCGGCAGCGAAGTGCCGAGCGCTTCGGCCATGCAGGCCATGGTGGAGGCGGTGCCCATGGTGTTGCAGGTACCTGCCGAGCGCGACATGCCGGACTCGGCCGACATGAACTGGTGCAGGGTAATGGTGCCGGCCTTCATTTGTTCGTGCAACTGCCAGACGGCGGTGCCGGAACCGATGTTCTTGCCGTTCAGTTTGCCGTTCAGCATGGGGCCGCCGCTGACGACGATGGTCGGCAGGTCGACCGATGCCGCGCCCATCAGCAGGGCTGGCGTGGTCTTGTCGCAGCCCACCAGCAGCACGACGGCGTCCATCGGATTGCCGCGAATCGATTCTTCGACATCCATGCTGGCCAGGTTACGGGTGAGCATGGCGGTCGGGCGCAGATTCGATTCGCCGTTCGAGAAGACCGGGAATTCGACCGGGAAACCACCCGCTTCGAGAATGCCCTTCTTGACGTACTCGGCCAACTGGCGGAAATGGGCGTTGCATGGGGTCAGCTCGGACCAGGTGTTGCAGATGCCGATGATCGGTTTGCCTTGGAATTCGTGATCGGGAATGCCCTGGTTTTTCATCCAGCTGCGATACATAAAGCCGTTTTTGTCCTGCGTGCCGAACCACTCTGCGGACCGCAGCTTCGGCATTTTCGTCTCAGACATGTATTTCTCCTAGTTGTTCTGTGCCCGCCGCACTCATGTCGTAGTGCAGACGTTCGATACCGAAATACTAAAGATTGTCGGGATGCCTTTCCAATCAATTTTTATCGACAATCGATATCGTTATTGGTATGTGAGGGGAAATGTCGAGTGCTATTTTTGTCAACTAGGGTGCTACCATCGGGCTCTCTTCCAATAAGGCATCGACGATGAAAAAACTGTTGTGTTGTGTGGCGGCCCTTGCGCTGCTCGGTTGTTCGGAGGGCATGCATATGTCGAAGAGCGTCGGTGCGCCCGTCGAGGCGGAAACAAGGATGGTCGGCGGCGTGCCAGCGGCTGGGCAAAGGGCGGGGCGTCATATCGCGCTACGCCATTCGCTGGTGTTCGAAGCACCTGGTGAAGAGCTGCAAAAGCGCTTCGACGCGATCCACTCGGAATGCCTGAAACTGGGTTGCATCGTGCTCAACGCCAAGCAGACCATCGCAACGGCCGACCAGTATGGCAAGGCGAGTCTGTCGGCGCGCATACCACCGGCCGCTTTCAGTACCTTCCTGAAAGGCGTGCAGGCACAGGGGAAGCTGCTTCAGCACAACCAGGACAGTGACGACAAGACGGCGGAAGTGATCGATGTCGAAGCGAAGATCAAGAACCTGACCGCGCTGCGCGACAGGATCACCGAATTGCTGGCCAAGCGGACCGGCAAGCTGGAAGAAGTGCTGGCTGCCGAACGTCAACTGGCGGAAACGCAGTCCCAGCTCGACAGCATCCAGATGATGCGCAAGGCGCTGGCCGCCGAGACCGAGCTGGTGCGGGTGGATATCGAATTGCTGGCGGAAAGGCTGGCATCGAAAGGCAGCTGGGCCGAGCCCACCGTGAATGCCCTGGGCGAGTCAGGCCGCGTGTTGATGAGCAGCCTGGGCGCGATGATCACCTTCGTGGTCGCCGCCCTGCCCTGGCTGCTGCTGTTCAGCGTGCCCTTCTTCCTGATCCGCCGCATGTGGCGCAACCGGAAGAAGAAGCCATCCTGAAAATCGCAGGGGGCCAGGCCTGACATCCGGACACGAGCTCGGCCGCATTGCGGCC
>JAZKBE010000040.1:0-13334 GCA_040388805.1 Pseudomonadota bacterium
ACGTGCGGCTTGGTCCGTTCGAATTTACCTTTTGCCATTTTGATCTTCCTTTAAAAGAGCGATTTTTTTACAATTTTTTTAGAGTGTGGGAGCGCGCTTCTGGCGCGCTGCCTACCAGCTTAGAGCTTTAGTCAGTTGGCAACAGGGCCCAACACCGCTGCGCGGCATCGGGCACTGTCGCCCAAGCTGTTACTTGGCCTTGGCCGTAACGATTGCGTCGGTAACGTGCTTAGGCGCTTCCGAATAGTGCTTGAATTCCATCGTGTAGGTAGCACGGCCTTGCGTTGCGGAACGCAGCGAGGTCGAGTAACCGAACATTTCGGACAGCGGCACTTCAGCTTTGATGATCTTGCCACCGCCGCCTGGGATTTCGTCCATGCCCTGCACCATACCGCGGCGGGACGACAGATCGCCCATCACGGTACCGGCGTAGTCTTCCGGCGTTTCCACTTCCACGGCCATCATCGGCTCGAGGATGACTGGCGATGCTTTACGGCAGCCGTCTTTGAAAGCCATCGAAGCTGCCATCTGGAACGCGTTTTCGTTCGAGTCCACATCGTGGTACGAACCGAAGAACAGCGTGACCTTGACGTCAACGACAGGGTAGCCAGCCAGCACGCCGGTGTTGAGCGTACCGCGCACACCTTTTTCGACTGCAGGGATGTATTCGCGTGGAACCGTACCGCCCTTGATGGCGTCAACGAATTCGAAGCCCTTGCCCGGTTCTTGCGGCTCGATCTTCAGAACAACGTGACCGTACTGACCACGACCGCCCGACTGCTTGACGAACTTGCCTTCGGATTCTTCGCAGACCTTGCGGATGGTTTCGCGGTAGGCAACCTGTGGCTTGCCGACGGTCGCTTCGACGCCGAATTCGCGCTTCATGCGGTCAACGATAATTTCCAGGTGCAGCTCGCCCATACCACCGATGATGGTCTGGCCCGACTCTTCGTCGGTCTTGACGCGGAACGAAGGATCTTCCTGTGCCAGGCGGTTCAGCGCCAGGCCCATTTTTTCCTGGTCAGCCTTGGTCTTAGGCTCGACAGCCTGTTGAATGACCGGCTCAGGGAAGACCATTTTTTCCAGCGTGATGATCGACGATGGATCGCACAGGGTTTCGCCCGTGGTCGCGTCTTTCAGGCCGACCGCGGCGGCGATGTCGCCGGCGTGGACTTCCTTGATTTCTTCGCGCTGGTTCGCGTGCATCTGCAGAATACGGCCAAGACGCTCTTTCTTGTTCTTGATCGGATTGAAGACGGTATCGCCCGACTTGATGGTGCCCGAGTAGACGCGGAAGAAGATCAGCTGGCCGACGAAGGGGTCGGTCATGATCTTGAATGCCAGCGCAGCGAATTTCTCGTTGTCGTCAGCCTTGCGGGTGACTGGCTGGTCATCTTCATCCATGCCCTGTACTGGCTTGATGTCGACTGGCGACGGCAGGTATTCGATCACGCCGTCGAGCATGGCTTGCACGCCCTTGTTCTTGAACGCGGTACCGCACATCATTGGAACGATTTCCGACGCCAGGGTACGGGCGCGGATGGCAGCCTTGATCTCGGCTTCGGTCAGGTCGCCTTCTTCCAGGTACTTGTTCATCAGTTCGTCGTTGGACTCGGCAGCTGCCTCGACCATTTTCAGGCGCCATTCATTGGCTTGCTCTTGCAGCTCGGCCGGAATGTCGCGGTAGTCGAACTTCATGCCCTGGGACGCGTCGTCCCAGTAGATGGCTTTCATCTTGACCAGATCGACCACGCCCAGGAAGTTCTCTTCCGCGCCGATAGGAATCTGCAGGGGAATCGGGTTGGCCTTCAGGCGGGCACGCATCTGCTCGTAGACCTTGAAGAAGTTGGCGCCGGTACGGTCCATCTTGTTCACGAAGGCCAGACGTGGCACTTTGTACTTGTTAGCCTGGCGCCATACGGTTTCCGACTGTGGCTGAACACCGCCCACAGCGCAGTAAACCATGCAGGCACCGTCGAGTACGCGCATCGAGCGTTCGACTTCAATGGTGAAGTCAACGTGGCCCGGGGTGTCGATGATGTTGATGTGGTGCTCAGGGAAATTGTTAGCCATCCCTTTCCAGAAGCAGGTCGTCGCAGCCGACGTAATCGTGATGCCGCGCTCTTGCTCTTGTTCCATCCAGTCCATGGTGGCCGCGCCATCGTGAACTTCGCCGATCTTGTGGTTTACGCCCGTGTAGAACAGGACGCGCTCGGTCGTGGTGGTTTTACCAGCGTCGATGTGAGCCGAGATACCGATATTGCGGTAGCGCTCAATGGGGGTCTTGCGTGCCATAATTATTCCTAAATCTTTGAATGGACAAAACCGAGCGGCATTTTGTGAACAAAATGAGCCCGGCCTCGAACAACAGATGCATGGCCGCGCCCGGGTCGACTGCACCCGGGCTTGGCCCTTTTATTAGAAGCGGAAGTGCGAGAACGCCTTGTTCGCTTCAGCCATGCGGTGAACTTCGTCACGCTTCTTCATAGCACCGCCGCGCATTTCTGCGGCTTCCATCAACTCACCACCCAGGCGTTGCGGCATGGATTTTTCGCTGCGCTTGTTTGCGGCTTCGCGCAACCAACGCATGGACAGCGCCATACGACGAACTGGACGAACTTCAACCGGCACCTGGTAGTTGGCGCCACCGACACGGCGGGATTTGACCTCGACCATCGGCTTGCAGTTGTTGATCGCAGTGGCGAACACTTCGAGCGGGTCCTTGCCGGACTTGGTCTTGATGTGTTCAAACGCACCGTAGATGATGTTTTCTGCGACCGATTTTTTACCGGACAGCATCAGAACGTTGACGAATTTTGCGACATCCGTATTGCCGAATTTTGGATCAGGCAGGATCTCGCGTTTGGGGACTTCACGACGACGTGGCATTTCAATTCCTTTCAGTCTTCAGTTGAGCGCGCTGGGCGCACTCGCGGTGGCCATCATAGCCATCCACTTACTCGACCGTTTCTGGTCGGTTCAACTAGTTAAATAGGCGAGGCGTATTCGTAAAAACGATTACTTCTTGCCTGCTTTAGCGCGCTTCGTACCGTACTTCGAACGAGCTTGCTTACGGTCTTTAACGCCCTGGGTATCCAGTGCACCGCGAACCATGTGGTAACGCACACCCGGCAAATCCTTGACACGACCGCCGCGCAGCAGCACGACACTGTGTTCTTGCAGGTTGTGGCCTTCACCGCCGATGTACGAAATGACTTCGAAACCGTTGGTCAGGCGAACTTTGGCGACTTTACGCAGAGCCGAGTTTGGCTTCTTTGGGGTCGTCGTATATACACGGGTGCAAACACCACGTTTTTGCGGGCTGTTTTCCAGCGCCGGCGATTTGCTCTTGACGCGCACAGAAACACGCGGCTGGCGAATCAGTTGATTGATGGTTGGCATCGTTATAAATCCAACAAAGATACAACATGAATAACCCGGGCGGATGCCCGGGGACTAAAACTGAGTCCCGGATCGGCTGACAGCGGAGGCGCGAATAGCCACTCGCAAGGGAGCGGCTGTGAAGCGCACAACGAAGTGCAGAATAAATTCGAGAACTCGCGAGTATAAGCGGGTAATAGAGGCAGGTCAACCAGTTTACCGCCTGGTGGTCAACATATCGGGCTGTGGCGGGCGTGAAAGGAGGCCCGGCGTGGTGCGTCCGAGACAGGCAGTGTACGCCTGCCGGAGCGCGTGCGCGAATAAAAATAGGCCTGTGGTGAAAAACACCGTGATAATAATCACTTGTTTACTTCCCGGCTTCACCATGCCCGCTGCGCTGCGCCCCGCCAACCTGATCCTGCTGCTCACCTACCTGGCGCTGTCGGCCGTCCCCTTCATTCCCATGCTCATGGGCAAGCCTTTGGCGCAGCCCTGGCAAATCCTGGGCATCGAATTTGTGGGCTGGGTGGCGGTGTGGGCCGTGTTCAAGCGGCCGGCCTGGTTTCACTGGCTCTTGCTGCCCGCCTTCATCGCCCTGCCCACCGAAGCCTATCTGTATACCTATTATGGGCAGGGGATCTCGACCCACCACCTGGGCATCATCGCCGAGACCAGCCCCAAGGAAGCGCTGGAATTCCTGGGCAGCACGGTCTGGCTGATGCTGGCGGTCATGCTGGGCGTGCTTGGTTGGTGGGCACTCACATTCAAGCTGGCCCGCCGCGCCCGGGAACTGGACTGGAACGACAGTTCGCGCTGGGTGACGATCGCGGTGCTGGTCCTGGGCGGCGCGGTATGGGCCTACGGCTACGAATTCGGCATCGAGGGCAAGCCGGGCACGGCGCCGGCCAAGGTGGCAAGCGCGTCGGCCAGCGCCGCGGAAGAAGAGGAAGAAGCAGCCAGCATCCCGGAACAGGACAAGCCGGTCGCGGCCGCCTCGCACACGGGATGGAAGCTGCGGCCCCTGCCCCACGCCGCCAGGCTGCCGGTCGAATTCGACGCCTTCGCCAGTTCCTGGCCCTTTGGCCTGATGTCGCGCGGACTGGACTATTACAAGGAGCGCAAGCACCTGGCCGAGCTGGGAGAGCGCAACAGCACTTTCACCTTCAAGGCCAGCCAGGCGGCCCCGGACCAGAAACCGGAAGTGGTGATCATGGTCATCGGCGAATCGTCGCGCTACGACCGCTGGCGCCTGAACGGCTACGCGCGCGACACCAATCCCCTGCTGAGCCAGGAAGCGAACCTGGTCATGCTGTCCGATGTGATCACCGCGGTCTCGGCTACGCGCCTGTCAGTCCCGGTGATGATTTCGCGGAAACCGGCACGCCAGAGCCTGAAAGACGGCTTCAACGAAAAATCCTTCCTGACGGCGTACAAGGAAGCCGGCTTCAAGACCTACTGGCTGTCGAACCAGGTATCGTTCGGCGAATTCGACACCCCGGTGTCCGTGTTCGCGCGCGAAGCGGACGTGATTCAGTTCCTGAACCTGGGCGGCTTCACCAACAATTCCAACTTCGACCAGATCCTGTTCGACCCGGTCAGGAGCGCCATCGCCGACCCGCACCCGAAAAAGCTGATCGTGCTGCACTCGCTGGGCAGCCACTGGAATTACAGCCAGCGCTATCCCAAGGAATTCGACCGCTGGAAGCCGTCGCTGTTTGGCATCGACAAGCCTGTCTACACGGACACGGCCATCAAGCCGCTGCTCAACAACAGCTACGACAGCACCATCTTGTATACAGACTGGTTTCTGGCGAACGTGATCGGCATGCTCAAGCGCTCGGAGCAGCGCACGGCCCTGATGTATGTCTCCGACCACGGCCAGACGCTGTACGACAACAGCTGCAACCTGGCCTTCCACGGCCACAACACCCAGTACGAATTCCACGTCCCGGCCTTCGTCTGGTATTCGGACCAGTACGCCGCGCGCCATCCGGGCAAGGTCGCGCAATTGAAAAAGCACCGCAAGGCGCGCCTGGCGACGGAAAACGTGTTCCACACCCTGCTCGACCTGGGCGACATCCGCTACCCCGGCGAACGGCTGGAATGGAGCTTCATGCACCAGCAGTTCCGCCAGCACAAGCGCTACGTCGACAGCTACGGCTGGAGCGATTACGACAATGCCACCTTGAAAGGTGACTGCCGCGAAATCATTGACAAGGGCAAACCGCTGCCGCGCGACTGAGCCCCTCCTTGCCCAAGTCCCTCAGGCGTCTCGTCTCGTTTCTATCTCGTTCTTTCTCGTTTTTCGCGCCGCGCGCCAACCACGTCCCTGCTCCCGCAAAACGAGACAGGACGAGATAGATTTGCGACAGAACGCCTGAGGGGACTGCCCACGCCCACCCCGCCCCGCCCCATCTTTTTTTGGGGACTGTCCCAGGTTTTCAGGCAACATGTCGGTACAGCAAAAAATTTGAAAGGGATGGGGATGGGAAAACTGGCCAGGCTGCCGGCAATCGACATGTTGCGCGGCTTCGTGATCGCCCTGATGGCACTCGACCATACGCGCGACTTTTTCGGCATCACGCCGTTCAATGTCGAGGACCTGGCGGCCACCTCGCCCGGCTGGTTCTGGACCCGCTGGATCACCCATCTGTGCGCCACCAGCTTCGTGCTGCTGGCCGGCAGTTCGGCCTTCCTGCGCGGCCACGGCGCCGGCATCCCCGCCCTGTCCAGCTACCTGGCCACGCGCGGCGCCCTCCTGATCCTGCTCGAAGCGACCTGGATCAGCTTCAGCTGGCAGTTCGGCTACAACGTCATCATCTTCCAGGTGCTGTGGGCGCTCGGCGCCGGCATGATGTTCCTGTCGCTGCTGGTATGGCTGCCGCGCCCGGCCATCGGCGTCATCGCCGCGCTGCTGATAGGCACCCACAACCTGTTCGACGGCTACAACCCGGGCGGCCTGCTGTGGCAAGCCTGGCACCAGGGCGGCTTCTATCCCTTCAAGGACGCGCCGCTGCAAGGCCTGGTGCTGGCCTATCCGCTGATGCCCTGGGTGGGGCTGATGGCCGCCGGCTACGCGCTCGGCCCCGTGTTCCTGTGGGAGGGCGCGCGCCGCCAGCGCTTCCTGCTGCTCGCCGCGGGCGCCATGATGCTGACCTTCCTCGCCCTGCGCGCCTTCAACCTGTATGGCGATCCCGATCCCTGGTCGGCGCAGAACCGCGGCATCATGTTCGATGTGATGTCCTTCGTGCGCGTGCACAAGTATCCGCCGTCGCTGATGTACCTGCTGGTCACCGGCAGCATCGGCCTGGCCCTGCTGGTGCTGTTCGAACGCGTGCGCGAAAGCCGCGTGCTGGCCCTGTTCGGCCGCACGCCGATGTTCTTCTACCTGGTCCACATCGCGCTGATCCACTTCCTGGGCAACCTGTACTTCACGCTGCGCTATGGCAGCGGTCCCGATTTTTCAGGCGAGAAGATCATCTGGCCAGGCGGCTACGAGCATTCGCTGGCTGTCACCTACATCGCCTGGGCGGCCATGCTGGCCTTGATGTACGGCCTCACGCTGCTTTGGGTTCGATGGCGCGCCGGCCGAGCACCTGCGCGCTATCCGCAGGATGCGCAAGGTAGCCGCTAAGCCAGTCGAACACCCTGGCGGCATTGCCTTCGATGCCGGCGCCGAAGCCGCGCTGGGCCAGGAGGGCGATGCCGTTGGTATGCGCCAGCACGCCGGGCGACAGCGTCAGCGCGCCGTCGCCACCCTTGGCCACGCATAAGGGATCGAGGCGGTGCTGCAGCAGCGGCGCCAGCACCAGGTTGTGCGACGACACGATCACCAGTCCGCGCGCGGCCAGCACGTCGAGCACCGACGCCGCGGCCGATACCGATTCCATGTGGTTGGTGCCCCTGAATATTTCATCGATCACGCAGATGCCCGGATGCGGCCCATCGGCCGCGGCCAGCAGCTCCTTGGCGCGCCGCAGTTCGGCCATGTACAGGCTCTCGCCGCCGAACAGGTTATCTTCGGCCTGCATGCTGGCGTACACCGGCACATGCGGCACGCTGGCGCGCGTGGCGTAGCAGAATCCGAACGCGCGCGCGGCCACCAGGTTCAGGCCCACGCTGCGCAGCAGGGTGCTCTTGCCGATGCCATTCTGGCCGGAGATGAAAGCGCCCTTCCCGTTCAGGGCCATCGACAGCGGCTGCGCCTCGGGCAGCATCGGATGCACCATGCCGTCTAACGCCATGCGGTCGACGCCGGCCGCGTCGGCCCAGCAGAACTGCGGCGTTTTCAGCAAATGCCGCGCCAGCGCGATGTCCGCTTCCAGGTTGGCGATATGCTCGAAGCGCTCGCGCAGGTAGTCCAGGTTGGCATGCACCAGTTGCACGCACCTGAAGTAATGGTTCACGTTGTCGAGCATGAACCAGTCCAGGTAGCCGCGCGCGCCGGGAATGAGCAGCACCATCTGGCTGCGCGTCAGGTCGCGGTTGATCTTGCCCGACCTGGCAGGGCCTTGCAGCAGGCTGTCCACGCGCAGCAGCATTTGCAGCGACTGCACCGACCTGGCGAATTCCTCGACCCGCGCGTAATAGCGCATCTGCCCGGCCACCAGCAGGTACATGACAAATGCGGTACCCAGCCATGACAGCGGCGACAGGGCCGCGCCCGCGATCGTCAGCAGCAATGCAAGCGTCAGCGGCCAGGTCTTGCCGGCCCACCAGGGCACCGGCGGCGCGGCATCTTCATACAGCAGCGTCGCGATCTCCTTGTCGGCGCGGCGCAGCGAGGTGCACTGGCCATGCAGCGCCGCCAGCGCGGCGGGATCGGCCATCAGGGCGCGGATGCGCCCGGGCTGTTCCTGGCCTTCGACCCCGTCGCACAGGCGCTGGTACAGCACGTGCTGCCCGAAGATGCTCACCTCGGGCGACAACAGGCGGCGCCATTCGCCGAGCAGCAGGTCCTTCCAGGTCGTCGCGTCGATCGCATGGCGCGCCGGATCATGGCGCAGGCGCTGGAACCGGGCGACGTCGCTGTCGACGAACGGGAAGTCGAGCGGCTCGCTCTCGGGAATCATCAACAAGGCACGCAGCTTTGCTACCAGGGCGGACATACTTTCTTTCAATGTGCGGGAATGAGGCCATGAAGATGTGGTCGTTTTGGCAAATTTCAAGCGCGACTGTCCGGGCCCGTCCAGCGGGCACTGTACGGACGGCCGGACAGCGGATTCGCACTCCTGCCCCCTTTATGAATCAAGCACTTAGTGAGTGGCACGGTTCCTGCATAAAGAGGCACATTGTCTTTCACGCACACAGCCATGATCCGAGATACCTCTTCCCAGGACGCCGTCATCGCGCCGCCGCGCGCACAGTCCGCCAAACGCCGCGTGCTGATCGCCGCCGGCGCCGTCGCGCTGCTGGCCGTGGCCGGCGCGCTGGTGTCCACATACCGCGGCAGCGACCAGTCGGTCAGCGGTTCGCGCCTGCGCATCGCCGAAGTCACGCGCGGCACCCTGGTGCGCGACGCTTCGGTCAACGGCCGCGTGGTGGCCGCCATCAGCCCCACCCTGTATTCCACCTCGCCGTCGATCGTCACGCTGAAAGTGGCCGCCGGCGACACCGTCACCCGCGGCCAGGTGCTGGCCGAACTCGAATCGCCCGACCTGACCGATGAACTGAAGCGTGAAAAATCGAGCTACCAGCAGCTCGAAGCCGAAGTCGCGCGCCAGCAGATCCTGGCCAAGAAGCAGAAACTGCTGGCCCAGCGCGAAGCCGACACCGCCGAAATCGACCGCCTGTCGGCCCAGCGCACGCTGGAACGCTACGAAGCGGTGGCGCAGGTGGGCATCGTCGCCAAGATCGATTACCAGAAGGCCAAGGATGCACTGAGCTCGGCCGAAATCCGCGCCCGCCATGCGTCCAAGGCCGCTGCGCTGGAAAACGAGGACGTGGGCCTGGCCCTGAAAACCAAGATCAACGAACTCGATCGCCAGCGCCTGTCGATGGCCAACGCCCAGCGCCGCGTGGACGAACTGACCGTGCGCGCGCCGGTGAACGGCTTCATCGGAACGCTGTCGGTGCAGAACCGCAGCGTGGTGGCGGTCAATGCCGCCCTCATGACGCTGGTCGACCTGTCGCGCCTGGAAGTCGAACTCGAAGTCCCGGAAACCTATGTCGACGACATGGGCCTTGGCATGACCGCCGAAATCGAGATCAACGGCGCCACCGCCACCGGCAAGCTGTCGGCGCTGTCGCCCGAAGTGGTGAAGAACCAGGTGCTGGCGCGCGTGCGCTTCGACGGCGCGCAGCCCAAGGGCCTGCGCCAGAGCCAGCGCGTGTCCGCGCGCCTGCTGATCGAGGAAAAACCGAACGTGGTGATGCTGCCGCGTGGCCCGTTTGTGGAAAGCGAAGGTGGCCGCTTCGCCTATGTGGTCAAGGACGGCATCGCGGTCCGTACGCCGATCTCCGTGGGTGCGATCAGCATCTCGGGCGTGGAAATCCTGTCGGGCCTGAAGCCCGGCGACAAGGTCGTTATCGCAGGGACCGATTCGTTCAACAACGCGGCCCGCGTCTCCATCAACAATTAAGAAAGGACATTCCAATGCTGCGCATGACAAACCTGAGCAAGGTATACCGCACCCACATGATCGAAACCCACGCGCTGCGCGGCTTCGAGATCCAGGTCAACCAGGGCGAATTCGTCACCGTGACCGGTCCTTCCGGCTCCGGCAAGACCAGCTTCCTGAACATCGCCGGCCTGCTTGAAGAATTCACGGATGGCGAATATATCCTCGACGGCGTCAACGTCAAGGGCATGGACGACAATGCCCGCTCGCGCCTGCGCAACGAAAAACTCGGCTTCATCTTCCAGGGCTTCAACCTGATTCCGGACCTGTCCCTGTTCGACAATGTGGACGTGCCGCTGCGCTACCGCGGCTTCAACGCGGCCGAACGCAAGGAACGCATCGAGGACGCGCTGGCCAAGGTGGGCCTGGCGTCGCGCATGAAGCACTACCCTGCCGAACTGTCGGGCGGCCAGCAGCAGCGCGTGGCGATCGCGCGCGCGCTGGCCGGTTCGCCGAAACTGCTGCTGGCCGATGAACCGACCGGCAACCTCGATACGCAGATGGCGCGCGGCGTGATGGAGCTGCTTGAGGAAATCAACGCCCAGGGAACCACCATCCTGATGGTCACCCACGACCCCGAGCTGGCCGTGCGTTCGCAGCGCAATGTGCACATCATCGACGGCCAGGTTTCGGACCTGGTGCGCAAGACGCCGACCCTGTTCGACGCCAAGGCAATGGCCGCAAACCACATCGCCTGAGGAGAGCCGCATGTTCCAGTACTACTTCATGCTTGGCCTGCGCAGCCTGCGCCGCAACCCGGCCCTGACCACGCTGATGGTGCTCACGCTCGCCATCGGGGTCGCCGCCAGCATATCGACCCTGACCATCCTGCACGTGATGTCGGGCGACCCCGTGCCGCACAAGAGCGGCCGCCTGATGGTGCCGCTGTTCGACCCGGGACCGCTCGACGGCTACACGCCGGGCGACGAGCCGGAAGACGTCCAGATGACCTATACCGACGCACGCAACCTGCTCAAGTCGGGCAAGGGTGACCGCCGCACCGCCATTTATGGCGTGGGCGCCGCGGTGGAGCCGGCGCGCAAGGACATCGGCGTATTCTCGGTGACCGGCCTGGCCACCACGCGCGATTTCTTCGCCATGTTCGAAGCACCCTTCCTGCACGGCCAGCCATGGACCGATGCGGACGACGCCAGCGGCGCCCACGTGATCGTGCTGGGCCGCGCCATGTCGGAAAAGCTGTTCGGCGACGCCAACCCGGTGGGCCGGCGCGTGCGCCTCCTGGGCGACGACTGGCAGATCGTGGGCGTGCTCGACACCTTCCTCCCGATCCCGCGCTACTACCGCCTTACCAGCGCGGGCGGCGCATTCGGTACCGAAGACGAATACATGATCCCCTTCCATAGCGCGATCCTGGGCAAGAACAACAACTCCGGCAACACCAACTGCACCGCCAATTCGGGCGCCGGCTTCCAGGCCTTCATCGAGTCGCCCTGCACCTGGATCCAGTTCTGGTTCGAGACCAAGTCCGAATCGGACCGCGCCGAACTGCACGACTACCTGCACGCCTACCTGGCCGAACAGGTCAAGCTGGGGCGCCTGAAACGCAATGCGCCGCCCAAGCTGTACGACGTGATGGAATGGCTCGAACACAACAAGGTGGTCGGCAACGACAGCAAGCTGTCGGCCTGGCTGGCCTTCGCCTTCCTGCTGCTGTGCCTCGTGAACGCGATCGGCCTGTTGCTGGCCAAATTCTCCGTGCGTGCTTCCGAGGTCGGCATCCGCCGCGCCCTGGGCGCCTCGCGCCGCGAAATTTTCCGCCAGTTCCTGATCGAGACGGCCGTCGTCGGCCTGGCCGGCGGCGTGCTCGGACTGCTGCTCGCCTTCGGCGCGCTGGCCCTGATCGCGATGCAGTCCAAGCAGATGGCCGTGGTGGCCCACATGGACTGGGTGATGCTGACCTTCACCTTCGTCCTGTCGGTGCTCGCCGCCATCCTGGCCGGCCTGCTGCCCACCTGGCGCGCCTGCCAGGTGACGCCCGCCCTGCAACTCAAATCACAGTGAGGCCCTACATGGAAATCCGTCCTATCCTGTCCGCGCTGCTGCGCAATAAAACCGGGCCTGTGCTGGTGGCGATCCAGGTCGCGCTCAGCCTGGCCATCCTGGCCAACGCCCTGTACATCGTCAACGTGCGCCAGGCGGTCGCCGCACGCTCGAGTGGCGTCGTCAACGAAGCCGATGTGTTCCAGCTCAGCGTACGCAACATGGACGTCAGCGAACATAACGAACAGCTGTCCGTCCAAAAGCGCCAGAGCGCCGTGCTGCGCGGCGTGCCGGGAGTGACCTCGGTCGCCCGCATCAGCATGATTCCGATGTCGCGCAACGGCAGCACCACCGGCATTTCCACCAGCCGCAAGACCGGCAGCCCAACCGAAGAATCCGGCTACTACACCACGCCCGATTCGATCGTCACCACCTGGGGCTTGAAGCTGGTCGAAGGGCGCGACTTCCTGCCGGGAGAAATCCCTGAGATCAACAGCACCGAAAGCACAGATCGTTCGCCGGCAGCCATCGTCACGCGCGCGCTGGCCGAAAAGCTGTTTCCTGGCCAGAGCAGCTTCGTTGGCAAGGAGATCTTCTACGGCACGGGCGACGACGCCAAGGGAGCGCGCATCGTCGGTGTACTGGAACGCCTGCAAACCCAGCGCGCCGAACTGGGCCCGACGGCGGAATACGCGATCATTTCGCCGGGCCGTTTCACCGGTCCCGTAGCGTCGTCGCTGTTTACGATCCGCGCCGAACCGGGCCAGCGCGACCGCATCATGAAAGAGACCGAAGCGGCAATCCGCAACGCGTCGACCGGGCCGGTGTTCACCCGCCTGCGCACGCTGGACGAAATGCGGGTCGAACGCTATCGCGCCGACAACGCCTTGTCCTGGATGCTGGTCACGGTCAGCATCCTGCTGCTCCTGATCACCGCCAGCGGCATTGTCGGCATGGCCAGCCTGTGGGTGCAGCAGCGGCGCAAGCAGATCGGCGTACGCCGCGCCCTTGGCGCGCGCCGGGTCGACATCCTGCGCTACTTCCTGACCGAGAACGTCATGATCACCAGCTGCGGCGTGGCCGCCGGCCTGCTGCTGGCGCTCGGCCTGAACCAGCTGCTGGTGGCGAAACTGGAAATGGCCAGGCTGCCGGTGGAATACATGCTTGGCGGCGCCGCCGTGTTCTTCCTGCTCGGGATCGTTGCCGTGTACGGGCCGGCGTGGCGCGCGGCGAGCATCTCGCCGGCCATGGCCACGCGCAGTGCCTGATTCGCAGGGGGCCAGGCCTGACATCCGGACACGAGCTCGGCGGTTTTGCCGCCGAGCTCGTGTC
>JAZKBE010000041.1:0-20305 GCA_040388805.1 Pseudomonadota bacterium
CGTGGTTGTAGTCGCCGATGTAGCGCTTGCGCACCAGCAGGCTGGGCAGGTATTTCAGCGCGTCTTCGCTGTCGCTGGCGTTGATGGTCTGTTCAATCTGTTTGGCGCTAATGCCCTCGATAGTGGTGGGAATCTGGCTGGGCAGCGAGCTGGGGCGTCCGCCGCTGACCGTCACGGTGGCCATGTCGTCGGCCAGCGCGGCGTGGGAAAAGAGCGCCATCAGGGCGGCGGCAAGTGGGGAAAACGAGGTGTTCATGCGATGCATTTCATGGCTGCGCCACGCCAGGAGCGTCAGGCTCGGGCGGCGGCAAAGGAAGGGGCCAGGCAGGCGCACACGGTGCGTGCCAAAGCTGCGGCGACGGTGTTAGACCGGGACCGGGGGCGCGCGCGACTGGGCCGCTGTCCAGATGGGGAGCGGCCGTGGCGCGTGGTAGAAGAGGGAGGGATAGCTTTCCCGGGTTTCCAGCAGGGGCAGGACGAAGCCTGCACTCGGCAGCAAGCCGAGGGGCGCGGCATGGGTGGCGCAGAAGGGGCAATGGGCGAAGTGCAGGCCGGTATCGCCGGCGTCGATCTTGACCAGCCTGGTGCCGCTGGCGCTGCAAATTTCAGCCCAGGTGCCGCCTTGCGAAATGGTCACTGCCTGGGAGATCGACGGCGCAAGCGCGGCGAACAGGATCGCGCAACATGCGATCCAGGCGGCGATACGGCGCGTGACGTTCTTCATACCCATGCCGAAATTATATCAGCGTCAGCCGCCGTACGGGATGAAGGGGAAGCCGTTGCTGATGGTGCCGATCAGCGCCAGCTGGTTTTCCGGGCTCTCGCTGAACGCGGCCAGCGCCTGCGCCGGCGAGATCAGTCCCTTGTCGAGCACGCCGACCCAGAAATCGTAGCCGCCCTGGTCCGGCAAGCGGTGCAGCACGTTCTGGTAGAAGCCGTTGATCAGTTCGCCGTTGGCCGGCGCCGCGCCGAACAGGGCAGCGAATTCGGCCGATTGCATGAAGGCGGCGGCCACCGCGTCGAGGCTGGTGCCGGCATCGATGGCGTTGATCCAGAAGCCCAGTCCCACCGGGTCCGGCGTGCGGTTCAGCGCCGCCTGGTAGATGCGGTAAGCCTGGCCGCTGTTGCCGTTGATGTCGAGGGCGATCGCACCGTCGGAAAAACTGAGCCGTTCGACATTGACCAGGGAGTCGAGGCCGTCGACGACGAAGCCCGCGCCATCCCTGGCCACGGTATGGTCGCCGCGCTTGCCCGTGTAGGCCACGGTATCGATGCCCTGGCCGCCGTCGATGACGTCCCTGCCGGCCGTGGCCGCAATGCGGTCGGCGCCGCTGCTGCCCGAAACGATGTTCGAGGCGCCCACGAAGAACGGGGCGGATGGCAGCGACGCCGCCGATACGTTGCCGGCGCCGTCGGTCGCGCGCGCGCTGGCCGTATGGCTGCCATCGGAAAATGCCTGGGAAAGCGTGCGCCAGCTGCCGTCGGCGCCGGCGGTGGCGCTGCCTGCCACGGCGCCTCCGGACAGGATCTCGATCTGTGCGAACGCTTCTGCCGTGCCGCTGAAGACGGCCTGCCTGCCATCGAGCGTGGGCAGGGCAAGCAGCGGCGCCGCCGGCGCGACGGTGTCGACCGTGAAGGCGAGCGTGGTACTGGGCGCCGATTTGTTGCCGTTGATGTCGGTGGCGGTGGCGGTGAGGGCATGGCTGCCTTCGGCCAGCGCCGCCGTGGCCAGCAGCCAGGTACCGCTTGCCAGGGCGGTGACGCTGCCGATCAGCAGCCCCTGGCTGAACACTTGCACCTGCGATCCGGCTTCGGCCACGCCGAACAGGGTGGCCGAGGTGCCGGCGATGTAGTCGCCGCGCGACTTGACGACGCTGATGGTCGGCGCGGGCGGGGCGACGGCTTCGGTCAGGCTGGCCACGGAAAAGCGGCCATCGGCAAATTGCGCGTACTCGACCCTGGTCAGAATGTCGGTGCCGTCCGCGCCCTTCACGGTCAACGTGGCGCCGGACTGGATAAAGACATGGCTGGCGCGCGTCCCGCCGAAAACGGCCGTATCGTCGCCGCTGCCGCCGTCGACGGTATCGTCGCCCGGCCCGCCAACCAGGGTATCGCTGCCTTCGTTGCCATAGAGCGTGTCATCGCCGCTGCCGGCCTGCAGGTAGCAATCGTTCGGATTGGCGATCAGCTGGCAATTGGCGTCGCCCAGCACGACGGCCCGGTTGATATCGACACCGGCGGCAATCCAGACGTTGTACGGCATTGCGGCTATCTCGAGGTTTTCGTCGTAGCCGTACACCGCATTGCCGATGGAACTGCCTTCGCCCTGGCGCAAGTCGATGATCGACCAGGTCGAGCCGGTATAGGTGATGGTGTTGGTGCCGCCGCCGTCCCAGATGGTTTCGAAATAGAAGCTGTCCGGATTGTCGTTGTAGCTGTAATTGGTGTCGCCGGCGTTGTAGGCGTAGTTGGCGCCGTAGATCGCCTGGATCGCGGCGATATCGAGAAACATCGGCGTCGAGGGATAGAAGTCGTAGCCGATGACGCTGTCGTCTTCGCCATCATTGGTGTAGCTCATGATGGTGTAGAGGCGGGAATCGAGGCGCTCGAAGGCAGTGCCGGTGAGCGAGGCGCCCCCGCCATTGTCGGGATCGTCGAAAGGGTGTTTCAGGCCCAGCGCGTGGCCGATTTCGTGCAGCAGCGAGTGGTAGGCGAAGCTTCCTTCCCACAGGTCCGATGCGAGAAAGGTGCCGTCGAAATCGTCCGCTTCGGGATTGAGCCAGACATCGCCGCCGGCCGCCTGCGCGTAGGGCAGGTAGGCCACGGCGGCGGCGCCGTCCCAGTCGGTGTCGTGGGAAAAGCCGAAGCGCAGCGTGCCGGCCGAGCTGCTGTTGTCGGCCACTTCGTTGAACACGATGTTCGCGACGTTGCTCCATGCCGCCAGCGCGTCCCTGGTCGCGGCTTGCTGCACGGTGGTGAATTTGGTGACGGTGGTCCACAGCGACGGATCCGGATAGCTGTTCGCATGGACCGAGACGCCGCGGGCGACAAAACTGTAGGACAGGGCAGGATTGGTCCAGCGGACGCCGTCGATCAGGGCGTCAACGGCGGGAATGCCCGTCAGGATGGAAGCGGTGACGGAGGTGCCCGCAGTGGGAGTCGGCATAAAATAGTTTCCAGCGATGGCGTGGGTACCGCGTGAAGCGCCATGCGCTGCATACAGCCCGGCAACAAATGCCGGTAACTAATTATATGCCAAGAGCAAGAATAGTGAAAATTTAACAACGGCACCGCGGGCCGGGCGGTGCCGTCGGCGTGCCTAGTTTTCCAGGCGGGCGTCGAGCGTGATGGTGGCGTTGAGCAGCTTGGACACCGGGCAATTTTGCTTGGCGTTCAGTGCCGCCGCTTCGAAGGCTTCCTTGTTGGCGCCCGGAATATTGGCCACCAGGTTCAGGTGCACGGCGGAAATGACAAAACCGTCGTCGACCTTGTCCAGCGACACGGTGGCCGTGGTATTGATGCTTTTTGCGGTCATGCCCGCTTCGCCCAGCTTGGCCGACAGCGCCATGGTGAAGCAGCCCGCATGCGCCGCGCCGATCAGTTCTTCGGGATTGGTGCCCGGTCCGTTTTCGAAACGGGTGTTGAAACCGTATTGCGTGTTGTCGAGTACCCCGCTCTGGGTCGAGATACTGCCCTTGCCATCCTTGATGCCGCCGCTCCATACGGCGCTGCCTGTACGCTTGATCATGTGCTTCTCCTTGCCGGTTGGTCAATTGGCCATGATGGTCCGCGCCGCACGGTTGATCTGTACGGCCCCGCACATACTGCTCACGTCTTGCCGACCACCTTTTCCACGCCGCGCAGGCCGTGCAGGTCGGTGTCGACCAGGCCCCGCGCCAGGTCGGCGGCGGCCTGCTGCATGACGGCGCGCGGCGGATTGTCCTTGCCGTCCGGCGTTTCGTCGCGTTCGTGCGGCAGGCGCTTGGCGCCATCGTCGCGGGCCTTCTTGTCGGTGTTGATGCGGCGGTCTTTGGTCTCGCTTACCATGATGTGCTCCTGCGTTGCAAGATGCCCATGCTAGTCCTGCGCCGCGAAGCAAGGCGCGCAATTGGTTGATGCATTTTTGCAATAAAGCACTTATGCTGTCGGCTTGCCTGTCCAGTGAAAGTCCATTCGGTGAAGCACGAAGAAACACAGTATTGCCACAATTGCGGCGCGGCGGTCGACTACCATTTCTGTGCCGTGTGCGGCCAGGCCACCAAGCTGCACGTGCCCAGCGCGGGCGAATTCATCCACGAGTTCGTGGCGCACTATGTGGCGCTCGAAGGGCGGCTGTGGCAAACCCTGTACTTCCTGCTGTGCAAGCCGGGCCTGCTGACGGCCGAATACATCGCCGGGCGTCGGGTGCGCTACGTGGAGCCCTTGCGCGTCTACCTGACCTTCAGCATCCTGTTTTTCGCCCTGCTCAAGATCGGCGGGGTGCCGGAATCGGACTTCCTGATCGACGACAAGCCGACCGCGGAAGTGGCCGCGCAGGCCAAACGCGAAATGCTCAAGGGAAGCAAGCAAGGCGTGAATGCCGTGGTGCTGGGCGTGGAATCGCCGATCGAGAAAAAGGTCGAGGACTTTTTCAACCTGCCTGCCAAGGAACGCAATCGCCAGCTCTACAGCGCATTCTTCGCCTACGTGCCGTATGCCATGTTCCTGCTGATGCCGGTGTTCGCCCTGTATCTGAAGCTGCTGTACCTGGGCAGCGGCAGGCGTTACGGCGAACATTTGCTGTTCGCGCTGCATACCAACGCCTTCGCCTTCGCCATGTTCGGCCTGTTCATCGTGCTCAAGCCGCTCGGCCTCGACCTGCTCGAGTTCGTGCTGGCGCTATGGCTGCTGTACTACCTGCCCACGGCCATGCGCCGCGTGTATGGCGGCAGCCGCTGGGCCACCTTCATGCGCTGGATGGTCCTGGCGAACCTGCACGCGCTCAGTATCGCCGTCGCGCTGGTGGTGGCATTCGGGTTCGCCGTGATGGCATAGTGAATCAGGCTGGCGGGTTGGCCGGCTCCCACAGTTCGACCTTGTTGCCTTCCGGGTCCATGAACCAGCCGAAGCGGCCGTAGTCGAACGATTCGACTTCACCGACCAGGGTGCCGCCGGCTTCCTTGACCTGGCGCAGGGCGCCATCGAGGTCGTCGACCACCAGGTTGAACATGAATTCGCGGATCGATGGCGCAAAATACTCGGTGCTGGCCTTGAACGGACTGAATACCGTGCAGCCCCCGGATGGCATGGTGGCCGGCATGAAGGCCGCGTAGTCGGCCGACGCGTCGGGAACGCCCAGCGCATCCTGGTACCACTTCATCAGGGCTTGCGGATCGCTGGTTTTGAAGAAAATGCCGCCGATGCCCAGTGCTTTTGCCATGGTAAGTCCCTGCAGATGCGCGCCGGACCGGGGGCGCGCTTGCCCGAAAGCGCTGCCGCGCCCTATACTGTGCTTGCATACAGCTGTCGGCCACCCTCGCCGTATGGCAGAAGCAGGCATTATCGGTTAATCTCCTGCGTGTCGCTACCCTTCAATCGCCGGGAATTCCATGACCGTCATGCCAGCACCGCAAAAAACCATCGCGCTCGTCGTGCGGCATAACACCGACGGCATCGACGTCGCGGTCGGCCACATCGTGGACTTCCTGCAGGCGGCCGGCTACCGCGTGGTGTTCGAGTCGGAAACGGCGGCCCACCTGGGCATGCCCGGCATCGAAGCGATGGGCGTTCCCGCCATCGGCGCGCTGGCCAGCGCCGCCATCGTCATGGGCGGCGACGGCACCATGCTGGGCATCGCGCGCCAGCTGGCGCCGTTCGACATTCCCCTGATCGGCATCAACCAGGGCCGGCTCGGCTTCATGACCGACATTCCGATCGAGCGCATGATCCCGGTGCTGGGCGAAATCCTGAATGGCAATGCGAAGGCCGAAAAACGCACCCTGCTGGAGGGGCGCGTCATGCGCGACGGCGCCATGATCGCCAGCGGCCTGGCCGTGAACGACGTGGTGGTGGCGCGCGGCGCCGGCGCCGGCATGGCCGAACTGAAGGTGACGGTGGACGGCAAGTTCATGTACAACCAGCGCTCCGACGGCCTGATCATCGCCACGCCCACCGGGTCGACCGCGTACGCGCTGTCGGCCGGCGGACCGCTGCTGCACCCAAGCCTGAACGGCATCGTGCTGGTGCCGATCGCGCCGCATGCGCTGTCGAACCGCCCCATCGTGGTGCCCGACTCGAGCGAGATCGTGGTCGAAATCGTCAGCGGGCGCGACGCCAGCGTCAACTTCGACATGCAAACCTTCGCCAGCCTGGCCCATGGCGACCAGATCGTCATTTCGCGTTCGCCCAACCACATCACCTTCCTGCATCCGCACGGGTGGAGCTATTACGACACCCTGCGCGAAAAGCTGCACTGGAACGAATATCCGTCCGGCGAAGGCAAGCTGCGCTAGTTTCCATCACACTCATTTATCCATTTCATGCTGCGTACACTTTCCATCCGCGACTTTGTCATTGTCGAATCGATCGAGCTTGAATTTTCGAGCGGGTTTTCGGTATTCACCGGCGAAACCGGCGCGGGCAAGTCGATCCTGATCGATGCGCTGCAACTGGCGCTGGGCGGGCGCGGCGACGCCAGCGTGGTGCGCGAAGGCGCGGCCAAGGCCGACATCACGGCCGACTTTTCCGTCGACGGCGCGGCCCGGGCCTGGCTCGACGAAAACGCATTCTCCACCGCCGAGGGCGGGGCGCTGCTGCGGCGCGTGATCGACAATGCCGGCCGTTCGCGCGCCTTCATCAACGGTATCGCGGCCACCGCCACCCAGCTGCGCGACCTGGGCGAGCTGCTGGTCGACATCCACGGCCAGCATGCGCACCAGTCGCTGCTGAAAACCGACGCCCAGCGCACGCTGCTCGACAGCCAGGCCGGCGCCGACGCCGATGCGAAGGAAGTCGCCGCCGCCTTCCGGCAATGGCGCGCCCTGTCGAAACAGCGCGAGGAATTCGAAAACGATGCGAAGAACGTGCTGATCGAACGCGAACGGCTCGAATGGCAGGTCAATGAACTGGAAAAACTGGCCGTCAAGCCGGGCGAGTGGGCCGAGATCGGCAATGAACACAGCCGCCTGTCGCACGCGGCCAGTTTGCTGGAAGGCGCGCAGGAAGCGCTGGCGGTCATTTCCGAGTCCGACCATCCGATCATGTCGCAGTTGTCGTCGCTGAACCAGAAGCTGGGCAAGCTGGTCGACGTCGACGCGCAGCTGCAGCCCGTGCTCGACTGCATGGGACCGGCCCTGATCCAGCTGCAGGAAGCGGTGTACGCGCTCAATGACTACCTGGACCGGGTGGAGCTCGACCCCGAGCGCCTGCGCCAGGTCGAAGCGCGCCTGGACGCCATCCACAGCACCGCGCGCAAGTTCCGCGTGACGCCCGACGAACTGCCGGACGAATACGCGGCCCTGTCCGAACGCCTCAAGCAGCTGGCCGACGCCAGCGACCTTGACGGCTTGCGCAAGCAGGAAGAAAAACGCAAGGCCGGCTACATGGCCGCGGCCAAACGCCTGTCGGCAACGCGCGCCGCCGCCGCCACGCTGCTCGGTGCGCAGGTCACGGCCGCCATGCAGGAACTGAACATGACGGGCGGCAGTTTCGTGGTCGGCCTCAATCCGGCCGAACCCATGTCCAGCGGCGTGGAACAGGTCGAGTTCCTGGTGGCCGGCCATGCGGGCGTTGCGCCGCGGCCGCTGGCCAAGGTGGCGTCCGGCGGCGAGCTGGCGCGCATCGCGCTGGCCATCTCGGTCATCACGTCCAGCGCCACCACCACGCCGACCCTCATCTTCGATGAAGTCGACAGCGGCATCGGCGGCGCCGTGGCCGAAGTGGTGGGGCGCCTGCTCAAGCGCCTGGGCCGGGAACGCCAGGTGCTGTGCGTGACCCATTTGCCGCAGGTGGCCAGCCAGGCCAATATGCACTTCCAGGTGGCCAAGAACACCACCGCCAACGGCAGGACGGTGTCGCACATCGATGTCCTCGACAGCAAGGCGCGCGTGGAAGAAGTGGCGCGCATGCTGGGCGGCGTCGAGATCACGGCCACCACCCGCAAGCACGCGCGCGAGCTGCTCGCTTCCTGACGCGTCTCTACCTTTCGGCACATGTGCCGGATGCCGCGTTTTCCTATACTTCCGGGACTGGTTCGCCATGGGGCGAACCGGACCTGACCGAGGAAAACGAATGAAAAACATCCTGTGCCTGACCCTGGCCGCCTGCGCGCTGGGCGCCCTGCCTGCCGCCTATGCCGCCGACAAGGACAATCCCTTCTATGCCGGCGCCACGGTCGGCTTCGGCACCCAGCTGACCCATGAGAAGAACGGCGTGCGGGTCGACTCGAACAAGTCGCGTCCCTTGCGCCTGTACGGCGGCTATGACCTGAACCAGAACTTCGCGATCGAAGCCGGGTACACCCGCTTCGGCGGCTTCAAATTTCCGAACGGGGTCTCGACCGACGTCGATTCCCTGCACCTGGCAATGAAAGGGGCGATCGCGCTGGGCGATTCATGGTCGCTGCACGGCAAAGTGGGCATGTCGAATGTGGCGCTCACCGAGAAGCGGCCCCTGGGCACGGGCAAGGCGAATGACCTGCGTCCCCTGCTCGGCGTGGGCGCCTCATTCCGCCTGACGAACAACGTGGCGCTGACGCTCGACGTGACCGACTACGGCTCCCTGAAAGGACCGGGCCTGCATATCACGCCGCGCACGGCCGAAGTGGGCCTGCGCTACCAGTGGTAGGTCAATAGCGTCGCCATCACGACGGCGCTGTCCTTTTCCATGCGTGGACTGGCGGCGGCGCTGCCATGGAGCTGCTCGCGACGCAGGGAGGTGGAGAGCGAATATTTATTGCTGATCTCCCAGTGCCACCTGGCGCTGATGTAGGATTTCCTGACGCCGCCGCCGACGCTGTATTCGGGCAGGCCGCTCAGCGCCGCCTGCTCCGGGGTGACCGCATAATTCGACTCCAGGGCCGAGCGGTTGGCCAGGCTCACCGTGCCTGACAGGCCTAGCGAGTGGTGCGCGGCGACGGGCTTGTAGGCACTGATGCCGAGATTGAGGCGCAAGCCGCGCCGGTCGTAGCTGCCGCCATACATCAGGTTCGAATTCAGGTTCAGGCCGTGCGCGATGTGATAGTTGAAAAAGCCACCCACTTCCGGCGTAAAGCGCCTCTTCGACACGGATCCCCCGGCCGTGGGCACCAGCACGCGCGTGAACGATGGCGACAGCATGGGGCCATACGACATGCTCATGCTGCGCTGCAGGTACATGCCGACCGTATTCATGTCGATGAAGATGCCATTGGCCCATTGGACGGAAATGAGCGGCCCGCCCGCCAGCGCGTAGTCCGCGCCGCCTTCATTGCGCGGCGCGTACACGGCGCCAACGGACAAATAAATATCCTTCGAGCCTTCGGGCATCATCATGTGGGTCTGGGCCATGGCAGGCGCGGCGCAGAGCAGGAGCAGGGGAAGAAGTTTCAAGGGTGCTTTCATCAGATGTAGCCTAGTTCGAGTCCGCGCAGGACGGCGCGCACGCGGTCGCGTACGGCCAGTTTTGCGAGGATGCTGGAGACGTGATTCTTGACCGTGCCTTCGCTCGGTCCGAGCGCCTGGGCGATTTCGGCGTTGTTGAAGCCGGCCGCCATGAGCGCCAGGATTTCCGTTTCGCGGCTGGTCAGGCTGGCGCCGTGCGGCGCCGTGGCCGGCGTGCTGCGTTCGAACGAGGCGCGCGTGCGCTCGGTCAGGGCCGGGCGGAACAGGGTCTGGCCGGCGGCCACGCTGCGGATGCCTTCGGCCAGCCGTTCGAGCGAGATGTCCTTGAGCAGGAAGCCCTTGGCGCCGGCGCGCATGCCGTCGAACAGGGCTTCGTCGTCGTCGAACGTGGTCAGGAGGATGGTGGGCGGCAGCTTGCCCTGCTGCGCGCGCAGCAGTTCGATGCCGGTGCATTGCGGCATGCGCACGTCGAGCAGCAGCACGTCGGCCTGGGTGGCGGCGATCACGGCCACCGCTTCGAGGCCGTCTGCAGCTTCGGCCACCACGCGGATGTCGGGCGTCAGTTCCAGCAGCCCGCGAATGCCGCTGCGAACGAGCATCTGGTCGTCGACCAGCACCACCCGGATCACGCGAGCCTCCCGGCCAGCGGCAGGTCGATGGAGAGCAGCATGCCGGTGGCCGCGCTGGCGACCCGCAGCGTGCCGCCCAATGCCGCGACGCGTTCGCGCATGCCGCGCAAGCCATTGCCCTCGGCCGCGCCGCGCGCGCCGCGGCCGTCGTCGCCGATTTCAAGCTTGACGCCGGCGCCATCCCTGCGCACGTCGATGATGACCAGGGCTGCCTGCGCGTGGCGCATGATGTTGGTCAGCGCTTCCTGGATGCAGAAGAACAGGGTGTGGGCCAGTACCGGCGAGGTGATATCGAGGCATTCGTCGTACTGCACGCGCAGCACGGGCGATGGAATGCCTGAACACAGCGTATCGATGGCCGAGCGCAGGTCGATATGCTGTTCGCTGCGTTCGGTGCTGACCACGCCGCGTACTTCGTCGAGCAGGCCGCGTGACAATTCGCGCGAGGTGCGCAGCGCTTCAGGGGGGCTGTCGCCGGCCTGCCGCACCGCCAGGTCGAGATGCAGGTTCAGGGCGGTCAGGTGGTGGCCGATGGCGTCGTGCAGGTCGCGCGCGATGCGCATGCGTTCGGACGCGCGTGCCGTGTCGGCCAGCATGGCCTGGGTGGCCAGCAGCGACGCGTTGGCGGCCGCCAGGGCCAGGCGGGCGCGCCGTTCGCTGACCGCCAGGTAGCCCATGCCGAAGGTGATCAGCTGGATCAGTATGCCCAGGCCGCCGAACATCCAGATCATGCGGATGTAATGGTCGGACAGTCCCTGGTTGCCGAACATGACGACGTAGACCAGGATCAGGGCCAGCAGCACGATTTGCGCCGCCAGCCACTTGAGCCCCTGGCGCAGCGGCATGGTGACCGCATGTTGCGCCGCCAGCGCATACAGCAGGGCCGACATCGGCAACAGGGCCAGCGCCATTTGCAGCGCCTGGACCCATGCGCGCGCCGTGCTGCCACGCGGCAGGCGGATATGCAGCCAGAGCAGGCATGCATACGCGGCGAGCACGGCGCACTGGGCCCACAGCAGCAGCTGCAGGGTCAGGACAGCGCGGTCGGAGCCGGCGCGCAGCAGCGACGGCGCAGGGCTGAACTGGCTGGCGACGGCCCGCGCGAGCAGGCCGAGCGGTGTGTTCGCTTCGGTGCTCATGGCGCCGGCGGACAGCACGTTCGCCACTTCGGTGCCGCCCAGGAGCAGGCAGGCCAGCACGCCTGCGATGCCGAGGCGGTTCGATTGGTACCAGGTCTTCATTATTTGGCCGTTGAGGGAGAGGGCGATGCGGCTTGCATTCTACGTGAAGCGCCGCGCCGGCAGCCAGTGCCGAAAGTCATATAGGCGAAACGGCGCGGATCCCTTATCATCGCGCCACGCATTCAACCGATGGTACCCCATGTTCAAACGCTTCCTGCTCGCCACCCTCATGACGCATGCCTTCGCCAGTGCCAGCGAAGGCGACGTACCGCAACGGGTGGTGATTGTCGCGGCGCGCGACAGCGAATGGGCCAGCTACCGGCATGCATACGGCGCGGCCGCCTCGTTTGCCAAGGTCGTCGCGTCGCGCCCGCTGATCCAGGCCCACATGCAGATACGCCCGCTCGAGCCGGGCCTGTCGCTGGACGGCTTGCACATCGTGCTGGAAGGCGAAACCACCAAGGCGGACATCGCCGTCGACGCCATCGGACGCGCCACCATTCCCATGCTGAAAAAGGCCTACGACGAGGACGCGGTGCTGCGCCTGAACCGGATGAAGGGGAGCTTTCGCTTCAGCGGGCGCTTCACGATCCGCGAACGCGAGGACGGCGTGTACAGCATGGCCTACCTGAAATCGGCCTGCGAACAGCTGATCAGCGCCCAGAGGGAGTCGGGCAACCGGCTGCGCCTGTGGGGCAAGAAATGCAGCGCCGTGACCTTCGCCTACCGGCTCGACGACACCCAGGCCGCGATTGCCGTGCGTACCGTGGCGGGCGAGGAGAAATCCATAGCGGCCGCCGTCGGCCACCCCTTCGACGCCGGCAACGCGGCGCCGTACATGGTGGTCACGCTGCGCTTTGCCGACTGGCCGGCCGATGCACACGTGGCCGCGCGCATGCCGCTGGCCATCGGAACGCTGTATTAACTACTATAATAACCAGTTCCGCCGCTACGCTTCCCACTCCCCCATGTCCTATCGCCCAGAACCTCCCCACACCCACGGCAGCGTTCCCAAAACCGCCGTCGTGCTGGTCAACCTGGGCACGCCCGATGCGCCTACCGCGCGGGCCGTCAAGCGCTATCTGAAGCAGTTCCTGTCCGATCCGCGCGTGGTCGAAATTCCGCGCGCCCTGTGGTGGCTGATCCTGAACCTGGTGATCCTGCCGTTCCGCTCATCGAAGTCGGCCGCGAAGTACGCGTCGATCTGGACCGCCGAAGGCTCGCCCCTCAAAGTGCACACCGCCCAGCAAGCCGCCCTGCTGCGCGCCGCCCTGGCCGAACGCGGGCACGACGTGAAAGTGGTGATGGCCATGCGCTATGGCTCGCCGTCGCTGCCGGAAGTGCTGGACCAGCTGGGGGCCGAGCAGTGCGAGCGCGTGGCCATCCTGCCGGCCTATCCGCAGTATTCGGGCACCACCACCGGCTCGATCAACGATGCCGTGTTTGCCCATTACGCGAAGGTGCGCAATGTCCCCGCGCTGCGCATCATCCGCAATTACCACGACCACGACGGCTATATCCATGCGCTGCGCGACACGGTGCTGGCGCACTGGGCGCAGCACGGCCGCGGCGACAAGCTGGTGATGAGCTTTCATGGCGTCCCCAAGCGCACCCTGCTGCTGGGCGACCCCTACCACTGCGAATGCCACAAGACGGCGCGCCTGCTGGCGGCCAGCCTGGGCCTGACCCAGGCGCAATACCTGGTGACCTTCCAGTCGCGCTTCGGCAAGGCCGAATGGCTGCAGCCCTACACCGCGCCCACCCTGGCGCAGATGGCCAAAGACGGCGTCAAGCGGGTGGACCTGGTGTGCCCCGGTTTTACCAGCGACTGCCTGGAAACGCTGGAAGAGATCAATATGGAAGCCCGGCACGACTTCATCGCGGCCGGCGGCCAGGAATTCCATTACATCGCCTGCCTGAACGAAGCGCCATCCTGGATCGCCGGCCTGGCCGTGATCACGGAACAGCAATTGCTGGGCTGGCCGACCATGCTGACGTCGGCGCAACGCGATGCTTTAAAGAAAGAAATTGAGGCAGGCCGCGAACATGCGGTCAGGCTGGGAGCAGCCTGAGGGGAGGCAGGGCGGCGCGGCCTGTTAGAATAGCGAGCTCGGTGGCATCAGGCCGGCGTACACGATCCACGCCAGTGCAAGCACGGTGTAGGCGACGACGCTAGCGGCGATCAACGGCAACTTCATGACAACTCCCTGGGCGCGGCTTCCTGGCGACCATTCGCAGGGGGAAGCGCGTTAAGAACATCATAATCCGTGACGCCGATTAAAGAATCCCCCAAATTGGTAAATTTTGTAACTTTGCTTACATTTGGCCCGGCCGCATAATGCCCCTTGAAACTGTAGGTTATATCCCCATCTGCGGGGCTGAGTAGTGATTACCGTATCCAAGTTAAACAGCTAAGTCATTGATTGTAGGAGTCTTTTCGATGCAAGACCAAGAAAATAACGACGTGTCCACGCCACCGGAAGAAACCATCCAGGTTTCGCCGCCCGTCCCGGACGCGCCTTCGCTGGAAGATCAGCTGAGCGCGGCCGAAGCGAAGCTGGCTGAAATGCACGATGCCTTCATGCGCGCCAAGGCCGAAGGCGAAAACATCCGCCGCCGGGCCCAGGAAGACGTCTCCAAGGCGCATAAATTCGCCATCGAAAGCTTTGCCGAAGCCATGGTGCCGGTGCGCGACAGCCTGGAAATGGCCCTGAAAGTGGAAACCCCCTCGATCGAATCGCTCAAGGAAGGGGTCGAAATGACCCTCAAGCAGCTGACCTCGGCGTTCGAAAAGAACCGCCTGGTCGAAGTCCTGCCGGCCGTGGGCGACAAGCTCGACCCGATGAAGCACCAGGCGGTGGCCGTGGTGCCGGCCGACCAGGAAGCCAATACCGTGGTCAATGTGTTGCAAAAAGGGTACATGATCGCCGACCGTCTGTTGCGTCCGGCCATCGTTACCGCAGCGCAAGCGAAATAAATGCATATGTGCGGCCTGTCCAGGCCTTGAAAGCACGGCGTTTTACCAAATATCTGATTCATCTGAAACTACAGTAATTAAAAGGAAAAAAATCATGGGCAGAATTATCGGTATCGACCTGGGGACCACGAACTCTTGCGTCGCGATCATGGAAAATGGTCAGCCAAAGGTAATCGAAAACGCGGAAGGCGCACGTACCACGCCGTCGATCATCGCTTACCAGGAAGATGGCGAGATCCTCGTTGGCGCGCCGGCGAAACGCCAGGCCGTCACCAACCCGAAGAACACCCTGTTCGCGGTAAAGCGCCTGATCGGCCGCAAGTTCGACGAAAAAGAAGTGCAGAAGGACATCGGCCTGATGCCTTACTCGATCATGAAAGCCGACAATGGCGACGCCTGGATCGGCGTGCGCGACAAGAAACTGGCGCCACCGCAGATTTCGGCGGAAGTGCTGCGCAAGATGAAAAAGACGGCCGAAGACTACCTGGGCGAAGAAGTGACCGAAGCGGTCATTACCGTTCCTGCCTACTTCAACGACTCGCAGCGCCAGGCCACCAAGGATGCCGGCCGTATCGCGGGCCTGGACGTCAAGCGCATCATCAACGAGCCGACCGCGGCTGCCCTGGCTTTCGGCCTGGACAAGACCGACAAGGGCGACCGCAAGATCGCCGTGTATGACCTGGGCGGCGGCACCTTCGACGTTTCGATCATCGAAATCGCCGACGTCGATGGCGAAAAGCAGTTCGAAGTGCTCTCGACCAATGGCGACACCTTCCTGGGCGGCGAAGACTTCGACCAGCGCATCATCGATTACATCATCGACGAATTCAAGAAGATCAACGGCCTGGACCTGAAAAAGGACCCGATCGCACTGCAGCGCATCAAGGCGTCGGCCGAGCGCGCGAAGATCGAACTGTCGTCGTCGCAGCAGACCGAAATCAACGAGCCGTACATCGCCATGGCGAACGGCGCGCCGGTCCACCTGAACCTGAAAATGACCCGCGCCAAGCTCGAGTCGCTGGTCGAGGAACTGATCCTGGCCACCATGGAGCCATGCAAGATCGCGATCAAGGATGCCGGCGTCAAGGTGTCCGACATCGACGACATCATCCTGGTCGGCGGCATGACCCGCATGCCAAAGGTGCAGGAAAAGGTCAAGGAATTCTTCGGCAAGGAGCCACGCAAGGACGTCAACCCTGACGAAGCGGTTGCCGTCGGCGCCGCCATCCAGGGTTCGGTCCTGTCGGGCGAACGCAAGGACTTGCTGCTGCTGGACGTGACGCCTCTGTCGCTGGGTATCGAAACCCTGGGCGGCGTGATGACCAAGATGATCCACAAGAACACCACGATTCCTACCAAGTTCTCGCAAGTGTTCTCGACCGCCGACGACAACCAGCCTGCCGTGACCATCAAGGTCTACCAGGGCGAGCGCGAAATCGCGGCCGGCAACAAGGGCCTGGGCGAATTCAACCTCGAAGGCATCCCGCCGGCATCGCGCGGCACGCCACAGATCGAAGTGACCTTCGACATCGACGCCAACGGCATTTTGCACGTCGGCGCGAAAGACAAGGCTACCGGCAAGGAAAACAAGATCACCATCAAGGCCAACTCCGGCCTGACCGAAGCCGAGATCCAGAAAATGGTGAAGGACGCCGAAGTCAACGCCGAAGAAGACAAGAAGGTCAAGGAACTGGCCGAATCGCGCAACCAGGCAGATTCGCTGGTGCACTCGACCCGCAAGTCGCTGACCGAATACGGCGACAAGCTCGAAGGCGGCGAGAAGGCAGCCATCGAAGCGGCGATCGCCGAAGTGGAAGCCTCGATCAAGGCCGGCGACAAGGCTGAAATCGACGCCAAGGTAGCGGCGCTGTCGACCGCGTCGCAGAAGCTGGGCGAGAAGATGTACGCCGACATGCAGGCGCAGCAGGCAGCGGGCGGCGGCGACGCCGGCCAGCAGGCTGGTGGCGATGCAGGCGGCAAGCCGGCCGACGACGACGTTGTCGACGCCGACTTCAAGGAAGTGAAAGACGCGAAGTAAGCGCCACGCGGGCGCCACGTGCGCCTGCGACGAAGATCGAGCCGAGCCCTCTGCGGCTCGGTTTTTTTGCATAAACGTGTGACAGTTTCAGCAGACAGCAAGGTGCCGACAAATGGCAAAGCGTGATTTTTACGAGATCCTCGGGGTCGCCAAAAATTCTTCGGAAGAAGAGATCAAGAAGTCGTATCGCAAGCTTGCGATGAAATACCATCCGGACCGCAATCCGGACAGTAAGGAATCGGAAGAGAAGTTCAAGGAAGTCAAGGAAGCCTACGAAATGCTGACCAATCCGGAAAAGCGCGAAGCGTATGACCGTTACGGTCACGCCGGCGTCGATCCGAACATGGGTGGCGGTGGCGGCTTTGGCGGCGCGGGCGCGGGCGGCTTTGCCGACAGCTTCGGCGACATTTTCGGCGATATCTTTGGCGGTGGCCGCAGCCGCAACGCGGGCCCGCAGGTGTACCGCGGCGCCGACCTGCGCTACAACCTCGAGATCACCCTCGAGCAGGCAGCGCACGGCTTCGACACCACTATCCGCGTGCCAAGCTGGGACAAGTGCGACACCTGCCATGGCAGCGGCGCCAAGCCGGGCACCGCACCGAGCACCTGCACCACCTGCGCCGGCCACGGCCAGGTGCGCATGCAGCAGGGCTTCTTCAGCATCCAGCAAACCTGCCCGAAATGCCATGGCAGCGGCAAGGTCATCACCGACCCGTGCGCACCGTGCGGCGGCCAGGGGCGCATCAAGCGCAACAAGACCCTGGAAGTGAAGATCCCGGCCGGTATCGACAACGGCATGCGCATCCGTTCGTCCGGCAACGGCGAACCGGGCACCAATGGCGGCCCGGCGGGCGACCTGTATGTGGAAATCCATATCAAGGCGCACGCCGTATTCCAGCGCGAAGGCGACGACCTGCACTGCGAAATGCCGATCTCCTTCGTGAAAGCGACGCTGGGCGGCGAAATCGAAGTGCCTACCCTGTCGGGCAAGGTATCGTTCACGATCCCCGAAGGCACCCAGTCGGGCAAGACCTTCCGCCTGAAGGCCAAGGGCATCAAGGGCGTGCGTTCGGGCTTCGCGGGCGACCTGTTCTGCCACGTGGCGGTGGAGACGCCGGTCAAGCTGACCGACAAGCAGAAAGACCTGCTCAAGGAATTCGAACGCCTGACCGTTGAAGGCGGCGCCAAGCACAGTCCCCAGAGCAAAGGGTGGATGGACAAGGTAAAAGACTTTTTCGAGTAAAATAGCAGACTGCTTGAACCAATTCGCTGGAATGAAAAGGCGGCCTTCGGGCCGTTTTTCACGCCCGCAGAACCACAAGGGAGCCGCTGCATGACCAAGCAATCCGAGCAAGACATCGAAGCGCTGTTCAAGCGCAACCGCGACTGGGCCGCCGCCATGGTTGCCAAGGATGAGAACTTCTTCAAATCGCTGACCAACCAGCAAACCCCCCAATACCTGTGGATCGGCTGTTCCGACAGTCGCGTCCCCGCCAACGAGTTGCTGGGCCTCGCGCCGGGCGAGCTGTTCGTCCACCGGAATATCGCCAATGTGGTGGTGCACTCCGATCTGAACTGCCTGACCGTGCTGCAGTTCGCGATCGACGTGTTGAAGGTCAAGCACGTCATCGTCTGCGGCCACTATGGCTGTTCGGGCGTGCACGCCGCCATGATCAACAAGCGCGTGGGCCTGGCCGACAACTGGCTGCGGCACGTGCAGGACGTATCGCAGAAACACGACAAATACCTGGGCGACGCGCTGCCGTCGAAAGCGCGCGCCGACCGCCTGTGCGAACTGAATGTGACCGAGCAGGTGGTCAACACCGCGCAGACCACGGTGGTGCAGGACGCGTGGGAACGTGGCCAGGCGCTGACGGTGCACGGCTGGGTGTACGGCCTGCACGACGGCCTGCTGCGCGACCTGGGCATGAGCGTCTCCGGACCGGAAGAACTGGCGCCCAAGCTGGCATCGCGCCTGCTTGAATACGGCGACTGACATGAGCGGCAACGACCTGCGCGCGATCCGCGACGTCGTGCGCACCTTCGTCGAGGAGCGCGACTGGGATCAGTTCCACACGCCGAAGAACTTGTCGTCGGCGCTGTCGGTGGAAGCGGCCGAACTGCTGGAGCATTTCCAGTGGCTGCACACCGGCACGCGCGCGGAGCTGGGCGACGAACGGCTGGCGCAGGTAGGCCACGAAATGGCCGACGTGCTGGTCTACCTGGTGCGCCTGGCCGACAAGCTCGATATCGACCTGGGCGCCGCGGTCGAGGAAAAAATGATCCTCAACCGCGCCAAGTACCCGGCCGACAAGGTGCGGGGCGACGCCCGCAAGTACGACCAGTATCCCGACTAGATGCCGCCCATGCAGATGTACTTGATCACCAGGTAATCATCGATCCCGTAGCGTGAACCTTCGCGGCCCAGGCCCGACTGCTTGACACCGCCGAAGGGTGCTATCTCGGTTGAAATGAGCCCCGTGTTCACGCCCACCATGCCCGACTCGATCGCGTCGGCCACGCGCCAGACGCGCCCGATATCGCGCGAATAAAAATACGCCGCCAGCCCGAATTCAGTGTCGTTGGCCATGGCGATGACCTCCTTCTCCGTCTTGAAGCGGAACAGGGGCGCCAGCGGGCCGAAGGTTTCCTCGGTCGCCACCTGCATGCTCGAATCGACGTCCGCGATCACGGTGGGCTGGAAAAAGCTGTGGCCCAGTGCATGGCGCTGGCCGCCGGCCAGCAGGCGGCCGCCCTTGGCCAGCGCATCGGCGATGTGCTCCTCGACCTTCAGCACGGCTTTTTCCTCGATCAGCGGACCCTGGGTGACGCCCGCATCCTGGCCATTGCCGACCTTGAGTTTGGCCACGGCCGCCACCAGCTTTTCGGCGAACTGCTCGTAGACGCCGTCCTGCACATACAGGCGGTTGGCGCACACGCAAGTCTGGCCCGCATTGCGGTACTTGGACGCGATGGCGCCTTCGACAGCCGCATCGAGATCGGCATCGTCGAACACGATGAAGGGCGCATTGCCGCCCAATTCGAGCGACAGCTTCTTGATGGTGGGCGCGCACTGCTGCATCAGGATGCGGCCGACCTGGGTGGAACCGGTGAAGGTAAGCTTGCGCACGGTGGGATTGCCGGTCATCTCGGCGCCGATGGCTTTCGAGTCGCCGGTCAGCACGCTGAACACGCCCCTGGGCACGCCCGCGCGTTCGGCCAGCACGGCCAGCGCCAGCGCGGAGAACGGCGTCAGCTCGGCCGGCTTGACCACCATCGGGCAGCCTGCCGCCAGCGCCGGTCCGACTTTACGGGTAATCATCGCCGCCGGAAAATTCCACGGCGTGATGGCCGCGCACACGCCGATCGGCTCCTTGGTGACGACAATGCGGCGGTCGGGCCAGGGCGACTGCAGGGTATCGCCCTCGATGCGGCGCGCTTCTTCGGCGAACCACTCTAGGAAGGACGCCGCATAAGTGATTTCGCCTTTTGCTTCGGCCAGCGGCTTGCCCTGTTCGGCGGTCATGATGAGGGCCAGGTCATCGGCATTTTCCAGCATCAGCTCATTCCACTTGCGCAGGATGACACTGCGTTCCCTGGCCGGCTTCTTGCGCCATGCCGGCCAGGCCGCATTGGCGGCGGCGATCGCGCGCCGCGTTTCGGCGCCGCCCATATGGGGCACGGAGCCGAGCGACTCGCCGGTTGCCGGATTCTTGACGTCGATGACGCTCGCATCGTCGGCCGCGGCCCATTCGCCATCGATATAACCGAGGTGACGCAACAGGGAAGGGTCTTTCAGGTTCAGCATGGCGGGACCTCATGGAAAAATCGATACAACATGGTAGCCCAAAGCCCCGCCATCCGTCCGCCCACCCCAAAAAACCAGAACCGGGGTCAGACCT
>JAZKBE010000042.1:0-81560 GCA_040388805.1 Pseudomonadota bacterium
GGTTCAGCAAGGCCAGCAGCATGTGGACCGGTTCGATATACGGATTGTCGTTCCCGACCGCAAGGCTCTGGGCGTCGGCAATCGCTTCCTGCAGCTTGGTGGTGATTTTATCCTGGCGCATGGTTTGACCTCATCATCATGGTAACAACACATCGTCCCTTGCCACGCCGCCGGGATAGCCCACCGACTGTGCAAGGATGACTTCCTGTCCGTCCCGCAGGCGCATGCGCCGCGCCAGAGCCGGACGATCGAGCTGGCCCCTTGCCACCGTGGCCAGGCCCTCCGCGGCGCAGAACAGGTAGACGTTCTGGCTGATGTAACCCGTGTCGAGCGCCGCGTAGAAACGTTGCTCGACCCTGGACGCCTGCGGCGCGGGATCGAGCTGGGCCACATAGACCAGGTTGACCGGCGCGGACGCGACATAGTCCTGGTCGCCGGTATCGGCGCGGATATCCTCGGCCAGCACCAGCTGAAGCAGGTTGGCCCGCGGATCGTAGCGGTACAGGCCGCACGCCATGGCGGCATACACGCTGATTTCCTGGGCATCCTGGGCCGACGGCGCCGTGCGGCCCGCCAGCGCCGGCCGGTTGATGCCGCACGCGGCCCACAACAGGCGCGAGAGCAAGGACAGGCGCAGTTCGCCGGGCGCGATGGCGCGCTGCGAGCAGCGCTTGAGCAATACCTCGAACAGCGCCATGCTGAGCGGCGGAAAATCGGCATCGAGCGCCAGCGCGCCCGGCGCCAGCAATGCGATGGATGCCTCACAGCGGTCTTGGTCAGTCATGGCTTCCTTTCGGTCCGGTTCGGAGAACCAGGTCAAGGTCCACAGTAGCGCGACCGGCTGCGGCCGTCACTGGAGAAATTTGATGCAAGTCAAGCAAGTCCGCAATTGCCGCAATAGTTACTGGCGGCTGTAGATGCCCGCCATCCCGGCGGCGAAATGCCGCGCCAGGTTCAGGCGCTTGAGCTTGAGCGTGGGCGTGAGCAAGGAATTTTCCGCCGTCCACGGCGCCAGGGTGACGATGACCGCCTTCGGCTGGGCATGGCGCGGCAAGTCCTGCGTCAGGATACGGATCCGCTCTTGCACCAGGGCCGCGACCACCGGGCCGCTCCAATCGGCCTCGGCATCGAGGCCATGCTCGGCGGCCAGCCGGGTCCAGCCGCCAGCCCCCAGGACAACGGCGCAGGCAATGAAAGGCTTGTCGTCGCCGAAGGCAAAGGCTTGTTCGAACAGCGGATCGGCCAGTATGGCCTGTTCGATGTCCGCCGGTGCGATTTTCTCGCCCGTCGAGGTCACGATCAGCTCCTTGATCCTGCCGAGAATGCGCAGGCGGCCATCCCTGATGTCCGCCTGGTCGCCGGTGCGCAGCCATCCGTCCACGAAGGCGGACGCGGTGTCGGCCTCGCGCTGCCAATAGCCGCGCATGACACCGGGGCCGCGTACCTGCAGTTCGCTGTTCTCGCCGATCCGCACCGTGACGCCAGGCAGCACCCTGCCGATGGTTGCCGGATCGTTGTCGTCGAGGGCGTTGGCGGCGACCACGGGCGAGGTTTCGGTCATGCCGTAACCCTGCAGGATGGGCACGCCGAGGGCGAGGAAGCAGCGGGCCACCGTCGGCGGCAGCGCGGCGCCGCCGCTGACGGCGGCCCGCAGGCGCCCGCCCAGCGCGCCGCGCACGGCACGCGCGACCAGGCGTTCGAGCAGCGGCCAGAGCACGGCGTCGAGCCATGCTGGCGGCGAGCGGGGCACCGGCAAATGCTGGACCCGGCAAAAGCGGCGCCAGCCGACCGACAGGGCCAGCGCAAACAGGCTAGCCTTGAGCGGCGCACCACGCAGGCCATTCTGGATGGCGAGGTAGCTGCGCTCGTAAATGCGGGGCACCGACACCAGGATGGTGGGCCGCACAGCCTTCAGGTCCTCGGGCAGCAAGGGAATCGAACGGGCGTGCGCCACGCAGCAGCCGGCCGCCATCGGGAGGTAGTAGCCCACCGTGCGCTCGAAGGTATGCGACAGGGGCAGGAAAGACAGGAAGACATCGTCCTGCCGCGGCGTCACGCGCAGCATGATGGCCTTGACGTTCGAGAGTACGTTTCCGTGGGTCAGCATGACACCTTTCGGCCGCCCCGTGGTGCCCGAGGTATACACCAGCGCGGCAAGGTCGTCCGGACCAGGCCCCGCGTGCGCGCGTGGCAGGCTGTTGGTGGCCAGGTCCACCCAGCGCGACAAGCCGAGCAGCTGCGGCCCGCCGCCAGCGGTGGGCCCGGCGCCACCGTCGGCAATGACGACCTGGCGCAGCGCGGGGAAGGCGAAGCCGGCCGCCGCGATGGCCTGCCACTGGGATGCCGACTGGACCACCAGCACCGCCGCGCCGCTGTCGGCCAGGATATAGGCGATGCTGGCGGGATTGTCGAGCGCATGCATGGGCACCGGCACCTGGGCCAGCGACATGGCAGCCAGGTCGACACTGACATGTTCGAGGCCGTTCGGCAGCAAGATGGCAATGCGCGCGCCGCGTGGCAGGCATAGCGCGCCCAGGGCCAGGCGCACCATGTCCACCCGCGCCGCCATCGCCGCCCAGGACACGGGAAGCCATGCGCGCCGGCCGGCGTCGTAGCGCAGGTAGGCGGCCGCACCGGGCGTTTGCCGCACGCGCCGGTCGAACAGTTCCGACAAGGTCAGGCTCGCCTCGACAGCGTCCTCCCGCTCACTGACCTGCGCGTGGGCAAGCGCTGCGCCCCCTTCCTTGCCTGCATACGGCGTCATGGCCCTGCCTCCCTGCGGTGTGCCGGTCATCCGGCCCGCGACAGCATCACACTAACGCGCCGAATACTGCGTGTCACCGGGCAAATTTGATGCAGGTCAAGGATGCAGGCAAGTCAGGTCTGCCACACTGCCCGCAGGGCGCACATCGTGCGCCGCCCACCAGGACAAGTCATGACGCTTGCACGCAACAGCACTATCCCTTGGCACTGCCGGCAGCGGGGCAAGCCTTGAGCACCAGCGACCACGACACAGGGCTGGCCAGCGAGGAAGCGGCACGACGCCTGGCCGCCTGCGGCCCCAACACGGTCCCGGACGGCGAACGGCGGCGCTGGACCGACATCGTCCGCGAAGCGGCCAGGGAGCCCATGTTCCTGCTGCTGTTGGCGGCGGCCGCCCTGTATCTCTTGTTCGGCGACCTGCGCGAGGGCCTGTTCCTGTGCGCGATGGTCGGCGCGACGGTCGGACTGACCCTGTACCAGGAAGGCAAGGCGGAACGCGCGCTCGATGCGCTGCGCGACATGAGCAATCCGCGCGCGCTGGTCATCCGCGACGGCCAGCGCGCCGACATCGACAGCAGCCAGCTGGTGCCGGGCGACCTGATCGTCCTCCAGGAAGGCGACCGCATCCCGGCCGACGCCCTCGTCACGCGCGCCAGCGGCCTGCAGGTCGACGAATCCCTGCTCACCGGGGAAGCGCTGCCCGTGGCCAAAATGGCGGCCGGTGAAGCGGCGCAAGACCGTATTTTTGCCGGCACCCTGGTGGTCGGCGGCCATGCCCTTGCCTGCGTGACCGCCACCGGCATCCGCAGCCAGTTCGGCCAGATCGGGGCCTCGCTGCGGCAGACGGCGCCGCTCGCCTCGCCCCTGCAGCGCCAGGCGACGCGCCTGGCCAACCGCTTTGCCCTGGCCGGCCTGGTATTGAGCGTGGCATTCGTCCTCTTGTATGGCGCGACCAGCGGCGACTGGCGCCACGCCTTGCTGGCCGGCATCGCGCTGGCGATGTCGATGCTGCCCGAAGAGTTTCCCGTTGTCCTGACCATCTTTCCCGCCCTTGGGGCCTGGCGCCTCGCGCGCCAGCAGGTGCTGACGCGGCGCCTGCCGGCGATCGAAACCCTGGGCGCGGTGTCGGTACTGTGCGTCGACAAGACCGGCACCCTGACGGAAAACCGCATGGCGGTCGCCGCCCTGCAGGTGGACGGCCATGCCTGGGAATCGGACCAGGGCGCCACGGCGCCGCCGGCGCCCTTCCACGAACTGATGGAATACGCCATCCTGGCCAGCGCGGCCCACCCCTTCGACCCCATGGACATGGCCTTCCACCGGCTGGGCAGCGATGCACAGGGCCAGTGGGCCGAACACGCGCACTGGACCTTGCTGCACGAATACGGAATATCGCCGGCACTGCGGGCGGTCACCATGGCGTGGCAAGCGGCGCCCGGACAGCCGGCCGTGGTGGCCAGCAAGGGCGCCCCGGAAGCGATCGCCGCGCTATGCCGCATGGACGGCGCACAGCGCGACGCCACCCTGGCCGCCGCCGACGCGATGGCGCGGCGCGGCCTGCGCGTGCTCGGCGTGGCGCGCGCCACCGCCAGCGGCGATGACTTGCCGGCCGCGGCGGGCGGCTTCGACTTCCGCTTCCTTGGCCTGGCCGGCCTGGCCGATCCGCTGCGCGCCGACATCCGCGGCGCCATCGATGAATGCCGCCTGGCGGGCATCCGCGTGCTCATGGTGACCGGCGACTACCCGGCCACCGCCAGCTGCATCGCGGCCCAGGCCGGCCTGGGGCCGGGCGCGCCGCTCACCGGTGACGCGGTCCCGGCCCTGAGCGACGACGAACTGCGCGCGCGCCTGCGCGCGACCAGCGTCTGCGCCAGGATCGCGCCTGACCAGAAGCTGCGCATCGTCCAGGCACTGCAGGCCGATGGCGCGATCGTGGCGATGACGGGCGATGGCGTCAACGACGCCCCGGCGCTGCATGCGGCCAATGTCGGGATCGCGATGGGCCAGCGCGGCACCGACGTGGCGCGTGCCGCGGCGGCGCTGGTCCTGCTCGACGACAGCTTCGCCTCGATCGTGCAGGCGATCCGCGCGGGGCGCCGCATTTTCGCCAATGTGCAAAAATCGATGGGTTTCATCATTGCCGTCCATGCGCCAATCGCCGGTTCGGCCCTGTTGCCCGTCCTGTTCGGGTGGCCGCCCCTGCTGTACCCGATGCACATCGTCTTTCTGGAACTGATCATCGATCCCGCATGCGCCCTGGTCTTCGAAAACGAGGCGGCGGAGCCCGACCTGATGCGACGCCCGCCGCGCGACCCCGGCGCGCCATTATTCAATGCGCGCACCATCGCCCTGGCCGCGGCCAACGGCGTGGTCGTCCTGCTGACGGTGATCGCCGGCTACGGCTGGGCGCTGTCGGCCATGCCGGAGAACGCGGCGCGGGCCTTCGGCTTTGCGACCATGGTCACGGCCAACCTGGTGCTGATCTTCGCGAGCCGCTCGCGCACGGCGGGCGCCCTCGGCTTGCTGCGCGTGCCCAATCCGGTCCTGTGGATCGTGGCGGGCGCCAGCCTGTGCCTGCTGGGCCTGGCCGTGTACCAACCCTGGCTGGCCGCGGTCTTCCGCTTCGGCCCGCTGTCCCCGCCGCAGCTGGGCGGCGCCGCCCTCCTGGGCCTGTCGGCACTGCTGTGGCTCGAGCTCATCAAGCGCCTGGCGCGGGGCCGGCAGCAGCCCGGGTGGCGGCCCTAGCGGCGCCCTTGCGCCAGCATCTCGCGCACCGCGCACGCCAGGCCGGGAGCCAGGTCGATGCCGTTGCTGGCATGGCTGACCGTATTGCAGCTGACCACGCGCGCGGCGCCGGCGCTGGCCAGCGCCGCGGCAGCGCCCGGCGCGAACAGGGCGTGCACCGCGATGCAGACGGGGGCGCGCATGCCGGCGGCGGCCAGTTGCCCCGTCGCCGCGATCATGGTGCCGGCCGTGGAAACGATATCGTCGACCAGCACCGGCGTATGGCCGGCCCATTGCGCTCCCACCGCGGACACCGTCACCTCGCGGTCGCCGCCGCGCGTTTTGTGCAGCACCGTGACCGGACAGCCCGCCAGGGCGGCGACCTGCCCTGCCCACTGCGCGCTTTCCCCGTCGGGGCCGATGACCAGGGGCCGCTCGACCTGTTCGGCGATCCAGGCCGCGATGGCCGGCGCCGCGTGCACCACCCTGGTCGGCACGGCATACAGTTGATCGAGCGCGCTGTGCCGGTGCAAATGGGGATCGACCGTCACCAGCCAGTCGCAACACGCCGAGAGCAGGCGCGCGAAATGGACCGAGGTGATGCCCTGGCCCGGCGCGAAACGCGCGTCCTGGCGCATGTAGGGAAGATAAGGCAGCACCAGGCCCACGGAAAGCGCCCCCAGTTCGCGCGCGATCGATGCACTCAGGTAGAGCGCCACCAGGCGCGGATCGGGATCGTTCAGCGCGCCGACCAGCACCACGTCGCGCCCGGCCACGTCGCACGGCAGGCTTGGACAGGTTTCCCCGTCGGGGAAGCGATGCAGGGCCACCATGCCCAGTTCCCACCCCAGCAGGCGCTGCAGTCCCCTGGCACAGGCGGCGCCCTCGGGCATGGTCAGCAGCAGGGCTTCCATCACGACTCCTGGATCGAAATCAAGCCTTCCTGGGCCCGCACATAGTCCAGCGCATAGGCCAGTTCGCCGGGCGACTCGGCGTGCAGGGTGAACAGCGGCTGCCCGACTTCGACCAGGCAGCCGATGGGCGCATGGAACAGCATGCCGGCCGCTGCGGCGCGCGGGGCGCCGGCCAGCTTGGCGGCGGTGGCCAGGCGGCGGTTGTCGATCGCGGCCACGCGGCCGGCGTGCAAGGATGCGACCGCCCGGGTGTAGGCCGCGCGGGGCGGTTCGAGCATGCCGCCCTGGGCCGCGCACATGGCCTGGAATTTGCGCCAGGCCGCCCCGCTGGCCAGCGTCTGGCGCGCCATGGCCAGGCCGGCGCCGGGCGCGGCGGCGCCGCCCATTTCCAGCACCGCGGCGGCCAGGATCAGGCCGCGCTGACGCAGGTCGTCGGGTGCATCGGCGTCATTTTGCAGCACGGCAAGCACGTCCCACGCTTCCAGGGCCGGACCGATGCCGCGCCCGACCGGCTGCGTGCCGTCGGTCATGAGCACCTGCACGGCCAGGCCCAGATCGCGCCCGACCGCCGCCATTCTTTCGCTGAGCGCCTGCGCCGCTTCGGGCGAGCGCACCTTGGCGCTGCGCCCGACCGGCATGTCGATCAGCACGTGGGTGGAGCCGGCCGCGATCTTTTTCGACAGCACCGACGCCACCAGCAAGCCGTCGCTGTCGAGTTCGAGCGGACGCTCGACGCGGATCAGCAGGTCGTCGACCGGGCTGAGCGCCACCGCGCCGCCCCATACCACGCAGCCGCCCTCGCGGTCCACGGTGCGCCGCATGGCGGCCAGGTCGAGGTTCACGGGCGCCAGGGTGGCCATGGTGTCGGCGGTACCGGCCGGCGAGGTGATGGCGCGCGAGGAGGTTTTCGGGATCGTCAGGCCGCATGCGGCGACGATGGGCACCACCAGCAGCGTGGTCCGGTTGCCGGGCAGCCCGCCGATGCAATGCTTGTCGACCACGATGCCGGCGTCCCAGTGCAGGCGCTGGCCGCGCTCGACCATCGCCCGGGTCAGCTCGCCCGTTTCGGCGATATCGAGCCGGTTGCCGGAACAGGCGGTGATCAGGGCGGCCAGCTCGATGTCCGAATAGCGCCCGGCCGCGATGTCGCGGGTAATCGCGTCCGCGCCCGAGGCGCTGATCGGGCGCCCGAAGATTTTCGCGCGCACGGTGGCGAAAGACTTGGTGGGCCGGGGATGGGCCAGCTCGACCAGCTCGCCATCCTGGCCGCCGAGCGCGCGCCAGGCAGCTTCGGACAAGCCGATTTCCTCGTCCCCGAGCAGCGCGAAGTGCACCACATTGACGGTGGCCACGACCTGCCTGTCGCCGCGCGACACCTGCACCCGCGATTTCGCTTCGAAACCTTCGGATTTGATGACCGGGCAGTCGCGCCGCAAATAGACCACCGGCTCCTGGTAGGTATCGATGCCCAGGCGCCGCTGGCGCAATCTGCCGGTCGCTGGCGCAACGTTGCTATTCATATGCTTTCTCCTGGCGCCTGTGCGCTTGACCATCGTGCTTTCCCATATCGGCGTCACTTGCCCACCATGCCGATGACCCTATCCCTGACCGGCGCGATCCCGACAAAAACGAGGATGCAGCGCTTCATCGACGTGAGGCTGTGGGCGCCATACCACCAGCGCACACTCCTAGCAGCCTGTCGGACTTAGGATCGTCGGCTGCAAAAATACCTGGGACGGTCCATATTTCGCCGCTTTCTCGGCCCATAGCTCGCTATGGGCACTGCGAAATCGTCAAAATCTGTCCTCGCCCAGCTATTTTTTCGCTTCGACTCCCCAAGTCCGACAGGCTGCTAGGCCAGCGCCGGCATGCCCATGGTGACGACGATGCGCGCCGATTTGCCGCGCAAGGCCTTGCCGCCCGGGATGCCGTCGCTGCCGGGACCGAACGCGAAGCCCGGGCGCATCACCTGCTCGAGGAAGGCATGTCGCCCAGCCACAAGCGAAAGACGATGACGAGATGCCGCGCCCAGCCGATCGCGTCCTGCGCCGCCCGCAGGCCGGGCGGCCGCGGTCCGTTTTTCCATGCACGCTGGCTGTGCGGCAGGGGAAACGAGAGCCCGGCCGGCATCACGGTGCGCGCGACCGGCATCGGGATGCCCCTGGAGGATCAGGATGCGCGTCAACGGACCATCCACAGGGCCACCGGGGAGCCGTGCAAGGCAGTCTGGGTGGCGCCGCCCAGCATGAACTCGCGAAAGCGCGAATGGCCATACGCACCCATGACGATCAGGTCGCTGCCTTTTTCCCTGGCGAACGCCAGCAAGGCCGCGCCGGCGTCCGGTCCGGGCGCCCCGACGCTGAGATCGACCTTCACGCCGTGGCGGGCAAGGTACAGGGCCATGTCCGCGCCCGGCGCGTGCCCGTCGCGTTCGCGCTCGCCGTCGGCGACCAGCACCACCAGGTCCACCTGCGCCGCGCGCTTGAGCAAGGCAAGGGCGCTGGCGATGGCGCGCGCCGCTTCATTGCTGCCATTCCAGGCGACCGTCACCCTGCGCCCCACCGGCGCGCCGCTGCCAGCCGCCGGCAGCACCAGTACGGGGCGCACCGATTCCATCACGACGTACTCGACAAAGTCGGCGCGCAGGGACATGGATGCATCGGGCGCCGCCTGGCTGAGCACGACAAGGTCGCAGTAGCGGGCTTGCAGGGCGAGCGCCACCCCGGCCTCGTCGTCGCAGCGGCGCCGCTCGGCGCTGAGCGCGCCGGCCGCGCGCGCGTGCGCATCGAAACCGTCCAGGGCCAGGTCGGCCTCCGCGCCCAGCTCGTCAATGGGAAAGACGACCGGCATGGCGCCCGCGCCGAGCACGGACATGGGCAGCGCGAAAGCCGACAGGCCGGTCGCCGCCGCCCCCACCAGGTGGGCTTCGTAGTCCGCGGCCAGGCGCGCGGCGACGTCGACCCGTTGTGCCGACTGTGGCGTGCCGTCGACGTGCACCAGGATAGTCTTGTACATGGAAAGCCCTCTTTTGCGTGGAAAGGAGAAGCTGCCAATGTACTCCCGCAAGCGGGAAAAAATATTTGATCTGCATCAAGATGACAACGATGTTCCGCCATCCTGTGCGAGGCGGGGCGGCATGGCATCCGGGACAGCGCCGGCACCGGCCTCAGATGATGCCGTTCTCCAGCGCATAGCGGGTCAGTTCGGCATTGCTGTCGAGCCCCATCTTTTCCAGGATGCGGGCCCGGTAGGTGGTCACGGTATTCGGGCTCAGGTGCAAGGCCTTGCCCACGTCGACCAGCGCCACGCCGGCCGCGATCAGCTTGAACACTTCCAGTTCGCGGTTCGACAGCGCTTCGTGGCTGGCGCTGCCGCCGCCACCGATCAGGCTGGCCAGCTTTTCCAGCATGGCGGGGCTGACATGCTTGCCGCCGGCGGCGGCCTTGCGCACGGCGGCGACCAGCACGCTGGTGGCCGCATCCTTGGTCAGGTAGCCGGCCGCGCCCAGCTTGAGCGCGCGCACCGCGTAAATTTCTTCCGAATAGGTGCTCAGCATCAGCACCGCCAGCCTGGGGTGGGCGGCGCGCAGCGCGCGCAGCAGGTCCAGGCCGTTCTTGCCCGGCATGGTGATGTCGACCAGGGCGACATCGAAGTCGCCGGCCGGCACCAGCGCCAGGGCGTCCTGCGCGTTGGCGGCCTCGCCGGTGACGACGATGTCGTCCGTCGTGCCCAGCATCAGGCGCACGCCGTTGCGGGCAATCGCATGGTCGTCGACCAGCAGCACTTTAATCATGGGTGTCGTCATCTGTCTGCAGTAGCGGTAATACGAGGGTGAGCGTGGTGCCCTGTTCCCGGCTGCCCGAGATGCAAAGTTCACCACCGAAATGGCGCGCCCTTTCCAGCATGCCGCGTATGCCCCAGGATTCCTGGTTGAGCAAGCGCTCGGCATCGACGCCCTTGCCATCGTCATGCACCGTGACCTGCAACCGTTGTCCCTGGCGCGCCACCGTGATGGCCACCCGGCTCGCCTCGGCGTGGCGCACGACATTGGTCAGCGCTTCCTGCACGATCCGGAACAGCATCGTGCTCCGTTCCGGCCCCAGCTCCAGCGCGCTCGCCAAAGGTTCGATGCTGCACGCGCAGGCCAGGCCTGAGCGCTGTCCGACCTGGTCGGCATACCATTCGAGCGCCGCCCACACGCCCAGCTGGTCGAGCACGCTGGGGCGCAAGTCGGTGATGATCTTGCGCACCGTGCCGATGGCTTCCTTGGCCAGAGCGGCGGCGTCCACCAGCAGCGGGTCGGCCAGCCCGCCGGCCAGCACCGAACGCTCGATCGCCACCGAAATATAGGCATTGATGCCGGTCAGCAGCCCGCCCAGTTCATCGTGGACTTCCTGGGCGATGCGCTTGCGTTCGCGTTCCTTGATCGCTTCCTGGTGCGCGGCCAGCTGGCGCAGTTCGGCCTGGGTGCGCAGCAGGGCCTGTTCGGCCAGCTTGCTGCGGGTGATGTCGACCAGGATGCCCTGCATGAACAGGTGGGTGCCGGTCTCGTCGGTGACCACTTCGGCTTCGTCGCGGAACCACAGCGGCGCGCCATCGCGCGTGAGCAGGCGGTATTCGAGGCGCAGCGCGATGCCGGCGCGGCGGCTGGCCACGATCGCATCGAGCGCGGCGGCGCGGTCGTCCGGATGCAGCTGGCGCGCATGCAGGCCGGGCGTGGCCAGCCATTCGGCCGGCGAAAAACCCAGCATCCTGATCTGCGGACTGATGTACTGCACGCCATCGTCCTCCCCCAGGGCGGCAATATAGGTGATCGCCTGGATCTGTTCGACCAGGGTGCGGAACTTCGCTTCGATCTGGCGCTTGTCGTTGAACAGGCGCTGCTCGCGCAGCATGCGCTTGACGGCGGTCGGCAGCAGGTCCAGGTAGCGCCCGTCCACATCCTTGACCAGGTAGTCGCGCGCGCCGCGGCGCATCGATTCGGCGGCCACGGCCGCGCTGTCGGCGCCGGTCAGCATCATCACGGGGATGCCGGCCGCGCCGGCCAGGCCGGCCAGCCGGGTCAGAAATTCCAGGCCCGTCACGTCCGGCAGGTGGTAGTCGAGCAAGATGCAATCGGGTCGTTCGGCCGCCACCAGCGCCAGGCCGTCCTGGCCGGTATCGGCTTCGAGCACCTCGAAGGCATGCTCGGGATCGGCCGCCAGCGCACGCCGGCAAGCCATCCGGTCGACCACGTCGTCTTCGACGATGAGCAGGCGGATCGACGCGTCGTTCACGGCATTTCGCTCGCGGTCCAGTACAGGTCGATCGAGCGCATCATCTCGACGAAACGCCGGTAGTCGACCGGCTTGGCCATGTAGCCCGACACGCCCAGGTCGAAGCTGTTGACCTTGTCCTGCTGCTCTTCCGAGGTGGTCAGGACGATCACCGGAATCGCCCTGAGCTGCTCGTCGCCCTTGGCCAGGTGCAGGAACTCGAAACCGTTCATGATCGGCATGTTCAGGTCGAGCAGGATGATGCAGGGACGTTCGCTGGCCGGATCGCGCAGGTAGGCCAGCGCGTCCTCGCCGTTTTCGCGGCTCACGACCGGGTTCGCCACGGCGATTTCCTTGAGCGCGCGCTTGATCGTCAGGATATCGACATGGTCGTCCTCGACCAGCAGGATGGGCCTGTTGCTTTTCATGGTATTGTCCTTGTGCGCAACTGTTTGGGCAGCGTGAACCAGAACGTGCTGCCGCTGCCCGGCACGGATTCGACCCAGATCCGCCCATGATACATCTCGACAATTTTTTTCGCGAGCGCCAGGCCGACCCCGGTGCTTTCCACGCGGTCGCGCGGGGCCAGGGTCTGGAACAGCTGGAAGATCTTCTCGAAATGGCGCGCCTCGATGCCGGGACCGTTGTCGGCCACGGAAAAGCGCCAGTCGGCCCCGGCGTCCGCGCAAGCGATGTGCACCGTGCCGTCCGGCTTGTCCATGTACTTGATGGCGTTCGAAACGAGGTTGTGGAACACTTGCTCGATGCGCGTCGGTTCGGCATGGACCGTCGGCAAGCCCGGGGCCACGGTGACAACGATGCCGGCCGGCGGCGCCAGCAGGTCCGTCACGTCACGCAGCAGGCGGTTCAGGTCGACCGCGCCCACCGCTTCCTTGACCCGCCCCACGCGCGAATATTGCAAGATGCCGTCGATCAGGCCGCTCATCCGGTGCACGCGCTGGATCAAGAGGCGCATATGCTCCTTGCCCTCGTCGTTGAACTTGTCCGCATAGTCGGTCGAGAGCCAGTCGGCCAGCGAACCGATGCCGCGCAGGGGCGCCTTCAGGTCGTGCGAGACCACATAGGCGAAACTGGTCAGTTCTTCATTGGCGCTGGTCAGTTCGTGCAGCAGGGCCAGGTTGCGCGCCTCGGCCCGCTTGCGCTCGGTAATGTCGCGCACGATGCCGGTAAACATGCGGCGTCCGCCCAGCTGCATTTCGGCCACCGCCAGGTCCATCGGGAACACGCTGCCATCCTTGCGCAAGCCTTCCACCTCGCGGCCCTTGCCGATGATCTTGCGCTCGCCCGTAGCGCGGTAGTGCGACAGATAGCCGTCGTGGTTGGCGCGGTGCGGCGCCGGCATGAGCATGGACACGTTTTCGCCCGCCACTTCGGCCTCGGCGTAGCCGAACATGCGCTGGGCCGCCGGATTGAGCCGTTCCAGCCGGCCCCGTTCGTCGATGGTGATGATGGCGTCGACCGCCGTCTCGAATACCGCGCGCATGCGCGCTTCGCTTTCCTGCAGCGCCGCTTCGGCCTCTTTGCGGCTGGTGACATCGTGGATGGTGGCCATGGCCAGCGGCAAGCCCTGCCCCGTTTTCAGGGGCGACAGGCTCACCTCGACGGGAAATTCGCGGCCGTCGCGATGCAGGCCGAACAGGACCGCGCCGCCGCCCATGGTGCGCGCGCGCGGCTGGTGAAAGTAATCCTGGCGCTGGCCGCCGTGGGCGTGCTGGAAGCGGGACGGCACCAGCACTTCGATGGCCTTGCCCATCAGTTCGGCCGGTCCGTAGCCGAACAGCTTTTCGAGCGCCGGATTGGCCAGCACGATGTCGCCGTCGCGGTCGATGATCACGATCGCGTCGGTGGCCGAGACCAGCAACCATTCCAGGCTCTGGCCCTCGATAACAAGATTTTTCACTGTCTATTTCCCTGTCGCAGCCTCACCCGGGGAAGTCCCTGGCGGCCATTGTACATTTGTCCACCCGGTTTGCGCAGTTCTTGCTGCGAGGCGGCGGCGGGCATCATGCCAGGTCGAACTCCCCGAAATACTCGGGCACGGTGCAGCACCACCCCAGCTGTTCTTCGATCCGGAGGCGCAGGGCGTCGGCGGCCGGCGGTTCGCCATGCACGATGAAGGTGCGCTTGGGCGGCGCGGTGAAATTGCCCAGCCAGGACATGATCTCGTCGGCATCGGCATGGGCCGACAGGTTTTCGATCTGGGCCACTGTCGCATGCAGGGGCACATATTCCCCGTGAATCTTGATCGCGGCTATCCCCGCCAGCATGGCCGCGCCGCGCGTGCCGCCGGCCTGGAAACCGGCGAACAGGATGGTATTGCGCGGATCGGAGGCGAAGGCCTTGAGATGGTGCAGCACGCGCCCGCCGGTGGCCATGCCGCTGGCGGCGACGATCACCATCGGCACCTGGCGCCGGTTCAGCTCGATCGATTCCTCGACGCTGTTGACGATCCTGGCGGCATGGCGCATGGCATCGCACTCGGCGTGCGTGAGGCGGTGCTGCTGGCGATGTTTCTCGTACAGGCCGGTGGCATCGACCGCCATCGGGCTGTTCAGGTAGACCGGCAAGGCGCTGGGAATCTCGCCCCTGCGCTTGAGTTCGGCAATGTAGTACAGCAGCGACTGGGCCCGCCCGACCGCAAAGGAGGGAATAATGGTAATGCCGCCCCTGGCCGCGGTGTCGCGGATGGTCTTGCCCAGGATCAGCAGGGGATCGGCCGGATCGTGGACGCGGTCGCCATAGGTCGACTCCAGCACCAGGTAATCGGCTTCGGCGATGGCTGCCGGCGCCACCATGATCGGGTCGTGCAGGCGGCCCAGGTCGCCGGAAAACGTGATGCGCTTGTCGCCGTCGCCGATGGTCACGATGGCCGCACCGAGAATGTGGCCGGCCAGCGCCATGGTGCCATGCAGCTTGCCGCTGATGCTGAACTGCCGGCCGAAGTCGACCGGAACGAAATAGGTCAGCGCGCGCTGGGCATCGGCTTGCGTGTACAGGGGCAAGGCCGGGTCATGCTTGGAAAAGCCGTGGCGATTGGCGTAATTGGCTTCTTCTTCCAGCAAATGGCCGCTGTCGGGCAGCAGGATCTTGCACAGGTCGAAAGTCGCTTCGCTGCAGAAGATCTTGCCGCGAAAGCCGTTCTTGACCAGCAAGGGCAAGTAGCCGCTGTGGTCCAGGTGGGCATGGGTCAGGACCACGGCGTCAATGCTCGACGGCGGCAGCGGCAAGGGTGCTCTGTTGCGCAATCGCAATTGCTTAAAGCCCTGGAACAGGCCGCAATCGACCAGAATCCTGGTGGCGCCCGAACTGAGCAGGTACTTGGAGCCGGTGACCGTACCGGTGGCGCCGAGGAATTGGATTTTCATGATGGCTCGCTTTCAAGGAGATTGCTCGACTATCCTGTTTTGTCGCAACAAAATCCTTGCGGCAGATCAAGGATTTCTCTGCCGCAGCTACGGGACAATGCAGCGTGCATCGCATCCGGAGGTCATCATGAGCGGCATCGGCAACTACCTGAAGGGCGACTTTGCCCAGTGCAACAAACTTTTTTACAAGACCTGCGAGCTGCAGGTCGCCCATGCCGACGCCCAGGCGGCGCTGGCCATGCAGGAATTTTCGACAGCCCTGGAACGGCATATGCAGATCGAGGAGCGCATCGTATTCTCGGCGTTCGACGCGACCTGCGGGCGGGGCGGGTCGCCGACCAAGGCGCTGCGGGTCGAGCACATGGCCATTCGCGACCAGTTGCGGCGCATGCGCAACGCGCTCGATGCGCACCACGGCCATGCATTCCTGCTGCACGCCGACGGCATGCGCCTGCAGCTGTGGCATCACGCGCACAAGGAGAACTTCGAACTCTTGCCCCGGTTCGAGCAAACCCTGGCAACTCGCCAGGTGGAATTGCTCGAGGCGATGGAACATTTTCCATGAATGAACGCTGCCGGCCCAGCGGCAACGACCTGGTCCGCTCCGTTTTTCTCGCGGCCTGGCGCGCCGGGGTCCGGCATTTGTGGGTCAGCCAGGCCATCGCGCTGGCCGGGCCGCTCGGCCTGGACGCGCGCAGCGTACGCACCAGCCTGTCCCGCCTGGAACACCAGGGCTGGCTGTGCGCCTTGCGCCATGGCCGCCAGAGCCGCTACGCCCTGACGGCGGCAGCGGTGGTCGATGCGCCGCGGCAGCGGCCATTGCCCTGGAATGGCCGCTGGAGCGTGGTCGCGCCGGTCCTGCGCCAGCCCAGGCTGGCGGCGCAGTTGCAGGGCGCGGGCTGCCGCCAGCTCATTGCCGGACTGTATGTACGACCCAGTGGCGATACTGCCGCCCTCGCCGCCCTGGTGCTGGCCCATGCGCCGCACGCCCGCACCCTGGTGTTCGACGCCGACGGCATTGCCGGCCTGGACCCGGCCGAACTGGCGCCCCTGGTGTCGGCCGCGTGGGACTTGACGGCCACCGCGGCGCTGTACGCGGCCTTCATCGCCCGCTGCGAGCGCGCGCAGCAGGACGCGGCGGGCGCGCCTGCCCGCCTGTGTTTCACGCTGCGCGCGCTCTTGCTGCACGACTGGCGCCGCGCCTGCGCCGCCGACGCCCGGCTGCCGGCCGCCTTGCTGCCGCCCGACTGGCCCGCAGGGCGGGCCCGCCAGCTGCACCAGCGCGTCGACAAGCTGCTGCGCGCCGGCGCCAACGCCTTCGTCGACAGCATCGTCGCCAAGCCATGCGACAATGCATGCTTTCCGACAATGCGACCAGATCCAGGCGATGCGCACTGCCCTGCTCAATAAACTGCTCAATCTCCTTGGCCTGTGCGCCGTCCTGCTCGGTATCCTGGGCATCTTCCTGCCCCTGCTGCCGACCACGCCTTTCCTGCTGCTGTCGTCGGCCTGCTTTGCGCGCGGTTCGCCGCGGCTGCACGGCTGGCTGCTGTCGCACCGGCTCTTCGGCCCCTACCTGCGCGATTTCGAAGAGGGCAAGGGCATTCCGCGCAAGGCCAAGATCCTGGCCATGGTCATGATGTGGAGCTCGCTGGTGTACGCCATCGCGCAAACCCACAGCCTGCTGCTGGCCGGCCTGCTGTGCGCGGTCGGGATCGGGGTCAGCACCTACATGCTGGCATTCCTGCCGACCCGGCGCTAGTAGAGTGCGTCAGACAGATTGACGCTTATTCAGCTTGGCACGAGCGCGCGTGACTCTGGCCAGAATCCCGGTCGCTTTCGCGGTCCATCGATCGGACGGAGCGTTGCGATGCGCTTCGGCCAACGCGACATCCATCGCTACTCGCATGACTTCCCCTCCTGATGACAAGGAAACACGCGGCTATATCATAAGTATTATTGTTTGCATAAGTATTATTGTTTGCGACGCACAACACTCACACCACGGCCGCCGCGACGGTGGGTAGCCCTGCCCAAGCCCCTCTGGCGTTCTGTCTCATATCCATCTCGTTCTGTCTCGTTTTGACCTTCGGTTCCATCTCGTCGCCCAACAATGATCCACATTGGACATGACGAGACAGATATGAGACAGGACGCCAGAGGGACCTTGCAGGTACCACCCACCCCGGTGGCTAGCCTTACCGAGCAGCTAGGTCGCTCGGGAAAGAAAATGTCCCCACCGGAAGCATCCGGCGCCGCCATCAATGGAAAGCGTTCTTTCTAGCGGAAGGTACCCGGGAGCGCATCACTTGTGGCGACACCGCCCGCTACGCGCGTGTCGAAGCCGATCACATAGTCTTCGAAGGCCGCGGCGGAAACAGGCACAGGCCTGCCGCCAGCGACGTGCAGATTGCCGACTGCGCCTTCGACCAGCTGCGCTCCGGTCAACTCAACTTACATCGCTACCCGTCTTATTCTTCGTGACGCACCACACTGGCGACTATCCTTCCTTGCCATCGATCCGTGCGCGCCAAAGGTAAGGTGCGTACACCACGATAAACAGCGCGAACGACGCGCTCCAGCACAGCGCGGACAACAGCAGCGCCGCGTCGCGCCAATCCGCCGGGGCAAAGCCGGCCAGCACGCGCAGCAGCGCCCCGGCCTGGATCAGGCCGAACATGGCAGGTTCGGCGCGCCCGGCCGCCATCACGCGGCCAGTGTGGCCCAGCGTGGTGCGGGTCATCATGCCGATGATCAGGCCGGCCATCGAGCCGACCGCCAGCGCATGGATGGCGGTACTGGCGCTGCCGATACCGGCCGCGGCCAGGCCCAGCAGCAGGAAGCCGATGCCGATCCAGGCATAGCCCAGGTGCAGTATCCAGAGCAGCGGTTTGCCCAGCGTGCGCTGCGGCTTCCAGCCCGACAGGCGCCACAGCGAAGCCGCGCCGGCCAGGCCGGCCAGCAAGGCCATGGGCCAGCCCTGCAAGCCGGCCACCCATGCCAGGCCGGCCGCCGCCATCAGGCCAAGCGCGGTTTTGTCCACGCGCGGATGCACCTTCGCGCCCGCACCGGGTGCGCCATTGTTGGTAAACATGGGAATCACGCGCCCGCCGATCACCGATTCGATGATCACGATGATCAGGATGGCCGCATGCACCGGCGCCACCGGCGACAGCGCCAGCATGCCCAGCACGGACGCATGGAACACCGCGTTCGCCAGCGTCAGCAAGGCCAGCAGGCCCACCAGGGGCAGGTTGCGCGTGTTGCCGGACTTGCGCAGCACGCTGTACATGGCCCATGCCGCCAGCGGCAGGAACAGCAGGTCCACGGGGGCGGCCAGCCAGGGCGGCGCGGCCAGCATGGCGACCCGCCCGGCGATCCACAGCAAGGCCAGCCCGGCCAGGCTGGCGCCCTGCGGCGTCTGCAGGCCGGTCCAGGTGCGCCCGGCCGTGAACAGGAAACCGATGATCACGGCGACGGCCATGCCGAACACCATTTCGTGCATATGCCAGGCCAGGTTGATGTTCGGCCAGCCGTGCAGCCAGCCCAGGTACTGCGCCAGCCACAGGGGCACGGCCAGCACCGCCAGCGCCCCCGCCAGCAGGTAGAAGGGACGAAAGCCCAGGGCCCACAGCGGGTGGCGGACGCGCCAGGGCGACGGTGACAGGGAGACGGGGGCTTCGTCGATTTTCAACAGGCTCATGGCGGGCTCGATTAAAGATATATATCAAATACTACTTCAAATGCCGACCGCCAGCAATGGCGTTCTGCAGAAGCTGCCTCAAAATTGATGCAGATTGTGTTTTTCGAAAAGGCCTGTGGACGGCGCCGCCGCGCTGGGCCAGGATGCGAGACATCACAACAGGAGGACTTCATGCAAACAGCTACTTTGACCATTCCCGCCATGCAGAACGAGGCGATCGCGATCCAGGTCGCACAGGCGCTCGAAACGGTCTCCGGGGTCGACTCGGTGCACATCACGCTGGCCCATGCGCGCGCGCGGGTCGGTTTCGATGACAACATTGCCTCGGCGACGCAGCTCAAAGCTGCCGTGACGGCGGCCGGCTTCGTGGTGGCCGACGCGCCCGCCGGTGGCTGCTGCGGCGGCTGCGGCGGCTAGCGGACGGCCGGGGCGTGGCTCATGCGTTGCTCCACGGCGTACACCGCGGCTTGCACCCGGCTCGACAGCTTGAGCTTCTTGAGCACGTTCTGGACATGGATCTTGACCGTGCTTTCCGCCAGTTCCAGCTTGCGCGCGATGAGCTTGTTGCTCTCGCCGCGCGCCAGGCAATCGAGGATATCCTTTTCGCGCGGGGTCAGGCGGTCGATGTCGGACGGCGGCGCCGCCACCGGCGTGCCGCCCTGCAGTTCGGCCACCAGCTTGCCGGTCAGCGCTTCGGCCACCACGGTCTCGCCGGCCGCCGCCCTGCGCAGCGCGCGCAGCAGGTAATCGGTCTCGATATTCTTGATCAGGTAGCCGCGCGCGCCCGAACGCATGGCCAGCGCCAGGTCGCTTGATTCTTCCGACACGGTCAGCATGATGATGGCGGTGTCCGGACAATCCTGGCGCATCAGCTGCAGCGTTTCCACGCCCGAGATGCCGGGCATGTTCAGGTCGAGCAGCACCACGTCCGGCTTGAGCTGCTGGGCGCGCTTGATGCCTTCCACGCCGTCGGCTGCCTCGCCCACCACCTGGAATTCGGGATAGCGCTGCAGCAGCGAGCGTATGCCGCTGCGGAACAGGGAATGGTCGTCGACCAGGAGTACCCGGATGGCTTTTTCGTCGGTGTGCATAAATCGCTTTCGTTCATGCCGCGCGGCGCTGGGCCCGCGGCAAGGTGAGCATGATGGTGGTGCCGCCGCCCGGCGCCGAGCGCACCTCCAGGCCGGCGGCGATGCGCTGGGCGCGTTCGCGCATGATGTCGATGCCGACGTGGCTCTCGCCCAGGCCGGCCAGCTTGCCCGGATCGAAACCGTCGCCGTCGTCCTCGATGGTCAGCAAAAAATCGTTGCGGTCTTCCAGGCGCACCAGCACGCGGCTGGCGCCGGCGTGCTTGCGCACGTTCGACAGCGCTTCCTGCACGATGAACAGCAGCTGCAACTGCTGCTCGCGCGGGAAGGGGGCGCCGTCGATGTCGGCCGACAGTTCGGCCGCGATGCCGGTCTGGCGACGGAATTTTCCGATGGTCGTTTCCAGCGCGCCGACCAGGTTCTCTTCGACCAGGCGGCTGCGGAAATTGACCAGCAGCTCGCGCACATCCTCGTAGCTTTCCTTGACGCCGGCGCGCAGCATCGGCACGATTTCCGCCGCGTCGGCGATCTTGCCGTCCCTGACCGACTGGTCCAGCATCTGCACCTGCAGGTTCAGGAAATTCAAGCCCTGGGCTATGCTGTCATGCAAGCCTTGCGCCACCAGGTTGCGCTCTTCCGAGACCGCCATTTCGCGTTCGCGCGCGCCCAGGCGGATGTTTTCGATGGCCGTGCCCAGCAGCTGGCCCAGGGTTTCGAGCAAGCTTTGCTCGCCTTCGGTAAAGGTCTTGGGCTGGCGGAAATGCAGGTTGAAAAAGCCCAGGTGCTGCTGGTGCGCGTAAATATGGAATACCGATACCGTGGCAAAGCCCTCGCGGTGGCATTCGAGCTCGTGCGCCCGGTCCATCTTGCGCAAGTCGTGGATGACGGTGACCTTGCGCTGCACCGCCTCGCCGCACAGGCAGTCGCCCACCTTGATGCAGTGTTCGCGTTCGACCAGCTCCGGCGAAATCCCCTGGTGCACCACGATGTGCAGGTTGTCGCGGCTGGCGTCAAGCACGCGCACCGAGCCGCCGTCGGCCTGGAAGAATGCGGAAATGCGTTGCAAAAAACCCTGGCACAGCGGTTCGATCTGCTGCGGGCGCTGCAGGAAGGCGGCGGCGTCGTACAGCAAGGCCAGTTCGCGGTTCTGGTACTCCAGCGTCGCGGTCTTGATCCGGACCCGGCCTTCCAGGCTGTCGTACAGCGCTTGCAGGCGGTCGGCCATCTGGTTGAAACCCTGGGCCAGCTGGCCGAATTCGTCACCCGTATCGCAGGACAGGCGCACCGCGAAATCCTGCTCCTTCATGCGGCGCAAGCCGTCGTGCAGGCGGCTGACCGGTTCCACGATCATGCTGAACATCAGGTAGATCAGGCTGACCGTGCCGACCATGGCCAGGCCCAGCAAGCCCAATTGGGACGCGCGCAGCCAGGAAGTACGGGTTTCGCTGTCCTGTTCGATGGTCTTGACGAGCGTGTCGACCCGGCCGACGAAGCGCTCGGTGTGCGCCTGGAAGCTGGCCAGCGCCGCGCGCCGGGCCGCGCCGTCCAGCGCAATCATGGCTTCGGCGGCGGGCCGCAGCCGGCCCTGCCATTCGGTCTCGATGGCGTCGAACCGGCTGCGGATGGCCTTGGTCGACGGCAGCAGCAGCGGGCGTTGTGGGTCGCCCTCGCGCAGCTGGGCCAGGGTGCCGGCGATCTGGTCGAGCTGGGACTTCACGGCCGCCGCGTCCTGCGGTTCTTGCGCCAGCAAGCCCGCCAGGCGATAGCTGTTCATGCGCACGCTGCCGGTATCGTTGATGGCGGCGGAACTGCCTTCGAGCTGCCAGGACAGGTACAGGGTCGCCAGGATGACGGACAGGGCCAGCAGCAGGAAGCCGAGCAGCGCGCCGACAATCTTGGTCGACAGCTTGCTGCGCAAGGGCGTGGATGGCTCGTGCATTTTATCCGCCCGTCTGCGCCATGAAACGGACGATTTTCGTCGGTTCTTCGCGAAATTCGTGGCGCTCCGGCTTGAGGGTGACGGCGTGCCGGATCGCGTCCTCCAGGTCGACATCGCTGGCGCCGGCGCGCAGCAGCGGCCGGAACTCGAACTTGTCTTCCTGGCCCAGGCACAGGTACAGGGTGCCGTCGACCGCCAGCCGGACCCGGTTGCAATCGCCGCAAAAATGCTGGGACATGGGGGTGATGAAGCCGACGCTGGTCCGCCCGTCCGGCGTGACCAGGTAGCGCGCAGGTCCGCCGCCCAGGCGCGCCACTTGCGGCATCAGGTCGAAACGCTGGCGCAGGCGCTGTTCGACCGGGCCCAGGTCCAGCCAGGTGCTGCCCTGGCCGGTGGCGCCCATCGGCATGGCCTCGATCAGGCGCAGGGTGAAGCCGTGTTCGATGCAGAAGCCGACCATGGCGTCGATCTGGCCGTCGTTGACGCCGCGTAGCGCCACCATATTGATCTTGATGGGTGCGAAGCCGGCGTCCTTGGCGGCCATGATGCCGTCCATGATCTGGACCAGGCTGTCGCGCCCGGTGATTCTTTCCATGCAGTCGCGCTCGAGCGAGTCGAGGCTGACGTTGATGCGGGAAATGCCGGCGGCGCGCAATTCGGTGGCGTGGCGCGCCATGCGGGTGGCGTTGGTCGAGAGCGACAGGTCGCCGATGCCGGGAATGGCCGACAGGCGGCCGGCCAGGCCGGCCAGGCCGCGCCGCAGCAGCGGTTCGCCGCCGGTCAGGCGCACCCGTTCGGTGCCCAGGCGGGCGAAGGCGCCCACCAGGCGTTCGATCTCGTCGAAGGTGAGCCAGTGCGCCGGTTCCTCGAAGCCCTTGAAGCCTTTCGGGATGCAATACGTGCAACGCAGGTCGCAGCGGTCGGTCACCGACAGCCGGAGGTATTCAATCGATCGGCCGTACCGGTCGCGCAACATGGTCCTGCTCCTTTCGCATCTCCAATTCCAGTTGACAATATATGCGAGTGTTTGCCGCCTTACAGCAAACTTTGACTTACTTTTCCGGCATTTTTGATGCACATCAAAATGCAGGCGCCCGGGCGGCCAGCGCCCGTTCGAGCGCCTCGTCAAGGCGGTACAGGTCGTCGGAAAACAGGGGCCTGCCCGCGCCGTCGACGATGGCCGTGGTGTAGAAAATCACGACCGGCAAGGGTTTTGCCAGCCTGACCGTGCGGGTGGGGCCGGGTTCGAGGGCGGCCACGATCGCCTCCGCCGTCCATTCAGGCTGGCCGGCCAGGACGAAGCGGGCCAGCGCCGCCGGGTCTTCCACCCGGATGCAGCCGTGGCTGAAGTCGCGCCGCGAACGCTGGAACAGGGCCCGCGCAGGCGTCGAATGCAGATAGATGTCCATGGCATTGGGCAGGGCGAACTTGACGGCGCCCAGCGCATTGGCCGCCCCTGGCCGCTGGCGCACGCGCACCGCGCCGCCGCGCAACGCGGCCAGCGCCGCGGCGCCGTCCAGCGCTTGCACCGTATTGCCGGCGCCGACCAGTTCCATGGCATTCTTGTCGAGATAGGCCGGATCGGCTGCCAGCTTAGGCACGATCTCGTCGCGCTGTATGCTGCGCGGGACGTTCCAGTAAGGGTTGAATTCGAGGTAGCGCATGCTGCCGATGAACAGGGGGGTGGGCGACTTCAGGGCCTTGCCGACAATGACCCGCATCTGCAGCGCCGGCCTGGCCGTATCGCCCGAGTCGAAGGCCCACAGCTGGAACGACGGCAGGTTGATGGCGATGGCCGGCCCGCCCGACAGGTCCGGAAGCCAGCGCAGGCGCTCCATCGCCAGTTCGATCTGGCGCACGCGCGCCCCCGGCGGCACGGCCAGCGCAAGCCAGGTCTGGCGGCCGATCTTGCCATCGGCGTCCAGTCCGTGCCTGGCCTGGAAGCGCTTGACCGCTTCCACCAGGAGCGGCCCGTAGCTGTCGTCCTGGTGTGCCGGCAGCGCCATGTCGCCCAGGATGGCCAGGCGAGCGGCCAGCGCGCCCGCGCCGGTGTAGGCCTCGCCCGGCGCCAGCGACTTGCGTCCGGCCTTCAGTGGCGGCAGGTCGGGCCAGGGCCCGGCCGCCAGCGCGCGGTACTGCGCCAGCGTCGCTTTCAGGCGCCGGTACAGGGCCAGCTTGGGCGCGGCTGCATCGACGGCCGCCGCCAGCTGCTGCCTGGCCAGCGCGTCCTGCAGCACCGTCACCGGATCGAAACCGCTCACGCGCGGATCCGGAACGGCATGCTGGAAACCGACCCGCGTGCGCCCGGCATGCAGGTCGCCCAGGTAGCGCAGCATGGCCAGGGTCAGGCGCGCGTCGGCGCCGGCGGCATCGCCGCCGGCGACTGCGTAGTCCGCCGGCGCCAGGCCGTGTTCATGTGCGTTCGCCAGCAAGGCGACGGCGCGCGCGGCCTCTCCCTTGTCCGGCCAGGCCGGCGCCTGGGCGCGCGCGGCATAGAACCGGGCCAGCCAATCGCGTTCGTCGTACAGCGTCCCGGCAGCCTGGCTTCCCGAACAAAGCAGGGATGCCACGGCCACCAGCAGGCAGCGCAACAAGGTCATGCCTATTGCACCAGCGGCGAACTGGCGCCCTCCAGCTCCACGCCGGCGATCTCGGCCTGCCCCACCAGGATATGCAGGTACTGGTGGATCGCGCGCTGGCTGGACTGGCGGTCGAGGAAGGCGGCAATCTCGCCGCGCACCGCCTCGAACGGCAGCAGCGTGCCTGCCGCCTTGCGCAGCACTTGCACAATGTGCAGGCCGAAGCGCGTTTCCAGCAAGCGCCCGGCCAGTTCGCCCTCGCCCAGGCGGAACACCAGTTCCTCGAACTCCGGCACGCTCTGGCCGCGCGAAAGCTGGCCCAGGCTGCCACCGACCTGCCCCGAACTGCAATTGGAATACTGCGCCGCCAGTTCGGCGAAGCGTTCCGGCTGCGCCTGCAGCGCGTCGAGCAGCGCTTCGCCGGTGCCGCGCAGCAGTTCCAGTGGCGCGTTCGGCGTCACCTGCAGCAGGATATGGCGCGCCTCGACCATGTCGCCATTGGTGTAGGCGGCGGCGTTGTTGCGGTAGTAGCGCAGGCATGCCTCGTCGTCGGCCTTGGGCACCTTGACCTGCAGGGCCAGCAAGGTGTCGATCCGTTCGTCCTCGTCGCCGAGGATGCCCAGGGTCTCGGCCTGCTGCAGCAGAACGGTGCGCAGCACCAGTTCCTGCACCGCCGTCTTGAGCGGATTGTCGGCATCCTGGTGGTGCCGCAATTCCTGTTCGATGGCGCTATCGTCGATGTCCACGCCGTTCACTGCGATTCCCATGATGTTGTTTTTCCTTTGCTTAGCGGGTGCGCACCAGTTGCCAGGCGCGGCCCAGGTAGGTCAGCGCGCCGAAGCCGCTCCAGACATGCACCAGTCGGGTGAACGGAAAGATCACGAACAGCGACATGCCCATGAACAGGTGCAGCTTGAACACCAGCGGCGCATCGGCGATGAAGCCGGCGGCGTCGCCGCGGAAGGTCACGATATGCTGCGCCCAGTTCATCAGCAGCACCATCATGTGGCCATCCATATGCCCTGCCGAGACGAAGATCGACGACAGGCCCAACAGCAGTGTCGCCAGGATCCAGAGCAGCACGATCTTATCCTTGAACGTGGTGGCGTGGCGCAGCCTTTCATTGGCAAAGCGGCGCGCCAGCAACAGCACGATCCCGGCCAGGCACAGGCTGCCCATGACGCCGCCGGCCACCATGGCCACCAGCTGCTTGGCGCCATGGGAAATGCCGAGCGTGTCCCACACCCAGACGGGCGTGAGCAGGCCGGCCAGGTGGCCGAAGAACAGGCCGATGATCCCGATATGGAACATGATGCTGCCGGCCCGCAGCTGGCCGCGGTGAAGTACCTGGGTCGATTCCGACTTCCAGGTGTACTGCTCGCGGTCGAAGCGGACCAGGCTGCCGAGCAGGAAGATCGCCAACGCGATGTAGGGATAGATCCCGAATAAAAACTGGTGCAGGTATGCCATGATGTGCTCCTTCACGCCGCCGCGGCCGCGGTGCGCGCCTTGGGATAGAAATTGATCGGATGCGTTCCCGGCACGCCCGACTTCTTGAGCAGGGGCTCGACCCCGTCCGCGCCCGGCCCGAAGGTTTCCAGCGCTTCGTCCATGTCGCGCACGGGCGGCTCGGTCAGCGTTTCGGCCGCCACCGGGCTCAGATACTCGAGCACCGTGAACACGCCGGCGTAGGGACTGCCGTTGGCGGCCAGCTTGCGGCCGATATGGGCCAGCACGTGCACCGCGTCGCCCAGCAGGCGGGCAGCTTCCGCTTCGCTCTGCTGGCCCAGGAATTCGAGGAACAGGGGCACGTAGTCCGGCAAGTCGTCCCCGGTCATCTGCAGGCCGTGCTTCTTGTATTCTTCCATCAGGTCGACCATGGCCTGGCCGCGGTCGCGCGATTCGCCGTGAATGTGCTCGAACAGGTGCAGCGAATGCGAGGGATTGCGGTCGAAGGTGGCCACGTATTCCTGCTGCAGGTCGATCAGCCGGGTGCGGGCCAGGTAGGCGAACAGCGGCAGCAGCGGCGCGTGCAGCGACGGCGTTGCCGCCATCAGCCCTGCCAGCGCCGGCAGGTGGGACACCAGTTCCGGCTCCGGGTATTGCAGCAGCGCGGACAGGACCGCGTAATGGCGTTTCGGTTTCATCATGCGTCCTCGGTGGCTTTTTTGCGTGACTTGGGCATCGAGACGAAATGCGTCGATCCCGACTTCTTTTTGCCGAACAGGCTGGTGTCGGTCAGGCCGTCCGAGCAGCCGTTGCCGAAACTGAAGCCGCACGAACCCTTCTCGTTGAAGCTGTCCTCGGCCATCTCCTTGTGGCTGCTGGGGATCACGAAGCGGTCTTCGTAATTGGCGATCGCCATGATGTGGTACATGTCCTCCACCGTGGCCTGGTCCAGCCCCACCCGTTCCAGCACTTCCAGGTTGACGGTCTTGTCCACGCTCTTGCTGCGCATGTAGGCGCGCATGGCCAGCATCCGGTCGAGCGCCCGAATAATCGGCGGCTGGTCGCCCGCGGTCAGCAAATTGGCCAGGTACTGCACCGGAATGCGCAGGCTGGCGGTGTCCGGCAGGATGCCGTTCATGCCCATTTTTCCGGATTCGGCCGCTGCCTGGATCGGCGAGAGCGGCGGGATGTACCACACCATCGGCAAGGTCCGGTATTCCGGATGCAGCGGGAAAGCCACCTTCCATTCCACCGCCATCTTGTACACCGGCGAGCGCGTGGCCGACTCCAGCCAGGAATCGGGAATGCCCTGGCGGCGCGCTTCTTCGATGATGGCCGGGTCGTGCGGATCGAGGAACAGGCCAAGCTGGGCGCCGTACAGGTCGCGCTCGTCGGGCACCGATGCCGCCGCTTCGATCTTGTCGGCGTCGTACAGCAGCACGCCCAGGTAGCGGATGCGGCCGACGCAGGTTTCCGAGCACACCGTCGGCTGGCCCGCTTCAATGCGCGGATAGCAGAAGGTGCATTTTTCGGCTTTGCCGGAAGACCAGTTGTAGTAGATCTTCTTGTACGGGCAGCCGGAAATGCACATGCGCCAGCCGCGGCACTTGTCCTGGTCGATCAGCACGATGCCATCGTCCTCGCGCTTGTACACCGAACCCGACGGGCAGGAGGCCACGCAAGTGGGATTGAGGCAATGCTCGCACAGGCGCGGCAAGTACATCATGAAGGTGTTCTCGAAGGTGCCGTACATCTCCTTCTGCATATTGTCGAACAGCTTGTCCTTGCTGCGCGCGGCGAATTCGCCGCCCAGGTCATCTTCCCAGTTCGGGCCCCATTCGATCTTGTCCATATTTTTGCCGGTCAACACCGACACCGGGCGCGCCGTGGGCGGCGTTTCGGACAGCGGCGCGTTCTGCAGGCGCTCGTAGTCGTAGGTGAAGGGCTCGTAGTATTCGTCGATGGCCGGCAGGTTCGGGTTGGCGAAGATATTGGCCAGGATTTTCAGGCGGCTGCCCTGGCGCGGTTCGATCTTGCCGTTGGCCTTGCGCTTCCAGCCGCCGTTCCACTTGTCCTGGTTTTCCCATTGCTTCGGATAGCCGATGCCAGGCTTGGTTTCCACGTTGTTGAACCACGCGTACTCCACGCCATCGCGGCTGGTCCATACGTTCTTGCAGGTGACCGAACAAGTGTGGCAGCCGATGCACTTGTCCAGGTTCAGCACCATGCCGATTTGCGCTCTGATTTTCATGCGTTTGCTCCCTGCTCGTCTTCCACCAGTGGGCCTTCCAGCCACTCGACCTTGTTCATCTTGCGCACCAATACGAATTCATCGCGGTTCGATCCCACGGTGCCGTAGTAGTTGAAGCCCCACGACAGCTGTGCGTAGCCGCCGATCATGTGGGTCGGCTTGGTGACAGTACGGGTGACCGAATTGTGAATGCCGCCCCGCTTGCCCGACTGCTCGGCACCCGGCGTGTTGATGATCTTTTCCTGGGCGTGGTACATCAGTATCATGCCGTTTGGCACCCGCTGGCTGACCACCGCGCGCGCCGTCAAGGTGCCGTTCACATTGAAGGCTTCGATCCAGTCGTTGTCCACGATGCCGGCCGCTGCCGCGTCGTCCTCCGACAGCCACACGTGCGGCCCGCCGCGCGAGAGCGTCAGCATGCGCAGGTTGTCCGAATAGGTGGAGTGGATGCCCCACTTCTGGTGCGGCGTGATGAAGTTGAGCGCGATTTCCTTGTTGCCGTTCGGTTTGGCGCCCAGCATGGCCGCCGTGGTCTTGGTGTTGATGGCCGGCTTGTAGACGCACAGGCCTTCGCCGAAGTCGCGCATCCACAGGTGGTCCTGGTAGAACTGCTGGCGCCCCGTCAGGGTGCGCCACGGGATCATTTCGTGCACATTGGTGTAGCCCGCGTTGTAGCTCACTTCTTCCGATTCCAGGCCCGACCAGGTGGGAGACGAGATGATCTTGCGCGGCTGCGCCTGCACATCGCGGAAACGGATCGTGTCGTGCTCGCGCGGCAGCGCCAGGTGGGTATGGTCGCGCCCCGTCATCTTCGACAGCGCGGCCCAGGCCTTCACCGCCACGTGGCCGTTGGTCTCGGGGGCCAGCGACAGGATCATCTCGGCCGCGTCGATCGCCGTGTCCAGGCGCGGCTGGCCTTTCGATACGCCCTCCTCCAGCACCGTGCGGTTGATGCCGCGCAGGACCTCGACTTCATGGCCGGTTTTCCAGCCGATGCCCTTGCCGCCATTGCCCAGCGACTCGAGCAGCGGGCCGATCGAGGTGAATTTCTTGTACACGTCCTTGTAATTGCGCTCGACCACGGTCAGGTTCGGCATGGTCTTGCCTGGCACCGGCTCGCATTCGCCGGCGCGCCAGTCCTTGGGATCGAAGGGCTGGCCCAGTTCGCCCGGGGTGTCGTGCATCAGCGGGGTCAGTACCAGGTCGGTCTGGGTGCCCAGGTACTCGCCGCCGATCTCGGCGAACTTGTGGGCGATGCCCTTGTAGATTTCCCAGTCGGACTTGGATTGCCACAGCGGCTGCACGGCTTCCGACAGCGGATGGATGAAGGGATGCATGTCGGACGTGTTCAGGTCATCCTTTTCGTACCAGGTGGCGGTCGGCAGCACGATATCGCCGTACAAACAGGTGGTCGACATGCGGAAGTCCAGCACCACCAGCAGGTCCAGTTTCCCTTCGGCGGCCGGGCGCAGCTTGACGTCGCGCGGCTTGATGCAGTGGTCTTCGTCGCTCATGAGCGCGTTCTGGGTGCCCAGCAGGTACTTCAGGAAGTATTCGTGGCCCTTGCCCGAACTGCCCATGATGTTCGAGCGCCAGACGAACATATTGCGCGGGAAGTTGGCCGGGTTGTCCGGGTCGTCGCAGGAAAACTGCAGCTTGCCGGCCTTGATCTGGTCGACCGCATAGGCCGCCGGGTCCATGCCCGCATCCTTGGCGGCGCGCGTCACTTCCAGCGGATTGGTCTGCAGCTGGGGCGCCGACGGCAGCCAGCCCATGCGCTCGGCCTTGGCGTTGTAGTCGATCAGCGCCATCGGCTCGGCCGGTACGTCGGCCGAGGGCGAGGCGATTTCCTCGATGTGCAGTTTTTCGTGGCGCCACTGGCTGGTGTGGGCGTAGAAAAAGGAAGTGCCGTTCATCTGGCGCATCGGACGGTTCCAGTCCTGGGCGAATGCCAGCGGAGTCCAGCCGGTTTGCGGGCGCAGCTTTTCCTGGCCCACGTAATGGGCCCAGCCGCCGCCGGACTGGCCCACGCAGCCGCACATCATCAACAGGTTGATGATGCCGCGGTAGGTCATGTCCATGTGGTACCAGTGGTTCAGCGCAGCGCCCACGATGACCATGCTCTTGCCATGGGTCTTGTCGGCGTTTTCGGCGAACTGGCGCGCCACCGTGATCACGTCGGCCGCTTTCACGCCGGTGTGCTTGACCTGCCAGGCCGGCGTATAAGGCACGTCGTCGTCGTAGCTGCTGGCCACGTTGGCGCCGCCCAGGCCGCGGTCGATGCCGTAGTTGGCCAGGGTCAGGTCGAACACCGTGGCCACGTTGACCACGCTGCCGTCGGCCAGGGTCACGCGCTTGACGGGCACGCGGCGCATCAGCATGTCGTCGGCATCCTTGCCGCCGAAATAGGCGAAGCCCACGTCCAGCACGGCGTCGCTCTTGCCGATCAGCGACAGCTGCGGATCGATGTCGCGCCGGCTGGCGCCATCCTTCTGCTCCAGGTTCCAGCGCCCCGATTCGCCCCAGCGAAAGCCGATCGAGCCGCTCGGCGCGCAGATGGCGCCCGTGGTTTCGTCGATGATCAGGGTTTTCCATTCGGGGTTGTTGGTTTCGTCCAGGTTGTTGGCCAGGTGCGAGGCGCGCAGGAAGTAGTCCGGCACCAGGGCGCCATTCTTTTCGACCAGGGTGACCAGCATCGGAAAGTCGGTGTATTGCTTGACGTAGCCGCGGAAGTAGTCCGAGCCGCCATTGGCATGAAATTCCTTGAGCACCACGTGGCCCATGGCCAGCGCCAGTGCCGCGTCGGTGCCCTGCTTGGGGGCCAGCCAGATATCGCCGAACTTGGCCATCTCGCCAAAGTCGGACGACACGGCCACCGTCTTGGTGCCCTTGTAGCGCACCTCGGTGTAGAAGTGGGCATCCGGGGTGCGCGTCATGGGCACGTTCGAGCCCCATACCATCAGGAAGGTGGAGTTGTACCAGTCGGCCGATTCCGGCACGTCGGTCTGTTCGCCCCATACCTGCGGGCTGGCCGGCGGCAGGTCGCAATACCAGTCGTAGAACGACAGCGCCACGCCGCCTATCAGCGACAGGTAGCGCGTGCCGGCCGCGTAGCTGACCATCGACATGGCGGGAATCGGCGAGAAGCCGACGATCCGGTCCGGGCCGAACTTCTTGATCGTGAAGGCATTGGCGGCGGCGATGATTTCATTCGTTTCGTCCCACTTGGCGCGCACGAAGCCGCCCAGGCCGCGGATCGACTTGTACGACTTGGCGCGCGCCGAATTCTGGCTGATGTATTCCCAGGCGGTGACGGGGTCCATGGTGCGGCGCGCCTCGCGCCACATTTCCATCAGGCGGCCGCGCACCATCGGGTACTTGACGCGCTGCGCCGAATACACGTACCAGGAATAGCTGGCGCCGCGCGGGCAGCCGCGCGGCTCATGGTTGGGCAGGTCGGGACGGGTGCGCGGATAGTCGGTCTGCTGGGTTTCCCAGGTGATCAGGCCATTCTTGACATACACCTTCCAGCTGCAGGAGCCGGTGCAGTTGACGCCGTGCGTGGAGCGCACGATCTTGTCGTGCTGCCAGCGCTGGCGATAGGCGTTTTCCCAGGTTCGATCTTCGTGGACGACGGCGCCGTGGCCATCGGAGAAGGTTTCCTTGGGATTGTTGAAGTACTTCAGACGGTCCAGAAAGTGACTCATGCTGCCTCCGCGACTTGAAAATGAATGACGCCGGAACGGCAGCGTCGATTCACCCAGTCTACGCAGCAGGGGTGTGTATGAATATTGGCAAGAAGTTGATTGCGTCCTTCGATAAGGACTAGTTCGACTAGCCCTTTGTGACTAGCCTGGCGCGCATGGCCGGTGTCGTCAATACTTCCCTCGATGCGCCAATCAGCAGTACTTCGCGCAGGCCCATTTTCGCGGCCATCGCTTCCCATTGGGCAGGGCCGCCGATGAACAGCGGCTTGGAATTGCCGTCCGAGCGCAGGCCTGCGTCCGCGCCGCCGGAAGCGATCACCGTCACCGATGCCACCAGGTCCACCGGATAGCCGGTGCGCGGATCGATGATGTGATGCCGGCGCTTCCCCTGGGCCATGAAATAACGCTGATAGTCGCCGCTGGTGCCAACCGCTTCGTTGTCGTGCAGGGCAATCCGGGCCACGGCGCCGGGGCCGCGCGGGTCCTGGATGCCGACCATCCAGGGATGAAGGCCCGGCCGGCCGATGGCGAGCACATTGCCGCCCACGTTGACCAGGGCCGCCCTGACGCCTGCGCGGCGCAATATCAGTGCGGCGCGGTCGAGCGCATAGCCCTTGGCATAGCCGCCCAGGTCGATCATGACGGCCTTGTTGGTGCTGCTGACCGTGAAGCCGTCATAGCGCAGGTCGGCCAGGCGCGGATTGGCGTCCACCCAATGGCGGATCTGTTCCGGTGGCGGCGAACGCGGCGCGAATTGACCGGCATGGAAACCCCACAGCCGGACCAGGTGGCCGATGGCCGGGTTGAACAGGTTGTCCGAGCGCTCGGCCAGCAGGGTTGCCGACTGCAGCAGGCCGACCATCTCGGCGTCGGCGACAAAGGGCTCGCCGCGTTCGATGGCCGTGTTCAGCGATGTGAGCATGCTGGGCTGCCAGGCATGGTACTTGTGATGCAGGCGGTCGAATTCGCGCAGCACTTCGCGCGACAGCACGTCGGCGCGTTCGCGCGATTCGCCATGGATGCTCACCGCCACCACCGTGCCGAAGACACGCCCTTCGGTGCGGTAGGTTGCGGCCGGCGGCTGGCAAGCCGCAAGCAGCAGCAGTGGCAGCAGCGCCGCTCTCATGTCACTGGGACTTGCTGACCATGTAGTCGACCGCGGCCTTCAATTCCTCGTCCTTGAGGGCCGCATTGCCGCCCCGTGGCGGCATCATCTTCAGGCCGTCGATGGAGCTCTTGTACAGGACGTCGACGCCTTTGGCGATGCGCGGCCCCCAGGATGGCAGGTCGCCCAGTTTCGGCGCGCCCAGCACGGCCGCGCCGTGGCATGACAGGCAGGTGGCCGTGTAGACTTTCTCGCCCTTGGCCAGCACGTCCGCGCTTGGCGGCGCGATCGCGGCCGCAGGTGGCGCGGCGACCACCACGGGAATGGGCTCGGCCACCGGGGTCGGGGACGACGGGGCTTCCGGCTCTTTCTTGCTGCATGCGGCAAGGGAGGCAATGAGCAACAGGGACAACAAGCTTGCAGTTTTCATGATTGGCTTTCTAGGGTTGGAAAATGTGTGCTTCAGTGGCGCGTGTCGTGCGTGTTGCCGCCGGTATCGAGCATCGCCAGCGTGACCTGGTCGAACCTGACTACCTTGCCGCCTTCCTGCCGGATGAAGGCAGCGGCGTCCTCGGCGCGCGAAAATGCGCCGAAGGTCGGCCCCATCGAGCCTTGTTTCTTGCTGCCGACGACATACAGCGCCTCCCTGGCCGCGATCCAGTGGCCTTCCGGCTTGGCCCAGCTGGTCTTGCCCATGTCCTGCACGAACATGCCGGCCACCTGGCGCTTGTGCTCCGGCGCCAGCGCCACGGAGAACAATTCCATCAGGTCGCAGTAGAAGTCGGCCTTGCCTTCGGTGTAGAGGACTTGCGCTTTCGGGCCGGGAAAGTCCTTGAGCACCATGCCGTCCAGGGCACAGGCGGTGTCCGCCAGCGGCTCCTGCGCGGTCGCATTCAGTGCGGCCTGGCTGCAGGCGGCCAGCAAGGCCATGGCGGCCAGCGCCGCCCAGGTACGCGTCAATCTCGCTTGCATGTGAATCTCCAGTTGGCCAGGCAAAATGGCAGAACGATCCAGCCCAGCATGATCGCGAACAGCACCAGCGGATCGGTCAAGCGCTCGGGCATCACGGTGGCCAGGCCGTACATGGTGCGCACCTGTTCCGAGCCGAAGATGTTCATCAGGCGGAACACGTCGGCCGGATTGAGCATCAGCAGCGCGGCGAACACCCCGCTCCCCAGCTTGCCGCCGCTGAGCACCAGGGCGCCCATCAGCAGCAAGTCGAAAATCAGCACGAAGAAAAACCACAGCGCGATGGCCACGCCGCTGGCGCGCACGCGGTCGAGCGCCAGCACCGACACCAGCATCGACAGGCTCAGGAAGGCCAGGCCCATCAGGATGGCGCTGGCGACAAAACCCGCGTAGTGGAAGCCGTCGTTCAGGGTCAATTCGCGCGCCAGCGGCAGCAGCCCGGCGCCGAAGCCGATCACGGTGGAACTGGCCAGCGCGCCGGCCAGGCCCAGGTACTTCCCGAGCAGGATCTCGAAACGGGTGATCGGCATGGACAGCATCAGTTCGAGCGATCCCCGTTCGCGTTCGCCGACAATGGCGTCATAGCCGAGGATCAACGCGATCAGGGGCACCAGGTAGATCACCAGGCTGACCAGGCTGGCGATGGTGACGTCGATGCTGCGAAAGCCCACTTCGCCCTGCTGCGCCGCGCCGAAATAGGCAATCGCCAGCGCGAACAGCGCGAAAATGAGCGCCACCGCCAACACCCAGCGGTTGCGGTTGCGGTCGCGGAATTCCTTGGCGCAGATTACCCACACCTGGCGCCAGTCAATTCGCCCGTGCATGCATGCCTCCGTATCCCAGGAAAAGGTCTTCCAGCGAAGGCTCGCGGATCGTCACGTCCAGCATTGCACTGCCGAGCGCCGCCAGCACCGACGCCTTGAGCGCGGCCTGGCAGGAAATGCTGGCGCGGTCCTCGCGCACGTTGATCACCAGTCCCGGCAGGTGCGCCAGCACCGCAGCGACGCGCTCGCCCTGCCCGGGCCGCAGCTGCGCCTCGATCAGCGACGGCAGCACATGCCGCGCGCGCAGTGCGGCCAGCGAGCCGAGCGCCGCCACCTTCCCCGCATGCAGGATCACCAGGCGGTCGACGCGGTCCTGGATTTCGGCCAGGATGTGCGAGGTGATCACGATGGTGGCGCCGCGCGCCTGGGCCTCGCGCAGGATCACGTAGAAATCGGCGATGCCTTCCGGGTCCAGGCCATTGGTTGGTTCGTCCAGGAAGATCAGCGCCGGATCGCCCAGCAGCACCTGGGCGAAACCGAGCCGCTGGCGCATGCCCTTGGAGTAGGTATGCAGGCGGCGCGCTCCGGCTTCCTTCAGGCCGACGCGTTCGAGCGCAACAAGGCAGGCCGTGCGCGGCACTTTTTTCAAGTCGGCGAACAGGTTCAGGATTTCAAGGCCGGTCAGATTGTCGTAGCTGACGAAGCTCTCCGGCAGGTAGCCTATGCGGCGCCGCACCTGGCGGAACTGCGCGCTGGCGCTGTCGACGCCACCGATCCGCAGCGTGCCGGCGCTGGGCGTCATCAGGCCGAGCATCAGCTTGAACAGCGTGCTCTTGCCGGCGCCGTTATGGCCGATCAGGCCGAACATTTCACCTTCGGCGACCGACAGGTTCACGTCGCGCAGGGCCTCGACCTGACCGAAGGACTTGGAGACGCCCGTCAGCTTAATGGACACGTTTGTCATTCCAGAGGCTCCAGGCAGGGTTGTTGGGCCGCATGCGCGGATGGACATCGAGCACGCTCGGGGCGCGCAGCACGGGGAACTGGCGCGCCACGAAGCGCAGGGTCTGGATCGATGGGCTCGACAGGAGCAGCTTGACCAGCGGGTATTGCCAGTTCAGGCGGTCGACCAGGTCGCTGGCCTCGTAGGGAACGTCGCCGGCGCCGTCGCCGCCCTGGTCCCAGCCGCTGTAATTGCTCCAGTAGTTGCCGCGCTTGCGGCCCCATTGCACGTCGCGCGAGGCCACGAACTTGACGGCTTCCTCGTTGCCGATGAAGTCATTGCCATCGACCTCGTTGTTGGACGAGCCGGCCGACAGGTGGACGCCGGTGCGGTTGTTGATGACGACATTATTGCGCAGCACATTGTATTCGGCGTCGTAGATGAAGAAGCCGCGCCCGTTGGCGGCGACCACATTGTTCTCGATGACCGAATCCTGGATCGTGCGCAGCATGATGCCGTGGTCCTGGTTGCCCCAGGCGACGTTGTTGCGCACGACCAGGCGGCGCACTTCCATCAGCGCCAGGCCGCCCCGGTTCAGGTAGCTCTCGTTGTTTTCCCAGGTGCTGTCGTCGGTATTCATGTAGTGGGTGCCATAGCGTACGTGGTGGATCTTGTTGTTCCTGAAGGTGGCGCGGCGCGACACGTCGACATAGATGCCGTCGCGCGCATAGCTGATGTTGTTGCCGTTGACCTCGACGTCGCTGCTGTTATAGACCTGGATGCCATTGCCGCGCGCGGCCGACAGCAGGTCGCGCTTGCCGGTGATGGTGTTGCCTAGAATTTTCACCTTCTGCGATTTTTCGAGCGTGACCCCGAACAGCGTATAGGCCAGCACGCAGTCGCGCACCGTGACCCGGTCCGCGCCCGGCGACACGTGGACACCCGCGTTGCGCGCATCGATGTCGATGCCGGAATCGCGCAGGATCAGGCCCTGGACCGTCACGTCGCTTGCGGTGATCCGGACCACGTCGCCGCTGTTCTGGCCACTGACGGTGGGATTGCCCGCGCCAAGCAGGGTCAGGGCCTTGTCGATCAGCAGATGCTCGTTGTACAGGCCGCGCGCCACGTGCACGGTGTCGCCCGGCGCGGCGGCGCGGATCGCCGCGGCTATCGACTGGCCGGGGCCCACTTTCCATTCGGCGCAGCTGCCCAGGGCGGGCATTGCCAGCAGCAAGGCGAAGGCGGCGCGGCGCGCGTCCATCACGGCGCCTTCGCCTTGATCGCGTCGCGCACCGTGTCAAGCGCGATGAAATAGCCGCCGGCATCGATCCTGGTCAGCGCCTGGCCCTTTTGCTCGCGGCTCTTGCGTTCCTTGACCAGCGGCGGACAGGCATGGTCGTCGTAGTACAGGACCATGCAATCGAGGCACAGCATGCATTCGGTCTGGTCGATGCGCCCTGCACTGTCGATGGCATGCGAACCGCAGCCGGCGGCGCAGGCATGGCAGGTGGTGCATTCGGCCTTGCGTTTCAGGCCGAACAGGCGAAAGCGGCTCGGGATGGCCAGCCCCGCGCCCAGCGGGCACAGGTACTTGCAGTAGGGCCGCTCGCTGAAGAAGGACCAGGCCAGCAGGCCGCCGATGAAAATCCAGAACGGCCAGCTGCGGTTCCACACGCCGACCAGGAAAGTGGTCTTGAACGGCTCGATCTCGGCCAGCTGTTCGGCCGTCTCCATCGAATACAGCGACACGCCCAGCAGCACCGCGAAGATCACGTACTTGAGCCATTTGAGCTTGTCGTGCAGCTTTTTCGGCAGCAGCGCCTGTTTCAGGCCGACCGCCTTGCCGATGCTGTGCGCCAGCTGCTGCAGCGAGCCGAAGGGGCACAGCCAGCCGCAGAACACGCCCCTGCCCCACACCAGCACGGTGACGATGATGAACCACCAGAACAGGAAGATGAAGGGATCGGACAGGAACAGTTCCCACTTCCACTGGTGCAGCAGGGAGTGGAACCAGGTCATCACCTGGGTGATGCTGGGCTGGGCCTTCAGGTAGAAGCCGAGGAAGACCACGCTGGCCAGCCACAGCACGTGGCGCGGGCGCTCTATCCATGGCTTGTGCTTGCGGCTCGAAGCGCGTACCAGCTTGTCGCGCTGCGAATACATCAGGGCGGTGAAGGCGAGTATCAGCAGGAACAGCGCGATCTCGACCCGTTTGCCCTTCCAGATCGCTTCCCAGGCGGCGGCGCGCCGTTCGACCACGGGACGACCGCCCACCAGGTAGCGCGACGGCAGCCAGTACTGCTGGTCGAAATGGACGAAGGTCTTGGCGCCGGTTTGGGGATCGACCTTGTTGGCCAGGAAGGTCAGCTGCCACGGCCAGGCCGGGTTGAAGCTGGCCGACCGGACGATGAACACGGCCGACTCGGTGAAGGCCGGCGCCCCGCTTGCCTGCACGCCGTACAGGTTCTGGTAGTCGGTATCGCGGAAGGTGAAGCCCACCGGATCCTGGCGCACCTGGATACGGTCGTAAATACCGCCCCGCACAAAGCCGGAACCCTTGAACGAGGCCTGGCCGTTGGCGATGATGAAAATAGCCTGTTCATCGGGCTTGAGTTCTGCCATCAGGCGCTTGTACACCGCCTCGCCCAGCACGCTGATGCCGACCGCCGGCACGTTCAGGTGGCCAAAGTACAGGTCCAGGTAGGGCCCAATGCCCTGCGCGCCCACATCCGCGGGCTTGACCAGCATGCGCACCACGCTGCCCTCCTTGAGCATCTGGTCCCAGCCCAGGCGTTCGTCGACGGCGCTGTAGCGCGCCGGCGGGCGCACTTCGGCCTTAAAAATGCCGACCTGGCGCCCGATGTCGTAGGCGCTGCGCGAGATGACCTGATTCTCCGCGATCACGGTGACGGTGGCGCCGCTGATCGCATCGAGCCCGTCGACGCCGATTTCCAGCTTGGCGTCGCCCGCCTTGCCCACGTACTGGGCGATGAACTTGAGCAGGGTCGCTTCCGGTATGCCGGCCAGCAGGATCGGTTCGGAGTGCTTGAGCACGCGCACGCCGGTGATGATGCCGGCCGGGTCCATGCCGATCAGGGTGATGATCGGCTTGCCCGAATAGGCGGGAATGTCGACCACGTCGGTCGACAGGAACACGTAGCCGAGCAGCTTGCCGTCCGCCCCGAAGGCCTCGACGTAGCTGGGACGGCCCTTGCGCTGCGAGTAGCGTTTCGCCAGCGGCATGACGTCACCGCATGGCGCCTGCGCGCACAGGTCCGGGCCGTGCAGCAGTTGCTGCGACAGTTCGGCGTCGTAGACCGAGGCATGCGCGCTCGCCAACAGGGACAGCAGCAGCAGGCAAGACAGAAAAAAGCGCATCGGGTTCCTTGTGACCGCCGGTCAGCCTTCCACCAGCAGCCTGCTGCGCATTTCCAGGTGCAGCGCGTGGCAGAAGTGGGTGCAGTAAATCCAGAAGGCGCCGGCATGGTCGGCCTTGAAGGTCACCGACTTGGTTTCCTGCGGGTTGACGATGAAATTGATGTCGTAGGTCGGGATCGCGCAGCCGTGGGTGAGGTCCTCGACCTTGTCGAAGTTGGTCAGGGTGAGCGTGACTTCGTCGCCGACCTTCACTTTGATGACCGGCATGCTGAACGCTGGCGCCTGCGACATCAGGCGCACATGCACCTTGTTGCCCTTGCGTTCGATGCCGGCCGTTTCCGCCGTCACCGCGTTCGGGAAGCTGGTCATGAGCTGCACCTGCAGCGTCTTGACGACGTCGCGCCGGACGATGATGCCGTCGTGCGGTTCCGGATAGGCGGTATGGTCGGCCAGCAGCACGATCTTGTCGCCGCTGATGTCGAGGATCTGTTCGGTCTCGCAGTGCAGCGGCCCCACCGGCAGGAAGCGGTCCTTCGAAAACTTGTTCCCCGAATTGAAGTACTTGCCGTCCGCTTCCTTGGTTTCGCCCATCGAGGCGTAGCCGTGGCCCGGCTGGTAATGGACGTCGGCGCGGTCGAGGATGGGCTTGACGGTCTTGTCGCCCTTGAACTGGGCGATGGCCTTCTCGACGCTCCACTTGACGACCTGGCTGTCGAGGAACAGCGAGGTATAGGCATTGCCCTTGCCGTCGAAGGCGGTATGCAACGGGCCCAGGCCGATTTCCGGCTCGGCCACCACGGTGTCGCGCGGGGTCTTGACGGTGCCTTCGAACCATTGCAGCACCTTGGCCAGCTCGATCACGGTGGCAGTCGGCGAGAGCTTGCCGGCGCAGACGAAGTACTTGCCGTCCGGGCTGGCGTTGACGCCGTGCGGGTTCTTGCCGACCGGGACATAGCAGGTCAAGGCGGTCTTCGGGTCGGTATTGGCGGCGCTGCGGCCGTCGACCACGGGCACCCTGGAGCTGCCGATGGTGACCGACTTGCCTTCCTTGACCATGGCTTCGATGCGGGCCACATTGAAGAAGACGCAGGCATCGCGTTCGGCCGACATCATGCCGGCCAGGTCGGCGCCGCCCTCGGTGTTGTACTGGGTGGCGGCGGCCAGCTTGCCGTCGTAGGAGGTGGCCAGCAGTTCCATATTGCCGTCGATCCGGCACTGCCAGCGCACTTCCATGGTGGCCGCGTCCACGCAGCTGAACAGGCAGCCCCACTTGGAAGGGTCATCCAGGTCGCGCCCATCGTTCGGCAGCGGCACGTGGAATTCGGCGCCGCAGAACACGCGCGTGGTGTAGTTGATGGCCGGATCGACCGGGTCGCACTTGTCCGGAAAAATGCCGTGAAAGCCCATCACGTTCGGAATCATGGTGATCTTGTCGCACTCCATGATGTCCATGCGAATGCGTCCAAGGCGCGAATGGATCTTGTCGTTGACGAACAGCCAGCGGCTGTCGTAGGTGCCGTCCTTGTAACTGCCGTGCACGTGGTGGGTGTCGCCGGTGGTGTATTGCAGGCGGCCGTCGGCACGGGTGCCCATGATGGCCTTCGATTCATTGGTGATGCCCCAGCCGACCATGCAATCGGTGTTGAACACGGGGATGCGCTTGAGCGTGCGGCCCGACGGCAGGCCCAGCACACGCACTTCGCCGCCGTGGCCGGCGCTGATGAAGGCGTAATAGGTGTCGAGCTGGCCCGGCGCGATATGGCTGGCCCCGGCCGAAGCGGCGCTGGCCGATGCTGCCTTGGCGGGCGCGGCTTCCTGCTTGCAGCCGGCCAGGACGGCCACGGCGCCTGCGCCCGCCAGTGCACTCTTGCCCAGGAAATTGCGGCGGCTGGCGCCCGGTGCGGCGTCCATTGGTGCTGGCTTGCTCGGTTTCATGCGGATTCTCCATAGACGGGACACGGGGACAGATTCCCCGGAGTTATTGTTGTAGGCGCAACAACACTCCGGGTCTGTTCGGTACCGAACGGACGGATCAGGCCTCTCCTAGGCTTCCACCAGGAAGCGACTGCGCATTTCCAGGTGCAGCGCGTGGCAGAAGTGGGTGCAGTACATCCAGTACGCCCCGACATGGTCGGCCTTGAAGGTCACCGACTTGGTTTCCTGCGGATTGACGATGAAGTTGATGTTATAGGTCGGAATCGCACAGCCGTGGGTCAGGTCTTCCACCTTGTCGTGGTTGGTCAGGGTGATGGTGACCTCGTCGCCCTTCTTGACCTTGATGACGGGCATGCTGAAGTTCGGCGCCTGCGACATCAGGCGCACGTGCACCTTGTTGCCCTTGCGTTCGACGCCCGCCGTCTCGGCCGACACCGCGTTCGGGAAGTCGGCCATGGTGTGGACCTGGGTGGTTTTCACGCGGTCGCGCCGGACGATGATGCCGTCGTGCGGTTCCGGATAGGCCGTATGGTCCGACAGCAGCACCATCTTGGCGCCTGAAAGGTCGAGCAGCTGCTCCGTCTCGCAATGCAGGGGGCCGACCGGCAGGAAGCGGTCCTTCGAAAATTTGTTCCCCGAATTGAAGTACTTGCCGTCCGCTTCCTTCGTTTCGCCCATCGAGGAATAACCGTGGCCGGGCTGGTAGTGCACGTCGATCTTGTCGAGCACGGGCTTGGCGGCCTTGTCGCCCTTGAACTGGGCGATGGCCTGGTCCAGGTTCCATTTGACGATCTGGCTGTCCAGGAACAGCGAGGTATAGGCATTGCCCTTGCCGTCGAAGGCGGTATGCAAGGGACCCAGGCCGATTTCCGGCTCGGCCACCACGGTGTCGCGCGGCTCCTTCAGGCCGCCGTCGAACCACTTGAGCACCAGCGCCAGGTCGATCACGGTGGCCGTTGGCGAGAGCTTGCCCGAGCAGACGAAGTACTTGCCGTCCGGGCTGGCGTTGACGCCGTGCGGGTTCTTGCCGACCGGGACGTAGCAGGTCACGGCGGTTTTCGGGTCTTCATTGGCGGCCTTGCGGCCGTCGACCACCGGCACCTTCGAGTCGCCGATGGTGGAAAACTTGCCCTGCTTGACCAGCGCCTCGATCCGTTCGACGTGGAAGAACAGGCAGCCGTCGCGTTCGGCGGCCATCATGCCGGCCAGGTCGGGCGCGTTTTCGGCGTTGTACTGGTTCGAGGCGGCCAGCTTGCCGTCGTAGGAGGTGGCCACCAGGTCCATATTGCCGTCGACGCGGCACTGCCACACGACTTCCATGGTGGCCGCGTTCACACAGCTGAACAGGGCGCCCCATTTGGCCGGGTCGTCCAGGTCGCGCCCGTCGTTGGGCAGCGGGATATGGAATTCGGCGCCGCAGAACACGCGCGTGGTGTAGTTGATGGCCGCATCGACCGGGTCGCGCTTGTCCGGGAACACGCCGTGGAAGCCGGCCACGTTCGGCAGTTCGACGATCTTGTCGCATTCCATGGTGTCCATGCGGATGCGCGCCAGGCGCGAATGGATCTTGTCGTTGACGAACAGCCAGCGGCTGTCGTAGGTGCCGTCCTTGTAGCTGCCGTGCACGTGGTGGGTGTCGCCGGTGGTGTATTTCAGGCTGCCGTCGGCGCGCGTGCCCATGATGGCCTTCGACTCATTGGTGATGCCCCAGCCGACCATGGGGTCGATGTTGAACACGGGGATACGGCGCAGCGTGCGCCCGGACGGCAAGCCCAGGATGCGCGCTTCGCCCGAATGGCCGCCGCTGGAAAAGTGATAGTAATCGTCAAGCTGGCCTGGCGCCTTTTCGTGCGCCGCGGCGCTTGCCGGGGCAGCCTTGCCGGCCTTTGGGGCGTCGTCCTTGCAGCCGGACAGTCCGATCACGGCGCCGGCGCCGGTCAGGCCCGCCAGGGCGGTCTTGCCCAGGAAGCTGCGGCGGCCCGCATCACCTGAAGGCTTCTGGTCCTTGTTGTTGCTGTTGTCGTTTGCCATGCGTATTCTCCTGAGGTTGCTACCTGTTCAAGCGGGCCATTGTGGGGCAGCACTTGCTGAAAAAAAATGATGTGCATCAAGAATCGCCGGAATGCGCCCTCCTCCTTTATGGCTATTGGACGCGCCGGATGGATGCGGTATACCTGTGGCATTGAATGACTACGCACCGAGGACCACCATGAACATCGCCAGTTACTCCGACCTGATGGACGCCGCGCGCGCCCAGCCACAGCCGCAGCGCATGCTGTTTGCCTTTGCCCGGGCCGAGCGGCCGGAGGCAAGCGGCGGGACGCTGGAGCCTGTCATGTGCGTCGACAAGACGCTGGACCAACTCAGTACCTTCGACTCGCTGGTGGACGAGTCGCGCCACATGGGCGCGCACTGGGACATCGTGTTCGTGACCAGCATGTCCGGGCGCGCAGGCAAGCCACCACCGTCCAGCGAGGCGGAGGCGCCGCTGAACATGATGGTTACCTACATCCACACCGGCGAGATAGGCCGTTTCCTTGCCTTTGGCAAAGATGGGCAATTGCTGAGCTTGGCCGCCGCATCTTGAGCGGGAGATTGGGGTGTCCATCGTCAGCCCCCGAAAGCGTGACGCCTTGTTTGGCGCCTTGTTACACCATTTTCAGCCTTGAATTGTCTTGAACATTCCGATCTGCATGGACGGTGCTGGCAACTTCAAGACAAGAAGAGACAAGGTCAGAAAGGACAAGGCGAGAAACCAGGCACCTGGTCTTTGTCCCTCGAAGGCGCACTACCACAGCACGCTCCCGCGGTGAAGTGCCAGTTGCTCTCCCAAAAGATGCAGCAAATTACTAACTACGGGCAATCGGGCAAACGATCGGCAGGAATCTCTGCTGGCGCACCGAATAGGCCATCAGCGCGCCGCTGTCGATATCGAAGTACCAGCCGTGCAGCACCAGTTTTCCCTCTTCCACCCGCCGTTTGAGCCAGGGATAGGTCAGCAGGTTGTCGAGCGATTGCAGGATGCTGGCCTGTTCGCAGGCGGTGTGGCGTTCTTCCGAACTTTTGTGCCCCAGTTCGCGCAGCACGCGTTCGCGCACGGGCGCGGCGATGCGCATCCAGCGTTCCACGAAATCGGTCTCGCGCGCTTCCTGCTGGGGCGCGAGCAAGGCGCGGATGCCGCCGCAGCGGGCATGTCCCAGCACGATCACGCGCGCCACTTCCAGGTTACAGATCGCAAATTCAATCGCCGAACTGACACCCGGCGGCGCGTCCGGCGTACAGGGCGGCACCAGGTTGGCGATATTGCGCACCACGAACATGTCGCCCGGGTCGCTACCGGTCAGCAGCATCGGGTCCACCCGCGAATCGCAGCAGCCTATCAGGAGCGTAGTCGGCTTCTGGCCCGCGCGCAGGGCGTCATACAGGGTGTGGGCCTCGGAGAAATACTGCTGCTGGAAGCGGCTGAAGCCGCGCACGAATTTTTCAATGTCTTCCATGATGGTTCTCCTTCAGCCCGCGTAGGCGCGCAGCGCGCCGATATCGAGCAATGTCACCTGCCTGCCCTGCACCGACAGCAAGCCATGCGCGCTCAGGTCGCCCAGGATCCGAGAAAAATGCTCGGGCGTCAGGTTCAGGCGCGACGCCACCACCGCCTTGCTGACCGGGAGCGTGCATTGCTGGCCGTCGGCGGTGGCCTCGTCCTGCAGCAGGTAGCCGATCACGCGTTCGGTGCCGGAGCGCAGCGCGTAGGATTCCATGTCGCAGATCAGGCCATGCATGCGGCGCGAAAGGCCGGCCAGCATCTTGCGCGCGAAGCCGGGATCGTGTTCGATGCCGTCAAAGACCACTTCGCGCGTCACGTGCAGCAGCAGGGTATCGGCCAGCGCGGTGGCGGACACGATATACGGTTTTTCCATGAACATCAGCGCCTCGCCGAAGCTGTGGCCGGGGCCGATCAGTTCGATGATCTTCTCGCCCCCGCTGGCGCTGCCGGCAGCCAGCTTGACCTGGCCGAACACGACCAGGTGAAAGCCCAGGCAAGGGTCGCCGCGCTGGAAGATGATGCCGCCCTTCTCCACGTGGCGTTCGCTGGTGCCGGCCGCGATCGCGGCCAGTTCGGCGGGCGACATGGCGTCGAACAGCGCCATGCGCGACAGGAAGGTTTCGGGCGAAAACCGGGGCTTTTCCATGGCGGCTCAGATGGTCCGCGAAAAGCGCAGCGGTTGTACGTCGGCCGCTGCGGCGCTGCGCGCCAAGCCCAGGTAGCGGTCGAACACCATGCACACATTGCGGATCAGCAGGCGCCCGCTCGGCGTCACGTCCAGCGCGTGTTCGCCGACGGTGACCAGGCCGTCGCGCTCGAGCACCCGCAGCTTTTCCAGCTCGGGTCCGAAGTACTCCGCGAAGCTGCCCGGGAGCGCCAGGCTGGCGTAGGGCAAGGTGAAATTGCACATCAACTGGCCGATCAGGGCTCGCCGCAGCAGGTCGTCTTGCGTCATGACGATGCCGCGCGCGACCGGCAGTTCATCCTTGTCCAGGCCTGCATACCACGCATTCAGGGATTTCTCGTTCTGGCTGTAGGTGCCGCCGACGGCGCTGATGGCCGACACGCCCAGCGCCACCATCTCGGCCTCGGCATGGGTCGAATAGCCCTGGAAATTGCGCTGCAGCCGGCCTTCGCGCTGGGCCAGCGCCAGGTCGTCGCCGGGCTTGGCGAAATGGTCCATGCCGATGTACACATAGCCGGCCGCGCACAGGCGTTCGATGCACAGTCCCAGCATGGCCAGTTTGATGTCCGGCAGCGGCAGGTCGGCGTCCGCGATCAGGCGCTGCGACTTGAACAGGTTCGGCATGTGCGCGTAGTTGTAGACGGCGATGCGGTCCGGATCGGCCGCGATGACCTTGTCCAGCGTGGTGGCGATCGTGGCCAGCGTCTGTTTCGGTAGCCCGTATATCAGGTCGATGCTGACCGAATGGAAGCCGGCCGCGCGCGCGGCCCGGATCAAGTCGGTGGTCATGGCCTCGGGCTGGATGCGGTTGACGGCGCGCTGCACCTCCGGATCGAAATCCTGCACGCCCAGGCTCAGGCGGTTGAAGCCCTGCCGGCGCAGCACGGCCACCCGCTCCGGGCTCACCGTGCGCGGATCGACTTCGATCGAATACTCGCCCTGGTCGTCGGGCGCGAAGTCGAACCACTGGCGCAGGCCGGCCAGCAGCCCATCCATCTGCCGGTCGGAGAGGTAGGTGGGCGTGCCGCCGCCGAAATGCAGCTGCGACAGGCGGTTCCTGCCTTCGAACAGGCGGCCCTGCATGGCGATTTCGCGCTGCAGGTAGCCCAGGTACTTGACCGCCTTGCCATGGTCATTCGTGATCAGCTTGTTGCAGGCGCAGTAGTAGCACAGCGATTCGCAAAACGGGATGTGCACGTACAGCGACAGCGGGCGCGCGCTGGTGCCGCCCGCGCAGGCCATGGCGGCCTTGCGATAGTCGGCGGCGCCGAAGCCCGGCACGAAGCGGTCCGCGGTCGGGTACGAGGTATAGCGCGGGCCGGCCTGGTTCAGGCGCCCGATCAGCTCTGCGTCGAACCGGACTGCGGTATCGCTCATGTCGGGCTCCGGGGATCAGCAGGGCATGGCGGCATTGCGCCGCGCATAGCACCACCAGGTGACAAAGATGCAGGAGGTGTAGAAAACGATGAAGCACACCAGCGCCGCGTCGGGACTGCCCGTCAGCGCGATCGAGGTGCCATAGCTTTTCGGGATGAAGAAGGCGCCATAGGCCGCCACCGCCGACGTGAAACCGAGGACCGCGGCGCCTTCCTTGTTGGCGTCGACGATGGCCTGGTCCTGCGCTGCGCGGTCCTTGCCGGCCGCGGCGCGCTGGCGTTCGGTCATGAAGATCACCGGAATCATGCGGAAGGTCGACGCATTGCCCACGCCGGTGCCGGCGAACAGCAGCATGAACATCCAGAAGAAGCCGTTGAAATTGCCCGCCGTGCCGGCAGCCGGCAGGAAATTGAGCACGCCGATCACGGCGCCTATCATGGCCACGAAGGTCCACAGCGTGACGCGGGCGCCGCCCAGGCGGTCGGCCACGAAGCCGCCGGCCACGCGCGCCAGTGCGCCCACGAGCGGTCCGAGGAAGGCGTAGTCGAGCGGATTAATGTCCGGGAACTGGGTCTTGATCAGCAGCGGAAAGCCGGCCGAATAGCCGATGAAGGAACCGAAAGTGCCGGTATACAGCCAGCACATCAGCCAGTTGTGCTTGCGCTTGAAGATGATGGCCTGCTCCGAGAACGAGGCCTTGGCCGAGGCCAGGTCGTTCATGCCGAACCATGCCATCAGCGTGGTCGCGGCAATGAAGGGCACCCAGATGAAGCCCGCATTCTGCAGCCACATGGCTTTGCTGGCGCCGCCCTTGACCCAGTGCTGGGCCTCGCCGCCCATGGCGCCGAACAGGCCCACCGTGATCACCAGCGGCACCACGAACTGCACCACCGACACGCCCAGGTTGCCCAGGCCGGCGTTCATGCCGAGCGCCTGGCCTTTTTGCGCCTTCGGATAGAAGAAGCTGATGTTGGCCATCGACGAAGCGAAATTGCCGCCGCCGAAGCCGCACAACAAGGCCAGCAGCAGCATGGTCGGATAGCCGGTGTTCACGTCCTGTACCGCGAAGCCGATGCCGATCGCCGGAATCAGCAGCGAGGCGGTCGAGATCGTGGTCCATTTGCGTCCGCCGAAGATCGGCACCATGAAGGAATAGAAGATGCGCAGCGTGGCGCCGGACAGGCCGGGCAGCGCGGTCAGCCAGAACAGCTGGTTGGTGCTGTACTTGAAGCCGATATTGGGCAGGTTGACCACCACCACGCTCCATACCATCCACACGGCGAAGGCCAGCAGCAGCGCGGGAATCGAGATCCACAGGTTGCGCCGCGCGGTGCTGCGCCCGCTGGCCTTCCAGAAGGACGGGGTTTCCGGCTCCCAGGTCGAAATTACATATTTGCTCATGACAGTCTCCTGAAGGTTAGGCGGGAACGGCGCGCAGGGCATGGCCCTGGTCCCTGAATGAAAAATGCATCCACACCAGCGACACGCACACGGTGCCGTACAGGAGCATGAAGGCCGAGGTGCGCACGCCGGTCAGGTCGACCAGGGCGCCGAACATGATCGGCAGCACAAAGCCGCCCAGGCCGCCTGCCAGGCCCACCACGCCGGAGACGGCGCCGATGTTGTCGCTGAAGTCGTCGGAAATGAACTTGAAGACCGAGGCCTTGCCGACCGCCATGGCGACGCCGACCACGAACAGCAGGACGGTGAACATCAGCGGCGTCAGGCCGATCTGCATGCTGGCGCTGCCGCTGACGGTCTTGATGACCATGTTCGTCTGCGGGTAGGACAGCAGGAAGAAACACACCCAGCACACCCACATGACCCACCATGTGACCTTGTAGGCGCCGTATTTGTCCGAGATCCAGCCGCCCAGGGCGCGCAGCACGCCGCCCGGCAGGGAGAAGCAGGCCGCCAGCAGCGCGGCCAGGCCGATGTTGAAGCCGTACTCGGCCACATAGTATTTGGTCATCCACAGCGCCAGCGCCACGTAGCCGCCGAACACCACCGAGTAGTACTGGCAGTAACGCCACACCCGTGGATCCTTGAGCACCAACATCTGTTCGCGGAAGGAGATCCCGGCCGGCACCTGGTGCGCCTTGTCGGTGTACGAGAATGCCCAGAACAGGATGGCCGTGGCCAGCATGGCCACCGCATACACCTTGGGCAGCATCTGCCAGCCAAAGGAAGCGATGATGGCCGGCGCGACGAACTTGGTCAGGGCCGATCCGGAATTGCCGGCCCCGAAGATCCCCATCGCCAGCCCCTTGCGGTCCTTGCCGAACCAGCGCGCCACGTAGGGCGTGCCGACCGAAAAGCTGCCGCCGGCCAGGCCGACGAACAGGCCAAGGACCAGGAAGTGCCAGTAGGCGGTGGCGTGCGACAGCAGCCAGATGGGGGGCACGGTGACGAGCATCAGCACGAAGAACACGATGCGCCCGCCGTAGCGGTCGGTCCAGATCCCGAGCGGCACGCGCACCAGGGACCCGGTCAGGACCGGGGTGGCGGCCAGCAGGCCGAACTGGGTCTCGTTCAATCCCAGCTGGGCCTTGATCGGGATGCCGAGCACCGCGAAGATCATCCACACCGCGAAGCAGATCGTAAACGCGAACGTGCTGCTTGCCAGTACCCCGGCCTGTTGCCTTGCCTTGCTTGACATGTCCTTCTCCCCGACGCTATATCTGACAGGACAAGCTTACGTGGCGAAGGGACGGCGGCCTATCGGCCTGCGGGACATCCGGAGAAAGCAATCAGCCTAGCGCTACTGGCCGAAATGACTAGGCCGGCTAGTCCCAATGACGGGCTTAGCGGAACATGATCGTGGCCGGACCGGCGCGCTTGCCGGCCTTGCCTTTGGGGGAAACAAGGTCGGCCAGGGTCACGGCATCGAGCACCGCCAGGTAGGCGGCGGTGGCGGCGCCCAGCACGCCCTTGAGCGCGCAGCCGGGGGCCAGGCTGCAGGAATTGCTGGCCGCGTCGAAGCATTCGGCCATGTAGAAGTCGGTCTCGCTGTTGCGCACCACCTCGCCGATATTGATGTCGGCCGGGTCGCGCCCCAGGCGCATGCCGCCATTGCGGCCCCTGACCGTCTCCACCAGTCCCAGCACGCCGAGCTGGTGCGCCACCTTCATCAGGTGGTTCTTCGAGATCCCGTGCAGGTCGGCGATATCGCCGATGGTGGCCAGGCGGTCTCGGTGCATCGCCAGGTAGATCAGCGTGCGCAGGGTGTAGTCGGTATAGGCGGTCAATCGCATCGGGCGGCCCGTCGAATCAAATGAGTATGCAGTATACATCTTAAAAGATGTATTTCACTTGCATCTTTGAAATGAAGTATTTAGAATACCTCTTTAAGTCAACAACAAGAAGGAAGCACGCCATGCATCACTCACGCACACTATGGAGGTGGCTCGCAGCGATCTGCGCCCTGTCCTTCGCCGTCCTCGGATGGGTAGGCACCGAGATCTACCTGAGCGCCCCGCCCATCCCGCGCCAGGTCGCCAGTACCGAAGGCGAGGTCCTGTTCTCCGAAGGCCAGGTCCAGCATGGCCAGCAAGCCTGGCTCTCGGCCGGCGGCCAGCAGCTCGGTTCCGTCTGGGGCCACGGCAGCTACCTGGCGCCCGACTGGTCGGCCGACTGGCTGCACCGCGAAGCGCTGGCCTTGCGCGCCATTTGGGCCGCCAGGCAGTTCGCCAAACCGTACGAGGCGCTGGACCGCGAGCAGCAGGCAGCGCTTGACGCGCGCCTGCGCCACGAGATGCGCTTGAACAGCTACGACGCGGCCACCGGTCGCGTGACGCTGTCGCCCGAACGGGCCCAGGCCGTGCGCGAAGTGGCGGCCCACTACACATCCCTGTTCGGCGACGACGCCAGGCTTGACGGCCTGCGCGAACAGTACGCCATGCGTCCGGGCAGCCTGGCCGATGCAAACGACCTGAAAGCCCTGCCCGCCTTCATCTTCTGGTCGGCCTGGTCGGCCGCCACCGACCGTCCTGGTGAAAAAGCGCTCAGCTACACCAGCAACTGGCCGCACGAACCGCTGGTGGGCAACAGCCCGACCGCGGGCGCCGGCATTTGGTCGGTCGCCAGCATCATCCTGATGCTGGGCGCGATCGCCGGCATGATCTTCTTCCACGGCCGCGCCAAAGAAGAGGACGATCCGGTGCCGCCCAAGGCCGATCCCCTGTTCGACCTGAAGCCCACCGCCTCGATGCTTGCCACCCGCAAGTACTTCTATGTCGTCATCGCGCTGATCCTGGCGCAGGTGGGCATGGGCATCATCACCGCCCACTATGCGGTCGAGGGCGAAAGCTTCTTCGGCATCCCGCTGGGCCAGATCCTGCCGTTTACCGTCAGCCGCACCATCCACACCCAGTTCGCGGTGCTGTGGATCGCCACCGCCTGGCTGGCCACCGGCCTGTATATCGCCCCCGCCATCGCCGGGCGCGAACCGAAGTACCAGGCGCTGGGCGTCAATGTGCTGTTCTACGCGCTGCTGTTCATCGTGGCCGGTTCGACCATCTCGGGCTGGCTGGGCACCCTGCAGCACCTGGGCACAGACTTCAGCTTCTGGATCGGCAACCAGGGCCTGGAATTTACCAGCATGGGCCGTGTGTGGCAGATCCTGCTGTTCGTGGGCCTGCTGTTCTGGGTGCTGCTGCTCGGACGCGGCCTGTGGCCGGCGCTGCGCAAGCCGTCCGAAAGCCGCGGCCTGATCGCCATGGTGTTCCTGGCCGCGCTGTGCATCGGCGCCTTCTACGCCACGTCGCTGGTATGGGGCAAGCAGACCCATTACGCCATGGTCGAATACTGGCGCTGGTGGCTGGTGCACCTGTGGGTGGAAGGCTTCTTCGAAGTGTTCGCCACGGCGGTCATCGCCCTGCTGTTCACCCGCCTGGGCCTGATCGGCGCGGCGACCGCCAACAGCGCCATCATCCTGGAAACCATCGTGTTCCTGTTCGGCGGCATCCTGGGCACCCTGCACCACCTGTACTTCACCGGCACGCCCACCTTCGTGATCGCGATCGGCGCCATGTTCTCCGCGCTGGAAGTGGTACCACTGGCGATGATCGGCGTCGAAGCCTGGCGCAACTACCAGCGCTCGAAGTCCGCGCCCTGGGTCGCCGCCTACAAGTGGCCCATCATGTGCTTCATCGCGGTCGGTTTCTGGAACGTGGTCGGCGCCGGCCTGCTGGGCTTTTCGATCAACACCCCGATCGCGCTGTACTACATGCAGGGCCTGAACATGACCGCCGCCCACGGCCATGCCGCGCTGTTCGGCGTGTACGGCATGCTGGGCATCGGCCTGATGCTGTTCTGCCTGCGCGGCCTCACCAGCCGCGAGCAATGGTCCGACCGCCTGCTGGCGCCCATGTTCTGGTGCATGAACATCGGCCTGGCCATGATGGTGTTCCTGTCGCTGGTCCCGGCCGGCATCTACCAGGCCTGGGCCAGCGTCAGCTTCGGCACCTGGTACGCCCGCTCGCCGGAAGTGGTCCATTCGACGCTGATGGAAACCCTGGTCTGGATGCGGGTACCGGGCGACGTGGTGTTCGCCGCCGGCTGCGCCCTGCTTGCCCTGTTCGCGCTGAAGCTGGCGCGGCGCCCGTCCGCCACGCAGCAATTGCCAGGAGGGGCGGCATCCGTGCGACACTAGGGGCCATCGAAACGCACAACAGGAACGCGCATGGACTATCTGGCTATCAAACAACTCCATATGGGCTGCGCGGCTGTCAGCTTCAGCCTGTTCCTGCTGCGCGGCGCATGGATGCTGAAAGAGTCGTCCATGCTGGCCCGGCGCTGGGTGCGGATCCTTCCGCACCTGGTCGACACCGTCCTTCTCGGCAGCGCCATCACGCTCGCCTTCATCAGCAGCCAGTACCCCTTCGCCCAAGCCTGGCTGGGCGCGAAGGTGGTCGCGCTGGTCCTCTACATCATCCTCGGCATCGTCGCACTCAAGCGTGGGCGCACGCTGCGCGCGCGCGCATTGGCCTTCGGGCTCGCCGTTGTCACCTTCGCCTACATCATCATGGTGGCCGTCACGCGGCAGGTGATTCCTTTCTAAATCCAACCTGGATCAAGGAAATCGGGATTGCCCGGATTTTGCGTTGACCCAACTACATGTAGTGCTTAATCTATCTCCGTCAACTACCCATTGTGGTCAACGGAGAATTCATGAAGCTAGTTCCAACCCAGGTCATCAAGCGCGACGGCAGCGTCGTTCCCTTCGAGATCGGCCGCATCAGCTCGGCCATCGGCCGCGCCGGCGTGGCCGCCATCGATGCGCAAACGCTGGCGCACATCGCCGTCACCCACCACCTGGACGCGGGCCCCGCGCCCGCCGTCGAACAGATCCAGGATGCGGTCGAAGCGGCCCTGTTCGCGGCCGGCCGGCGCACCGCGCTGCGCGCCTTCGTGGTCTACCGCGAGCAGCACCACGGCCTGCGGCGCGACCACAAAAGCCTGGTCGACGTCGAAGCGTCGATGAACGAATACCTGGAACAGCGCGACTGGCGCGTCAACGCCAACGCCAACCAGGGCTATTCGCTCGGCGGCCTGATCCTGAACGTGTCGGGCAAGGTGATCGCCAACTACTGGCTCAATCACGTCTATCCGCCCGAAGTGGGCGCGGCGCACCGCTGCGCCGACCTGCACATCCACGACCTCGACATGCTGGCCGGCTATTGCGCCGGCTGGTCGCTGCGCACCCTGCTGGCCGAAGGCTTGAACGGCGTGCCCGGAAAAATTGAATCGGCGCCGCCGAAGCACATGTCCAGCGCCATCGGCCAGATCGTCAACTTCCTGGGCACCCTGCAAAACGAATGGGCCGGAGCCCAGGCCTTCAGCTCCTTCGACACCTACATGGCGCCCTATGTGCGCAACGACCGGCTGACCTACCAGGAGATCAAGCAGTACATCCAGGAGCTGATCTACAACCTGAACGTGCCCTCGCGCTGGGGCACCCAGACCCCGTTCACCAACCTCACCTTCGACTGGGTGTGCCCGGAAGACCTGCGCGACCAGGTGCCCGTCATCGCCGGCGTCGAGATGGATTTCACCTACGGCGAGCTGCAGCACGAGATGGACATGATCAACCGCGCCTACATCGAGATCATGATGGCGGGCGACGCCAAGGGCCGCGTATTCACCTTCCCCATCCCGACCTACAACATCACCCCCGACTTCGCCTGGCATAGCCCGAACGCGGAACTGCTGTTCGAGATGACGGCGCGCTACGGCCTGCCCTACTTCCAGAATTTCCTCAATTCGGAACTCAAGCCGAACATGATCCGCTCGATGTGCTGCCGCCTGCAGCTGGACCTGCGCGAACTGCTCAAGCGCGGCAACGGCCTGTTCGGCTCGGCCGAGCAGACCGGATCGCTGGGCGTGGTGACCATCAATTGCGCGCGCCTGGGCTACCTGCACGCCGACGACGAGGAAGGCTTGCTGGCCGCGCTCGACCGCTTGCTGGACCTGGGCCGCGACAGCCTGGAAATCAAGCGCAAGGTCATCCAGCGCCACATGGACAACGGCCTGTTTCCATATACGAAGCGCTACCTGGGCTCCCTGCGCAACCACTTTTCGACCCTGGGCGTGAACGGCGTGAACGAGATGATCCGCAACTTCACCTGGGGCGAGCAGGACATCACCAGCGACTGGGGCCACGCCTTCGCGCTGCGCCTGCTGGACCATGTGCGCGCGCGCATGCTCGAATTCCAGGAACAGACGGGCCACATGTACAACCTGGAAGCCACGCCGGCCGAAGGCACCACCTACCGCTTCGCCAAGGAAGACCGCAAGCGCCATCCGGACATCCTGCAGGCGGGGACCCGCGACATGCCCTACTACACCAATTCCTCGCAGCTGCCGGTCGGTTTCACGGACGACCCGTTCGAGGCGCTGGAACGGCAGGATGCCCTGCAGCGCAAGTACACCGGCGGCACCGTGCTGCACCTGTACATGAACGAGCCGCTGTCCTCGGCCGACGCCTGCCGCAAGCTGGTCCAGCGCGCGCTGGGGCGTTTCGGCCTGCCCTATATCACCGTCACGCCCAGTTTTTCGATCTGCCCCAAGCACGGCTACCTGGGCGGCAGCCACCCGTTTTGTCCCAAGTGCGATGCAGAACTGATCGCACGCAAACAGCGCGAAATCGCGTAACCACCAAGGAGCTTGAAATGACCGACATGCACCACACCGTCACGCTTGACGACGCCGAACGCCAGCCTTGTGAAATCTGGACCCGCGTGATGGGCTACCACCGCCCGGTATCGTCCTTCAACACGGGGAAAAAAGGCGAGTTCCACGAGCGCACCTGCTTCACCGAGGCCAGCCTGGCCGCGCAGGCCCACTAGCATGGGGGCCAGCGCGCTGCGGGTGGGCGGCCTGGTGCCGTTCACCGCCAACGATTTTCCCGGCCGGTTCGCCGCCGTGGTGTTCGTGCAGGGCTGCCCGTGGCGCTGCGGCTACTGCCACAACCCCCACCTGCAGCCGCGCAAGCGCGGTGCGCTGGACTGGGGCGACGTGGTGGCGCTGCTGGGGCGCCGCGCCGGCCTGCTGGACGGCGTGGTCTTCTCGGGCGGCGAACCCACCATCGACCCTGCCCTGCCGGACGCCATCGCCGCCGTACGCGACCTGGGCCTGGCGGTCGGCCTGCATACCGCCTGCATCTACCCGCGCCGGCTCGAAGCGGTGCTGCCCATGCTCGACTGGGTGGGCTTCGACATCAAGGCGCCGTTCAGGGAGTACCGCAAGATCACCGGCATCGACAATAGCGGCGATCCGGCGCGCGCCTGCCTGGACGCCATCATTGCCAGCGGCGTGGCGCACGAATGCCGCACCACCCTGCATCCGGCGCTGCTGGGCGAGGAAGAGATTGAAGAACTGGCGCACACGCTCGCTGCGGCCGGTGTGCGCAACTATGCCCTGCAGACGTTCCGCGCCCAGGGCTGCGCGGACAAGTCGCTGGTCGCCGGCGCCACGGTGGGACCGGCAGCGCTGGCGCGCATCGCGTCGCTGTTCGACCAATTCACATTCCGTACTGCGTGAGCCCTCATTCGGTCTTTTGCAGGCGGCGCACGCCCTGGACGAAGCGCGACAAGGTGGCCGACTGCACGCCACGCGGAATCATCGCCTCGATCAGCTGAAATTTTCCGCGCGTCGCCAGCGCCGTGGCCAGCGCGTCCTGCAGCGCGCGCCGGGTATGCACGCGGTAGCCCTGTCCGCCCAATGACGCCGCCATGTCGGCGAAGTGCCAGTCCGACAGGTCGGTGAACGGCGCCTGCGGCGCAAATGCGCGCAGCATCTCCCAGCTGCAGTTGTTAAACACGATCACGACCGGGTCCCAGCCGTAGCGCTGGCAATTGCCCAGTTCCCAACCCGTCATCTGGAAGGCCCCGTCGCCAACCAGGATCAAGGGCCGCTCGCCGCTGCCAGCCTGCATGCCCAGCCCGGCCGGCACGCCATAGCCCATGGTGGCGTAGTAGCCTGGCGCCACCAGCCCCGAGCTGTCCATGTCGAGCGCCGTGAACAGGCAGTCGCCGATGTCGGCCGCGATCGGCATGCGCCCGTGTTCGGCCATGGCGTCGTTGACCGCGCGGGCGATGTCGTCCGGGCTGATGGGCGCGCCGTCGGCTTGCAGGCCGCGCACGCAGGCAGGCCCCGGCTTTGGCGCCAGCGGCTCGGCCAGCGGCGAACCGGCGCGCGCGATCAGCGCGTCGACCAGCGCTTCGATGCCGATGCGGGGATAGACGTGGTGCCCCAGCGCCACCTGGCCGTCCAGCGCGAGAATGGCCCCGCGCATATCGATCGCCTTCTCGGACACGCCGAAATTGGTATCCGAGATGATCACGCCCAGCATCAGCAGCGCGTCCGAATCCTCGACCGCGCGGGTGATCGCAGGCGGACCGGCCACGCCCAGGTAGGTGCCCAGCAGGGAGGCATCGCAATCGGCCATCAGGCCGCGTCCCATGAAGGTGGTGGCCACCGGCAGCCCAAGGAGAGAGGCCAGCTGCGCGACTTTTTTCTCGATGCCGAAACGCCGGATCTCGACGCCGACCAGCAGCACCGGCTCGCGTGCGGCGCGCAGCCGCGCCAGCACCTCGCCGACGCAGGCATCGAGCGCGTCGGGATTGGTGGACGGCGCGGCCACTGTCATGGGCGGGCCGCATGGCGCATCGACCATGTCGCGCGGCAGCTCGATGTAGACCGGGCGCGAATGGGTCAGGCAGCTGCGCAGGACGCGCGCGATGTCGGCCGGCGCGCGCGCGGCGTCGTCCAGCACCACCTGGTCGCAGGTGATCTCGCGGAAGATGGCGATCTGCGAATCGAGCGTCATGGCCTGGTGGTGCAGCAGGTAGCCGCTGCGCCGCTCGCCGGCGCCGGGTGCGCCCGAAATGACCACCAGCGGCACTTTCTCGGCGTAGGACGAAGCAACCGCATTGACCATGTTCAGGGCACCTGCGCCATAGGTCACGGCGGCCACGCCAAGGCGCGTGTGGTAGCGCGCGGACGCGTCGGCGGCGAAGCCGACGGCCGGTTCGTGGCTCAGGGTGTACAGCGGCAGGATGCCGGCGTCGACCGCCTGCTGGAAAAAGGCGAGCACGAAGTCGCCAGGGATGCCGAACATCTCGCGCGCTCCGTGTTGATGCAGGGCCGTGAGCAAGGTGCGGGATAGATTCATGATGGGTGCCGGGTAGGAAAAATCGAGTCGAACGCACGCCAGGGCATGCGGGCCGGGTCGAGCAGCGCCAGGTCGAGCGCGTCGATGGTGTTCTTGAGCAGCAGTCCCAGTTCGGTGTCGCCTTCCATGATCAGGCGACGTGCGAAGAACAGGGTGTCGGGGTCTTCGCGCCGCTGCGCCAGCAGCACGAAGTCGCGCAGGCTGGCGCCGATCGCCAGGTCGGGTGTTTTCAGGCCCGCCAGCGGCGTGAAGCGTCCCCAGCGCCAACTGACATCAAAACGCAAACGGGACTCGCGCACCCAGATGCGCACGGCTTTTCCTTCCAGCGCGGCGCGCACGTCGGCCGGCAACTGCGGCGCCACCACCAGGTTCAGGCCGGCGGCGAACAGCACCGAACCGGGCCAGGCAGGCAGCGCGATCATGCCGCTTCCCGTTCCGGCAGCGCCATGCCAGGGCGGCCGAACCAGTAGCCGTCGCAGCCTTCGGACGGCATCAGCAATGCCAGCAGGGCCAAAGCGTGCTCCGGGCGGCCGCTGCGGGCGGCATCGAACAGTGCCAGCACTTCGCCGCTACCCTGCGCCTGCGGACTGACCCGGACCACGTCCACGCCCATGGCATCCATGGCAGGCAGTTCGGCCAGAAGGTTGTAAGTGCGCTCCGACTGGACCTGGGTGCCGTTCAGCACCAGGAAGCCGTCGCCGTCGCGGGTGCGCAAGGCCAGGCCGTCGGGATGGGCCAGGCAGCTGAACTGGCAGTCGTCCTTGCCCAGGTCGCGCTGGCGCGCGGTGAAGCAGCGCGCGGAAAACGCCAGCGGCATGCGTCCATACACGAATACCTCGGCTTCCATGCCCGCGGGCCGGGACGCGAGCATGACCGCGAGCGCGTCGCACCCCATCTCGAGCGGCATCACCCAGCGCCGCGCGCCCAATCCGGCCATCACGGCCAGGCTGTCGGCGTTGTACAGGTTCAGGTGGGGGCCGGCGACAAAGGGCGTCCCGGCCGGCACGCAATGGACCGCGCCGATATCGTTCGCCTCGACCTGGTAGCGGCCGTTGCCCGTCAGTTTTTTCAGCGTGGCGACGTCGCTGCCCGATTCGAGCAGCACCTGGGTCGACAGCACCACTTCCTTGCCGGCCGCGGCCAGCATGTCGGCCAGTGCCAGCCAATCCGCCAGGCGCAGTTCGTGGCGGCGCGAACACACCGTTTCACCGAGGTAGACGATGTCGGCCGGGCTGGCCGCCACCATGTCGTAAAAACGGAAGACCGCTTCGCGCGGCCAGTAGTACAGAATAGGTCCGAGTGCCAGTTTCAATTGCTTGCCTTTCTATTTCCATGTGCGGTGATAGGCGCCCAGCGTGTGCTGCTGGCCTTCGGCCACCTTGTCCAGGGCCGCCATCCAGGCCGGTCGCGGCGAATAGCGCTGCGGATTGTCCAGGCACTGGTCGATCGCCTCGCGCCAGACCGCGGTGACCTGGGCCACATAGGCGGGACTGCGCTGGCGTCCTTCGATCTTGATGGCGCGTACTCCCATTGCCACCAGCTGGGGCAGCAAGGCCAGGGTATTCAGGCTGGCCGGTTCCTCGATCGCGTAGTACTGCTCGCCGGCGACGTCGAAGCGGCCCTTGCACAGCGTGGGATAGTTGGCCTGCTCGCCTTCGGCATAGCGGTCGATCAGCACGCCGTTCAGGCGCGCCTCGAATCCGGCGCCGGTCTGCTGCCAGCGCACCGCCTTGGCCGGCGAACAGACGCCATGCGTATTGGGCGATTCGCCGGTGGCGTACGAGGACAGGGCGCAGCGTCCCTCGACCATGACGCACAGGCTGCCGAAACCGAATACCTCGATCTCGACCGGGGTCTGGCGCACCACTTGCTCGACCTGGGCGACCGACAGCACGCGTGGCAGCACCGCGCGCGAAATGCCGAAGTGCTGGTGAAAGAAGTTGATCGCTTCGACGTTGGTGGCCGAGCCCTGGACCGACAGGTGCAGGCGCAGTTGCGGGTGATGCTCGCGGGCGTAGGCCATCAGGCCGGGGTCGGCCAGGATCACGGCGTCGATGCCGGCGCCTGCCGCGCGGTCGATCGCCAGGCGCCACAGCGCGCCGGCGCCCGGCTGCGGGTAAGTGTTCAGGGCCAGCAGCACCTTGCGCCCGCGCGCGTGGGCATAGGCAATCCCCTGCTCGATCGCGGCCTGGTCGAAATTGAGGCCGGCGAAATTGCGCGCGTTGGTCGCGTCGCGAAATCCGAGGTAGACGCAGTCGGCGCCGTTGTCGACTGCCGCTTTCAGGGCCGGCAGGCTGCCCGCCGGGCAAACCAGCTCGAATGGTGGTGAAGGCATGATCTCGTTGAATATGGTGTGGGAACGAACTGTAGCCCGCGAGCCTCTCTTGAATCCTTGACCTGCATCAAGGATTTCGGGGATGCAGGAAGGAGACAATCCTGTATCGATATCGAGGGGAGATCAGCATGGAAACCTTGAGCAGCTACCTGGCCGCGGACCACGACCATTGCGACGCCCTGATGCGCAGCGCCGACGCGTGCGTGCGCGGCGGCCACTGGCTCGCGGCCCGCCAGGCGATGGGCGCCTTCCAGGGCGCGCTCGAACGCCATTTGCTGGTCGAGGAACGGGTCTTGTTTCCCGCCTTCGAAGCGGCGCTTGGCCGTGCGGCCAGCCCCACCGACGCCATGTGCGGCGAACACCTGCGCATTCGCGCCGTGGCCCAGCGCATGGCCGAATCGGTGATTGACCGCGACGGCCGCGCCTTCGCCATCCATGCCGAGGTGCTGCTGCTGGTGCTGCACCAGCACGGCGAAAAGGAGGAAGGCGTGCTCTATCCGATGATGGAAAAGATGCTGGGCGATCGCTGCCAGGACGTGCTGGAACAGATGCGCAACTTCGCTGAATGTGTGGCATGACGATCCATCACCTCGACGTGCGCGGCCTGGAAGCACCCGAACCCTTGGTACGCGTGCTCGACGCGCTCGACCTGCTTGGCCCCGACGACCAGCTGTCCATGCTGATCGAACGCGAACCGCATCCCCTGTACCGCATCCTGGCCAATAACGGCTACCGCCACCTGACCACCGCGCTGCCTGACTTCTTGTATGAAATCAGGATCTGGCGCGCCCTCGTTCCCGTGAGCTGAACTGTGCAGCGCCGGCTGTCGCTGGAGCAGTCGCCCGAACTGGCCACTGTGCTGCGCTTTTTTCTCGCCACGCCGCTGTTTGCCCTGCTCGCGGGCATGCTGCTCCTGTGGCAGGGCGAGGCCGCCTTCCACAGCCGCTGGTCGCCCGCCACCCTCGCCCTGACGCACTTGTTTACACTGGGCGTGCTGGGCATGTCCATGCTGGGGGCCCTGATCCAGATCCTGCCGGTGGTGGCCGGCTGCGAGCTGCCGCACGTTGACAAGATGGCGCGCACGGTGCACGCGCTGCTGGGCGCGGGCACGCTGGTACTGGCCGGCGCCTTTCTCGGATCGCGGGCCTGGCTGTTCGCGCTGGCGGTAGCCTTGCTGGCGCCTGCCCTGTTGTGGTTCATCGGCTGCCTGGCGGTGAGCCTGTGGCGCGCGGTGCCGGAAGGCGCCGCGCCCATGGTCGCCATGGTGCGGCTGGCGCTGGCAGCGCTGCTGGTCACCGTCGTGCTGGGCGCCTTGCTGGGCACGGCACTCGCGCTGCCCGGGGCGCTGTCGCTGCCGCTCATGCGCGTCACCGACCTGCATGCGCTGTGGGGCCTGTTCGGATGGGGAGGCCTGCTGCTGGCCGGCGTGGCTTTCCAGGTACTGCCGATGTTCCAGGTGACGCCACTGTATGAGGGACGGCTGGAGCGCCATCTCGGCCTGGCCGTGGTACTGGCGCTCATGCTGCATGTGGCCAATGCCACCCTGGCCGCGTCGGTGCTGCTGTGCGCGGTATGCATGTGGTTTGCTGGCGCCACCTTGCGCCTGCTGGCGCGGCGCACCAGGGAGCCCGATGCGATGACCAGATTCTGGCGCCTGTCCATGGCCAGCCTGCTGGCCGCCGTCATCCTGTGGGCCGCCGGCCAGCCGCTGGCGCCCTGGGTCCTGCTCATTGCCGGCGTCCTGTTTTCAGCCATCAACGGCATGCTGTACAAGATCGTCCCCTTCCTCCTGTGGCGCGACAGTCCGGGTCAGCGCCAGGTCAAGCACATCATTCCCGATGCGCTCGCACAGCGGCAGTACCGCCTTCAGCTGCTGGCCCTGGTATTGCTGCTCGCTGCCTGCTGGTACCCGGAACCGCTGGCGCATGCCGCCGGCGCGGCCACGGCACTGTCGGCATTAGCGCTGGCCTGGAATCTCTTGCGCGCCTGCCGCCAGGTCCCCCTCAAAATCCATGTCGCAAGCCCAGATTGAAGGCGCGGTCGCCCGAGCCCGCGTCGGCATTGTTGGCCACCGTATATCCGGCGCCGCGCCGGTTGATGACCCGTCCATAAGCTATGTAGAGCGTGCTTCGCTTCGACAAAGGATAGAGATAGCCCAGTCCCCAGCCGCGCGCATCCTGGTCGAAGGCGGTCTTGTCGTTCTTGTCCATGAACGAAGCGAGCAGCGATCCGCCCGCCAGCGGCGCTGCGATGCCCAGCAAATATTCGGCGCCATGGAGCGAAGCGGTCGGGCGTACGCCGCCGTAAGGGTTGTTCGCATTGCCGAGGGGTGCGCTATTGAATCCCTTGTCGGCGCCATAGGCGAAGTAGCCCTTGAACACGCCAAAGTCGTAGTTTGCCGCCAGCAAGGTATTCCTGCCGTTGCCGCGCCGCACCGCGGGCACGCCGGGCGCGGCGGCCGTGTCCCCATTCTTGAAATTCATTGCGAGCCGCAAGCTCAATTTGCCCGCCGCGACACCGAGCCCCGCCCCGACCTGGCGTCCGGCCGACGTGCTGCCTTGTTCGCCAGGGCTGTAGGCCAGCTCCCCGCTCACGCCATGCGTGGGCGGCATGGCATACACCAGCGCATTGCTGGAACGGACATTGCTGCCGGAATCGGGAAACAGGTTCTTGCTGGTGCCGGCCAGGCCGCCGCCGAAGGGATCGCCCACGCTGGTCAGGGCGACATGATACGGCGTGTACTGGCGGCCCAGCGCCAGGCTGCCTGCCGGACCCTTGATGCCGACGAAGGATTGGCGGTTGAACGGGGTGCCGGCGCTTTCCGATTCGCCCGTATCGAGCCTGACCCCTCCCTCGAGGGTGAAGAAGGCGGCCATGCCGCCCCCGAGGTCCTCGCTGCCGCGCACGCCCAGCCTGGAGGCGGCGCCAATTCCGCTGCCCAGCTTGCTGACGCTGCCGGCGCTGCCCCCGCCTTCGCGCACCAGGCCGGCGTCCGCGATACCGTAGAGCGTCAGCACACCTTGCGCGCAAGCGCTCCCGCCGCAGGCGAACGCGACGGCGCCGGCGAGTGTTTTCCATGTCATGCCCATCGCCATTCCCCCGTATGTGGTTCCGCAAACGGCCGGACTGCCGGCAGTCTACGAAGATGGCGCGCGCTTTTCCTTGATGTGCATCAAGACTTCCCCCCCGCCTTCTCGTCGTGCACCGGCAGCGCCACCTCGACCACCGTGCCCTGGCCGTCGGCCTTGCGGTGGATGGCGATCGTGGCCTGGTGCTGGCCGGCGATTTCCTTGACGATCGCCAGCCCCAGTCCGTGGCCGGGAGCGGCGCTGCCGGGCAAGCGGTAGTACGGCGCGAAGATGCGCTCGAGTTCGTCGTCCGGGATGGGCGGACCATCGTTCGACACGCTCAGCAAGGCAAGCTGGCCGCGCCGCGCCAGTCCCACCTGGATGTCGGCCCCGGGCGCGCCATGCATGGACGCGTTGTCGATCAGGTTTTGCAGCAAGCGTCCGAGTTGCTCGCGCTCGCCCCACACCACGCAACGCTCCTGGGCGTCCAGGCCGATGTTCTGACCGCGCAGCGCCAGCAGCGGTTCAAGCGCCCCGATCACGTCGCAGCACACCTCCATCAGCGAACACGCTTGCGCGTTCCCGGCGCCGCCCCCGGAACTGATACGGCCCAGTACCAGCAATTGCTCGGCCAGCTTGCTGGTGCGCCGCACCGCCACCATCGCGCTCTCGAGCGATGCGCTGCGTTCGGCGTCGCTGCCAGCGCGCAGGGCGTTCTCAACGTGCAGCTGCAAGCCGGCGATGGGGGTGCGGATTTCATGGGCGGCGGCATTGATGAAGTGCTGTTCGCGCTCGAATGCGGCCTTGATCCGCGCCAGCAGGTGATTCAGTTCCGTCACGATAGGCGCCAGTTCGCGCGGCGTTTCCGGCAGCGCGATCAGGGCCAGGGATTCGGGCTTGCGCGCGGCAATGCGGGCCGCCAGTTCGCGCAAGGCGCCCAGGTTATGGCTCAGTACAACATTGACGGCGAACAGCATCAGCACGCCGCCAATGGCGAGCGGCATCAGGATCGACAAGCCGATGTCATGCGCCATTTCCTGGCGCACTTCGTCCTTCTCCGCCATCAACACCCATACCTTGCCCGAGCGCAGGGAGAACACTTGCCAGACGGTGCCGCCGATGTCGTTCTGGCTGAAGCCGGCCACCTTGGGCCCGAGCACCGCGCCGGGGGCCGATGCCGACCTGGCAAGCAATTTCCCATCGTCATCCCAGATCTGGAAGGCCACCTTGGTTTCGTAGCGGTGGCCAAAGCGTTGCGCTTCATCGCTGGTCGTGCTTTCCAATTCCTTCGGCAAGGCGATCACGATCGGGCTGGCGATGCTCGCCGTGCCCAGCTGGTGCGCGACGAGCGCTTCGAGCACGCGCGCCGATGTCGCCAGGCGCGCGCTGAACAGTTCTTCCGATTCGTGGCGCGCCACAGCGTGCGCGCCCAGGCCGATGCCGGCGAACACGAGCAGCATGCAGGCCATGGTGGCGCCGACCATGCGCAGGCGCAGCGAATACAGGCCGCCGCTCATGCGCTCGCCAGGCCGATGCGGTAGCCGACCCCGCGTATGGTCTTGATGGCGGCCGCCGACAGCTTCTTGCGCAGATGGTGCACATGGACATCGATGGTATTGCTTTCGACCCCGTCGCCCCAGCCGTACAGGGATTCCTCCAGCTGGGCCCGGCTGAATACGCGCTGCGGATTTTCCGCCATTTTCTTGAGCAGCATGAATTCCAGGCGCGCCAGCTCGACCGGCTTGCCCTGCCAGGTCACGCTGAGCGCCTCCAGGTCGAGCACCAGCTCGCCCAGGTGCAACTGGTTGACGGTCTGGCCGCTGCGCCGGCGCAGCAGCACGCGCAGGCGCGCCAGCAATTCGTCCAGCTCGAAGGGCTTGACCAGGTAGTCGTCCGCGCCCATGTCCAGGCCGAGGATGCGGTCGCGCGTGGCGTCGCGCGCCGACAGTATCAGCACCGGCAACTGGTCGCCGCGCGCGCGCACGGCCTTGAGCACCTCGGTGCCATCCATGACCGGCAAGCCCAGGTCGAGCAGCATGAGCGCGAACTCGTTATCGGCCAGGGCGCGCACCGCGGCCGCGCCGTCACGCACGTGCTCGACCGTGTAATGGGCGCGCTGCAGCGCGAGCAGCAGGCCCGAGGCCAGCAAGTCGTCGTCTTCCACCAGCAAGATTCTCAATGGGTGCCTCCCTTTCCGGCGTTTATTTCCGTTTTGCCGCTATCTTGTCCAGCAATTGCGCGATTTCCTTGCGCCGGCCTTCGTCGGCCAGCTTGCGTCCCGCACGCGGCGGCGCCAGCAGGGCCTTCTTCAGATACTTCTCGGCATTGTCGAGATCGCCCTTGCGAAACAGGAAATCGCCATAAAAATAGTTGGGGTCGATCCCGTCGGGATTGATCGCCAGGCCCTTCCCGAGCATCTCGGCCGCCCTCTTGTCGTCGCCGAAGCCGATCGGCCAGCCTGGTACTTGATAGTACAGCGAACCGAGGCTGGTGTAGGCCGAACCGGCGAGCGCGTCGGGATTGATGGCCAGCGCCTGTTCCAGGGCTTTCCTGGCGGCCTTGGCGAGCGACAGCGCGCCCAGGCCCCCTTTGGCGCCGGCGTAGCTCGATTCGATGATGGCTTGCCAGATCAGCAGCTCGGCGCTGTTCGGGTTGCGGGCGGCGATACCGGCCGCATCGTTGCTCAACCGTTCGAAGCGCGCTTCCTGTTCCGCGGCCGGCGCCGCATATTTGATCTGTTCCCATTCCTGCTGCAGCCTGGCGACGTCCTCGGGCACGCCGGCAAAGGCCGATGCGGCGACCAGCAGCGTGCCGAAGGCCGCGCGCAAGGAGGTAGTGAAAAAATGCATGATGGACTCCTGAAGAAAAAATGCGATGAAATTACTTGGGCAGGTATTTGCGGATGATCGGCAACTGGCCGCGGATGGCCTGATCGGGCAATGCCGGCAGCAGTTTGTTGAGCAGCACGAAAAAGCGTTCCGTCGCGCCCAGGGTGCGCTGCCACGCCGTCGCCTCGAGAAAGCGCAGCAAGGCCGCCGCCACCTGCTGCGGCGTGTCTTCCGCGGTCCCCAGCGCACGGTTCATGGCGCTCACGGCGGCGCTGTTGATGGGGGTGCGGGTGGCGCGCGGCGCGAAATGGCGGACCTCGACGCTGCTGTCGGCCAGTTCGCGCCGCAACGCCTGGGTGAAGCCCGCCAGTCCCGCCTTGGCGGCGCAGTAGGCGGCGAAACCGGGAAAACCGATCTGGCCGAAGACCGAACCCACATTGACGATTTGCGCGGCCGGCGCCGCCGCCAGCAGCGGGATCAGGCGGCGCGTGAGCAGCATGGGCGCCAGCAGGTTGGTCGCCAGCAGCTGGCCGATGACCTCGGGAGACTGGCTGGCAAAGGCATGGAAATCGCTGACACCGGCATTGTTGACCAGCAAATTGATGCCGCCGAGTCCGCGCGCGACCGACTCGATCCGGGCCAGCGTGTCCGGCTCGCTCAGGTCGCCGCACACCAGGTGCACCGCGCACGGCTGGAGCTCCTGGCGCAGGGCCTCGAGCGCGTCCAGCCGGCGGCCCACCAGGATCAGCAGCGCGCAGCGCGGCGCCAGCTGGCGCGCGATGGCCGCGCCGATGCCGCCGCTGGCGCCGGTCAGCACGGCGCGGTAGGGAAAGCCCAGCTTGCGCGCATCCATCTTACGCCTCCCGGCCGGACGGCAGGCTGCGGAAAATGTCGCCGTACAGGCCGTACATCATGCGCGCACTGTGCAGCACCGCCGCCTGGTCGGCGCTGTCGTCGAGCCGGTTCATCAGGTCCCGGAAAAACGCCACATGCTTGATGTCCAGACTGCCGTGCGAGCTGAGGTAACTGAACGCTTGCGGCGGCAAGCCGAGCGCGCCCTTGATGGCGCCGGCGGCGTGGGTCGCCAGCGCGGCGCTGATCCCTTCCAGCACATGGACCATGCCGAAAAAGCTGACCGGATTGCCGCGGTCGATCTGGTGGTAGGCATACGCGACCATCAGCTCGGTGCTCGGATGGGGCTGTCCGGAACGCACCAGCGCAGGATCGGCGCCGCAGGCGGCGATGTCGGACAGGATCCATTCCTGGTGCCCGAGCTCCTCCTCGATGTATTCGGCGATGGCATCGCGCAGCCATTCGCGCTGGCCGTCGAGGCGGGCGCCGCAAGCCATCAGCAGCGGCACCGTGTGCCTGACATGGTGGTAAGCCTGGCCCAGGTAGGCGACATACTGGGCCAGCGTGACCCGGCCGCGCAGCGCGTCCTGGATCACGGGAATGGTGAACAGGGCCTGGCGTTCGGCTTCGGTGGTGGCCTGCAAGGTGTCGAAAAAGTTCATTGGGTTTGCTCCTTGCTGTCAAAAAGTTCTGCGATCTGCTGCTGGTACTGGGCGGCGATGGCGGCGCGGCGCGGCCTGCCGTTGGCCGTGGCCAGGCCGTTGGCCGCGGTAAAGGGCGCGGCCAGGGTCCAGCGCCGCAGCTGGGCATAGTCGGGCAGTTCGGCATTGGCCTGGTCGACCGCTTCCTGGATCAGGGCCGTGCTCACCTCGCCCGGCCGCGCCACGATCAGGGCCGCCAGGTAGGGCTGGCCCTCGCCCACCACCAGCGCCTGGGCCACGAGCGCGCTGCCGGTCAGGGCCGCCTCGGGCCATTCGGGCGATACATTGCGGCCGAAACCGGTAATCAGGATGTCCTTCTTGCGCCCGGCCAGGTACAGGAAACCGTCGCCGTCGAGGTGGCCCAGGTCGCCCGTCGCCAGCGCGCCGGCCGGCGCCGCATCCTGGCCCAGGTAGCGCGCCTGCACGCCGTCGATCTCGATTTCGCCGTCGGCGGCGATGCGCACACTGCGCCCCGGCAAGGGGCGCCCGACACTGCCGGGGCGCCGGGCGCCGGGCAGGTTGAGCGCGACCACGGAACTGCACTCGGACAGGCCGTAGCCTTCGTACACGGGGAAGCCCGCCGCCTCGGCCGCGGCGAGCAGGCGCGCCGGCGTCCTGGCGCCGCCCACCGCCACGAAGCGCAGGCTGCGGATGCGGCTGTCGCCGGGGCCGGCGGCAGCCACCAGCGCGGCCAGCATCTGGGGCAGCACGATGATGCTGTGCGGCTGGTAGCGCGCGATCGCCGCCAGGCAGGCCTGGGCATCGAAGCCGGAGGACCCGGACAGGCCGACCTCGGCCAGGGGCGGACAGATCGTGGTGGCGCCGCCAAGCAGCGCGGTATACGGTCCCGCGATATTTTCCAGCAGCACGGCGAACGGCAGCAGGCACAAGTGGCGCCGCAGTTCCAGCGCGCCCAGGCCGGCATGCAGGGAGCGCGCCACGTCCCATTGCTGGGCGCTGCTCAGGCACACGCCCTTGGGCGCCGAGGTGGTGCCCGAGGTAAAGGTGATCTTTTGCACGTCGTCCAGCGCCGGCCTGGCCACGGGGCCATCGCTTTCGCACAGGACCAGTGCGCCGCCGCAGTCGCTGGCCCTGGGGAAACCGAGCGCCGCCGCCTGTTGCGGCTGGGCGCAAAACAGGGCTTGCGCGCCGCTCTGGGCGATCACATGCAGCCACTGGGCGGGCGTGAAGAAGAGCGGCAGCGGGACCAGGGTGATGCCCATCTCCTGCGTGCACAGGTCGATCGCCAGCCACTCGGGCGAGTTATCGGCCAGCAAGGCGACCGGCGCCAGCGGCGCGCGGCGCGCCTGCAGGGCCGCACGCAGTTGCGCGATGCGCGCGCCGAGCATGGCCCGGGTCCAGGGACCGCCGCCGCCATCGATCAGGGGCGTGTTGTCGGGTAAGGTATCAAGCAAGTTGTGCATAGCCGTAGCGGATGTCGCCAAACATCACCTGTGGTTGAGAGTTGTAGTAGCTGCCCCAGCGTTTCCCACCGTCGGGCAGGCGGCGCGGATCGGCATCGGCCAGCACGCCCGGTTTCAGGCGCAGGCGGGTGAAGGAATTGAGCAGGCTGGCCGTGGCGGTAAAGGCAACCCAATGCAAGCCATGCCCGTGCAGCAGGCGCGTCATGCTCACGATCAGGGCGCGCGCCGCCCCGGCGTGATCGGCCGCCAGGTTGCCCACTTCGACGATCTGGCCCCGTTCCACCGCGTAGCCCGCGCGATCGCCGATGGCCTGTTCCAGCGGCACATCAAGGTATTGTTCGAGGAACAAGGGTCCGTCGGCGGCCAGCGAATAGCCCAGGCCGGCGATCCACGCGCCCTGCGCATCGCGGCAACCGATCAGGGTGTCGCAAAAATGGGTGAGCTCGGCGCCGTAGGACTTGCGGAAGGCGGCGGCAATGAACGCTTGCAGGCCGGCGCGGCCCTCGGCCCCGGCCGCCAGGTATTGCACCACGTAGGCGGGACGGGCCGGCGCGCCCCGCGGCGCCCCCGTTTGCCCGGATACCATGAACTGCAACATGTCGACTCTCCTGTTTGGCTTGCTTGGGAGAAGACTATGGAATCGACATTAACGCCAGATTAAGCACACTTGCGTGCCCGCCGTGTGTACGGAAGCGCACGGAGCAGGCCGATCATTGCTGGCATGATCAAGATCCCAGGCGTCACAGCCAAACGGAGCTTGCCATGCTTTTCGAATTTCTCATTGCCAATCGCGGCGAGCTCGAACGCCGATGCCGCGACAAGGTGCTGGAACGGCCGAGCCGGGCGGCGAACAAACAGCAGCTCGAGCATGGCATTCCCCTGTTCCTTGACCAGCTCATTCGCGCGCTCAAGGCGGAAAGCGTCCACGCCGACGCCGTGGCCCTGGCCATTACCGGCTCGGCGATCGGCAACCCCGCCGATGGATCGGAACTGGGTGACGCGGCCGCCGTGCATGGCCGCGACCTCCTGGCCCTGGGTTATTCGATCAACCAGGTCGTCCACGACTATGGCGACCTGTGCCAGGCGATCACCGACCTGTCGATCGAACTGGCCGCCGGTTTCACCATTGCGGAATTCAGGACGCTCAACCGCTGCCTGGACAATGGCATCGCCGATGCCGTCACCGCCTTCAGCGAGCAAAGAGACCAGGTCATCGCCGACGAGCAAGTCCTGGAAACGAACGAACGCCTGGGATTTTTCGCCCATGAGCTGAGAAACCATTTGAACACGGCCATGCTGGCCGTGTCCGCCATCAAGTCAGGCACCATGGGGATGTCCGGCGCCACCGGCGCCGTGCTGGACCGCAGCCTGGTCGGTTTGCGTACCCTCATCGACCGCTCGCTGGCCGAAGTGCGGGTCGGCGCCGGCATGACGCTGCAGCGCTCCGTGTTCACTCTGGCCAGGTTCATCGATGAAGTAGCGCGTTCGGCGTCGCTGGAAGCGGCACTGCTCCAATGCACATTTCATGTCGACGACATTGGCGGGGACTTGAAGCTCGATGCGGACAAGGACCTGCTGTTCTCGGCCCTGGGCAATTTGCTGCAGAACGCCTTCAAGTACAGCGGACAGCGCGGACGAGTCGCGCTCGGCGCGGCAGCGACGTCCGACAGGGTGCGGATCACGGTCACTGACAACGGCCCTGGTTTGTCCGCGAAGGCCATGCACGACATGTTCCTGCCATTTACCCAAAGCGGCAACAATGCCGAGGGCCTGGGCCTTGGACTGTCCATCGCCCGGCGCAGCGTGGAAGCCAATGGTGGCTTGCTCACCGTCGACAGCACGCTTGGCCAGGGCTGCGTGTTCACCGTCGACCTGCCGCGCGGACCGAAGGCCGCATAGCTGGGCGCGAGTGACGCTCAGTCCCTGGACCATTGCGGCAAGTATTCGCGCACAACTTCCTCGACCTTCTGCGCTTGCAATGCGTCGCGCCGGCGCTTCGCCGGGTCCCCTTGGGATATTCCGCTCATCCACCGTTTGAAGCGTACAAACGCCATCGGCTCGAGGGTATTCATGCGGGCCATGTCGCCATTCGTGGCGACGATGATTGCAGAGCATTGGGGGGGCGTCGAGCAACTCCTGCGCTCGTTGTGCCTGTGTCACCCCGAAGTCGTCTTCGTCATCGCTCAACCGGATGGGGTGCGGGTCGTTGTCTGCTTGCTCGCGCCGGATAATATCGACCTCAAACCCGTCCTGGTTTACTGCCGTATATTTCTGGGAATTCCGGATACGGAATGTCCGGTCAACTTTCTGAAGCACGCCCAGCATCGAACTGTCGACCTGGCGCAATGCAGTCGCAAATGCGACCCGCTTGCGCACATCCCGCAGCAAGTCAATGTCACGGGTCGCGACCGCAGCATCGTCAAATACAACGCCGGCCGCCGACTCGTATGCATACAATGCGTGCGTGCCGACCACGCGGAAGTGTTCGGACAGCTTGGTGGCAGTCAGGCGATTGAGGATGTCCACGATGATGGGGGCCACCCGCCCAATCCGCAGCGCCCGATTCGTCCCCTTGTGTTTTGCCAGCGCGACTTTCAAACCGTCACGGCGCTGCTCCGCCAGTTCCATTCTCAGCCGGAAGCTTTCGTACATGGCCTCCGTGTCGGGCGAACGCGGACCAAGGAGTGGGGCCACGCCGGCCACGTCCAATGCAGGATGTTGATTGCGGCAATACCTTTTCTGCATCGACTGCAGGTCAACAGCCTCCCTGAGCGGCGCCGGCCCAGGTCCAGCCGAGAATCTCCGGCATGTCGATCCCGTGTTCCTCGATATAGGCGCGATGGTCGGCCAGCTTGTCGGCGACGGCACGCCGCATGGCATCGCGGTGCTGCGCCAGGGATGGCACTCGCTCGACCACGGCCAGGGCCAGGCTGAAGCGGTCTATCCGGTTCAGCACGGCCATGTCGAAGGGCGTGGTCGTCGTGCCTTCCTCGGCGAAACCGTGGACATGGAAGTTCTGGTGGTTGACCCGCCGGTACGTCAGGCGGTGGATCAGAGTCGGGTAGCCGTGGTAGGCGAAGATCACCGGCTTGTCGCTTGAAAACAGGGCATCGAAGGCGGCGTCGTCCAGCCCGTGCGGGTGCATGTACGGCGGCGACAGCACCGTCAGGTCGACCACATTGACCACGCGGATTTTCAATTCGGAAAACCGCGCCCGCAGCCATCGCACGGCGGCCAGCACTTCCAGCGTGGGCACGTCGCCCGCGCAGGCCATGACGACGTCGGCATCGTCGTCGCATTCATTGCCGGCCCATTCCCACACCCCGGCGCCGGCCCGGCAATGGGCAATGGCGGCATCCATGGCCAGCCATTGCGCTTCCGGGTGCTTGCCTGCCACGATCACATTGATCTTGTTACGGCTGCGCAGGCAGTGTTCGGTGACGGCCAGCAAGGTATTGGCATCGGGCGGCAGGTAGACGCGCACGATGGACGCTTTCTTGTTCAGCACATGGTCGATGAAACCGGGATCCTGGTGGCTGGCGCCGTTGTGGTCCTGGCGCCATACGTGCGAGGCGAGCAGATAGTTGAGCGAGGCGACCGGTGCGCGCCAGGCAATGCCGTTGGCCGCCTTGAGCCATTTGGCGTGCTGGTTGAACATGGAATCGACGATATGGACGAAGGCTTCGTAGCAGGAAAAAATGCCGTGCCGGCCGGTCAGCAGATAGCCTTCGAGCCAGCCTTCGCACTGGTGCTCGCTGAGCATTTCCATCACGCGCCCTTCCGCACTGACATCCTCGTCGCCTGGCGCGATGTGCGCCATCGAACAGCGCCCGCTGACCTCGAACACGGCATTCCAGCGGTTCGACGCCGTTTCGTCGGGGCTGAAAATGCGGAAATTGTCGGCATTGCGGCGCATGACGTCGCGCATGTACAGCCCCTGGACCCGGGTCGATTCGACCTTCACGCAGCCCGGCTCGGCCACCGCGACGGCATACGCGCCCACCTCGGGCAAGTCGAGCGGGCGTAGCAGCAGGCCGCCGTTGGCGACCGGATTGGCGCTCATCCGGGCCGCGCCCTCCGGGCACAGCGCCCTCAGCTCGGGCCGCAGGCGGCCGGCGCTGTCGAACAGCCGTTCCGGATGGTAGCTGCGCATCCATTGTTCCAGCTGGGCCACGTGCGCCGGCTGCTCCATGCCGGAAATGGGCACCTGGTGCGAGCGGAAGGTCCCTTCGCTGGGCTTGCCATCGACACTGGCCGGTCCGGTCCAGCCTTTCGGCGAGTCCAGGATGATCATCGGCCAGCGCGGGCGGGTGAGCACGCCGTGCACGCGCGCCTGTTCCTGGATGTGCCGGATGCGTTCGACGACGGTGTCGAGGGTGCCTGCCATCAGCGCATGCATCGCGTCCGGCGCATCGCCTTCGACAAAAAAGGGTTCGTAGCCGTAGCCGGTAAACAGCGCGGTCAATTCCTCGCGCGGGATGCGCGCCAGCACCGTCGGCCCGGCGATCTTGTAGCCGTTCAGGTGCAGGATGGGCAGCACCGCACCATCGCGCACGGGATGGAGGAATTTATTCGAATGCCAGCTGGTGGCCAGGGGACCGGTTTCTGCTTCCCCGTCGCCGACCACGCAGGCCACCAGCAAGTGGGGATTGTCGAAGGCGGCGCCGAAGGCGTGCGACAGCGAATAGCCCAGCTCCCCGCCCTCGTGGATCGAACCTGGCGTTTCGGGGGCGACGTGGCTGGGAATCCCGCCCGGGAAGGAAAACTGCTTGAACAGGCGGGCCATGCCGGCCTCGTCTTCGCTCACCCCGGGATAGGTTTCGGCATAGCTGCCCTCGAGCCAGGCATTCGCGACCAGGCCGGGGCCTCCATGCCCGGGGCCGGCAACGTAGATGGCCGACAAGGCCCGCGCCTTGATGACGCGGTTCAAGTGCACATAGATGAAGTTCAGGCCGGGCGTGGTGCCCCAGTGCCCGAGCAGGCGCGGCTTGATGTGTTCCAGCCTGAGCGGCTCGGTGAGCAAGGGATTGGCCAGCAGGTAGATCTGCCCGACCGACAGGTAGTTTGCCGCCTGCCAGTAGGCATGCATGCGCGCCAGCAGTTCCGGCGTCGCCGCTGCCGTCCCGGTGGTGGCGGCGCTCATGCGCCTGCCCCTGGCGCCGCCGTGGCGGCCTGGCCGAGCAGCTCGTGCACTTGCTGCGCGATCACCGCTTCCTCGTCGGTACGCATGATGCGCACCGTCACCGCGCCGCGCGCCGTGGAAATGACGGCCGCGTGGGCCGCATTGCGCACCGGGTCGAGCTCGATGCCCAGGAAGCCCAGGCCGGCGCAGATGCGGGTCCGCACGGCGTCCAGGTGCTCGCCCACGCCGCCGGCAAACACCAGGGTGTCTATCCCCTCCATGGCGCCGGCCATGGCGCACAGCTGCTTGCGCGCCTGGTAGCAGAACATGTCCACCGCTTCGGCAGCGGCCGGTTCGGCGGGCGCCATGTCCAGCAGCACGCGCAAGTCGCCGCTGATGCCCGACACCCCTTTCAGGCCGGAGTCATGGTTGACCATGTGGTTCAATTGCGCCGCCGACACCTGGTGCTCGCGCGCCAGGCGCCAGCCCAGGCCGGGATCGACGTCGCCCGAGCGGGTGGCCATCATCATGCCGCCGGCCGGCGTCAAGCCCATGCTGGTGTCGCAACTGCGCCCCGCTTTCACGGCCGTCATGCTCGCGCCGCCGCCCAGGTGGGCCAGGACCACCTTGCCGCCGACCGCCTCCTGCCCGCCCAGGCGCGCCAGTTCAGCCATCATGGACGCGCACGACAAGCCATGAAAGCCCAGGCGCACCACGCCCGCAGCATGGAAACGGCGCGGTATCGGCAGCATGCTGGCGACCGGGGGCATGGTCATGTGAAACGCGGTATCGAAACAGGCGACCTGTGACGCGCCCGGAAAGGCGCGCCGCAGGGTGTCGATCAGCAAGCGTTCCTGGGGCAGATGGTCCGGGTCGCAGGAACTGGCGTCGAACAGGGCGCCCAGCAAGGCCGGGACTAGCACTTGCGTGGCGCGGTAGCCGCTGCCGCCGTACACCACCCGGTGCCCGATGGCCACCAGGCGTTCCCGCGCGAGCCGTTCGAGCAGCCAGTCGGCCAGCACCCGCACCGCAGTGACATGGTCGGGTATGGCAAAACGGCGCATCAGGCGCGCCCCGTCATCGACGTGAAAGGCGCTTGCCGCCGTGCCGATGCCATCGATGGCGCCGGCGAAAATACGCTGGCGCGGCGCCTCGGCTGCGAACAGGGAAAACTTGATGCTGGTGGAACCTGCGTTGACCGCCAGTATGCTGCCTGGCGTATCGCCGGGATGGTCGTGGGACACGGGCACTCCTCTCGAGAACGAATGCCTGCCGAGGCCGGGATAGCGCTTGCCGGGTCATCCTGATGAGCATCAGTGTAGGCAACAGGGGGGCACGAGAACCTTGATTTGCATCAAATTCCCACAATCGGGCGCGCAACAAAAAAGGGGCTGCCCATACCGCGGCCGGCCTTGCTCTCAGATGGAACCGGTCGCATCGAGTCCGTAGCCGTAGGCTTCGGCCACGAATAGCTGGCTTTTCTTCCGCAGTTGAGGCAGTCTCACTGTTGGTCCATTGAGTGAGGAAAACGCCGTGCCCGCAAAAATTCTCTTCCAATACCAGTCGACGTCCGGCGCGGCATTTGCCGTTGCACCGGCGCTCGTGCCCGCCATCGAACAGCTCATCGACCAGGTGCGTGGCGACATCGCGGAGCGTCGCGCCGCCGGCCATTTCGTCGGCTATATGTCGGTCCCGCTGGGCGCCGACGGCGGCGGCGATTTTCTGACCAGCACCGCCCTCGCCGCCCATGTCAAGGAACGCGTGCAAAACGAGTTCGGCGCCCAGCTGTGGATGCTCAATCCTGCCGCCTACAGCCTGCCCGCGAGCGCCGGCGGCGGCGACTATATGGCGGCCTGGGCCGACGTCATCGCCGGCGCGGACGGAAGCGGATCCGACTTCGACCTGGTCTATTTTGTCGGGCCGTCCGATGGCTGGCATTTCTTTGGCGCGAACGGGCTTGACCGCCTCGGCGCCGTCGCGTCGTGGCTGGCGCAACGCGCCGCCACCGACCCGGCCTACAAGGCCATCGAAGACGATCCTGTCGCGCGCAGGAACTTCATCCGCTACTACGGCATGCGCGGCTCCGTGATGTATGACATGGGCTGTCATGACGAGTGGAATATCGTGCGCGGCATTAACCTCAAGCGCGCCATCGGGGACGCGCTTGCGGTCTACTTTGACGGCCAGGCGATCGCACCGGGGGCCTACCAGCAAGCGGTCGCACCTGGCGATCAAACCACGCCGCGCTGACCGGCTGCCGACATGCCCCTTCCGATGGGACGCCGATGCCCTGGAGTAAGGCATACTGGACAAACACCCTGGCTTTCGTTCCAACGCGCTCGCCATTCATCATGAGGGACATTCAATCCATGAAATACCAGGTATTGATTGTCGCCACCCTCGCGACGCTCGCCAGCGTTGCGCCTGCCGCGCAGGCCTGGTCAAGTCGAGCGGCGCTTCCCTGGCGGTCGGCCGCAGCGCCCCCAACTGGCTGGGCTTGCGCGGGAACGAGAACCTGGGAAACGGCATGCAAGCCAGCTTCCGGCTGGAATCGCGCTTCGATCCCGACACCGGCAGCACCGAATCGGCGGGACGCCGGCCGCTGTTCCAGGGCCGCAGCTGGGTCGGCATGTCGGGCTCCCTGGGCACGATCCGCCTGGGGCGCGACTATACCGCCATGCAGGACCTGATCGTCGAATTCGATCCTTTCACGTTTTACAGCGTCGCCACCCTGGACGGCGCCTGCGGCAGCTACAGTTCCGACCCGAGTTACAGCGGCTCTTCCGGCAACCGCTTCTCCAACGGTGTCTATTACAATACGCCGCTGATGCACGGCTTCCAGGTTTACCTGACCGTGGCCAGCAAGGAAGGCCTGGTCGGCGGCCCGCCGCTGGCGCGCCACCCCGTGTCGTTTGCCACCACCTACCTGGGCGGCCCCCTGTTCCTGATGGTGGGCGCCGAACGCAGCGTGGCGCAAGACAGATTCTGGAATGTCTCGGGTTCCTACCGCCTGGGCCGGGTCAACCTGATGAGCTCGTATTCGAAGGTCACGCCCTTGCTGGTCCCGCGCTCGACCAACAAGCTGATCGGCGCCGACATCTACGCCCGACAATTCGACAGCTTCATGCAAGACGACACTGCGCAGGACACGCGTCGTACGCAGGCGCTTGGCCGAATACAGCGCGGCGCCGCGATCGCTGGCGCAGCAATCGATGCGGCCGAGCACGCGCTTTTCCAGCTTGGCCGTGCCGGTGGCCGGCGCCAGGCGCAGCAAGCCGAGCTTGGATGCATCGATCAGGCGCGCGGACAAGAGGAAGCCGGCATTGACGCCCACCGTCAAGCCGACAAAATCATGGGGGAACTTGCTTCGCCGCGTCTTCATCGCTTTGTCGTTGCAGAACAGAACGACGGTTTCGCGGTACAGGGGCAGTGAATAACTCGTGATGTAGGTACGCGCTTTTTTCAAGCCAGGCGGGAACCGCCCGAAGGCGCGTCCATTCTCCATCTCGGCCAAGCCCCGTTTCCAGGGCAAGGGCCGCAATTGCACGTCGAACTGGGGCGCCAGGGATGTCGCGGCAAGCTTGAGCATGTCGACGTAGATGCCAGTGAACTTGCCGTTTTCGACATAGGTAGACGGAGGGTAGTCGCTATCGCCATACAGGACCACGGCTTGCGCGGCATGGCTGGGCACAGCGGTCCCAAGGAGCAGGTAAGACACGCATAAGCGAAGTCCGGAAAAAAAAGGAATATGAAGAGGGGTCCGCGTTGCCACGCCGTGCCTGGCAACGCCCGTTTCAGGAAGGCCCCGATCCCGCCGCCTGGCTCGTGATCTTCAAGTGTGCCTGCAATACCTGCGCCGCCGACATATCGCCATCCTCGAACGACATCCCGGTCAATGCCCGGCTCGCCACTTCCGTTCCCAGGCTACGGTAGCTTTCGAACTGGTCCTCGCCGTAGAACTGGTTGCCCGTGCTCTCGTGCGGGAAAGCGTCGTGGATCGATTTGTACTGCAGGACATCCGTGCCCTCGGCGCCGGTCAGCGACGCCTTCAGATAAACCAGGATGCCGGGCTTGCGATCTTTCTCCGGATAGCTAATCGTCCCGACCGCAAAGCTCTGTGTGCACGACTTGATCGGCCTGACATCAATGGCAATGTCGGTGCCGTGGTCGACCCGCGACATCCTGATCAGCTTGCCCAACCCTTCGAATTTCAGTTCGGGATCGCATTCGCCGTCGCTGATGATAATCACACGGCAACGGCGCGCGATCAGTTCGTAGGCGCCCATGTTTTCGAAATGGCCGCCGTCGGAAATCATCAGAAAGTCGGATTGGGCAGTCGCCAGGCCCAGCATTTCATAGACCAGGTACATGAGGCCAAAAGCCGGTGACGACGCTTTCGCCTTCTGCGCGGATGGAAACCACCAACCGAGCCGCATATTGAAAAAGGTCAGGGCAAACGCCACCAAGGGCGAGGTATGGAAGCCCATATTGGGACTGGCGGCAGCGCCGGAAACGGCCATGGCCTTGGCGACGGTCAGTGGCTGTTTCGCATCCCTGCCGAAATCCCTGGTCGCCAGGGTACCCGTGTCGGACTCCCTGGCGCCGCGCCGGCTGGTGTATCTGCTGCCGACGAACAGGGGCGTCAAGGTATAGGATGCGCTATGCCTGGTGTGCAAGTCGAGGTCCGACGAACCGCCTAGGTTCAGGGCGCAATTGAAGATGTGAAATGGTCCGGCCGGGACTTTATCCGATTCGCACAGTTCGTGCAGATCCATGTCGTCGTTCGGATCGAAACCCGTGAAACTCTGCGCATGCCGTTCTTCTTCCTTGCGGGTGGCGCCAAGATAGCAGCGCGCCAGGCGATTGCGGTAAAACGCATTCAAGCTGAACTCGTTGATATCCACGCGCCACGCCATGATTGCCAATGCAAATGCCACCACGATCAACAGCAGCTCTGAGTAATACGGCAAATTGGCGTACCCTAAATGTGCCCAGTGAACAGCCCCCATCACTGCAAAACCTTCCCACATATAATTGTCAGGCCCGGCCAGAAAAGCAGTCAGTATGTGAATGCCAGTCGAGACCGCGATGAGGAGGCCTGCAATCACCAGGACGGGCGCCAACAGGGCAATCGCATTCAACACCAAGGTGATCGGGCTGCTCCGGGCGCGCTCATTCGTCCCCGTCGCGCCGGACTTGCCCGCGAAGATGCCCACGGCTGTGGTGATGATCGGCGTCAGGAGCGCCGAGCCGATGGTCCAGGTATCCTTGCTGAGCAGGAAACTGGCCACCACGGGACCGTAGACCGTCGCGGTCATGACGATCATCCATGCCATCCCGTAAATGCACAGCCAGGCCCCCATGCGGCTCCACCATTCGCGCACCGATTCGAGCGCATCGATGCCCTGGATCCCGATCAGCATGACCACGGCCAGGCTGAACGAGAACAGTATCGCCGGGGGCAGCCACACCATCACGCGCCACGATGCGCCGGCAAGGTCGTGCATGCCATTCATGCTCAGCATCAAAAAAGTCAACAGCGAGTGCAGGACCAGACCGGAGCAGGCGGTTGCAAGCAGCACGACCAGGGAATTCTTCAACCACCCGCGCTGTTGCTTGTTCGTCGAGCGGCAGGCGAACAGGCTCAGCGCACCGAAGGCCAGGACCAGCGGCAATTCCCAATAGGCCGGCGCCGTCAGCCACAGTTTTCCATAGGTGTTGATGTGACCGATTTCACTGCCGACGCGCATCGATTGTCCCCACAAGACCGAGCCGAGGAGAAATCCCACCGCCAGCATCGGAACAACCACGAAGCGCTGGACCGCGCCCTGGCCGTATTCCGCAGTCAGCGTTGTCTTGTCGGACCGTGCCCGGCGGCGCTGGATGCCGAAAACAACCGCCTCGACGGCGGGCATGAGATAGTAGCCGGCAACGAGCGCCAGGAGCGCGATGAGCATCACCAGGTTGTCGCTTCGCTTATCCGAGAACACGCCACCGGGAATGAGGCTGCTTATCCAGACGATGCCGGCAATGCAGGCCACGCCCACGAGATAGCTGCCGAGGGAACGGTATCTTTTTGACGATTCGCCGCCGACGATGCTCAATTGCCGCTGATTCCTGGCGATGCCGCCGGCCGCCGCGCTGAACAAGGCGACGGTGATCCAGCGCCAGTCGCCCTGGGCCGGCCACAGGACGAACCATTTGTGCATGACGCGCGGTAGCAGCAAAAGGAAGGCGATCATCAGGACGATAATCGTTTGCGTCAGCAGCGCATTGCGCATCCAGATCGTTCCCATCGTCCAGGTATCGGCACTGAGCAGGCCAACTTCCGGCGAAAGATATTTGGAATAGCGCCGCAGGTGTGCAATGGACACGCTCCAGTCGGCGCCACGTGAGAGCCACGATGCTTTCTGCGCCGCGGCCTGCTGGCGCCGCTTGCAATTGACGCTCAACCAGGCGCCGATATAGCCCCCGCCGGAAACCGACGACAGGAAGTCGACCCGTTCCAGCAAGCCGATGTCTTTCAATCTCTCCAGAACGCCCAAGCCGAACGTCGCGCTCCGGATGCCGCCGCCCGACAATGCCACGCCGACCAGGTCATCCACCGGTTCATTCCTGTTTTTTCCTGCGCGCCAAGCTTTAACCGCTGCGAGTTCTTTCGGCTGCTGTACTGGATCGGGTCGGTACATGAATTCTCCCAGGAAATGAATCGGAAAATCTAGCCGTCCACGATATGTCAAATCTGTCGCCGATAATCTCACCAATTATCACAATGATGCTATTTTTACATTGAAATGGAGGGCCGTGCATCAGGGATGCCTTGGGCGAGAGTGGGCAAGCCCTATCCCCGGAAACACCCCCTTCATCTCATCCCGAGCCGCGCTCATCCCAATAGTGCATTGCAGCGGGGGCTGCGGAAATAGACTGATGTCTTGTTCAATTGCCACAGGATCAGACTTCATGCCGACACCTCGACACTTACTTGTTCTCCCCCTGGAAAAGGACGCGCCAGCACACCCTGCAAGCGCTACCGCAGCGGCGCGCTGGACATCGTTCGTCGCCGCTACCTTGACATCGATTCTTGTCGCCGCTTGTGGCGGTGGCGGCGGCGGCCCGGCCATCGACGTGCCGCGTCCGCCCGTGAGCACCAGTCCGCCCGGGCAAGCGGCAAACGCCGCGGTCGATGATTTCATTCAGGCTGAATTGGCGGCGAAAAATATTCCCGGCCTTGCCCTCGCTGTCATCCAGAATGGCAAGGTCGTGTACAGCAAGGGCTATGGCTATGCCGATCTGGCCAGGAAAATACCCGTCACGACCGAACAGCGTTTCCAGATTGGCTCGATCACCAAACAGTTCGTGGCGACGGCCGTCATGATACTGGTAGACGAAGGAAGAATCGGGCTTGACCAAAAAATCGGCAGCTATCTGGGCAGCGTTCCGCCGCAATGGCAGGAAATGACAGTCAGGCACTTGCTCAACCATAGCTCAGGTTTGAAGGAAAACACCTACTTTCCCGGGCTCGATAGCCACGGGCCTTACAGTAGCGAGCAGATGCTGGCCACGCTGAAGGGGGACCCGCCCATTTTTGCGCCAGGCAGTTCATGGGCTTACAGCAATCCAGGTTACGAATTGCTGGGTATTTTGATCGAAAAAGTGACGGGCAAATTTTACGGCGACTTTATTGAGGACCGTATCTTTGTTCCCCTCGGCATGACGTCGGCGCGGGTCATCGATTCCATCGATACGAACAACAGTGCCACCGGATACGTCAGGAAAGGCAGTGCGAACGAAGCGCAATACCTGGCGACCTTATCGACCGGCAGGCAATCAGTCATCCGCTTCGGCGCCGGCGGAATCGAAATGAGCGCGACTGACCTGGCCAAGTGGGACGCGGCGCTGCTGACAGAAAAAATCCTGAAACAATCCAGCCTGGCCTTGATGTGGACCGGGGGGCCGCTGGCATTCGACCATGGTGGTGCCGTGCAGGGCGACACCTATTATGGGATGGGCTGGTTCTATAATAACTTCAGGGGCCACCGAAAGCACCTCGTTATACACAAGTCTGACTGACCCCGCATCGCCCTCGAAAAACTCGTT
>JAZKBE010000043.1:0-56214 GCA_040388805.1 Pseudomonadota bacterium
CCCGGTCGCCTGCCTTCTTGGGAATCAGCGACGGCGCCACGACTTGGCAATCCCACCCAAGTTCGGTTAGCTGCCGATGCAAGCCGTAGCCGCAAGGACCCGCTTCGTAGCAGAAAGACAGCGCGGCGTCACCCTTCCTGAGCTGGCGCACCAGCTTCTTGATTGCTTCGGCTGTATTGGCGATATCGCCCAGGTAGCGCACCTCTCCACCGCGCTCAGCCACCGAGACGGCGATCGTCGCCTTGTGCACATCCATCCCGACAAACTTGGTAAACTGTTCCATGACCTGCCTCCTTAATTGCGGCTCTGCGCTTGGGGTTCTTCGGAACCTCAAGCATAACCCGCGTCATTTAAGGTCTGGCAGGTCCAATACATTATGTCTAGTTGGAGCTAGTATCCGCCGGTCGCGCGCCAGTATCAAAACCCAAATGGAACATTTTGCGCAATGCGCTTCTGCATGAACACGCTCAGCGGGTCGTCCTTGTAGTCGCCATACGGTCCCCGGCGCTCATAGCCGGCAGAGGCATACAGACCCAGCGCCTCGGCCTGGTACGGTCCGGATTCGAGCGTGATCAGTGTGCACCCAAGCGCCATGGCCTGCGATTCGAGCATGTCCAGCAGTTTCCTGGCAACGCCTTGCCCGCGACCGGCAGGACTGACATACATGCGTTTGAGTTCGCCAAAGTCAGGGCCGAGGACGATGGCGCAGCAGCCGATGGCCTGGCCCGCATCGTCCCTGGCCACGGAGAACAGGACATTGGCTTGTTTGAGCGACTCCAGGTCCAGCGCATGCCGGCTTTCCGGCGGATACAGGGTGTCCTGGTAGGCGTCCAGGTCGGCGATGAGGGCGATCACGTCGGCTTGGTCAGGCGATTCGAGGGCGATAGCGGTCATAAAATCTTTTCGGGGAAAAACTAAAGCATACGCTGCTTTCAGGTCCCGGCTGGGCCGGCAGGAGCCGCACGCGCAGGCAAGCGACCAAGGCGCCCACGATGATGGGGGCGTACGCAAACACGAACATGGCAAATTTCCGCACAGACAGGCTGCTGGACAAGTAGGCCAGGTCGTCATGAAAATTCCTGATGGCGGCCAGCATCACATCCGTCACGCCATTTTCGAGCGCATCGGCCACGGGCGCCAGCACGGACAGCAAGGCGCACACAATCATCACCGTACTCCCTTTCGTGTTCACGGCAACCCGCCATTCCGACGTGGTCCGCGTGTTGCCGCCGGCATGGACGCCTTTCGTGCCGGCATGGCTCACGGCGCCCCAGGAATTGCGCAGCAATCCGCGGATGCGCGCGGTATTCGATCACTTGCTTGAGGCCCTGGCCCCAATGATGCAAGCAACAACGTGAAGGAAACCTGCAGGTTTCCGGCGCGCACCTCTGCTATTTTGCTACATCATTTCAAACCGGAGACATTGTGAACAAATTCATTTTCGCCATTGCAGCGTGGCTTCCCGCGCTGTTGGCCAGCGCCGCGCCCTACCAGATCAAGCACGTCGAACCGATGAACTGGTGGGTGGGCATGAAGCGGACCGAGCTTCAAGTCATGGTCCATGGCGAAAAGATGGCGGAACTCACGCCCGCCCTGTCCTACCCCGGCGTGCGTATCGCCAGCGTCGAGCGCACCGACAATCCGAATTTTCTGTTCGTCAACCTGAACATCGGCAAAGACGCGAAGGCAGGCGAATTCAAGCTGCAGTTCAAGCGCGGCAAGGACATCGTGGCCAGCCACCCTTACCGGCTGGAACAGCGCCGTCCCCGATCGGCCCAGCGGCGCGGCTTCGACGCCAGCGACGCCATCTACCTGGTGGTGCCGGACCGCTTTGCGAACGGCAATGCCGCCAACGATATGGCAGGCATGCTCGAAGGTGTAGACCGCGGCAAACCCTCGGTACGGCATGGCGGCGACCTGGCGGGCATGCAGTCGCAGCTCGACTATATCGCCGGCCTCGGTTTCACCATGGTCTGGCCCACGCCGCTGCTCGAGAACAACCAGCCTGCCTATTCCTATCATGGCTATTCGCTGACCGACTACTACAAGATCGACCCGCGTTTCGGCAGCAATGAAGACTTCCGCAACTACGTGGCTGCGGCCAATGCGCGCGGCATCGGCGTGATCCACGACATTGTGCTCAACCACATCGGTACCGGCCACTGGTGGATGCAGGACATGCCGGCTTCCGACTGGATCAACCACGGCAAAACCTTCAAGCCGACCAACAACCAGCATACGGTGGCCCAGGACATCCACGTGGCGCCGGAAGAAAAGGCGCGCTTTTTCGACGGCTGGTTCGTCGAATCCATGCCGGACATGAATCAGCGTAACAAGCTGGTGGCGCGCTACCTGATCCAGAACTCGCTGTGGTGGATCGAATACGCAAACCTGTCGGGCATCCGCGAAGACACCTATTCCTACGCCGATTCCGCCTTCCTGAACGACTGGAACCGCGCCGTGTTCGCGGAATACCCGAACCTGAATATCGTCGGCGAAGAAATGGATGCTCGCCCGCACATGGTGGCTTACTGGCAAAAGGGCGTCATCAACCGCGATGGCTACAAGTCCGAGCTGCCGACCGTCATGGACTTCCCCCTGGTCGACACGGCCTCCCCTGCCCTGACCGCGCCCGAAGCGAGCGGCCAGGGTCTGATCAAGATCTATGACATCCTCGCGGCCGACTATCTGTATGCAGATCCCCTGAAACTGATGGTCTTCCCCGACAATCACGACCGCCCGCGCGTGCTGGCGCAAGTGGACAACAATGTCGACCTGATGAAGACCAATGTGCTGCTGATGGCCACCACGCGCGGCATTCCCCAAGTGTTCTACGGCACCGAGGTATTGATCGGCAGCCCGAAACAGCGCGACGACGGCGTACTGCGAGCAGACATGCCGGGCGGCTGGGCCGGCGACAAGGCCAGCGCTTTCACCGGCGCGGGCCTGTCGCAAGCGCAGCGCGACATGCAGGCATTCGTGCGCAAGCTGTTCAATTGGCGCAAGACCAGTTCCGCCGTCAAGTCCGGCAAACTGACCCACTATTTGCCGCAAGATGGCAGCTACGTTTATTTCCGCCACGATGGCAAGCAAACCGTGATGGTGGTCCTGAACAAGAACGCAGCCCCGACCCAGCTCGACCTGTCCCGCTTTGCCGGCGTCATCAAGCAGGCGCGCAGCGCCAAAAACGTGCTGACCGGCCTGGATGTCGACCTGGGCGCGCCGCTGCCGCTGCCGGCCATGACGTCCGTGGTGCTCGCATGGTAAGCCGGCGCGTGCTGGTGGCCGGCGGGGTCGGCATCGACACCATCGTGCGCGTGCCCTCGCTGCCGCTGGCGATGGCCGATTCCATCCACGTGCCGGCCGTGGTCGACTACGTGGCGCACACGGGCAATGGCGTGGCGCTGGGGCTGCTGGCCCTGGGCCACCAGCCCGTGCTGATCGACTTCATCGGCGAGGATCCCCAGGCGGCGCAGATCCTGGCCCGTTACCGCGAACGCGGCCTGGCCTTCGATTACCTGGTTCATGAAAGCGGCTCCCGGCGCAGCGTCAACCTGGTCGCCCCGGACGGGCGCCGGCTGTCGCTCTACGATGGACGGCATCCGGACACGCTGCGCATGCCGCGCGACTTTTACCTGCCCCACCTCCAGCAAGCCGAGCATGTGCACCTGAGCATCGTACCCTGGGCCCGCACGCTGTACGAGGATGCGCAGGCGCTCGGCCTGCCGGTGTCGACCGACCTGCACGATTGGGATGGCAGGAATGACTACTACGACGATTTTGCCTACCGCTCCGACCTGGTATTCCTCAGCAGCGCCGTGCTGGGCGAGGGCGTGTTCGACGTGATGCGCGCCATCGTGCGCCAAGGACGGGCGCAGGTGGTGGTCGCGACCGCGGGCGCCGATGGGGCGTACGCGCTGAAACGGGGCACGGACACGGTGCAGCATACGGCCTGCGCCCCGCTCGACGGACCTGCGGTCGACAGCAATGGCGCCGGCGATGCGTTTTCGTCGGCCTTCCTGCACGCCTGGTTCGACGGCAAGCCGCTCGACGCCTGCATGCGCACGGGCGCGATCGGCGGCGCCTTCGCCTGCGGCCACCATGGCACGGCCGAGCGCAGCCTCAGCCTGGACGCGCTGGCCTGCGCCTGATCAGAGTCCAAGTTCGCATGGCGAAAAAGGGGTTTTCGGTCACCGTTTTCGAACGCAACCGCTATCCCACCATGGAAACGTCGTTCGCCAACGGCGGGCAATTGTCGGCCTCGAACGCCGAAGTGTGGAACCACTGGCCCACCATTTTCAAGGGCTTGAAGTGGATGCCGCGCAGCGATGCGCCGCTGCTGGTCAACCCCGCGCCGTCCTGGCGCAAGCTGTCCTGGTTCGCCGAATTCATGGCGGCCATTCCGCGCTACCGCGAAAACTCCATCGCCACCGCCCGCCTGGCGATCGCCGCGCGCGGCCACCTGTTCGGATGGGCCCGCGCCGAGGGCCTCGATGTCGACCTGAAGCGCGAAGGCATCCTGCACATCTACCGCGACCACGCCGGCTTTGAGCATGCGGAAAAGGTATCGGCCATGCTGGCCGAGAGCGGTCTGGAACGGCGCGCCGTAACACCCGGTGAAATGCGGGCCATCGAACCCGCGCTGCAAGGCGACTTCTACGGCGGCTACTACACCGACAGCGATGCCACCGGCGACATCCACAAGTTCACCACGGCCCTGTCGGAAGCCTGCGTGCGCATGGGAGCCGACATCCGCCTGGGTCGGGACGTGCGTTCGCTCACCAGCGACGGCGCTGCCGTGCACGTCGAAACCATGCACGATGACCAAACCAGGGTCAGCAGCTTCGACGGCATTGTCGTTTGCGCCGGCATCGCAGCCGCAAGTTCGCGGCCATGCTGGGCGAGCGCGTGAACATTTATCCGTTGAAAGTTTGCTCGATCGCGGTCTTCCTGGACGATGCTGCCAGCCAGGCAGGCGCGCCCACGGTCAGCCTGCTCGACGACGCCACCAAGCTGGTTACCAGCCGCCTTGGCGCCGACCGCATCCGCCCGCTGACCGACTGGGTGGCGCAATGCTCCCCCGACGTGAAAACCAATCGCGTCGTTCCCTGGGCAGGCCTGCGCCCGATGCTTCCCGACATGCTGCCGCGCGTGGGCCCCGGCCGCTCGCCCGGCGTGTACTACAACACCGGCCACGGCCACCCGGGCTGGACCTTGTGCGCCGTCACGGCGGACATGGTGGCCGCCATGGTGGCCACCACGCGCGAATTGCAGCGCCCTGCTTGCCTGTTTGTCCCCCACCGCGCCTGAAACTGCGGGCGCGGTCCTTGTTGTTCATTTCACTGAAGAAGTTATCGATGAGGTATTCGAACTTCGCATCCCCCCTTGCTGGCCTTGCTGTTGGTCGGCGTCGGCGCTCCGGCACCTTGCCCACCGAGTTCCCGCTCGACGTGGACGCCGTGCAGGACTTGAAGGACGCCAGGCTGGGGCACGGCTTTCCGGTCTACACCATCGATCCCAGGGACTTGCTGATGGGACGGGGCGACTTGCGCAGCATGGCCAGGCCGACCGCTGCATGGCGCTCTGTGATTTCGCTCCAGGGGCGGGCCATCGGCCTGGCGGCGGTGGAGCAGAACAACGGGCGCTGGGAAGTGACGTCCTGCGGCGCGGCCGGCCTGGCGAAAGAACTGGGGACGGCCGCCGCCGTGCACGGCAATGCACCGCGCAGCAAGCTGCGCTTCATCCGCATTTACCAGGCCACGGCGGACCTGCTGGAAGTGGCGTCGCCCCACGACGCCCGTGTGCGCTTTGCGCCCCTGCATTCGGCGCGCCAGATGCTCAAGGCCCAGGAAGGCGGCAACAAGCTGCTGGACCAGGGCGAACTGCTCCTGCCGCTGCGCGCCTCGGTCCGCGGCAACCTGAACGCATTCCGCCGATCCCGTCCACTGACGACAGGGAGACATCATGCAAAAGTAAATCATGCACGCCGTCATGGGCGCCGCCTTCCTGCTGACCTTGCCGAGCGCGTTCGCGCAATGGCGCAACCTGAGCGTGCCCCTGGTGACCCAGGAACACAGCCAATGGTGCTGGGCCGGCAGCAGCAAGGCCATCCTGAATGACTACAACAAAAACCCCAGCCAGTGCCAGATCGTGAACTGGGCATTCGGCCTGAACTATGCCTGCGGGAACGGCACCTTCGACTGGAACAGCTACGCCAACCGGCCGAACTCCATGTATGGCAGCAGCGGCAGCGTGCAGAACATCCTGAAGTATTGGGGCGTACCGAATAACGCCTACAGCATCGCATCCTCGTGGAGTGCTGTCGTCAGCGACATCAACGCCAACCGGCCTTTCGTCATCCGATACGGCAGGACCAGCGGTGGAGGCCACATCATGGTCGGCACCGGCTACGAGACTTACAACGGCAGCAATGATGTGTACATCATGAATCCGTGGCCGGGGGAAGGTAAGACCTACCGAACCTACAACTCCGCGGTATCGGCGCTTGACCACAAGTGGACGCATACCCAGCGCATGACGGTTAGCCGTTGAGCGTTGCGTAATGCAGGACGGCGGGCGGCGCACACGCGTCGCCCGTCTTGCGCGACGTCGGCTTCATGACGCACGCCGTTCAGCCATCCACGCCCCATCCCGGCACGCTTCCTGTCGTGCCCGAACGATTGTTTGCGGATTTGCTGATGGCGCCGGGATGCAGTTCCTTGTTTTCTTGAAAATATCGACAAATCGTGAAAATTGGTGAGAATGGCACACAAGAATAAGTTCATCATCTGAGATGACAGGGGAGGCGGCGATGACACTCGACGACTGGCGCGAATGGTGCAAGACCGAATTGCGGTTAGAACAGGAGTTCGCCTGTGTCTGGCTCGGCCTCGGCATCTGGCAGGCGGTGCTTGACGGCGACGGCGAAGCCTTCGTTCCGGCGCGTTCGCTGCCGGAGGATGGCATTGCCCTGCAGATCGCCGGCTTTAGCGGCCGCGGCATGCGCATCCCCTGGCGTTTCCCGACGGCCGAGGCCAGGCTACGCGCCTTTGCGCCGTCAAGCTGGCTGGCCGCGGTATTGCACGCGGACCGCAGCCATTGCGCGTCCGAGGTATGGCGCATCAAGCTTATCGACGAGGCTTGCCTTGGCCCGCAGCGGCAGTGGCGCTTGCCGCTGGTGCGCATCGGCCTGCGCCTGGCGGCCGTCAGCGCCGATGCCGGCACGCACGACGGGCCGCCGCGCCTCGGCTGGCCCCTGCGCGTGGGCTACTTCAGCGACAACAAGCCGCCCGCCTGCTTCGACAGTCTGGCCGAAGACCTGACGCGCTGCCAGACGCTCGGGCGCGACCATGACCTGCGCGACCTGCTGGTGTTCTGGGGCACGGCCGCGGAACTGTGCGAACGGGTCCGCGCCGATGCCGGCCAAATCACGGCCACCATGCTGTGGCTGATCAGCCCGGACATCCCCTCCCCCGCCACGCTGGACAAGCTGTACCACTTGACGGGCGCCAGCGGCCTGGTCGTCATGGCGCCGGACGCTGCGCACGACAAGACCGACCTGGCCATCAATGGCTTCGTCGAAGAATTCTGGCGCGGCCGCACTTGCGACATCGCGCTTGAACTCGGCGTGGAAAAGCAGCAGCGCATTGCCGTCGTCCAGCTCAGCGAACGACTGGCCCATGCCCGACTGGGCAACCAGGGCGAGATGCCCGCAAAGGCGTCACAGCCACCGTCAAGCCTCCTGGCACGCTCGATCCAGCTATTCGAGCGGCTGGGCAAAGGCAGGCGCAGTTCACGCTGAACGCCATCGAATCAGGGCGGAAAATGCCCTGATACCAGCCTATTCTTGGAGCTCGAACATTTCCAGGAGGAGACTGACATGACGCATATTCCCGCTACCGGCAAGCCCGGCGATTTCGATTTCCTGATGGGGGAATGGAAAATCCGGCACCGCCGCCTGAAGGACAATCTGTGGGACGAGTTCGAGGGCGAGGCCAGCGTGTCCGGCATACTCGGCGGGGTCGCCAGTGTCGAAGAATTGCGCATTCCGGCGCGCGACTTCAGCGGCATGGGGCTCAGGCTGCTCGATGTCGAGCGCAAGCTGTGGGCCGACTACTGGGCCAACCCGGACAACGGCATCCTCAACCGGCCGGCCTGGGGCAGCTTCGTCGATGGGGTGGGCACCTGGGATAGCCACGACACCGATGGCGCTACCCCCATCATCGTGCGCGGTGTCTGGGACCGGATCACGCCCGATTCATGCCGCTGGTTCCAGTCCGTTTCGCGCGACGACGGCCGGACCTGGGTAGAAAACCGGATCATGCACTGGCAGCGAGCCTAGCTGTAGTGAACTGCATTTGAAACGGGCCCGACCAGCATTCCAGCCGTTGTATCGGCCAGGAATAACTGCAACTGACGGCCCCCTCAAACCAGCATTAGCTGCAAATGAAGCTGCTTTTATCCGCGCCGACCTGCATTCGTCCGCCCCGAACCAGCATTATCTGCAACTGATTGGATGCCGCAGACAGCGCTGTCCCACAATCGACAGCCCGCAGCGAACAGGACAAAAATTTCAGCTAACCTGACTTTTTCGGACCCTTCCATTAAAAACTTGTCTGAGGGAGTGAAATGATGAAATCAACGACATACACGCCGGAGTTCCGGGCGGAGCCCGGCAAGCTGGAGCTTGCCCAGGGCCTGACGCTGGAAGAAGTCACGAAACGAATTGCCATTCCAAAGGAGACATTGGCGAACTGGGTGAGCGCAGCCAAGCTCGGTAGCGACCCCGGCATGCATCAGACGGAACTGGCGCGGCGCGACCAGCGAGTGCTCGGGGGCTCAGGCGCGCGTCCATGTATGGGTTTGATTTTCCGTCTGCAACCTCAAGCAAACAACTGCGTCCGCGCCATCGCGCTGATTGCCACAGCAGCCGGGTGACTGATCCTGCGCTCGGTGGTGATGGCATACACCTGTTCCACCAGCGTGTCGATGCGGCCAAGCACCACTACCCGATACTGTTCGCTGATCTGCGCGGCGATCACGGTCGGCGCAAAGAACACGCCCGCGCCGACATGGCCAAAGGCTTTCATCATTGCACTGTCATCGAATTCGCCGACCACCCGCGGGTGCACATCGTTTATTTCCATCCAGTGCAACACGCGCTGGTGAATGGCGAAATCTTCGCCCGGCAGCAGCACGGGCGCGCCGTTCAGGGATTCGGGAAAGTTGCTGCCGAGTTGTTCGATCAATGCAGGCGCCGCAAACGCCGTCAAACTGCTTTCGCCTAGCAGGTGGCTGTAGCCGCGCACGCTCAGGTGGCTTGGCAAGGGGCGATCCGCAATGACCAGGTCCAGCTTGTGAATCGCCAGATCGGCGATCAGACTGGCCAGGCGCCCTTCCCGGCACACCATCTTTACCGGTTCTTCCAGCTGCATGGCCGGCTCCAGCAAGCGGCAGGCAATCAGTTTCGACACCGAATCGGCGCAGCCGACGCGAAACAGCATCGCGGTGGTCAGGCTCTTGTCCTTGACCAGTTCCATCAGCTCATCACCGGCACTGAAGATCTCTTCCGCGTAGCTGAGAATACGACGGCCCGTTTCCGTCACCTCCAGATTGCGCCCCACGCGGCGGAACAGCTCGACCCCCAGCACCTCGGCAAATTCGGTGAGTTGTCCGGAGATCGATTGCGGCGTCAGGTGCAACTGGGCAGCCGCACTGGCAATGCTGCCAGTCTTGGCCACCATCCAAAAGTAGCGCAAGTGTTTGTAGTTGAGGCCGGCCATGACTATCTCATCGAAAAAAGCGAATCAGAGTCAAATTATAATCGAATTAGTCGATCCGTCGTTGGCGCCCATAATCACTCCAACCACATCAATGAGAGGTTGTCATGCACGTCACCGTCCGCGCTGTCGACTTCGTCCTCACCCACCCTGTCTGCGAAGCTGTCGAAGAGCGCCTTGCCTGCGCGCTGATGGACAAGATTGCCGCCCAGGCCAAGGAGATCGAGAACCGCTGCGCCGCACCGGCGCCGGCAGCCGCCGTAAGCTTTGACAAGGAGTAAGACATGGATCAGCCAGTCATTCTTATCACGGGGGGAGTCGGCCGGATCGGCCGCGCCCTGAGCGCGGTATTGACTCCCCATTACCGTGTGGTGGGGCTAGAACGCGCGTGCGCCCCTGACGCGGAGCACTGCCTGGAGGCCGATATCGGCGCGGACGCGGCCCTCGCCCGCGCCATGGACCGCTTTCGCGAACAATATGGCCGGCGCATCGCCTCCGTGATCCACTTGGCTGCCTACTATGATTTTTCCGGCGAGAAGCACCCTGCTTACCGTGAGGTCAACGTCGAGGGCACGGGGCGCCTCCTGCACGCCCTGGCCGAGTTTGACGTGCAACAGTTCGTCCACGCCAGCACCATGCTGGTGCACGCCCCGACCGAGCCGGGCATGCCCATCAACGAAATAAGCGAACTCAGTCCTAAGTGGCCCTATCCGCGCTCCAAGGAACTGGCCGAACCGGTGGTACTGGAAGCGCATGGCGACATGCCCGTGGTCATCCTGCGCATCGCCGGCGTCTATACCAACCAAGGCGAGGTGCCGTCGCTGACGATGCAGTTGCAGCGAATCTACGAGCGCCAGTGGAGTAGCCACTTGTTTCCCGGCAACCCAGCTCACGGCCAGAGCTTCGTGCACATCGACGACTTAAGCGACGCGGTGCAGCGGGTAGTCACGCGGCGCGCCGAGCTGCCCCATTGCACCACCTTGCTGATTGGCGAACCTGTCACGGAAAGCGACGAAGCTTTGCAGAATCTAATGGGGCAGCAGCTGCATGGCGAACCCTGGGAAACGCGCAGCATACCAAAAAGCGTGGCAGCAGGCGGCGCCTGGATGCAGGCCAAGATGGAAGTGGTGGTGCCGGACGCCATAGATGGCGGCATCGCACCCTTCGTCAAACCCTTCATGATCGATCTGGCCGACGATCACTACGAGCTCGACATTGACCGCGCGCGCAGCCTGCCTGGCGCTGAGCCACACCTACATGACTGCCAACAGCATCATTGCCGGCCTGATGATCATAGTCCTGTCCCTGCTGTCGCTGGCGCGCGGCAAGGGCTGGGCGCGCTGGAGCGTAGCGGCGCTGGGCGTATGGCTGCTGCGCGCGCCGCTGCTGTTCTGGACGCCAAGCGCGGCCGTCTACGCCAACGACACCCTGGTCGGGGCCATGCTGGTCCTGTTCGCCGTGTGCATTCCTCCCACGCCCGGGGAAAGCGTCGTCGGCCAGGTCACAGGCCCAGAGATACCGCCTGGCTGGACTTACTGTCCGTCAAGCTGGAACCAGCGCATTCCTATTGTCGCGCTCGCCTTCGTGGGCCTGTTCGTGTCGCGCTACCTGGCCGCCTACCAGATGGGTCACATCCCGTACGCATGGGATCCCTTGTTCGGCGACGATACGGAGCAGATCGTCGCGTCCTGACTGTCCGACGCCCTCCCCGTATCTGACGCCGGCCTGGGCGCCATGACCTATGTGCTGGAGATCGTGCCGGGCCTGGCCGGAGGGCGGCGCCGCTGGCGCACCATGCCGTGGCTGGTACTCGTGTTCGGCGCGATGATCGTGCCGCTTGGCGTGACGGGCATCATCTTCATCATCGTGCAGCCGGTCTGGCTGGGCGCGTGGTGCGCGCTGTGCCTCATCGCCGGCCTGGCCATGCTGATTCAGATTCCCTACTCGTTCGACGAACCGCTGGCCAGCCAGCAGTACCTGCGCTAGCGAACGCAGGAAGGCAAGTCGATGCTACGCGCCCTGCTGTTTGGCGGCACCTGCGATGGCGATGCATGCGACAAAACGGACGACTTCGAACGCCCCGCACGCCAGGTCATGCGCGACGTACTGCGCGGCGGGGTCACTTTCCCCTGGACGCTATGGGTGAGCATCGCGATCGGCGCGGCCCTGATGTCGACACGGCTCCTGTTCGGAACGGAGGGGGCGGCGGCCGACAGCGACCACATCGTCGGCGCCCTGATCATAACTATGAGTATCATGGCCTGGGCTGAAGTGGCGCGAGCGCTGCGCTATGTCAATGCGCTGTTTGGCGCCTGGCTGGTGGTGGCGCCTTGGATCTTGGCGGGCTATTCCGCGACAGCGGCTGCTGGTCTTGCTGGCCTTGCCACGCGGGGTGGTGCGCGACCGGCATGGCGCATGGGATCCAGACATTACATAAGAGACAATTCGATAATTTCGATTATTCAATGAAGAATATTCGAGTTGTACGATGCATGTGCGAGACGTATAGTGAAGCAATCAACCACAAGGAGAACATCATGCGTCTTACCATCCAGGCCACCGGTTTCCAGCTGACACAGGCACTTCGGACCCACACTGAACTGCGCGTCGGCACGGCGCTCGGCTGGGCCAGTGAGCACATTCGACAGCTTCACGTCTTCCTATCTGACATCAACGGCCCGCGCGGCGGCGTTGACAAGCGCTGCCGCCTCCAAGTGGTGATGGACTCCGGACGCGAAGTGATAATCGAGGATTTGGAAGCCGATCTATATGTGGCCATAAACCGCGCCACTGACCGCGCCGACCGTGCCGTCGTGCGCAAGATCCAGCGCAGCCGAGCCTTTTCCCACCAGCGTCCAGCGCCAATGGAGGTGACCGAGTTTCCGGGCGATCCTGATGCGCACTGCGCCGGGAGTATCCGATGACCGGCTTGGAATCGATTGCCAGCGCTCCAATGTGGGCCGCCTTCGTCGGCTTTGTGCTGGTGATGCTGGCCCTGGACTTGTTCGTCTTTGGCGGCAATAAGGCACACAAGGTCAGCGTCAAGGAAGCGGCCACCTGGTCCGTGGTCTGGGTCAGTTTGGCACTGCTGTTCTGCGGCGGCCTGTGGTGGCACCTGAACGGCACCGTGGGCGCCGAAATCGCTAGCCAGAAGTCGATCGAGTTCCTGTCCGGCTACCTGATTGAAAAGAGCCTGTCGGTCGACAACGTCTTTGTATTCCTGCTCATTTTCGCAGCCTTCCAGGTGCCCCAGCAGTACCAGCGCCGGGTGCTCATTTACGGCGTGCTGGGCGCAATCGTCATGCGCGCCATCATGATCAGTGCCGGCGCCTGGGTGGTCAGCGAATTTAGCTGGGTGCTTTACCTGTTTGGGGCGTTCCTCCTGTTCACTGGTTTCCGCATGCTGGTGGCGGCCGACCAGGAACCGGATGTGGCCAACAATCCCGTGCTGCGTTTCGCGCGCCGCCACCTGCGGGTGGCCGAGGGCGACCATGGCGAGAAGTTCTTTGTGAAGAAGGATGGCTTGCGTTACGTCACGCCGCTGTTCCTGGTGCTGATCCTGATCGAGGTGACCGACCTGATCTTTGCAGTCGATTCGATTCCGGCGATCTTCGCGATCACAACCGATCCGTTCATCGTCTTCACCTCGAACATGTTCGCCATCCTAGGGTTGCGGGCCCTGTACTTCCTGCTGGTGGACGTAGCCGACCGCTTCCCGCTGCTCAAGTTTGGTCTGGCCATGGTGCTCGTCTTCATTGGCGTGAAGATGCTGATCATGCCGTGGTACCACGTGCCGGTACAAGCGTCGCTCCTTGTTGTCTTCGTGCTGATCGCGGCGAGCTGTGTGGCCAGCCTGTGGGTCTCGCGCGCTAGGCCGAAGAAGTAAATGGGTGGGGAGCTGGGCCGCCGGCTCCCCCATATGATCTTAGCGATGAGAGGAAGGGAAAGAAAATGCGTTCATATCCCGTCAATAGTACGCAGGCCGCTGGCCGCGTACTGGCCTTGACCTTCGCCGCAAGCTGCTGCAAGCCATGTGGCGCATCGCCGACGCCGATGTCTGGCTGTCCGATGGCGAGGCCGTCATGTTGAGCCGCGCCGCTGTCACCTAGGGGGGGGGCGGAGTTACAGACGCGCACAAAGGGGTCTTGGCTAGTACCGCGCGCGCAGTTCCACGATTCCATTTTTTCGATGTGACGATAGTGTTTATTAGACTTGTTCGATTAGTCGCATGTTCGTATGATAATTTTATTGACTCCCCCCAAGCGCAATCGTGCTGCTTGCGGGCGAGGTAAATTTTTCTGATAGGAGAAGTGATGCGTACTTACGAAATAAATAGCAAGCAAGCTGCCGGCCGTTTGCTGGCATTGACAATGGTCGTCGATGGCAATCTAACGCCCTGCGAACTGATGGCACTGGACAGGAGCCGGATCCTTAGCCACGTGGAGCTCGATCCGCCCATGTTCCAGCATCTGCTTCAAGACCTGTGCGATGACTTGCTCACCAGTGCGACCCATGGCCTAGTCCAGCTCGACCCTGCCGTGATCGACCACATGCTGCTGGAAATCGATGCCCCCGAGTTGAGGCGTAAGCTCTTGCAGGCAATGTGGAAAATCGCGGACGCGGACGGCTGGCTTGCCGATGGTGAAGCGATCCTCCTAGCACGCGCCAGCGCGCAATGGGGCGCGGAAACCGGTTTCAGCACCGCCCGCCTGTCAGCAATTTAGCGCGAGTCGCCAGCGCCCGTCGAAGTGCGTGTCGACATCATCCGAAGCGGCGCTCCCTGCGGCTTTGATAATGGAGATGATATGCAATGCAACTCATCTATACTGTCGTATCGGGGCTTTACGATCTGGATTCGTACCACCGGCAGTGTCACGCGCGCATTGAAGACCTGGAGCGCCGCGTATCAATTGTGTTTGAACAATGTGGCACTGCATCAGTACGTGGAAGTTGCGTGCCTGCACAGCAGCGCAAAGGCAGCAGCAGCCAAGGCCGTCCGCTTCGCAAAAATCGATATTGATACTCGCCTGGAAGTAGGCATCTCGCTGCGTGCAGGCAGGCATTCTGCCGTGACCGAGCGCGTCTCGTCTGTCTGGCTGCTGCGCCTGGCGGAATCGCGGCATCGAAAAATCTGAAGGCAGCTGATTTTTGCTTGTACTGGGTCGGACCTGAGGCCGGCCCTTTTTGCCTTTTCTGCCGCTCGCCACTGAGGACCTCGTATTGCTGGGCTGACCAGTAACGATGTATGCAAGTAATTGCGCATGACTCGATTAGGTACAGTCCAAGAAACGAGGGTTTGTCGCACTTCCGCGAGCGGCCGGCGTGCGCCGGGCATTTCAAGCACACCGACAATCCACATTCCCTTTCCAATATTCAAAGTCCAGCTACTCTGAATTTTCGTGATTTTTTGGACAAGTCGCCATGCTGATCGTCTACGCCCGTGCATCCACCGACGACCAGAACCTGGACTTGCAGCGCGATGCGTTGCAAGCGGCTGGCTGCTTGCCGCTGCCCTGCCCACCTCCTTCTGCCCATGAAATTCAAATGTAAGCGGGAATTTCGCCCCACCTTCCAATCGTGAATTGGACCTTCCAAAATTGCGGCTTCATCAATCACTGGAGCCAACGCAATGCGCAACGAATCGACGAGACAAGCCTGGATGGTCCGGCTGCAGGAGCAGGCAAATTCTGGCCTGGGCATCCGGCCATGGTGCGTTCGCGAAGGGATGACGGAGGCAAGTTTCCACTACTGGCGCAAGCGCCTCGCACCGGCCTCGAGCGCGATTAAACTCAATTCGTTGCCGATGATTGGCGGGGCTCCGGAACAGATGCTGGAACTGCGCACTCCGCACGGCTTCGTCATCCGCCTGTCCCGTCAGGATCAGGTGCGCTGGCTGGGTGGCGTGCTTGAGGCGCTGCGCTGATGTGGGGCACGCCGCAGGGCATGGTATACCTGGCCACCGGCCACCATGACATGCGCAAGTCGATCAATGGCCTGGCACTGGTGGTCGCCGACACACTGGGACTCGATCCGACGGGTGCTCACTGGTTCGTCTCTTGCAATCGTGGCCGCGATAGGATCAAGATCCTGCACTGGGACACCAACGGCTTCTGGCTCCATTGCCGGCGTCTCGAACAAGGCAAATTCCATTGGCCCAAGGACGGCGAAGATGCGCAGGCGCAGGCGGTCACGGCGCGTCAGTTGCGCTGGCTGATCGATTGCTTGAACTGGCAGAACGCCGTGGCCCACCAGCCGATGACGCCGCGCGCGATGTCCTGAAATTCAAAAGCATGCAGTTAACGTAAACCCAAAACGCAAATCGATTTGGTAAAGTTACTGCATGCACCTGACCGACCTCATTGCCACCATGCCACCCGAGCTTCGCGACTACATTCGCGAACTGGAGACGCGGGCTGCTGCTCTGGAGGTACAGGCGGCGACGCTGGAAATGCAGACAGCGACGTTAGAGATGCAAACGACTGCCCTACAGGCACGCTATCAATTCCTCGAAGAGCAGTTTCGGCTGGCGCAGCTCAAGCGCTTTGCGCCGTCGAGCGAGAAGTACGGCGCTCAGGGCTGCCTGTTCAATGAAGCCGAAGAGGACATCGCCACGCTCGCCCCGGAAGCGGGCGAGGACACGGGGCCGAAGAGCCCGGGTAAGAAGCGTGGCCGCAAGCCCTTGCCAGCGCATCTGCTGCGCGAACGCGTCGAGCACGATTTGCCGGAAGCCGAGAAAGTATGCCGCTGCTGCCAGGGCGTCTTGCACCGCATGGGCGAGGAAATCAGCGATCAGCTCGACATCATCCCGGCGATGGTCCAGGTACTGCAGCATGTGCGCTTCAAATACGCATGCCGCCAGTGCGACCGCTACGGCGAATCGAGCCAGATCATCACCAGCCCCATGCCACCGCAGCCCATGCCCGGCAGTATCGCCAGCCCGGCGACCGTGGCCACGGTGCTCACCGCCAAATGCGCCGATGGCATGCCCATGTATCGCCTGCACGAGGCCTTGCTGCGCGGCGAGGTGGATGTGGCGCGCACCAGGCTGTCGCAATGGGCGATCAAGTCCGGCGTGCTGTTTACGCCGCTGTACGAGGCCATGCGGCGGGTCCTGCTCGCTTGCCCGGTCATCCACGGCGACGAAACCACGGTGCAGGTGCTCAAGGAGGACGGGCGCAACGCGCAAAACAAGTCATACATGAGGGTCTACCGTACCATGCGCGACGCTGCTTTGACGAGGCGCTCAAGGCGCAGAAGAATCCGTCGGGCAGAGCCAAGGCGGCGCTGCAATTCATCGCCAAGCTATATCACATAGAAAAGCTGGCGCGCGGCAAGCCGCCCGATGGCATGACGGTGATCGAACACACCTATCGATTACGGCAGGTGCTCAGTCGTCCCATCCTGGATAACCTTCACGCATGGCTCGTGAAGAACAAGGAGGCGGTGATGCCGAAATCGCTGATCGGCAAGGCCATCAACTACGCGCTCCGACAATGGCGTTTCTTGTACCGCTATATCGACGATGGACGCTTCAGCGTCGAGAATAATTTGATCGAACGCGACATCCGGCCGTCTACGACTGGACGCAAGGCATGGCTGTTCTCAAATTCAGTCGCCGGTGCCGACGCCAGCGCCATCATCTACAGCCTAATGCTGACCTGCCGCGCATGCGATGTAGAGCCGTATGCGTACTTGCGCCAAATCTTGACCGAGCTGCCACGCAGACAGCCCGGCGACGATGTGACAGACCTGTTGCCCTTCAATTTCAAGAAAATTTAGGCCGGTCGGCGGTCAACTGCTGGTGGCGGTGTGGCGAATCTCCCGCTTACATTCAAATAATTTACGGTCGCGTCCTGTTTTTCGTCCTTCTTGCTGCCATACATCCTGTTCGTGGAAGAACTGGAGGCGCGGAAGAAGGCGGTCATGAGCTCCAGCCTGGCGTGGAACATCAGCCTGTTTCCTGGCGACGAGCGGGAGGACCACATCGAGCGGATTTGGCAAATGGTCGAGGCCGACAACCAGGAGGCACCGACTCCCGGTCTGGAACAGGGATTCAAGCAGGACCTGCGCATGCTGGTAGCACAGAAACAGGAGCTGTTTCCGTGGACCAACCGGCACCGGCACGACCGAGGAAATCGAAATCCTTGCCTGGCCGAATCCGACCGGACAGCAGCCGTTCAAGCAGCGCCAGGACGCGTGTGCTTGGATTTCCCATGTCGCATCATACCCAAACAAAACGCTTGCGCTCCTGAGCATACTGTATATACTGTGTATATGAGCATACACAGTACATTCTCGATTTCGCAGACCGATGGCAGGCCGATGTACCTGCAGATCATCGAGCAGATCCGCCACAAGGTGGCAGTGGGCGACTGGCCGCCGGGCGCGGAAATCCCGTCGATCCGGCAACTGGCGGCCGACCTGAGCGTCAGCGTCATCACCGTCAAGCGGGCTTACCTGGAACTCGAACGGGAAGGCGTCATCCTCACGCAGCAAGGGCGCGGTTCCATCGTGTCGCACACGCCATCGCTGAGCACCGTGGTGTGGGAACAGCAGCTGGGCCGCTCGCTGGACGAGGCGGCGCGCCTGGGAAGCATGCTGGGCCTGGCGCCGGACGAGATCAAGACCCGCCTCGACACGGCAATCAATCAACTGAAGGAAACATGATGGACCCATTGGCAATCGCGCTACGCGGGGTGTGCAAGCGCTATCCCCATTTTTCACTGGACAAGGTCGACCTGACGCTGGCCCAGGGCAGCATCATGGGCTTCCTGGGCGCCAACGGGGCCGGCAAGTCGACCACCATCCGCATCCTGCTGGGCCTGGTGCACCAGGATAGCGGCAGCGTCGAGGTGCTGGGCCATGCGATGCCGTCGCAACAAGCCCTGGCCAAGGCCGAGATCGGTTTTGTGTCGGAAGACCTGCGCCTGTACGGCAGCGCCACCCTCCGGTGGCATATGGACCTGGTGGACTCGGTCTACCCGCGCTGGGATGCCAGCTATGCGGCCACCCTGCTCAAACGCTTCGACCTGCAGGCCGAGCGCAAGATCAAGGGCCTGTCGCACGGCCAGCGCGTCAAGGCGGCGCTTTTGCTGGCCCTGGCGCGCCGCCCTCGCCTGCTGGTGCTGGACGAGCCGACCACCGGCCTCGATCCGGTCGCGCGCCATGAAGTGCTGGCCGAACTGATGTCCGTCATGGTCGAGGAAGAGCGCTCGGTCCTGTTCTCGTCGCACAACACGCGCGATGTGGAGCAGATTGCCGATGCCATTACCTTCATCGACCGCGGCCGGATCGTGGAAGCCGGCGACAAGGAAGACTACCTGAAACGCTGGCGCCGCATCCGGCTCGACCTGCCCGCCGGGCGCAGCCTGGACCAGCTGCCGGGCATGGTGTCGCTGGCCGGCGAAGGACGCAGCCGCATCCTGACCATCAGCGATTTCAACGACCACACCGCGCTGGCGGTGCAAGCGGCTGGCGCCAGCATCCATGCCGTCGAGCGCATGAGCCTCGAAGAAATTTTTGTCCATACCGTGATCGGTCGTCGTGAAGAGGTCAAGCAATGAATACCAGAATGATCGCCATACTGATCCGGAAAGATGTGCGCCTCGTGCTGTTGCCGGTCCTGCTCTACCTGCTGGTGGGCGCCGCCGCCATCGGCATGATGGGCATCGCGGGCGAAGGCTGGTTCTACGCCGGCAGCGTGCTGCTCATTACCGCACTGATCGCGCTCGGCTTTCACCCGGCCATGGCCACCGTCATCGGTGAACGCAAGGACCAGACCCTGGCCTTCATCATGAGCATGCCGATTTCGCCCACCGACTATACCTGGGCCAAGCTGATCGCGAACCTGCTGCTGTTCTTCATTCCCTTCGCCCTGCTGGCGGGCGGCGTCGTGGCCATGAACCTGGCATCCCCGGGCATGCCGGACGGACTGATCCCGTACTCGGCCATCCTGTTTTGCTACCTTGCGGCATGCGCCATGCTGATCCTGGCGGTGGCGATCGTGTCCGAATCGATGCAATGGACCATCATCATCCAGGTCATGTGCAACCTGGGCTTGCAGGGCATTATGTACGGCGCCTCGCACATGGAAAGCGTCAAGGCCACCATGCTGGGCGACACGGTCGTCTGGAGCACGCCCGTGCTGCTGTTCATCGGCATAGAACTGGCACTGCCTTTGCTGGCACTGGCCGCCACGCTGTGGCTGCAATCGCGCAAGACCGACTTCATCTGACCCCACCACCACCATGCAAACCGACAAATACACTTTGGCGGCGGGACCGGCACGCCTGCACGCCCTGGATGCCGTACGCGCTTTTGCCCTGCTGCTGGGCGTGGTGCTGCACGCCACGATGTCCTTTTTTCCCGGTCCGCGCATCTGGCTGGTGGACGATAGCCAGGGCAGCGTGTGGCTATCGGCGGCCTTCTTCGTCATCCACATGCTGCGCATGCTGACCTTCTTCCTGATCGCCGGTTTCGTGGCGAGACTGAGCTTCGACAATCTGGGCGCCCGCGCCTTCTTCAGCGACCGGCTGCGCCGCATCGGCCTGCCGCTGGTGATCGGCTGGCCGCTGCTGTTCGTAGCCCTGATGGCGGCGGCGGGCATGCTCAAGATGGCCATGGACAGCCTGTCGCTGGCCTACTTCCCCCTGATCCACCTGTGGTTCCTGTATCTGCTGGCCCTGTTCTACCTGCTGCTGGCGCTCGTGCATCCCCTGCTGGCCCGCCTCGGATGGCTGGCAAAGCTGCTGCTGCAACCCTGGGCCGTGGTGCTGCTGGCAGCCCCCCTGTGCGCCGGCCTGTACCTGCATCCTTACTGGATGATGTGGTTCGGCATCCCCACGCCCGACCATGGCTGGCTGCCCAACCTGCCTGCCTTGCTGGGTTATGGCCTGGCCTTCGCCTTCGGCTGGCTGGTGCAGCGCCAGCCCGATGCACTGGCCATGTGGGAGCGCCGCTGGCTGCTCAATCTGCTGGTCGCCTGTGCCTGTACCACCTGTTGCATGGTCCAGGCGGGCGCCACGCCGCTGCTGATGCCGGCCCCGCAAGGCCAGATGAAACTGCTGTACGCGGCCAGCTACAGCCTGGGCGCGTGGAGCTGGGCGCTGGCGCTGATCGGCATGGCGCTGCGTTTCCTGTCCGCCTACAGCGCCGCGCGGCGCTACCTGGCCGATGCGTCGTACTGGATCTACCTGGTCCACCTGCCGCTGGTGGTGGCCCTGCAAGCCGTGGTGGCCCAGCTGGCCTGGCCATGGGCTGTCAAATTCCTGCTGATCCTGGCCGCGGCATTCGTGCTCATGCTGGGCAGCTATGCCTTGTTCGTTCGCCGCAGCTTTGTCGGCGCCACCCTGAATGGCCACAAGAAGGCCTGATTTTTTATAAAGGAAACATCATGCGTACATTCCTGCTGTCCCTCTCCCTGCTGCTGGCCCTGCCATCGGCCCATGCCAGCCCGGCGCCAACACTGCAAGCCTTGCTCGACAAGCATGCCCTGGCCATGGGGCCCACCGAGCGCATCGTGTCGCGCCGCGTGCGCATGCGCCTGATCGGCCTGGCGCCATTCGAACTGCCGGTGGTGGTCGAAGCGGGCCGGCCCAACCTGATCCGCAAGGATGTCACCATCCAGGGCAATGTCCAGACCACCGCCTATGACGGCAAGCAGTCCTGGAAAACCGATCCTTTCGTGGCCGGCGGCATGAAGCCGGCCGCCCTGCCGGAACTGGAAGCGAAAGCATTGGTCGCGGAAGCCGATTTCGACGGCACCCTGGTCGGCTATGCGGCCAAGGGCATCAAGCTGGCGTATGCGGGACCGGCCGTGGTGGAAGGCAAACCGGCCCATGCGCTGGGCGTGACCCTGTACGACGGCAGCACGGCGACCATCTGGCTGGACGCGGTCACCTTCCTGGAAGTCAAGCGCACCCAGCCCGGCCTGGTGATGGGCGCCATGAAGCCGGTCGATATCTTCAGCAGCGATTACCGGCTGGTCGACGGCATCAAGGTGGCGCACCGCCTCGACATCGGCCTGGCAGGGTCGAAAGACCGGATGACGATCCTGGTCGATGCGGCGGAACTGAATGTGCGCATCGATCCGGCCCGCTTCGCCAGGCCGGTCGCGAAATAGCGGCACGCTGGCGCGGGTCGCCGGCGTTCGCACCGGCAGGACGGGCCGACATATTGACATTATTCAAGGCTTGCTGACTCGCATGGGCGATAGTGAAGTTCCCTGCCGACGCCCGGGAACTTGCGATGGTGATGCTGAACGGAACCGATTCGAACGACACGCTGGCCGGCACCGACGGCCCTGACTACCTGTACGGCCGCGCCGGCGACGACCTGCTCGAGGGCCTGGAAGGCAACGACATCCTGTACGGCGAGGCCGGCGACGACGTTCTTGAAGGCGGCGCCGGCAACGACATCCTGTTCGGCGACGACGGCCATGACCAGCTCGATGGGGGCGCCGGCGACGACCTGCTGTGCGACGACGCGGGCGACAATCGCTTGCGCGGCGGTGATGGCGACGACATGCTCGTCAGCCACGGCAGCGGGCACAACATCCTCGACGGCGGCGACGGCAACGACGTGCTCGAAGGCGGGGACGGCAACGACCTGCTCGATGGCGGCGCCGGCGACGACCAGTTCCGGATCAGCGCCGGCTGGGGCGCGGCGGGCACGGCAGTCGAGGTCGCGCTCGACGGCGGCGCCGGCAACGACCGTTTCACCCTCGCGCTGGGCGGGCAGTCGCCGGTGCAGCTGCGCATCACGGGCGGCGCCGGCAGCGACGTGTTCGGCATGGCCGATTGCGGCCCGGCCGCCTTTGTTACCATCAGCGATTTCTCGGCCGGCGACCAGCTATCGATCAAGACCCTGATCGGCGGCAGCGACTACCTGCGCTATTGCGTCAATCCCTTCGCCTCGGGTCACCTGCGCCTGGTGCAGGCCGGCGCCGACACCCAGGTACGCTTCGATCCCGATGGCAGTGCCGGGCCGGCGGCATTCCACACCGTGGCCACACTGGCCGGCGTGCTCGCAGCGGAGCTGGGCATCGGCCAGTTCGCCGAACTGATCGATCCCTTCGGCGGGGTCACCGGTGTCACCCTGAACGGGGGCGACGGCAACGATGCGCTGACCGGCGGCATGCTGATCGATACCCTGTCCGGCGGCGCCGGCGACGATCTCCTGGCCGGTGGCGGCGGCGACGACCTGGTCGATGGCGGGGCCGGCAACGACGTGCTGGTCATGGAAGCGGGCATCGACACGCTGATCGGGGGCGCCGGCACCGACACCGTGCTGTTCTGGTCCGAACGCAGCAATTTCCTGATCAGCAAGGTGGCGGGCGGCTTGCGCGTGCTCGACCTGCTGGGCGAAGGCAGCACCGCCCTGCTGAGCGGGGTCGAACGCCTGCGCTTTACCGACGGCGCGCGCGCCTACGATATCGATGGCGTGGGCGGGCAGGTCTATCGCATCTACCAGGCCGCCTTCGCCCGCGTGCCGGACCAGGACGGGCTGGGCTTCTGGATCGCCCGCGCCGACGCCGGGGTGCCGCTGGCGGCCATCACGGCGGGCTTCGTGGGCTCGGCGGAGTTCGCGGCCCTGTACGGGGACGCGCCCGGCAATGCCGCCATCGTGCAGCGTTTCTACCAGAACGTGCTGCACCGCGACCCCGACCCGGGCGGACAGGCTTTCTGGACCGACATCCTGGAACGCCAGCTGGCCGGGGTGGCCGAGGTCCTGGCCAGTTTCAGCGAAAGCCCCGAAAACAGGGCGGCGCTGGCCGCCACGATCGCCGAGGGCTTCGCCTACACGCCCTGGGGCTAGCCTACATCGTGATGCGGCCGTGCTTGCCGTCGTCCGGCGTGTTGCCGGTCAGCACGGCCTTGGCCATATTGAACAGCTGCACCATGCTGCTGGAACCGGCATCCCAGTATTCGGCCATGTCGGGCAGCACCCGGATCAGCACCATATGCGGGTCGTTCGGCCCGTTCGGATACCAGGCCTGGGCGCCGGCATTCCACATGGCCTTGATCTGTTCACGGTCGACCACCCGTTCGGCCGTGCCGCTGACCGAGACATAGGTATGCGCTTCGGGCTCGGCGAAGCTCAGGTTGACCCGGGGATGGGCCGCGATGTGCAGCCACAGCGCGGTGCTGGTCGAGGTATAGAACCACAGGTTGCCGTCGCTGTCGATGTCCTGGCTGGTCATGGGCCGGCTGAGCAGCTGGCCGTCCTGGTCTTGCGTGGTGAACATGGCGAAGCGGATCGAACGGATCTTGTCCTTGAGTTCAGCGAACTGGCTGGCATGGGTGTAGGCGGACATGGGAGCTTCCTTCTGTTTCTTGTTAGGTGGAAACCTCATGCTAAGCGCGATCGCGTCCCGCTTCTGTGCGCCGCCCCACGCAGGCTGGCGTTTTTTCGGCGAGTATTTTCACGCTGATTGGTTCAGCCGCGCACCTTGACGGGTGTCATCCGGCCCATGCCGTCCGCGCCGATACTGGGAGCTCGCAGACGGAGGCCTTGTGACGGCGGAACAGCAACAGGATTTTTTGGAGAACCTCAGCCTGTTCACCAGGCAGCACCGGGCCGGTCACTGGTCGGGGACGTTCTCGCAATTCATGGAACAGGTGCTTCCGGAGGCCGCGCCGCAGGTCGCGCGCAGCTCGCACCAGTACATCTGGGACATGCTCCAGGCCAGCTGCAGCACCAATGCCGAGGGCCAGGTCCGCTGTCGCCTGTTCGACGACGAGCTCTACGGCATCGACGAAGCGCTGGCCCGCGTGATCGACTATTTCAAGGCGGCAGCGGCCGGGTCCGAAGTGGGCCGCCGCCTGCTCCTGCTGCTCGGTCCGCCGTCGGGAGGCAAGTCCACCCTGGTCATCCTGCTCAAGCGCGCGCTCGAAGAATACAGCTACACCGAGGAAGGCGCCATGTATGCCATTGCCGGCTGCCCGGTCCACGAATCGCCGCTGCACCTGGTGCCGCACAGCATGCGCGCCAGTTGCCGCAATACTTACGGCATCGACATCGCCGGCGACCCGTGTCCGCACTGCCGCAGCCGCCTCGAAGAGCAGTTCGCGGGCGACTTCATGCGCATGCCCGTGGAACGCTTCTTCGTGTCCGAAGCGGGCCGCAGCGCCATCGGCACCTATGCCCCGCACGACCCCACCACGGCCGACCTGGCCGACCTGGTGGGCTCGGTCGACCTGTCCAAGGTGGCCGAGTATGGCGACGAAGGCGATCCGCGCGCCTGGTCCTGGTCGGGCGCCGTGTATGCGGCCAGCCGCGGGGTGCTCGAAATGATCGAAATTCTCAAGGTCAAGCGCGAATTCCTGTAGCTCGGTTGCAGCGAATCGAGCCGGATCTGGCACGCCTCGCGCTCGAAGAAGGTGGCCGCATCGATCACGCGCACCCCGCCCAGCGCGCACTCGAGCAGCTCGCGCGTGGGAAAGCCGCTCTCGCGCCGGTTCGACAGCGTCACCACGACCTCGCTCGCCTCGTACTTGCGCGCCATGGTCAGCAGCGAGTCGCCCATCGGCAGCAGGCAAGCCTCATGCACCACGCCCTCCTCGCCCGCCACCGGGATGCAGCCGACCACCTTGAACTGGTGGAAGCCGAACTTGCTGCCGGCCAGGTCCATGCATTCGCGCGCCATGCTGCCGCTGCCGATGAAAATCAGGCGCGCTTCGAGCAGCGCCGATTCGGCCGACTTGAACACCACCAGCCGGGCCAGCACCACGCCCAGCGCCCCGATCGCGAAAATGGCGCTGGACACGCCGCGCCCGAAGTACATTTCCGGCCGCACGGCGATCAGCGCCGAGAGCAGCGCGAAACCGAGCGCGAACGAGGGCATGATGCGGAACAAGGTGGTGCGCATGCCCTCGCGCGAGCCATGCTGGTACATGCCCAGCGCGCTCATGCTGAAGATGATGACGAGCGCGAAGGTCAGCGAGGAGACATACAGATTTTCGGCACGGAAATGGCCCTGCCCATCGGACACCCAGATGGCGGATGCCACGCTGACCGAGGCCAGCAGCATTACCAGCTCCACCAGCAGCAGGATAAATGCCATTTTGGAAACGTAGTGATTGAAAATCCGGATCACGGGGCTCCTCCGCGCATGGGACCGAAACGGCTCTTCGAGTGTGTCCGTTTATTGCACAGAAGGCATTGACTACGAACAAGCGAATTCGGGCATTTCCCTGCGGCCAGACACGTCCGTGGCAAATAGACTATAGTGATGCTTCCGCACAAATCATCCTTACACCATGAAATTTGACGTTGCCATCGTCGGCAGTGGCCTTGCCGGCCTCTCGGTTGCCCTCCACCTGGCGCAAACGCGCACGGTAGCGATCATTTCCAAGCGCGCCCTGCTCGACGGCGCCAGCAACTGGGCCCAGGGCGGCATCGCCGCAGTGCTCGATTCGGGCGACACCCACCAGCAGCACATCGACGACACCCTGGTGGCCGGCGGCGGCCTGTGCGACGAAGCGGCGACCCGCTATATCGTGGAACACGGACGCGAAGCGATCGAATGGCTGATCGACCAGGGCGTGCCCTTCACGCGCGACGACACGGCCGAAATGGGCTTTCACCTGACGCGCGAGGGTGGCCACAGCCAGCGCCGCATCATCCACGCCGCCGACGCCACCGGCCACGCGGTGCAGGTGACACTGGAACAGAAGGTGCGCGCCCATCCGAACATCACGCTGTTCGAACAGCATTGCGCGATCGACGTCATCACCTCTGACAAATTGAGCGGCAAGGCGGCCCAGGGCATCAACATCAACCCCAGCCAGCCGCACTGCCTCGGCCTGTATGTGCAGGACGAAAAAACCGGCAAGGTCATCACCTTCGAAACCGAACACACGGTGCTGGCCACCGGCGGCGCGGGCAAGGTCTACCTGTACACCACCAATCCCGACACCGCCACCGGCGACGGCATCGCCATGGCCTGGCGCGCGGGCTGCCGCGTGTCGAACATGGAATTCATCCAGTTCCACCCGACCTGCCTGTACCACCCCTACGCCAAATCCTTCCTGATCACCGAAGCGATCCGCGGCGAAGGCGGCTTGCTGAAACTGCCGCAGGAAGCCGGCGCGGCGGCCGGCACGCGCTTCATGCCCATGTACGACGAACGGGGCGAGCTGGCCCCGCGCGACGTCGTCGCCCGCGCCATCGACTTCGAAATGAAAAAGCGCGGCCTGGACTACGTAAACCTGGACATCAGCCACCAAAGCCCCGAATTCCTCATGGAGCATTTCCCGACCATTTACGCGCGCTGCCTGGAATTGGGCATCGACATCACCAAGGAACCGATACCGGTGGTCCCGGCCGTGCACTTTACCTGCGGCGGCATCGTCACCGACCTGGCCGGGCGCACCGATATTCCCGGCCTGTACGCGGTCGGCGAAACAGCCTGCACCGGCCTGCACGGCGCCAACCGCCTGGCCAGCAATTCGCTGCTCGAATGCCTGGTGGTGGGGCGCGCCTGCGCCCACGAAATCGCGGCCATGGAAAAGCACGACACGCCATCCCTGCCGGCCTGGGATGAAAGCCGCGTCACCAACGCCGACGAGGAAGTCGTCATCGCCCACAACTGGGACGAGCTGCGCCGCTTCATGTGGAACTACGTGGGCATCGTGCGCACCACCAAGCGCCTGGAACGCGCCCAGCACCGGATTGCCCTTCTCAAGGAAGAGATCGACGAGTACTACCGCAACTTCCGCATCACGCACGACTTGCTGGAGCTGCGCAACCTGGTCGACGTGGCCTCCCTCATCGTCAACAGCGCGCTGACCCGGCACGAAAGCCGCGGCCTGCATTTCAGCCGCGACTATCCGAACACCCTGCCAAAGGCGCTGCCCAGCGTACTGACCCCGCCACGCCGCTGACACCTTGAGCCAGAAACTCAGTCCTTCGACCATCGCCCTGCTGACCGTACCGCCCATCCTGTGGGCGGGCAATGCGATCGTCGGACGCCTGGTGCGCGACGCCGTGCCGCCGATGACGCTCAACCTGATGCGCTGGACCATCGCCTTGCTGATCCTGCTGCCGCTCGGGCGCGCCCTGTTCCGCTACAGAGGCGAATTGATCACCAACTGGCGCCGTTACTGCCTGCTTGGGCTGCTCGGCATCGGCCTGTACAACTCCCTGCAATACCTGGCGCTGCAAAGCTCCACGCCCATCAATGTGACGCTGGTCGCCTCGGGCATGCCGGTGTGGATGATGCTGGTGGGGTCGCTCTTCTTCGGCGTGAAGGTGGGCCGCAAGCAGGTCATGGGCGCGGTCCTGTCCGTGCTCGGCGTGCTGCTGGTGCTGTGCCGCGGACAATGGGACCTGCTGCTGGCGATGCGCCTGGTCGCGGGCGATGTCTACATGATCCTGGCCACCATTGCGTGGTCCTTCTACAGCTGGCTCCTGACCGGGCAAAAGGATTTGCCCGCGCTGCGCGCCGACTGGGCCGCCTTCCTGCTCGCGCAGGTGGGGTATGGGGTGCTGTGGTCGGGCGCCTTCGCGGCCGGGGAATGGAGCCTGGGAGGAGCGTCGATCGACTGGAGCTGGGGCCTGGTCGCGGCGATGCTGTACGTCGCCATCGGACCGGCCATCATCGCCTTCCGCTGCTGGGGCGCCGGCGTACAGCGCGCGGGGCCCAGCGTGGGCGCCTTCTTCGTCAACCTGACGCCGCTGTTCACGGCGCTGATGTCATCGCTGATCCTGCGCGAAATGCCGCACGCCTACCACGTCATCGCCTTCGCCCTGATCGTGGGGGGGATCGGCTTGTCGGCTACTCGATAATCCGCAGCGAGAAATCGGTGGCCTTGATGTCCTTGGTCAGGCTGCCGATGGAAATGCGGTCGACGCCCGTTTCGGCGATCGCGCGCACGCTCTCCAGGCTCACGCCGCCAGACGCCTCCAGCTTGGCGCGGCCCGCGTTCAGTGCCACCGCCTCGCGCATGGCGGGCAGCTCGAAATTATCCAGCAGGACCGAGGTGGCGCCGGCGTCCAGCGCCTGCGCCAGTTCCGCCACGCTCTCCACTTCGATCTGGATCGACACGCCGGCATTAAGCGCCGTAGCCGCCGCCAGGGCCTTGGCCACGCCGCCGGTCGCGGCGATGTGGTTTTCCTTGATCAGGATGCCGTCGAACAGCGCCATGCGCTGGTTCTGGCCACCACCGACGCGCACCGCGTACTTCTGCGCCTGGCGCAGGCCCGGCAGCGTCTTGCGGGTGTCGAGGATGGCGGCATTGGTGCCCGCGACGACGTCGACGAACTTGCGGGTGGCCGTGGCCACGCCCGACATCAGCTGCATGAAATTGAGGGCGCTGCGTTCGGCCGTCAGCAGCGAACGCGGTGGCGCTTCGATGGTGCAGACCACGCTGCCGGCCTTCATCATGTCGCCCTCGGCATACTGCCAGTCGATATCGATGGTCTGGTCCAGGGCCAGCATCACGCCCTCGAACCACGGCGCGCCGCACAGCACGGCGTCTTCGCGCACGATGACGCGGGCGCGCACGCGCACGTCGTCCGGCACCAGCTTGCCGGTCAGGTCGCCCGTGCCCACGTCTTCGAGCAACGCGGCCAGCAGGTTCGATTCAAAGGACGATTGCAGGGCTTCGTCGAAACGGTCGTACGGATTGTGCAGATTGCTCATGCTGGGCCTACTCCCGAAAACAGGTTTCCTTCTTTTGCCAGCTCGCCGGTTGGCAAGGCCTTGGCCTTCTTCGCTGCCGCGAAGTCGAGCATGCGGTCGATGGCGCGCACGGCCTGCTTGCCCACCTCCGGATCGACCTGGATTTCATTGTGGCCGTTTTCCAGCACGTCGGCCAGGTTCTGCAGGCCGTTCATGGCCATCCACGGGCAGTGCGCGCAGCTCTTGCAGGTGGCGCTGTTGCCGGCCGTGGGCGCTTCGATGAAGTGCTTGCCCGGCGCGGCGGCGCGCATCTTGTGCAGGATGCCGTTGTCGGTGGCGACGATGAAGGTGGTCGCGTCCATGGTCTGGGCCGCGTTGATCAGCTGCGTGGTCGAACCGACGACGTCGGCCAGGGCCACCACGTTGGCGGGCGACTCGGGATGGACCAGGACCTTCGCTTCGGGATGCTCGGCCTTGAGCAGGTCCAGTTCGATGCCCTTGAATTCGTCGTGCACCAGGCAGGAACCCTGCCACAGGAGCATGTCGGCGCCGGTTTTTTTCTGGATGTAGCCGCCCAGGTGCTTGTCGGGCGCCCACAGGATTTTTTTGCCCTGCGCGTGCAGGTGGGCCACGATGTCCAGGCCGATCGAGGACGTCACCATCCAGTCGGCGCGCGCTTTGACGGCCGCGCTGGTATTGGCGTAGACCACCACGGTGCGATCGGGATGGGCGTCGCAGAAGGCCGCGAATTCGTCGGCCGGGCAACCCAGGTCGAGCGAACAGGTGGCGTCCAGGTCGGGCATGAGGATGCGTTTTTCGGGACTGAGGATCTTGGCGGTTTCTCCCATGAAGCGCACGCCGGCCACCACCAGGGTCGTGGCCGGATGATCGCGCCCGAAGCGCGCCATTTCCAGCGAATCGGACACGCAGCCGCCGGTTTCTTCGGCCAGGTCCTGCAGGTCGCCGTCCACGTAGTAGTGGGCCACCAGCACGGCACCACGCTCCTTGAGCAGGCGCCGGATGCGGTCCTTCAGTACGGCCTTCTCCTCGGCCGACGGCGCGGCCGGGGTACGCGCCCAGGCCTGGGCGGTGCAGCTTGCGCCGCCTGCAGGACGCTCGTATTCAACAGTCTTGATAGGCACAATAGTGGTCATGGTCGAATCTTCAGTCGATGCCCTGGCTCTTCAGGTAGTCTTCGTAATTGCCGCGGAAGTCGACGATCTCGTTGTCCTTGATCTCGATGATGCGGTTGGCCAGCGAGGAGACGAATTCGCGGTCGTGCGAGACGAAAATCAGGGTGCCCGCATATTTTTCAAGCGCCACGTTGAGCGACTCGATCGACTCCATGTCCATGTGGTTGGTCGGCTCGTCCATCAGCAGGACGTTGTGACGGCCCAGCATCAGCTTACCGTACATCATGCGGCCTTTTTCGCCGCCGGACAGCACGCGCACCGACTTCTTGACTTCGTCGCCGCCGAACAGCAGGCGGCCCAGGATGGAACGCACGGCCTGGTCGTCGTCGCCTTCCTTGGTCCACGCGCCCATCCAGTCGATCAGGGTGGCATCAAGCGGGAATTGTTCGGTCGGATCCTGCGGCATGTAGCCCACATTCGCGTTTTCCGCCCATTTGACCATGCCGTAGTCTGCATCGAGGCCGGTGATGTCGCCGCCGCCGATACAGCGCAGCATGGTGGTCTTGCCGGCGCCGTTGGCGCCGATGATGGCGATGCGCTCGCCCGCTTCGACCATGATGCTGAAATTCTTGAACAGCTGGCGGTCGAATTTTTTCTCGATGCCGTCCACTTCCACGGCCAGGCGGTGCAGCTTTTTCTCGCCGTCGAAACGGACGAAGGGATAGGCGCGCGACGACGGCTTGATGTCGTCGACCTTGATTTTTTCGATCTGCTTGGCGCGCGACGTGGCCTGGCGCGCCTTCGATTTGTTGGCGGCGAAGCGGCGCACGAAGTCCTGCAGCTCGGCGACTTTTTCCTTGGCCTTGGCATTGTTCGACAGCTGCTGGTTGCGGGCCTGGGTGGACGCGAACATGTAGTCGTCGTAATTGCCTGGATAGATTTTCAGCGTGCCGTAATCCATGTCCGCCACGTGGGTGCACACCTGGTTCAGGAAGTGGCGATCGTGGGAAATGATGATCATGGTGGAATTGCGCTCGTTGAGCACATCTTCCAGCCAGCGGATGGTGTTGATGTCCAGGTTGTTGGTCGGTTCGTCGAGCAGCAGGATGTCCGGGTTCGAGAACAGCGCCTGCGCCAGCAGCACGCGCAGCTTCCAGCCTGGCGACACATTGCTCATCGGGCCCTGGTGCAGCTCGATCGCCACGCCGGCGCCCAGCAGCAGTTCGCCGGCGCGCGCTTCGGCCGTATAGCCGTCGTACTCGGAGACCTTGCCTTCCAGTTCGGCCGCGTGCATGTAGTCGTCGTCGGTCGCTTCAGGATTGGCGTAGATGGCGTCGCGCTGGGCCATGGCGGCCCACATTTCGGTGTGGCCCATCATGACCACGTCGAGCACGCGCATCTCTTCGAAGGCGAACTGGTCCTGGCGCAATTTGCCCAGGCGCTCATTGGTATCGAGCATGACATTGCCGCCCGACGCTTCCAGGTCGCCGCCCAGGATTTTCATGAAAGTGGACTTGCCGCAGCCGTTCGCGCCGATCAGGCCGTAACGGTTGCCGTCGCCGAATTTGACGGAGATATTTTCGAACAATGGCTTGGCGCCAAATTGCATTGTGATATTTGCAGTGGAAAGCATTCTGGGTTGCGTCTTTTGATAGTGGAATCAGGGGCTTATAGGCCAATCGACCATTATACAATACAGGCCGCCGCCTGCATGTATGCACAGGCTTTTGCTTCCCTCGCGCCCGCGAATCGGGCATGATGCCAATGTTGCTAATTTAGAAAGCAGAAATGAACCAGCAAGTGGACAGCGGGCGCCTGCATGCCCTCGACAACCTGCGCGCCGTCATGATGTGGCTCGGCATCGTCCTGCACGTGGCCCTGAACCACCTGACCCAGGACTCGCCCATGCCCTGGCGCGACCCGGCCAGTTCGCCCGTCGCCAACCTCTTGATGATCTTCATCCATTCCTTCCGCATGCCCGTGTTCTTCATCCTGGCCGGTTTCCTGGCCGCGATGATGGTGGAAAAATACGGTTACAAGACCATGCTGCGCAAGCGCGCGCGCCGGATCGCCCTGCCCTTTGCCCTGTTCTGGCCCTTCCTGTTCGCGGGCATGGTCTTCCTGATCCTCGTATTCGGCCACCTGATGGCCAACGGCACGCTGGGCATCGACCTGAAATACGCGCCCAAACCGCCGGCAGGCGGCACCAAGGGCCCGCCCACCATGCACATGTGGTTCATCTACTACCTGATGTGGTTCTGCATGCTCGCCGCCGCGTTCGGCGCCGTGGGCAAATACCTGCCGGCGAGCGTCGGCGCGGCGGTCGCGAAAACGATGCGCACCCTGGCCGCGAAGGGCTGGGGCGCCCTGGTCCTGGCGATTCCCCTGGCCATCGTCGGCGCGCAGTACAAGGCGGGCATGCTGTCCCCGAACGGCTCCTTCATCCCCAACCTCAATGAAACCGTCCATAGCGGCCTGTTTTTCCTGGCCGGCTGGATGATTTACGGCGTGCGCGACACGCTGCTGCCGATGTACAAGGCCGACTGGATCAAATACCTGGTCGCCGGCACCGTGCCCTTCCTCATCTGCTGCAAGCTGTTCGCGCTGTACGCCGCCTCGCCCGCCACCACGGCGGACCTGTTCCCGTGGATCGCGTTTTTCTACGCCGTCACCAGCTGGCTGTGGAGTTTCGGGCTGATCGGCCTGTTCCTGCGCTTCCTGCCGCACCAGAACCGCGTGCTGCGCTACATCTCCGACAGTTCCTACTGGGTGTTCCTGGTGCACATGCTCGGCACCATGGGCTTTGGCGTACTGCTGTTTAACGCCCCGCTGGGCGCCCTGACCAAGATGGGCCTGAACATCGCGCTGACCACCATGGCCTGCCTCCTGAGCTATCACTTCCTGGTGCGCCGCACCTGGATCGGCACGCTGCTGAACGGGAAAAAGCACCTCCGGCCTGCGCCTGTCCCTGACGCCGCCACCGCATGAAGATCACCGACCAGATCCGGTCGCTGACCACGTCGCTGAAGGAGCGCAGCGCCACCCGCAAACGCCTGCGCGGCCCGGCGGACCTTCATTACGCGGTGGCCGACGGCATCGACATGCTCGATGCGGCTGCCTGGGGTACGCTGGCTGCGCGCTCCGGCTTTTTCATGTCGGCCGATTACCTGCGCACGCTCGAACGGGTGCTGCCATCCAACCTGGCGCCCCGCTATGCCATGATTTTCAGTGGCGAAGGCGCAGAACGCCGCCCGGTCGCCGCGATGTACATGCAAATCGCCGACGTCAGCCTGGGACAGGCGCGGCCCGAAAAAGCGGCGGGCGACAAGGGAAATCTCGACAATCTTGGCCAGCGCATCCTCACCTGCGGCAACCTGCTCACCTTCGGCCAGCACGGCATCGCCTTCGCCGACGGCGTCGACATGGAACTGGCCTGGCACGGCGTGGCCGAAGTCCTGTACCGCGTGCGCCAGGCCGACAAACTGGCCGGCAAGACGCACTTCATCATGATCAAGGACTTGCACGCCCCCTACTCCGACCATGCCGCACACCTGGAAAACCTGTGCTACCGCTATGTCGAGACCGAACCGAACATGGTGCTGGCGCTCGAAGCGGGCTGGAAAACCTACGACGACTACCTGGCCAGCCTGGCCTCGAAATACCGCACCAAGGTGAAGAACGCCATCTTCAAGGTGCTCGACGACGCCGGCTGCAGCGTCGAGCCTTTCAGTGACCTGGGTCGCGCCCGCCAGCAGATCCACGCCCTGTACAAGGCGGTGCAGGTCAACGCCAGCTTCCGTCCCTTCGAACTGGTGCCGGAGTATTTCGCGGCGCTGGAACAGGTGGCGGGCGCGCGCTTTCGCTGCACGGTCGTGCGGCAGAACGGCAATTTGCTGGGCTTCCTGATTTCCGTGGCCGACGGCGATACCGCCATCGCCTACCACATCGGCTTTGACCGGGCCGCGGCCGAGAGCCTGCCGATCTACCTGCGCCTGCTCCACGCGGGCATCGCGGACGCACTGGCGCTGGGCTGCAAGCAGATATCCTACGGCCGCACCGCGCTCGAACCGAAAGCATCGCTGGGCGCGAAACCGCAGCCATTCGGCATTCTGGTGCGGCATCGCCAGCCGGTGTTCAATAAACTGATCAAGCGCGTGCTGCTGGGCGTCGAGCATGATGAAGCGCCGGAGCGCAGCCCGTTCAAGAAGGCAGCGCCTCAGGCCGACGCGGTATAACGCCGCCACAAGGCTTCCATCGGGCCTTGCTGGTGGTGCCTGAGCCACCAATGGCTCAATCCCAGCTGGACCAGCATCAGGGCGCAGCAGACGCCGGCCAGCCCCGCCCGCGACAGGCTGGCGCCCAGTCCCAGCCCGAAGCCCTGCAGCAGCAGCGACAGCACGACCGATTGCAGCAGGTAGTTGGTCAACGCCATGCGCCCGACCGGCGCCAGCCACGCCAGCAAGCCTGGCCGGGCCAGCATCACCGCGGCAACATAGGCGGCGGCAAGGCAGGGGCCGGCGACGTCGGCCAGTCCGGCCGCGATACCGGAAACGAGCGACTGCGACAGCGGATCGGTCGCAATCTGCAAGGTGACGACGCCCCACCACAGGTTGAGCGGCAGGCCGACCACCAGGCCGGCCAGCAGCACCTTGCGCCACAGGCCGCGATGGCGCTCGGCTTGTGTCAGCCATCCCAGGCGCACCGCAAACACGCCGAGCAGGAACAGCAGCATCAGGCGCGGAGCATAAATGACCAGGCTCGCCAGGGCCACGACATAGTCGACCAGCCGTTGCGCCGCGATATCGGACCAGCCGCCCATGGTGTACACCGCTTGCGTGCGATGCAGCTCGAATAGCTCGGCGATCAGGTCCTCCAGATCCATGCTGCTCATGGCAATGGCACCGCTCATCCACAGCACGGCAATGCCACAATTGAGGAGGAACAGGAAGCGCAGGCCCCGAAGCAGCCCTCCCAGGCGCAGGCCAGCCGTCCCGTTCAGCCAGAAACCGAGCAGGGCATACGAGGTCAGGATGTCGCCGAACCAGACCACGGTGCCATGCACGATGCCGCAAGCGAGCAACCATACCATGCGCCTCTTCTGGACGGCTTCAGCGTGGACAGGATCGGCTGCTCCCCTGGCTTGCAGCGCAAAGCCGGCGCCGAACAGGAAGGCGAAGATGGGATAGAACTTGCTCTCGGCGAAAGCGGCCGTCAGGAAGATGAGCAGTTGTTCGCCCAACGGCATGGCCTGTTCCATGACACCGAAACGAAAGTGGCTGAATCCATTCACATGGCTCCACACATTGACGAACAGGATGCCGAAGACCGCCAGGCCGCGCAGCGCATCGATGCGGGGCGAGCGCTGTGCCACTATTGGCGCATCCAGTCGCGCAATTCGTAGTACCAGTACGCCAGCTGGGCGGCCACCAGCCCGGCCGGCCCGCCCGTGCTCGGCAAGCCCCAGGACGCGAAGCGCGCCAGGTCCACGCCGTCGCCCATGATGGCCGCGGCCAGCACGTCGCCGGCAAGCGTGGTCGGTGCCACGCCATGGCCGCCGAAGCCCATGCCGTACCACAGCCCTTCCGGCAGGCGGCCCAGCTGGGGCATCTTGTGGCGGCCGTAGCTCATCATGCCGCTCCAGGCATAGTCCACGCGCGTGCCCGCCAGTTGCGGATACACCTTCAGCATGTCCTGGTACAGCAGGCGCGCAACGTCTTCGCCGCTGCGTTCGGAAATCGAAATGCGGCCACCCCACAGGATGCGGGTGTCGGCCAGCGGCCGGTAATAGTCGAAGGCGAAGCGCGTGTCGTAGACGGCAGCACCGGTGCGCATGGCGCCCTGCAGGCGTTCGCCCAGCTGCTCGGTCACCATCACGTAGGTGGCGATCGGCAGCACCGCGCCGCCAAGGCGCGGATACAGCTTTTCGATGTAGCCGCCGCAGCACACCACCACTTCCCTGGCGCGCACTTCGCCACCGACGGTGGACACGCGCCAGCCCGCGCCGTCGGCCGTGATGCGCGCGACCCGGCTTTGTTCATGCACGCGCACACCGCGCAACGCCAGTGCGCGCGCCAGGCCCTGGGCATATTTCAGTGGATGAAAATGGAAAGCGCCCGGCTCGTACAGGCCGCCGAAATAGCGTTTCGATTCGAGCCGTTCTGCCATCTGGGCGCGGCTCACGCGCTGCCATTCGACGCCCAGCGCGTCCGCCATGAAGCGCTGCTGCTGGTCGAGAATGCGGTCATCGTCAAACCAGTTGGCCAGGTACACGCCCTGTTCGGCGATGTCGCAGTCGATCGCGTACTTGCCGATGCGCGCGCGGATCTGCTCCACGGCGGCCAGGGTCAGGTGATACAGCTGGCGCCCCGCCTCGGGTCCCACGGTGTCGACAATGCTGCGTTCACCGAGCGAAAAACCGCCGAACACGAAACCGCCATTGCGGCCCGAGGCGCCGTGCCCGACCGTTTCCGATTCGAGCACCACGATATTGGTTTCGCCCCGCTCCATCAGGGCGATGGCCGTCGACAGGCCCGCGAAGCCGCCGCCGATGATGCAGATGGCGGCATCGGCAGGACCGTTCAGCGACGGGTAGCTGTGACCGGGCGATGTGGTGCGATAGTAGTCAGCCGCCGCCGGCAGCTCACGCATTGCGGATCGTCGGATAGCCGCTGATGGTCAGCTCGAAGTGGGCGGCGTCCGACCACAGGCTGGCCCTGGCGCCGAAAGGAATGGTCGCGCGTTTCGGGCCGTGGCCATACTGCAGCCCGGTCAGCACCGGCACCGGCAGCGTGGCGCGCAGGTAGGCCAGCATGGTGTTGAAGTCGTAGCCGTTGTCGGCGGGGCTGAGCGTGTAATTTGAAAAATCGCCCAGCACCAGCGCCTTTTGGCGTTGCAGTACGCCCGCCTGCATCAGCTGCAGCAGCATGCGTTCGACGCGGTAAGGGTGTTCGTTGACGTCCTCGATGAACAGGATGCCGTCATCGATGGCCGGAAAATACTCGGTCCCCAGCAGCGATACGATCATGGCCAGGTTGCCGCCCCAGACCGTGCCGCTGACATTCAGGTTGGGATTGCGGCTGGCCGCCTGGCTGATGCGGTGCGTTTTCGCGCCCAGGCACTGGAAGAAATCGTCGACGGTATAGTCGACCACTTCCTTGCCGCCGAAATCGGCGAGCAGCATCGGCCCCGCGTAGCTCATGGCGCCGGTCTTGGCCATCAGCGCCATCTGGAAGGCAGTGAAATCGGAAAAGCCGACGAAGATTTTGCCGCTGGCCGCCATCTGTGCGAAGTCGATGCGCGGCAACAGGCGGGTCAGCCCGTACTGCCCGCGCAGCGCCATGACCACCTGGACGTCTGGATTGGCCGCGGCGGCGTTGAGCTGCGCCAGGCGCTCGTCGTCGGTGCCGCCGAAGCGCTGGTGCACGCGCTTGCTGTCGAAGTAGTTGAAAACCGTGTGGCCGCGCTGTTCCAGCCTGGCGATGCCGCGTGCGATGGCTTCGTCGTCGAAGGTATAGCCGCTGGGAGCGACGATGGCAATGCCGAATGTTGGGTTATTCACTGTTTTTCGAAGAGCCGCGCTGTTGGGTCGGGCATCATCTTACCGTGCGCGTGCGCGTCGATCAAGGCAAGCAGGCGCTCGATCAGCTGGGCCGGCAGGTCGTGGCCCATGCCTTCGATGACTTCCAGGCGCGCACCGGGTATCTGCCTGGCCGTGTCCTGGCCGCAGGCGAGCGGCACCAGCGGATCTGCCGCCCCGTGAATGACCAGGGTCGGCGCGCGGATGGCCCCCAGCAGATGGCTGCGGTCGCCCGAGGCCGCGATCGCCACCATCTGGCGCACGACGCCGCCGGTGCTCACATTACGCTTGATGGAACGCGTCACGCGCGAGCGCAGCGCCTTGTCGCTGGTCGGATAGGCCGGGCTGCCGATCACGCGGAAGGTATTGGCCATGTGCGTGACCACGCTGTCCATGTCCTTGGGATTGGCGGGACGGCGTAGCAGCACGGCGCGCGCTTCCCTGGTCGGCCCCGGAAGGCCGCGCCGGCCGCTGCTCGACATGATCGAGGTCAGGCTCAGCACCCGCTCGGGGTGCCTGGCGGCCACCAGCTGGGCAATCATGCCGCCCATCGACGCACCGACGATGTGGGCGCGGGCCACGCCCAGGGCGTCGAGGACGCCGACGGCGTCATTGGCCATGTCGTCGAGCGTGTAGGCGCTTTTCAGGGGCCAGCGCACCAGCGTCTTGATGAAGGCCAGGGCCAGGTTGGGCGTACCGGCATGGTCGAATTTGTCGGACAGGCCGCTGTCGCGATTGTCGAAACGGATCACATGGAAGCCCTGCTCCACCAGGCCCTCCACGAGGTCGTCGGGCCAGGCGATCAGCTGCATGCCCAGTCCCATGATGAGCAGCAGCGGCACGGCTTTCGGGTCGCCGGCGGTTTCGTAGGCGATGCTGATGCCGTTCGACTTCAGGGTAGGCATGGTCAGGCCGGCGCCGAGGCGCGGGTTCGGGGTTTCGCGGGCGCCTTGGCGACAGGCTTGCGTGGCGCAGCGCGTTTTTTCGCGGGAGCCGGCGCGGGTTCTTCCGCGGCCACTTGCAGCGCCAGTGCCGCCTGCAGCAGTTCCTGGTGCGCGGCCGTCATGCACTCGGCGAAAAACCGCACGTCGGGCACGGCGCGGCGGCAGGCGATCATGCCGAAATCGAGCGCGCCGTTGTAGCTTTGGACCGTCACGTTCAGGGCCAGGCCATGGGTGACGATGGACACCGGGTAATTGGTGGTCATGCGCGCGCCGGCCAGGTACAGCGGCATGCGCGCCCCCGGCACATTGGAGATGACGACATTGGCGATCGACGGCATCGAATCGGCCAGGCGCGAGCGCCCGTACAAGGCCACCAGGCCGCTCATCAGCCATGGCACGCCCAGGCTGGGGAAATCGGTCGGCATGATGGACTTCACGCTCGACATGGTCTTCTTCATCCTGGCCGACGCCTTGACGATGGCGCGCATGCGCTTCGCCGGATCGGCTTCGTCGCTGGCCAGCTGCATCAGCATCATGCTGACCTGGTTATTGAGGTCGGTATTGCCCTCACTGCGCAGGCTGACCGGCACCGCGGCCACGAGCGAACGTTCCGGCAAGGCCCCGTGTTCGTCCAGGTAACGCCGCAGCGCGCCGCTAACGATGGCCATGACAGCATCGTTCAGGGTGCCCCCAAAGGCCTTGCCCACGCCAAGCGCTTCCTTGAGGCTGATCTTGGCGGTGGCGAACACGCGCTGGTTGGTGATGCTGGCGTTAAGCGGGGTCTTGGGCGCGAGCGACAATTTGGGCAGGCTCAGGCGGCGCTTGCCTTCCTCGTTCACGCTCGGCGTGATGAGGCTCGCGGCCACGCGCAGGCCGGTCGGCACGCCCAGCACCAGCTTGGCGCACTGGGCCACCGTGTCGCGCAAGGCGGCCTTGAGCATGCTGGACACGGGCGGCTGGTAGGGCGCCTTGTCGTGCGCGGGCGGCGCGTCGACCACGCGCGGCACCGGCGTGACGTCGAGCAGCGCGGTGGCCAGCACGATCGCGCCCTGCCCGTCCAGCGCCGCATGGTGGATCTTGGTGTAGAAGCCGATCTGCCCCGATTGCAAGCCGTCGAACACATAGAATTCCCACAGCGGACGGCTGCGGTCGAGCAGGCTCGAATGCAGGCGCCCGACATAGGCTTCGAGCTGGGCTTGCGTGCCCGGCTTGGGCAGGGTGATCTGGCGGATATGGTAGTCGAGGTCGACGTCGTCATCGTCCACCCACACCGGGTTGGCGATATCGAAGGGCATCAGGGCCAGCTTCTTGGTGAAGACCGTGGCCAGGTGCATGCGGTCGGCGATATGGCGCTTGACGGCGTCGATATAGTCGCCCTTGAAGTCTTCGGGCAAGTCGAGCAGGTGCAGGCCGCCGACATGCATCGGCATCTCCGGCGTCTCCAGGTGAAGGAAAGTTGCATCCAGACCGCTAAGGTGTTTCATGCCTGACCCTTGTTAGAGACGCCGTGTGTGCTGCCTGTCAGTAGAACCCGAAAAATGGATTCGGCCACGACGACCGGGCCGGATCGAGGAACAGCAGTTTCTTGATGCCGCTATGGGCTTCGTGATCAAAACGCTTCCAGTCGCCTTCGTGCTGGCTGAGGCGGTCGGCGATCGCATACAGCGCGGTCGGGTTCAGGCCCATGCCCACATGGCTGGCGTGCACTTCGATGTTTTCCGACGACGCCGTTTCCTGCTCCACGCTGCACTGCCAGGCCACCACGCCGTCGGTACGGCTGTAGATGGAGGTGGTAGGCACCTTCGGGGTTTCCCTGAGCGCCGCGAAACGCTCGGCATCGATTTCCTTTTCGCCGGACACCAGCTGGTAGACGCGCCAGGCATTGGTGGCCTTGGGGTTGCCCGTGAAGGGCGAACCGAGCGAAATGACGAGCCGCACGTCGTCGGGCATCATCTTGGCCAGTTCGCGCGCGTACACGCCGCCCAGGCTCCAGCCTACCAGGCTGACCGTGCGGCCATGTTCCTTGCGCAGTTCAAGAATTTTTTCGACGCAGGCTTCCAGCACGCCCGGGCGGGGGCCGAAATTGAGGCCCTGCTCCCACGCGTGCGCGGAATAGCCCAGGTCCGACAAAAAGCGCCGGATGACGACCGTGGTGACGTCGCCCGCGGCCAGGCCGGGGAAGACCAGCACCGGGTGGCCGTCGCCCTTGGGCGCGGCGCGCATGAAGGGATAGGCGGCCAGTGCGATGCCAAGCTCCCAGGGAGCGCGCATTTCAAGGGCAAGTCGCACGATGCCGGGTGCGGTTTCCGGGTTGTCCTGTTTAGATACTGTATTACGTGGCAATCTCATCTCCTGTGGCATGCAGGATGAGCATACCATTTTTCGCAAAAGGGCCTAGATTTTCGGGTCGGCTTTGCGGGCGGCATTGCGCCGTTCGGCAAAAAAGCCCTTCAGCATGGCGCCCGCTTCGTCGGCCATGACGCCGCCGACCACTTCGGCATGGTGATTGAGCTTTTCCTGTTCGAACAGGTTCAGCACCGAACCGCAGGCGCCGGTTTTGGGGTCAAGCGCGCCGTAGACCACGCGCGACAGGCGCGCATGCATCATGGCGCCCGAGCACATCACGCAGGGTTCGAGCGTGACGAACAGCTCGCAGCCCGGCAGGCGGTAATTGCCCAGTTTTTCGGCGGCCGCACGCAAGGCCACGATTTCCGCATGGGCGGTAGGGTCGTGCCGTCCGATCGGCTGGTTGAAGCCGGTCGCGATGACCACGCCATCCTTGACCACGACCGCGCCCACCGGCACCTCGCCCAGCGTCCATGCATGTTGCGCCTGCACCAAAGCCAGTTGCATGAAGTCGCTATCAGGCATCGGTAATCTCGGCCCAGCAGTTCGGGGTTTCGTGCAAGACAAGCTTATGCAGGTGCAAGCCGGTGCCGAAACGGTCCTTGTAGGCCGCTTTCAGGATCTCGAAGGCGATCTGCGCCAGGTTTTCGACCGTGGGAATGCGGTCGATGACGACCGTCTTGTGGCCAGGCAGGGTTGCCAGGAAGTCGCGCACCTTGTCGTCTTTTTCATACACCAGGAAAGCATGGTCCCAGACATCGACCAGGTGTTCCTTGGCCAGCGCCTTGATGTCGGAAAAATCCATGATCATGCCATTGTCGGAATTGCCTTCGACCTGGATGACGGCGCCGGTGAGCGTGATTTCGAGCGTGTAGCGGTGCCCGTGCAGGTTGCGGCACTGGCTTTTGTGGTCGGGAATGCGGTGGCCCGCGTCGAATTCGAGCTTGCGTGTGATGGTCAGCATGGAAGGCTTAAGGTATTTGTAAAAGTTTATGGGTTTGCAGGCTCAGCTTCCACTTGGGATTGCGCTTGCAGGTCTCGATGGCCAGACGCGTATTGTGTTCGGCCAGCGGGCCATCCATCGGCTGCACGAAGAAGTTGTCGAAATCCAGGTGTTCGTAGGCGGCCAGGTCTTGCCTGGTCTGCGGAATGACCACCTTGATCTCATTGCCTTTTTCCACCACCAGGGCCGAACCCATTTTCGGGCTGACGCAGATCCAGTCCACGCCAGGCGGCACCGGCAAGGTGCCATTGGTTTCGATGGCGATTTCGAAGCCGGCGGCGTGCATGGCGGCGATCAGCTCGGCGTCGAGCTGCAGCAAGGGTTCGCCGCCGGTAAACACCACGTACTTGCTGGCCGGATGGCTGGCCGGCCACAGGCTGTCGATGACCGCCGCCAGCGCTTCGCCCGTGGGGAACTTGCCGCCGCGCTCGCCGTCGGTGCCGACGAAATCGGTATCGCAGAAGGTGCAGACAGCCGTGGCCCGGTCGCTTTCGCGTCCCGTCCACAGGTTACAGCCCGAAAAGCGGCAAAACACGGCCGGACGCCCGGCATGCGCACCCTCGCCTTGCAGGGTGTAGAAAATTTCTTTGATGCTGTAAGTCACAGGAATTACCTTCGTCGTCAACCCTCCATTATAGCAAGGCGGAACAAAGGCCCGCCAAATCGGTCTTTTCGGCCATGTTTGCGCTGCCTCGCACCGGGCTGCGTTCCCGATTGATCTCCCACAAGGGCGTAAAGATTCCGCAATGTAACTTTATCGGAGTCGACTTCGCCGCATCGGATTAATCGGAAGGAACTGTCATGACGATCACGCCTACCCTCCTTGCTGCGCTGGCCTGGATGATCTTGCTGGGCTGGGGCTTCCATGCCTTGCTCAAGCGCCACCTGCGGCTGGACGACAAGCTGGCCGACATCGAGGCCCAGCTGGCCATCGAGATCCACGCGCGCGCCGTGGCCGAGCGCGCCCTGGCCAACACCCACGTCGCCTTGTGCAAGCTGGCGCGCAAGCAGGAAAGCGTGCGCGAAAACGAACGCCGGCGCATCGGGCGCGATATCCACGACGATCTCGGGCAAAACCTGCTGGCCCTGAAGATCGATTTGTCGCTCCTGCATGTCAGCACCACCGGCGCCCATCCGCTGATCACGCAGAAAGTCGACGGCATGATCGGCAACCTCGACACCACCATCCGCTCGTTGCGCGCCATCATCAACGACTTGCGGCCGCTGGCGCTCGAATCGGGCCTGCGCCACGCCCTGGAATGGCAGTTGAGCGAATTCACCCGCCTGCACGGCGTCCAGCATGCCTTTTCTGCCGAACCCTGTGTGTTCGAAGCGGTCCCGGACCGCGAACGCGACGCCATGGTGTTCAGGATCATGCAGGAATCGCTGTCGAATATCGCCCGCCACTCGCACGCCACGGAAGTGTCGGTCGACTTGCGCCGCTGTGGTGATTTGCTGACACTCGACGTGCGCGACAACGGCGTCGGCATGGCGCCCGACATCGCCGCCAAAGGCAGCGGCTTGCTGGGCATACGCGACCGCATCAGCGCCATCGGCGGCCAGTTTTCGCTCGACAGCTCACCCGGTAAGGGTACGGTGTTGTCAATGTCAATACCCCTGACGGAACCATTCGCCGTGACTTGAGCTGGAAATCGCGCATGCTTGCTTCAAATCAAACGGATCGTCACTGCAAAGCTTCAAAATCGGTCTTGTCAGCAGTCAATAATTGCCAAGCGGATAGAACGAATCAGGGACGCCCCATGACCAGCACATCGCACGCCCACATCCCGTTTGGCTACCACGCTCCCGACCACGAGCGCGCCTTTGCCAACAAGCTGCTGGAAATGCTGGCCATCCCCGCCTTCGTGCTCGATACCCAATGCCGCGTGCTGATCTGGAACCGGGCGTGCGAACGCCTGACGGGCGTACCGGCCAGGGAAGTGCTGGGCACGGGCGACCACTGGCGCTCCTTCTACGACCAGCAGCGGCCAACCCTGGCCGACCTGGTCATCCAGCAGCGCACCGACGAGATCGACCGCCTGTATCCGCGCAGCGCCAACAATATCCAGACGGCAGGCCAGCTGTGCGCCGAAAGCTGGTGCGAGATGCCGCGCGGCGGCAGGCGCCGCTACCTGGCGGCCGACGCCAGCCCCATTTTCGACGACAACGGCAAGCTGGCCGCCGTGGTCCAGACCCTGCGCGACCTGACGGACGAAAAGGCGGCCCAGATCGCGCTGGAACAGCTGGCCACGCGCGACGGCCTGACCGGCCTGGCCAATCGCCGCTGCTTCGACGACACCCTGCACGCCGAGTGGGCGCGCGCGATGCGCCAGCAGCAGCCGCTGTCCCTGCTGATGGTCGATGTGGACAATTTCAAGGCGTTTAACGATGCCAACGGGCACCTGGGCGGCGACGAATGCCTGAAGCTGATCGCCGCCGCCGTGGCCGGCGAAATGCGCGCCAACGACCTGGTGGCCCGGTATGGCGGCGAGGAATTCGCCGTCATCCTGCCCAATCAGTCGCTCAAGGGCGCGGCCATCGTGGCCGAACGGATCCGCTACCGCGTCGAACAGATGCAGGTGCCGCACGGCGGCAAGAGCCAACTGCATGTGACGGTCAGCATAGGCGCGGCCACCGCCATTGCCGCCACCGACACCGATCCCAGCCAGCTGGTGGCCACGGCCGACGCCGCCCTCTACCGGGCCAAGCACATGGGACGCAACCGGATCAGCCTGCCCGTCACGGAAACCGTGTGAATTAGCGCGTTTCGTCGGTGCTCAATTCGCAATCCAGCACGCCTATTCCCTTCAATTTCTGGCTTGATTGTCCGCTTTGGCACGAATAATCCAGGGCAAGCCGACCTTCACTTCTTGGCAAAACAACACATATGCATGAAGTTTTGCTGTCATTTGATCAGCGAATATTTTATGCTGCCCGATGCTGTTTTTATCCCTAGGAGACAATGTGTCGAAACTTATCCCGATGACCCTGCTTGCCCTGCCTGCGTTCGCCATGAGCGCGCCGGTGGCCGCGCCGGCCAAGGCAGACCTGCTGCCCTTTACCGCCACTGAAAAGACCCTGCCGAACGGGCTGAAGATCATCGTGGTGCCGACCGGCTTCCCCAACCTTGTCTCGCTGCAGATCCCGGTGCAAACCGGTTCGCGCAATGAAATCGAGCCGGGCAAGTCCGGTTTCGCCCACTTTTTCGAACACATGATGTTCCGCGGTACCAAGGCTTACCCGCCTGAAAAGTACCAGGATGTCATCACCAAGTCCGGGGCGCGCCAGAATGCCTACACCAGCGACGACCTGACCAATTACCACACCACCTTCGCCAAGGAAGACCTCGAGACCATCCTGAAGGTCGAGGCCGACCGCTTCCAGCACCTGGACTACCCGGAAGACGCGTTCAAGACCGAATCGCGCGCCGTGCTGGGCGAATACAACAAGAACAGCGCCAACCCGGTGTCGAAGCTGCTGGAAGTCCAGCGCGACGCCGCGTACACCACGCACACCTACAAGCACACCACGATGGGCTTCATCAAGGACATCGAGGACATGCCGAACCAGTATGCCTACTCGAAGGTGTTCTTCGACCGCTGGTACCGCCCCGAGCGCACCACCGTGATCATCGCCGGTGACGTCGATCCGCAAAAAGCAATCGCCCTGGTCGAGAAATACTGGAGCAGCTGGAAAAAAGGCACGTACAAGAGCGTGGTACCGGCCGAACCCACACCAAAAGGCGCCATCTACAAGCACGTGCCATGGCCGACCCCGACCCTGCCCTTCGTCACCGTCGCCTTCCGCAGCCCGGCCTTCTCCGACAAGGTCAAGGACCAGGCCGCGCTGTCGACCCTGCTGTCGCTGTCGTTCGGCCGCACCTCGCCGCTGTACAAGCGCCTGATGCAGGATGAACAGAAGGTCGACCAGCTGTTCGACTTCTCGCCGCCGCGCGTGGACCCGACCCTGGCCACCATCGGCGCGCGCGTCAAGAAGGCGGAAGACGCCGTCTATGTGCGCGACCTGATCATGAAGACCATCGCCGGACTGCGCGACACCCCGGTCACCGAGAAGGCCCTGGCCGACATCAAGTCGGCCCAGAAGTTCGGCCTGATCCGCTCGCTCGACAACACCGAGCAGATCGCCGGCACCCTGGCATCGTATGTGCACTTCAACCGTTCCTACGGCACGCTGAACCAGTACTTCCGCCTGTTCGATTCGCTGACTCCGGCCGACCTGCAAGCGGCCGCCCGCAAATACCTGACCGACGACGCCATGGTGGTGACCACCCTGTCGAACCAGCCGCTGCCGGAAGCCATTGCCACGCTGCCGAAACTGGCCAGCTTCACGGCCCCGGCCGGCGACGCCAAATTCGACGTGCTGGTACAGAAGTCGAAGCTGCCGCAGATCCGCTTCAAGCTGCTGTTCGCGGCCGGTTCGGCGCACGACCCGGCAGGCAAGGAAGGCCTGGCCACGCTGACCGCGATGATGGTCGGCTCGGCCGGCTCCAGCGAGCGCAAGATCGACGAAGTGACCAAGGCCCTGTTCCCGATGGCCGGCAGCTTCAGCGAGCAGGTCGACAAGGAAATGACCACCTTTACCGGTTCCATCCACAAGGATAACTGGGACAAGTACATGGAAGTGTCGATGCCGCAGATCCTGTCGCCGGGCTTTCGTGAAGAAGACTTCCGCCGCCTGAAGGATTCGCTCAAGAACGCCCTGACGGTCGACCTGAAGGACAACAACGAAGAAGAGCTGGGCAAGGAACGCTTGCAGACCAATGTGTTCGCCGGCACCCCGTACGGCCACCCAGTGCTGGGCACCGCCAAGGGCATCGAATCGATCACCCTGGCCGACGTCAAGGACTTCTACAAGAAAGCCTACACCCAGGGCGCGGTGCGCGTCGGTATCTCGGGTGACGTCACCGACGCCATGACGGCCAGCCTGAAGCAGGCCCTGGCCAAGCTGCCGGCCGGCGCCGGCTTGCCCGCGACCACGGTCCCGGTCGGCAAAATGCCGAAGGGCCTGGAAGTGGAAATCATCGAGAAGAACACCCGCGCCACGGCCATTTCCTTCGGCCTGCCGCTGACGGTGACGCGTTCGCATCCGGACTTCCCTGCCCTGTGGATGGCGAAAACCTTCCTCGGCGAGCACCGCGCGTCGAACGCCTATCTGTACCAGCGCATCCGCGAACTGCGCGGCATGAACTATGGCGACTATGCCTATATCGAAGCTTTCCCGCGCGGCATGTTCCAGTTCTTCCCTAGCCCGAACCTGGGCCGCAAGGCGCAACTGTTCGAAGTGTGGATCCGTCCGGTGGCGCCTGAAAATGCCCACATGGCGTTGCGCATCGCGCTGACCGAACTGGAAAAAGTGATCCAGAACGGCCTGACCCAGGAACAATTCGAGATCACCCGCGGCTACCTGATGAAGAACGTGTTCGTGATGACCGCCACCCAGGACCAGTTCCTCGGCTATGCGCTCGATTCGCAGTGGTATGGCACGCCGGAATTCACGAAGATGATGCGCGACGGCCTGAGCAAGCTGACGGTCGCCGACCTCAACGCGGCGATGAAGAAGCACCTGTCGGCCCAGAACCTCTCGGTCGTGGTCATCACCAAGGATGCCGCCGGCCTGAAGGACAAGCTTGTCAGCGACGCCTTCTCGCCGATCAAGTACGACGCGGCCAAGCCGAAAGCGGTGATGGACGAAGACCAGGTGATCGGCGCCCGCAAGCTGAACATCAAGGCTGAGGCAGTGAAGATCACCCCGGCAGTGCAAGTATTCGCCGAGTAAACCCGTTTTACCCTGGCAGGCCGCCGCGCCTGCCAGGCTTCGCTTGTTCCCAGCCGCGCCGTATCGCCGCCTTCACACATTCCCAAGCCAGTCCCGGATTCGCCGCTTCCCAGTTCAGGCGCAAACTCTGTTCGACCTTGTTCCATGGGCGCCCGCGATACAGGTCGCGCTGGGCCATGGCCACGCCGTACCGGTAGGCCGTGTCCTCGGACACCTGGTCACGCTGCTCGGACATGGAGGCCGATTGCTGCATGCTGTTGGCGCCCCGGATGTCGAGCGCGCCGAAGCGGGCGAGCATGGCGGCCGCGCGCGATGCCTCGTCGTCGCTGGCGGCCATCAGCGTGAGCACATAGTGTCCGCCCGCAACGGCATCGGCATACAGGCGCGCCGATTCGCTGCGGTCGACGCCAAAGACATTGATGAAAAATTGGGCGATGCCGCCCGGCTGGTCGGACTGGCCGGTGGGATCGGCTTCACTCAGGTGGGTGGCCGCGCGTGAAATGCCGGCGTGGACCAGCCCCGCCAGCGCCTGCTGCGCCGCCTTGCGATTGTCAAATACCGCCAATAATGTGTGCCTGGTCATGGGCGCAGCGTAGCGCAAAGGCGCGTCAAGCCGCGCACCATTGACACCCCTCAAGTATGAATTCTCCTTCGGCAGCACGCTTGACTTTCGCGCATGAGGAGATCACCGATGAACGACACCAATGTAGCAGGCGAACGCAGGCGCGACCTGCAAAAGCGCAGCGACTTTCCCATGCTGCACGCGGCCGAAGCCGAAGTCCCGAACGATCTCGACCGCATGCTGCACGCCATGATGGGCCAGTTCACGCAAGGCATCTCGCCCACCAGCCTGGCGCTGGCCTGGTGCGACTGGACCATGCACTTGTCGCAGTCGCCGGGAAAATGGCAGGAACTGGTGCACAAGGCCTGGAAAAAGGACGTGCGCTGGCTGGCCAATGCAGTGCGCAGCGCGCTTGGCATGCCGGCCGAACCGTGCATCGCACCGCTGCCCCAGGACCGGCGCTTCCGCAGCCCCGAATGGCAGCAGTGGCCCTACAACCTGCTGCAGCAAGGCTTCCTGCTCAACCAGCAGTGGTGGTACAACGCCACCACCGGCATCGACGGCGTCACCCACCACCACGAACAGGTGCTGTCCTTCGTCGCGCGCCAATTGCTCGACCTGGTCTCGCCGGTGAATTTCGTGGCCACCAATCCGGAAGTGAGCGCCGCCGCCGTCAGCGAGGCCGGCGCCAATTTCGTGCGCGGCGCCCTCATTCTTGCCGAGGAAACCCGGCGCGGCATCAACGGCGAGCCGCCTGTCGGCAGCGAAGCCTTCCGTCCCGGCATTGAAGTCGCCACCAGCCCGGGCCGGGTGGTGTACCGCAACCACCTGATCGAACTGATCCAGTACGCGCCGGCCAGCGACACCGTCCATGCCGAACCGATGCTGGTGGTGCCGGCCTGGATCATGAAGTACTACATCCTCGACCTGTCGCCGCACAACTCGCTGGTGCGCTACCTGGTCGAACGCGGCCACACCGTGTTCATGATCTCCTGGCACAACCCGGACGCGGCCGACCGCGACCTGGGCATGGACGACTACCTCCAGCATGGCGTCATGCGCGCGCTGGCCGTGATCGCCGAACGCGTGCCGGGCCAGAAAGTGAACGCGGTCGGCTACTGCCTGGGCGGCACCCTGCTCGCCATCGCCACGGCCGCGCTGGGCTGCGACCAGGCCAGCCCCTTCAATTCCCTGACCCTGCTCGCGGCCCAGACCGACTTCACCGAAGCGGGCGACCTGATGCTGTTCATCGATGAAAGCCAGATCGCCTGGCTCGAAGACCTGATGTGGCAGCAAGGCTACCTGGACAACCGCCAGATGGCGGGCGCCTTTCGCCTGCTGCGCACCAATGACCTGGTGTGGTCGCTGGCCGTCAGCCAGTACCTGCTGGGCAAGCGCGCGCCCATGACCGACCTGATGGCATGGAATGCCGATTCGACCCGCATGCCCGGCAAGATGCACAGCGACTACCTGCGCAGGCTGTTCCTCAACAACGAACTGTTTTCCGGGCGCTACCGGGTCAACGGGCGGCCGGTTTCCCTGAACGACATCAACTTGCCCATCTTTGCCGTGGCCACCATGACCGACCATGTCTCGCCCTGGCGTTCGGTGCACAAGATCCACCTGGTGCCAAACTGCGATATCGAGTTCGTGCTCACCAGCGGCGGCCACAATGCCGGCATCGTCAGCGAACCCGGCCATCCGGGACGGCATTACTACACCGGCTCCCGGCCGCGCGGCGGCTGCTATACCGATCCCGACCGCTGGATCGAGCGCGCCCAGGAGCGCGAAGGCTCATGGTGGCCGGCATGGACCACCTGGCTCGCCCAGGTGTCAAGCGCCGCGCGGGTGGCGCCGCGCCAGCCCGACGGCGGGCTCGGGCCGGCGCCCGGCCTCTATGTGCTGGAACGCTAGCCTGTGCCAGACGCGCGCACGATAGGCAAAGCATTGCTTATTTGAATCGAATAAAATGGCTTTCCGACCAGCGCACCAGCATGCACCATGGCGCCAAGCCCGATACCCGAAGAGATACGCAGGTTTGTCCTGACCAGCATACCCTCGGTGCCCCACCTGGAGGCACTCTTGCTGCTGCGCGCCGACGACAGGGCACCATGGCAGCCGGACCGGCTGGCCAGCCGCCTGTACGTCAGCGACAAGGTGGCGGCCGGCCTGCTCGAAGACTTGCACCGCGCCGGCATGACCTTCGAAATCACCACCGAGGGCGCTCCGTCGGCCTACCGCTACCAGCCGGGCGAGCACTTGCGTGCCACCATCGATATCCTGGCCGACCTGTATACACGCCAGCTGGTCGATATCACCCACCTTATTCACTCCAAGCTCGAGCGCAAGGCGCAGCAGTTCGCCGACGCGTTCAAATGGCGGAAGGATTCATGATGGCTTTTACTATCTATTCGCTGTGCACCCTCACCTCGCTGGCCTGCGCCTGGCTGCTGCTGGGCAGCTACCGCCGCACCGGCCACCCCCTGCTGTTCTGGAGCGGCCTGTGCTTCGTGGGGATGACGCTCAACAATGTACTGCTGATGCTCGACAAGCTGGTGTTCCCCACCACGATCGACCTGCTCCCCTGGCGCCTGGCGGCCGCCTTCGTGTCCGTGTGCCTGCTGCTGTTCGGGCTGATCTACGAGAAGGAGTAGGCGATGATCCTCAATCTCCTCGCCGGCGCGATTGCCATGGGTTCCCTGGTGATCGCCCTGTTTTTCCTGCGCTACTGGCGCAGCACGGGCGACCGCTTCTTCCTGTATTTTTCGCTCTCGTTCGCCATCGAAGGCTGCCACCGCGTGTTCGCCAGCCTGGCCACGGCCGCCGGCGAAGATACGCCCGAGCACTACCTGATCCGCCTGGCCGCCTACCTGCTGATCCTGTGGGCCATCTGGGAAAAGAACCGCCCGCGCGGCAAGGGAAAGTAAGACCTACCAATCCAGGGTCAGCAGGCGCTGCCCCATGCGGGTCCAGCACAGGCGTGCAATCTCGGAGCGGGCGGCCCAGCGGAAGCCGTCGGCTTCCGGCGTGGGCTCGCCCGTCACCGGATGCGGAAAGAAACTGGTGCACACCAGCTGGTCGAGGCTGCGCAAGTCCTCGCCCGCGCGCACCAGGTACAGATGCAGGCGCTTTTCGGGCAGGTAATCGAAACCGCCCAGGTCCTCGAAGCGGCTGGCATCGAAGACGACACCGGCTTCTTCCTGCAGTTCGCGCATGGCCGCTTCGAGCGTGCTTTCGCCGGAGTCCAGCATGCCTTTCGGAATATCCCACTTGGCCGTATTGGTGACGTGGCACAGCAGCAATCGCCCTTCCGGATTGATGATCAGGGTACCGCAGGTGACGGGTAGCACGCCGCTCACGGCAAGGCTCCGAACACCGCTTCGAGCGCATCCAGGTCGACCGGCTTCGTCAGGTGGCAATCGAAACCGGCCTCGCGCGCGGCAGCTTCGTCTTCGCGTGTTCCCCAGCCTGTGAGCGCCACCAGCAGCAAGCCGCGCATGGCCGGCGTGTTGCGGATCAGGCGGGCCAGCTGGTAGCCATCCATGCCGGGCATGCCGATGTCGAGAAAGGCCAGCTGCGGCGCGAACTCACGCGCCATCGCGTAACCCTGTTCGCCGTCCTGCGCCACCCGCGTGGTGTGGCCCAGCACGCCGAGCAGGGCTGCCAGGCTGTCACCGGCGTCGGCATTGTCGTCCACCACCAGGATGCGCAGCGGCCCGCAGGCGGGAGGCAGGCCAGCCCTGGCCTCGTCCGGCGCGGCCTGCGCAACTGCCAGCGGCAGGCGCACCACGAAGGTACTGCCCTGCCCTGCACCCCCGCTGCTGGCGCCAACCGAGCCGCCATGCAGGGTGACCAGGCGCTGCACCAGCGACAGGCCGATCCCCAGGCCGCCCTGCGCCTGGTCGAGGCTGGCGCCGACCTGGGTGAACATGTCGAACAGCGTCGGCATCGCAGCGGCCGGTATGCCGACCCCGGTGTCGGCCACCGACAGCACCGCGTGCGCGCCATCGCGCCAGGCCGAGAGGGTGATGCGGCCGCCGGCGGGCGTGTATTTGGCGGCATTGTTGAGCAGATTGCTCAGCACCTGGACGATGCGCGTGACATCGACTTCGAGCCGCAAGGCCTCGGCCGGCACCTGCACGTCCAGCGCGTGGCCGCGCGCCTGGATCAGGGCGGCGCTGGTCTCGACTGCCATGGATACCAGGGTGGCCAGGTCGGTACTGGCGGTTTTCAGTTCGATCTTGCCGCGCGTGATGCGTGCCACGTCCAGCAGGTCGTTGACCAGGTGCACAAGATGGCCGAGCTGGCGGTCCATCATGGCCACCACAGAGCCGGATACGGCAGCGTCGCCGCCGGCCAGGCGCAGCAGGTCGAGGCCGGTGCGCAGCGGCGCCAGCGGATTGCGCAATTCGTGCGCCAGGGTGGCCAGGAATTCGGACTTGCGCCGGTCCGCTTCGGCCAGGTCGCGGGCCACGCCGCGCAGGGCATCTTCGGCCAGCTTCTGCTGGGTGATATCGCGCGTGATCGTGGCCATGGCGATGATCCTGCCATCGCCGTCGCGCACGGCGAAACCCTTGTAGTACACCGGGACCGCGGCGCCGCTGTCGAAGCGGCGCAGCTGCAGCTCGCCTTCCCACTGCCCCTGCTCGCCGGCCAGCGCGGGCAGCACCTGTGCGTGCACGGTGGCGCGGCTGTCGGGCGCGAAAAAGTCGATCAGGGCATAGTTGCCGATCGCCGCGCCGGGCTGCAGGCCCGCCATGCGGCGCCCGGCCGGGTTCAGGTAGGTGGCGGTCGCGTCCGGGTCGGCGATGCCGATGAAGTCGGACGACTGCTCGGCCACGGCCGCCAGGCGGCGCAAGCCTTCCTCGGCCATGCGCGACCGCAGGCGCGATTCGCCCAGCTGGACGGTCGATAATTCGAGCTGTTCCGCCGCCAACCGTTCGGCGGTGGCGTCGCGGAAGATCTTGGCGTAGCCGCGCAAGCGTTCCTGGTCGTCGCGCAGCGGCACCATGACGCCGTCGGCGAAAAAGCGGGTGCCGTCGCGCCGCACGTGCCAGCGCTTGTCCTCGGCGCGACCGGTGCTGCGCGCCTGCGCCATTTCTTCTTCCGGGCGCCCGGCCGCGCGGTCGGCCGGCGTAAAGATGATGGCGCTGGGCTGGCCGCAGGCGCTCGCCGCCCACCAGCCGGTAATGTTTTCGGCGCCGCCTTCCCATTCGGTGACGATGCCGGCCGGGTCGGTGCCGATGAAGGCGTAATCGCGCGTATTGTCGAGGATCAGGCGCATGCGTTCGTCGCGCGTGCGCAGCGCGGCCAGGTGGCTGGCCTGGGCATTGCCGGCCAGCGCGGCGCACTTGCGGTGCAGCGCGGCCATGACGCCCACCCTGGCGCGCAGGATCACCGGATTGACGGTGTCGGCCAGGTAGTCGGCCGCGCCCAGGGCATAGACGTGTTCGATGCGGGCCTCGTCGTCGGCGCCGTCGGCCAGCACGATAACCGGCACCGCCTGCGTGCGCGCTTGCCGGCAGACCAGCTCGGCCAGGCCGGCGCCACGCAGCAGCACGAGCGCGACGTCGCGCCCCTGCAGTGCATGCAGCGCCTGTTCGGCGCAGGCGGCACTGACCAGCACCTCGTCCAGGTCGGCCAGGACGGCCGCCAGGGCCGCCAGCCCGGATGGCTGGTCGTCCACCAGCAGGATCTTGATTTTTTTCTTCTCGCTCATCTCAGCAAGCAATGTAGGGCGTGCCCAGGACAATGTCAATTGTGCATGAGCGAGAATCCACGGAAGCCAAGGAACTTCGACCCCATGCACGCCATCAAATGGCTTTGCATTCTTGCAAGGCGGAGTGCCGCACATGCCAAAGCGCTTCCTCGCGTCCATCCTGCCGCAACACGAAGCAGCGGAACTGTATCGCCTCATGGTCATCGGCATCCAGGAGGTCGCGGTCTTCCTCATGGATACGCGCGGGCACATTACGGTCTGGAACAAGGCGGCCGTCATCATGAAGGGTTTGAACAGTTTCTCATAAACTTATTCATCCTTTGGCAGTCCTACTTAAGATGAATATTTTTTTCAATTGGTACGGTAGCACTGCTTAACGGCGTGCGTCAGGCTGTCGAGGAAACCCGATGCTAGTTGGCCACAAGATCAGGCTCGATCCCAACAACGCACAGGCCACGTACTTTGCGCGCGCCGCCGGTATTGCGCGCTTTTCCTACAACTGGGCCTTGACCGAGTGGCAAATCCAGTTTCAAGCGAGCCTGGCCGACCCCACCTTGAGCAAACCAAGCGAAGCGTCATTGCGGCGCCAGCTCAACGCCATCAAGCGCGAACAATTTCCCTGGATGCTGGAAGTGACCAAGAACGCGCCGCAAATGGCAATTATTCAGATAGGGGACGCCTTCAAGAATTACTACGAGGGGAACGCCGGGTATCCGACGTTCCGCAAAAAGGGGCGTGACGATCGATTCACCATGAGCAACGATCAGTTCCGCATCGATGCTGCCCGTATCCGCGTCCCCAAACTTGGATGGGTCAGATTGCGCGAGGTCTTGCGTTTCGACGGCACGGTGCTGTCTGCGTCGATTTCAAGGACTGCCGGTCACTGGTTTGCCAGCATCACTATCGATACATTTCACGATTTGCATCTGCCACAAGCCGATAACCAAGGTGCGGTGGGCGTGGATCTGGGTGTATCGGCACTGGCAACACTGTCAACTGGCGAATGCATTGCCGGACCAAAGGCGCACAGACGCTTGTTGGGCCAATTGAAGCGTCAGTCGCGCAGCCTGTCGAGGAAGGTCAAGGGATCGGCCAATCGCGGCAAGGCGAAGTCCCGGCTGGCAAAGCTGCATGCCCGGATTGCCAATATCAGGCAAGACAACCTGCACCAGCTTACGCACCACCTCACAAGCAGGTTTCACACCATCGGCATTGAAGACTTGAACGTCAAAGGCATGATCAAGAACCGGTGTCTGGCACGCGCGGTGTCGGATATGGGATTTTATGAATTCCGGCGGCAACTGGAATACAAGGCCGCCCTGCGCGGCGGGCGTGTGGTCGTCATCGACCGCTGGTATCCGAGCAGCAAGACATGCTCATGCTGCGGCCACAAGCTCGAATCGCTGCTGCTCTCCGTGCGCCATTGGACTTGTCCGAGCTGCTACGCAATGCACGACCGCGACGTCAATGCGGCGATTAACTTAAAGAACATGGCGGTGAGTTCCACCGTTCCGGCCTGTGGAGGGGAAGGCTCTGGTCGTACGCGCAAGCGTAAGACGAAACCGGCCCCGGTGAAGCAGGAATCCAGCGGCAAAGTTAACTATGGATAGCTTTGCCTAAGTCTGGAAGAACGGCTATTGCATCGGAAAACCACGGCCCCTGCCCGCATAGCGTGCGCGCTAGTGTAGTGCGTCATACAGATTGAAGCTTATTAAGCTTGGCACGAGCGCGC
>JAZKBE010000044.1:0-12666 GCA_040388805.1 Pseudomonadota bacterium
CTACATTGAAAATAAATCATTAAACTGCGCATTAAATGCTAACTTGGGTGGATTGCGTATCAGCAGGCCAATTCAAACGAGACGGTGTGCCCGGTTATACCTGGGCAAAGATCCATGGGCGAACAGCTGTTTATGCAGGTCAGTCCGCCCAAATTCTGACATATACCTTTTTGGCTCCGACCGGCCGCACGGTAGCCTCGCCGCTGGGGCGTGGTTAGTAGCGCGGATCATCTTTGCGCCGTATATTTGAATAAATTCGAAAAGAAGTTCCGTAACAGCAACTTCTGTTCAACTTATGCGAAAAAAATCCCGACTTATGCGAGAAAAATCCCGACTTCTGTGACAGTCAACGGACATGTGCATATAGCCTACGCAAATTCAGGAGAACCGCGAAAAGTCCGGCTTACGCTTTTCAAAGAATGCCGTGAACGCTTCCTTCGCTTCCGGCGCCAGCAGCATGGCGCCGAACTTCTCGTTCTCGGCGGCCATGGTGTCGTTGATGGCGCCAGTGCGTGCACGCTTCATCAGCGCCTTGGTGGTGCGGATCGACGCCGCTGGCAGGGCCACCAGCTTGGCCGCCTGCCCTTTCGCAAACGCCACCAGTTCATCGACCGGCAGAACGCGTGACACGATCCCCATCTGCAGCGCTTCCTGCGCCAGGAAGGCTTCGCCGAGCAGCAGCTTTTCAGCGGCGCGCTGGTAACCGGCCACCTGCGGCAGCAGCAGCGACGACGCAAACTCGGGGCACAAGCCAAGCTGCGCGAACGGCATCGAGAACTTGGCGGTCTCTGACGCGTAGACCAGGTCGCAGTGCATCAGCAGCGTGGTGCCGATGCCGATGGCGGCGCCCGATACGGCGGCCACCACAGGCTTGCTGCAGCCCGACAGCGCGCGCATGAACTGGAATACGGGACGCGCTTCGGCAGGCACGCCTTCGACCGGCTTCGAATTTTTCATGAAGTCGTCCAGGTCGTTCCCGGCGGTGAAAATTTCATTCTTGCCGATGATGAGGACAGCACGCACGGCGGCGTCGGTGTCGGCCGCGACCAGGGCGTCGGCCATGGCCTGGTACATCACCGCGGTGATGGCGTTCTTGCGCTCGGGGCGGTTGAATTCGATCGTCAGGATGCCGTCGGCGATGCTCGTCAAAATATCCATGCAGTGCTCCGTAAAAGTGAAAAGGGCGCCGAGGTAATCCGCAGCGCCCTGAGTGGCAATATTCTACGTCATCCCCGCGCAGGCGGGGATGACGGCGTGTCCTTATACGCGTTCGAAGATACCTGCCGCGCCCATGCCGGTACCGACGCACATGGTGACCATGCCGTACTTCAGGTTATTGCGGCGCAGTGCGTGGATCACGGTCGCGGCGCGGATCGCACCGGTGGCGCCCAGCGGGTGGCCCAGCGCAATCGCGCCGCCCATCGGGTTGACCTTCGACGGATCGAGGTTCAGGTCGCCCATGACGGCCAGCGCCTGTGCCGCGAACGCTTCGTTCAGTTCGATCCAGTCCAGCTGGTCCTGGGTGATGCCGGCCGCAGCGCATGCCGCAGGAATGGCGACCTTCGGACCGATGCCCATGATTTCCGGGGGCACGCCGCGCACCGCGAACGAGGAGAATTTCGCCAGCGGGGTCAGGTTGTGCTCGCGCAGGATTTTTTCGCTGACGATCAGCAGCGCGCCCGCGCCGTCCGACATCTGCGAGCTGTTTGCCGCGGTCACGGTGCCTTTGGCTGCGAACACCGGCTTGAGCTTGCCGAGCGACTCGAGTGTCGAATCGGCGCGCGCGCCTTCGTCGGTGTCGACCGTGCGGGTCTTGATATCGACGCCGCCGGTAGCCAGGTTAGGCGTGCGGGTGATGATCTCGACCGGGGTGGTCTCGTCCTTGAAGAAACCGGCCTGCTGCGCGGCGATGGCGCGGCGGTGCGATTCGACCGAGAACGCGTCCTGCTGTTCGCGCGTTACTTTCCACTGCTTGGCCACGTTTTCCGCGGTCAGGCCCATGCCGTAGGCCATGCCCACGTTTTCGTCGGTGAACATATTCATGTTCATCGATGGGTGGTGGCCCATCATCGGCACCATCGACATCGATTCGACGCCGCCGGCGATCATGACATCGGCTTCGCCGACGCGGATGCGGTCAGCAGCCATGGCGATGGCGGTAATGCCCGATGCGCAGTAACGGTTGACGGTCACGCCGCCCACGGTCTTCGGCAGGCCGGCCAGCAGCACCGACATACGGGCGATGTTGAAGCCCTGCTCCGCTTCCGGGAACGAGCAGCCGATGATGGCGTCGTTGATCAGCGCAGGATCGAGGCCAGGCGCTTGCGCCATGGCGTTGCGGATCGCCGCCACCAGCAGGTCGTCCGGACGCATGGACTTGAACATGCCGCGCGGCGCCTTGCCGATCGGAGTGCGGGTTGCGGAGACGATGTATGCGTCTTGAAGTTGTTTGCTCATGTTGTTCTCTCTTTAGTCGAACGTAATTCGTTTAGCGTTTCTCGGACAGGTACCAGTCCACTTGCACTTGGGCGGCCAGCGTTCCTTCGGCGTCGAAAATATCGACTGCAACCGGGAACGCCACTTTGCCCTCAAGCTTCAGCGTCGCTTTCAGCGCGTCGATGTCGCCTGGCACGCGGCCGCTGGCGCGCGTCGCGCCCTTGGCCACTTTCTGGTACTGGATGCGCGATTCCTTGGCCACCGGACGCAGGCCCAGGATCAGGTCGGCGAAGCCGCCTGCCATGGCCGCGCCGGATGCCGTCTCGGCCAGCGTGAACAGCGCCCCGGCGTGCGACGTGCCGAGGTGGTTGTTCAGTTTCGGATCCGACGGCATCGATACTTCCGATGTGCCGTGACCGATCGCGTCAATGGTGATGCCCAGCAGCCGAACGAACGGCAGCGTGTCCATCATTTGCTGCTTGATACGGTCATACACCATCTTCGGCCTCACGCGCAGTAACAGTTTGAATGCCAGCTTGGCAATGGACATGGCAGGCTTTAGTTGCGGACTGGTTTACCGGTCTGCATCATGCCCATGATCCGTTCCTGGGTTTTCGGATGGTTCAGGAGTTCGAGGAAGGCCTTGCGTTCCATGTCGAGGAACCACTGCTCGCTCACCTGGCTGCCCTGGTCGATGTCGCCGCCCGATACGATCTCGGCGATCATGTCGCCCAGCTTGTAGTCGTGCGCGGAGATGAAGCCGCCGTCGCGCATGTTGACCAACTGGGCGCGGATGGTGGCCCAGCCGTAGCGGCCCGTCGCCGTGATGGTCTTCTTCAGCGGCGGACGGTAGCCTGCGTCGAACATGGCGCGCGCTTCGACTTTCGCCACGTGCAGCAGTTCGTACGGATTGAAGACGATGACGTCGTCTTCCTTCAGGTAGCCCATGGCCTTCGCTTCCAGCGCCGACTTCGACACATTGGCGGTAGCGGCATTGGTGAAGCCCGTTTTCAGGAAGTGCAGCACGTCCGAACCTTTGGCTTCGCCGGAAGCGCGTGCAGCCGCTTCTTTCAAACCGCCGCCGGCAGGAATCAGGCCAACGCCCACTTCAACGAGACCGATGTACGACTCGATCGATGCCACGCGCTTCGATGCGTGCAGCGCCATTTCGCAGCCGCCGCCCAGCGCCAGGCCGGCAACGGCGGCGATGACAGGTACGTTCGAATATTTCATGGCCATGAAGGTATCCTGCAGCAGCGCGATACCCGGTTCCATGGCCTTGGCGCCGCCCTGCATGAACAGTGGCAGTGCCGATTGCAGGTCTGCGCCAGCCGAAAACGCGCCGCCGTCGGCAGCGTCGGTGTTCCAGATGACCAGGCCCTTGAAATTCTTTTCCGCCTCGGCTTGCGCCATTTTCAGGCCGTTGATCACGCCTTCGCCGATGACATGCATCTTGGTCTTGAGCGAGATGACCAGCACGTCGTCGTTCTGGTGCCAGATGCGCACGGAGTCGTCTTCGTGGAAGGTCACGCCGGCGGTCTTGCCGTCGGCAGCGCCGGTGCCGAACACCGGTGCGCGGAACGGCTGGCGGTCGTAGACCGACAGGGTCGAACGCGGCACGTAGGCGTTGGCCGAAGCGGAGTACGAACCTTCAGGCGTATGCACGCCCTTCTCGGCGACCTGGCCTTCGAAGACCCATGCTGGCAAAGGAGCGGCGCACAGCGCATTGCCGGCGTCGATGTCTTCCTTGATCCAGGTAGCGATCTGGGTCCAGCCTGCGCCCTGCCACGTTTCGAACGGGCCCACGTTCCAGCCGAAGCCCCAGCGCATGGCGAAGTCGACGTCGCGCGCGTTGTCGGCGATCGAGCCGAGGTGCACGGCGATGTAGTGGAAAGCGTCACGGAAGATCGCCCACAGGAACTGCGCCTGTGGATTGGTCGATTCGCGCAGTGCCTTGAACTTCTTGACCGGATCCTTTTCCTTCAGGATGCGTGCCACGATGTCGGCAGCTTTGCCGCCGCCGGCCACGTATTCGCCCGATGCGAAGTCAAGGCGCAAGATCTCCTTGCCCACTTTCTTGTAAAAGCCCGCGCCGGCTTTTTGACCCAGCGCGCCTGCAGCGACCAGCTTGGCCAGGACTTCAGGCGTCTTGTAGACACTGAAGAACGGATCGTCGGCCAGATTGTCCTGCATGGTCTTGATCACGTGGCCCATCGTATCCAAGCCGACAACGTCGGCGGTACGGAAGGTGCCCGACTTGGCGCGGCCCAGTTTGGAGCCGGTCAGGTCGTCGACCACGTCCACGGAGAGGCCGAATTTTTCGGCTTCGTGGATGATCGCCAGCATGCCGAAAATACCGACACGGTTGGCGATGAAATTCGGGGTGTCCTTGGCGCGCACGACGCCCTTGCCCAGGGTGGTCGTCAGGAAGCCTTCCAGCTGGTCGACGATGGCCGGGCTGGTGGACGCGGTCGGGATGATTTCAACCAGGTGCATGTAGCGCGGTGGATTGAAGAAGTGCACGCCGCAAAAGCGCGCCTTCAGTTCGGCGTCGAAGCCGTCGGACAGGGTCGTGATCGACAGGCCCGAGGTGTTCGATGCGAAGATCGCGTTAGGGGCGATGTGCGGAGCGACCTTCTTGTACAGGTCGTGCTTCCAGTCCATGCGCTCGGCGATGGCTTCGATGATCAGGTCGCAGCCGGAAAGCAGCTCCAGGTTGTCTTCGTAGTTGGCCACTTCGATCAGCGCAGCGTCATCCTTGTTGCCAAGCGGCGCAGGGCTGAGTTTTTTCAGGTTCTCGATGGCGCGCAGGACGATGCCGTTCTTCGGTCCTTCCTTTGCAGGCAAGTCGAACAGGACAACCGGTACCTTGGCATTGACGCAGTGGGCGGCGATTTGCGCGCCCATCACGCCGGCGCCCAGGACGGCGACTTTTTTAACGATGAAATTGGTCATAGTGGTATCCCCGTGTATTAGAACAAATCGGCGTCGAGCGCCATCAGGTTGGCGGAACCCGAACGCGCCTGGCGAATCAGCATTGCCGTTTCAGGCTGCAGGCGCGCGAAGTAGAAGCGCGCCGTAGCCAGTTTCGCCTTGTAGAAGTTGTCGCCCGAATCTTCCTTCGCCAGCGCGATCTTCGCCATCTGCGCGAAGAAGTAGCTGTAGATCAGGTGACCGACCACACGCAGGTAAGGCACAGCGGCTGCGCCCACTTCGTCCGGATTCTGGAAAGCCTTCATGCCGATTTCCATGGTCAGCTTGGTGACCTTGTCGCCCAGGTCGCCCAGCGGCGTGATGAACTCGGACAGCGCTTCATCGGTGCCGTTGTCTTCCACGAAAGCCTTGATCTTCTCGCCGAACTTGCGCAGCTTGGCGCCGTTGTCCATCAGGACTTTGCGGCCCAGCAGGTCGAGCGACTGGATGGTGTTGGTGCCTTCGTAAATCAGGTTGATGCGCGCGTCGCGCACATACTGTTCCATGCCCCATTCCGAAATGTAGCCGTGGCCGCCGAAGACCTGCATCGCTTCCGAGGTCGCGATCCAGCCGTTGTCGGTGATGAAGGCCTTGATCACTGGCGTGAGCAGCGCCACTTCGTCGGCGGCTTCCTTGCGTACTTCTTCGTCAGGATGGTTCAGTTCGCGGTCGATCTGCAGCGCCACGTACGACGAGAAAGCGCGCGCGCCTTCGGCGTAGGCTTTGGCGGTCAGCAGCATGCGGCGCACATCGGCGTGCACGATGATCGGATCGGCCTGTTTTTCAGGCGCTTTCGGGCCCGACAGGCTGCGCATCTGGATGCGGTCTTTGGCGTAGATCAGCGCGTTCTGGTAAGCGACTTCGGTCAGGCCCAGCGACTGCATGCCCACGCCCAGGCGGGCCGCGTTCATGAACACGAACATGGCGTTCAGGCCCTTGTTCGGCTGGCCGATGATCCAGCCACGGGCGCCGTCCAGGTTCATCTGGCAGGTCGAGTTACCGTGGATGCCCATTTTTTCTTCGATGGCGCCGCACGCGATGGCGTTGCGCTCGCCGACCGAACCGTCTTCCTTCGGCAGGAACTTCGGCACGATGAACAGCGAGATGCCTTTCGAGCCTTCCGGTGCGTCCGGCACGCGGGCCAGCACCAGGTGGACGATGTTTTCGGACATGTCATGTTCGCCGGCCGAGATGAAGATCTTCGAACCGGTGATCAGCCACGAACCGTCGGCCTGCGGCAGCGCTTTCGAGCGCAGCATGCCAAGGTCGGTACCGCAGTGCGATTCGGTCAGGCACATGGTGCCGGTCCAGGCGCCCGATACCAGTTTCGGCAGGTAGGTTTTTTTCTGTTCGTCGGTGCCGTGCTCCAGCAGGCACTCGTAGGCGCCGTGCGACAGGCCCGGGTACATCGACCATGCCTGGTTCGACGAGTTGAGCATTTCGTAGAAGGAGTTGTTGACCACGATAGGCAGGCCCTGGCCGCCGTATTCGGGATCGCACGCCAGCGCGGCCCAGCCGCCTTCGACGTACTGCTTGTAGGCTTCCTTGAAGCCCTTCGGCGTGGTCACCGACTTCGATGCGGCATCGTAGTGGCAGCCTTCGCGGTCGCCCGAGTGGTTCAGCGGGAACAGCACGTTCTGCGTGAACTTGGCGCCTTCTTCCAGAACCTGGTTGATGATGTCGGCGTCGACATCTTCGAATTTAGGCATCTGCTTCAATTCGTCAGTAACGTTGAGGAATTCGTGCAGCAAAAACTGCATATCCCGAATTGGCGCGACGTATTGACCCATGATATTCTCCTGACGAACGTATGATAGTGACCGGGCCAGCGGCGCTGGCCGAAATGGATGGTTTAAGTTGCGGTTAATGCTTTTCTGGATTCTGATAATTCATGATCAGGCGCTCGAAACCGGTACGCGCGCGGTCCACGCTGCCGGGCATGCGCAGGAAACGCGCATCGTGATGCAGGGCCAGGATAAGGCCGTACATTTCATACACCATCTGGCTGGCGTCGGTATCGCTTTTCAGGTCGCCGATTTCGATCGCCTGCTGCACACAGCGCAGCAAAGCGCCCTGCCATGCGCGCACCATCGACACCAGCTCTTCGCGGATCGGGCCCGGACGGTCGTCGTATTCCACGGCGCCGCTGATATAGATGCAGCCCGATGCGATTTCCACGCTCACGCGCTTGATCCAGCGGGCATACATCGACGTCAGTCGTGCGATCCCGCGCGCTTCCTTCACGCTGGGGAAAAACACTTCCTGCTCGAAACGATGGTGATACAGCTTCAGCACTTCCATCTGCAAATCTTCACGCGAACCGAAGTGCGCGAACACGCCGGATTTGCTCATGTTCATCTTGTCCGCAAGCAGGCCGATGGTCAGCCCCTCGAGGCCGTCGCGGCTTGCAAGGTCGAGGGCCACATCGAGAATCGCAGCCCTGGTGAGCTCGCCCTTGCGCATGAATTTGGCTGAAGTGTTAATAAGAGTATCCGCTGTAGTGAGTGAAGCGCCCGAATGAAAATCAAATCTGAACGCTCGTACTATTATCCACTGGCGGAAAAATGTCAAACGGGAATCTAGAAGTGATGTTCTATTGGTGCGACGCACCAATAGTTGCGGATTTTCCAGCGACTTTTTGTGCTATTCGCTGGCTTTGGAAAGCGCCCGGCGGTCCCGTTTTGTGGGGCGTCCCTTGATGGTCGTACCGGGTTCCCGGTAGAGCTTGCGCGCTTCCTGTTCGTTTTCGCGTTTTGTCACGCTGGCACTGGTTTCTTCATAGAGCAGGCGGGCCACGGGGGCCGATCCGCGCTTGTCGGAAATGCCCAGCACCAGCACTTCCCAGACGTCGGCGCCATTGTCGATTATTAGCTTATCGTCAATCTTTACCGGCCGGGCAGGCTTGATGCGCTCCCCGTCGAGGCGGACCCGGCCGCTGTCAATGGCCTCGGTGGCCAGCGAACGGGTCTTGAAAAAGCGTGCAGCCCATAGCCACTTGTCTATCCGTACATTATCCATAGTGTTGTTTATGCGTAACCGATGGCGAAAATGCGCATGGTCATTCTGTAGAAAAAATAGGCAATCCCGTAACCGGCGCGGCGGTGCCAGCCCGCATTGCCATAGTCATCGATGCAGATCGGCGTGCCATCCTGGATGCCGCGCAGGATGTGGGCGCGCATGGAGTCGGCAAAGTCGCCGTCGCGGACCACGATATTGGCTTCCTGGTTCAGGAACAGCGACAGCCCGTCGCAATTGCTGGAGCCGACGGTCGACCAGTCGTGGTCGATCACGGCCACCTTGGCGTGCAGCTGCGTCTTGCGGTATTCGTAGACCTTGACGCCGGCGTCGAGCAGCTTGGGGTAGAAGGAGCGCGCCACCATGTCCTGCAGCCAGATTTCGCCGACGCCGATCAGGAGCTTGACCTCGACCCCGCGCTGGCCAGCCATGGCGAGCGCCTTGCGGAATTTGTGCCCTGGCGCGAAATAGGGATTGACCAGCAGGATGCTCTTTTTCGCGCGCCCGATGGCCTGCAGGTAGGCGCGCTGGATGGTGTGACGGTTGCGCAGGCTGTCGCGCACGATGAAGGCGGCCTGCATGGGTCCATCCCCGCCGCCGCCCTGCTCCTTGCGCATTTCGCGAAACAGGCCGATACGCTTCATCAGTCCAAGGCGGCCCACGCGCGCCCACTGGGCCTGCATTTCGTGGTGGATGGCCGGCACCAGCGGACCGCGCACTTCCACCGCGAAGTCCCAGCGCGGCGCCGGCAGGCGGTTTTCGGGATCGTAGTCGCTATACCAGTCGTCGTTGGTGTTGATGCCGCCCACGAAGGCGATCTCGCGGTCGACCACGCAGATTTTGCGGTGGGTGCGCGCCACGCCGCGCTTGAACCAGGGGTTGAAGGCGCGGTAGCGCACCCCGGCCGCGGCAAAGGCCATGCCAAGCCGCGTGCACTGATTGTGGCCGGTGCCGAACCAGTCGGTGACCACGCGCACGCGCACCCCGCGCAGGCCGGCCTGCACCAGCGCCGATTCGACCTTGCGGCCCATGGCATCGTCGGCAAAGATATAGGTTTCGAAATACACGTCGTACTGGGCGCCGTCAATGGCGGCCAGCAGCGCCGGAAAGAAGGCGAGTCCCGTTTCCAGCAGCGCGACTTCGTTACTTGATGTGAATTGAACCTGGCGCATGGTGCGTCTCGGTTGGTGGCAAAGACCTCAGGCCAGCTTGAGGTTGGCGACGATAGGGGCGTGATCCGACAGTTTAGCCCATAAGGCACCATGCAACACCTGCGCGGTATCGACCTTGAAGCCGCGCACATAAATGCGATCGAGGCGGAACCAGGGCAGCGCCGCCGGGAAAGTACGGGCCGGCGTGACCACTCTTTCGCGCCCGGAAATGCTGCGCACCAGGTCGCCGATGCGCGAGCTGGCGCCCAGCTCGTCGAACACTTCCACCACCCCCAGCGCGTCGCGCAGCTTGCCGCTGAGCGTATTGCGCCAGTCATTGAAGTCGCCGGCGATGATGACCGGTTCGCCGTCCGGCGCGGTCTTGTTGACGCAGTCGATCAGGGCCTGGTTCTGGCGCCCGCGGCCCGATTCGAACAGGCCAAGGTGGACCACATAGCAGTGGATCGGGCAGCTGTCGGTATTGATCACGCAGTGCAGGATGCCGCGCTGCTCGTAGGCATGGTCGGACACGTCGTGGTTGTTCGAATTTTCGATCGGAAAGGCGCTCAGGAGCGCATTGCCGTGGTGGCCGTGGTCGTAGACCGCATTCATGCCGTAGGCAGAATGGTGCGATTCGCCGGCAAAATATTCGTGCTGGGCGCGTTCTGGCCAGTGGCTGTGGCCGCGGCTTTCCTCGCCAAACTGGGTGGCATAGCGGTCATGCCGGCCCTGCACTTCCTGCAGGAACACCACTTCGGCGTCGAACTGGGCGATCGCCTTTTTCAGGGCGAGCACGCGCGGGGTGCTGCGGATGGAGGACACGCCCTTGTGGATGTTGTAGGTAGCGACACGAAGTTTCATTGGATCATTCTAACCCCATCCGGGAAACATCCCGCGCACGGATTACTTCCTGGCGGACGCCGGGATCTGCAGGTGCTCGTACTTCTGCTCGATGGCCTTGTAGGCGCCATCGGCGACCATGGCCTTGAGCGCGGCGTCCATGCGTTCGGCCAGGGCAGCAGGGGTGGCGGGATTGCAAGCCAGGTAGAGCCGCACATTGTTGAAGGTCAGGACCGGCACGATCTTGTCGGCCAGATCGGCCCGCGCCAGCATCGGGCGCGAAGAACGGGTGCTGTTGACCCACAGGTCGATCCGGTCCAGCATCAGCTTCCTGGGATTGGATTCGTCGTTCTGCACGAAATCGACCTTGAAGCCCAGGCGGGCCAGGTGCTCGCCGCGGATGTCGCCGTTGTAGGCGCCGATGCGCAGGGGACGGGCATCTTCCAGCACCTTGATGCCGTAGTCGCGGCCGGCGCGCCCGTACAGCACCCAGTCGGCCTGCGAGATCGGCCCCACCCAGCGGAACTGGGCTTCGCGTTCGGGGGTACGGGTGGTCATGAAGACGCAGGTATCGGGCTGGTTCCGGGCCGAGATGTAGGCCCGCTTCCAGGGCATCACGTCCAGCGTGTAGTCGATGCCGGCGCGGCGCATGATTTCATGGACCTTGTCGGCCGCGTGGCCCAGCACGCGCCCGTCGACCACCATCACCGCGGGATAGGTCGCTTCGGCCGTGATGGTGAGCCGGGCGGCGCTGGCCGGCAGGCCGGCGGCAAGCACGATGGCAAGGGCGACGGCCTTCATCGTCAGCGCGCCGCCGGCGAGGTGAAGTTGTACTTGCGCTCGATGGCGGCGGACAGGCCCTCGGCATTCATCTGGCGCAGGGCCGTATTCATTTTCAGGATCAGGGCGTCGGGCACGCTGGCATGGCAGGCCAGGTAGAGCTGCGTGCGCTTGAACGTGAGCACCGGGACGATCTGCCCGGTCCAACCGTTTTCGGCGATGTGGGCGCCGCCCACGCGCAGGCTGCTGGCCCACAGGTCGATCCGGTTCAACAACAGCTTGCGCGGGTTGGCCAGCTTGTCCTGCACCGCATCGACGATGTAGCCCTGCGCCTGCAGCGCTTCGCCGCGCACGTCGCCGTTGTAGGCGCCGATGCGCAGCGCGCGCGCGTCTTCCAGGCGGCTCAGCTTGAATTGATGGTCGGCGCGCGCGAACAGCGTCCAGTCGTTTTCGTGCGTGGGGCCGACCCACTTGAACATGGTCTCGCGTTCCGGCACCCGCGTGGTCGAATACACGCAGGTGTCGGCCTGGTTTTGCGCCAGCAGGTAGGCGCGCTTCCAGGGAAGCATGCCGATGTCATAGTCGATGCCCACGCGTTCCATGACGACGCGCAGTTTTTCGGTGGCGAAGCCCGTGACCTGGCCCGCCACCTTCATGGCCGAGGGCGGGGAATGTTCGGTGACGATATGCAGCTGCGGGCGCGCCGCGGCACCGGCGTCGGCGCACGGGCCGGCCAGGATCAGGAGCAGAGGTGCAATGGCCGCTTTCATGCGGCTAGGATAGCGCATGGGACGAGCCCCCGGCTAGCGCATTTGCGCGCGCTGCGGCAGCTGGAGGATCGCTTCCGCGTTGGACGAGGAAAAGCAGCGGTCGGCGGCGTCCATGTACGACAGCCATGCATGCTGCAGGTGCTCGCGCGGGGCCAGGGTGACGGGGGTATCGCGGGGGACGCAGACGCCGAACACATGTTCGGTGTTGTGGGTGACGCCGGGTGCATAGCGGTGACGCCAGACCGGGTAGATTTCGTAAATATTCGACAAGTGCCAGTCGTGCAGGACGACGCTGTCGCCATCGGCGACGATGCCGGTTTCCTCGAACAGTTCGCGCGCGGCGGTGATGTGCAGCGGCTCGTCGGGGGTGTCCAGCGAACCGGTCACCGATTGCCAGAACCCCGGCTTGTCGGCGCGCTCGATGAGGAGCACGTCGAGGTCGGGGGTGTAGATGACAACCAGGACGGATTCGGGAATCTTGGGCAATTCGGCTCCATGACCGCCGTACGCGCCGGGGCGCATACGGCGATGGGGTGCTTAGACTACTTTCGGCTCGGCGTTGCGCAGGCGGATGTGCAGTTCGCGCAGCTGCTTCTCGTCCACTTCCGACGGTGCGCTGGTCAGCAGGCACTGTGCGCGCTGGGTCTTCGGGAAGGCGATCACGTCGCGGATCGAATCGGAACCGGTCATCATGGTCACGA
>JAZKBE010000045.1:0-100195 GCA_040388805.1 Pseudomonadota bacterium
ATCCTAACCGCACCGCGAATATCGCCCTGCTGTGCTACGCCGACGGCGAGCGCCAGTACATCATCGCAACCAAGGGCATGTCCGTTGGCGATGCAGTGATGAATGGTTCGGAAGCGCCTATCAAGTCGGGCAATTGCCTGCCTATCCGCAACATCCCAGTCGGCACGGTCATGCACTGCGTCGAAATGCTGCCAGGTAAAGGTGCCCAGATGGCACGTACCGCCGGCGCTGGTGTTGTACTGATGGCCCGTGAAGGTACCTACGCTCAAGTGCGCCTGCGCTCGGGTGAAGTACGTCGCGTGCACATCGAGTGCCGTGCAACCGTTGGCGAAGTCGGCAATGCCGAACACAGCCTGCGCAAGATCGGTAAGGCTGGCGCGATGCGCTGGCGCGGTGTTCGTCCTACCGTTCGCGGTGTGGTCATGAACCCGGTCGATCACCCGCACGGTGGTGGTGAAGGTAAAACCGCAGCTGGTCGTCATCCAGTGTCGCCTTGGGGCCAACAGACGAAGGGTAAGAAGACGCGCCGTAACAAGCGTACGACTTCGATGATCGTCTCGCGCCGCGGCAAGAAATAAGGATAAGACATGACACGTTCATTGAAAAAAGGGCCGTTTTGCGACGCCCACCTGGTGAAAAAAGTCGAAACCGCGCAAGCGATCAAGGACAAAAAGCCAATCAAAACCTGGTCCCGTCGTTCGACCATCATGCCTGACTTCATCGGCTTGACGATCGCGGTTCACAACGGCAAGCTGCACGTGCCGGTGTATGTCTCCGAGAACATGGTTGGTCACAAGCTCGGCGAATTCGCACTGACCCGCACGTTCAAGGGCCATGCCGCTGACAAGAAGGCGAAGAAATAATGGAAACCAAAGCTATCCTCAAAGGTGTGCGCCTGTCCGACCAAAAAGGTCGCCTGGTTGCCGATCTGATCCGTGGCAAGAAGGTTGATGCAGCACTCAACATTCTCCAGTTCAGCCCGAAAAAAGGTGCAACGATCATCAAGAAGGTTCTGGAGTCCGCCATCGCGAACGCCGAGCACAATGATGGCGCTGACATCGACGAGCTGAAAGTCGTTCAGATCTACGTTGAAAAGGGCCCGATCCTGAAGCGCTTCACTGCACGCGCTAAGGGCCGGGGCGATCGTATCTCGAAACAATCCTGTCACATCTACGTGACTGTCGGTAACTAAGGGGTCACGATGGGACAGAAGATTCATCCAACAGGCTTTCGCCTGTCAGTAACCCGTAACTGGGCGTCGCGTTGGTACGCGGGCAATGGTAACTTTGCCCAAATGCTCAACGAAGATCTCAAGGCACGCGCGTTCCTGAAAAAGAAACTGAAGAACGCTTCGGTTGGCCGCATCGTCATCGAGCGTCCTGCCAAGAACGCACGCTTCACGATCTACAGCTCGCGCCCAGGCGTGGTCATTGGTAAAAAAGGCGAAGACATCGAAGTACTGAAGTCGGCGCTGACCAAGATCATGGGCGTACCTGTGCACGTGAACATCGAAGAAATCCGCAAGCCGGAAATCGACTCGCAGCTGATCGCCGACTCGATCTCGCAGCAGCTGGAAAAACGGATCATGTTCCGCCGCGCCATGAAGCGCGCAATGCAAAATGCAATGCGCCTGGGTGCTCTCGGTATCAAGATCATGTCGTCCGGCCGTCTGAACGGTATCGAAATCGCCCGTAAAGAGTGGTATCGCGAAGGCCGCGTGCCTCTGCACACCCTGCGCGCCGATATCGACTACGGTACCAGCGAAGCGTCCACGACCTACGGCATCATCGGCGTCAAGGTCTGGGTATACAAAGGTGACCGCGCGCCAAATGGCGACGCACCAGTCATCGATACCCCGGCTGACGAGAAGAAGAGCCGCGGTCCGCGCCGTGACGATGGCAAGCCAGCAGGACGTCCACGTCCGGCCGGCGCAAAACCACCAGCTCCAGCTGGCGCCCCACGTGCTCGTGCTGCTGTCAAGAAGCCAGCCGATGGCGCAGCTGCACCAGCTGAGAAAGCAGGAGAATAATCATGCTGCAACCAGCACGCAGGAAGTATCGTAAAGAGCAGAAAGGCCGTAACACCGGCATTTCGCACACCCGCGGCACCGCTGTTTCGTTCGGTGAATTCGGTCTGAAGGCAGTTGCCCGTGGTCGTATCACGGCGCGTCAGATCGAGGCTGCACGTCGCGCCATGACCCGTCACATCAAGCGTGGCGGTCGTATCTGGATCCGCATTTTCCCGGACAAGCCGATTTCGAACAAGCCAGCTGAAGTTCGTATGGGTAACGGCAAGGGCAATCCTGAGTACTACGTCGCTGAAATTCAGCCAGGCAAAGTACTGTACGAAATGGATGGCGTTGACGAGACGCTGGCACGCGAAGCATTCCGCCTGGCTGCCGCCAAACTGCCACTGGCCACGACGTTTGTCGTACGCCAGGTCGGTACTTAATAAGGAGTCGTAAATGAAAGCAACAGAACTCCGCGGCAAAGACCAGGCAGCTCTCCAAAAAGAGCTGAATGAATTGTTGAAGGCCCAGTTCGGCATGCGCATGCAAATCGCGACGCAGCAGCTGGGCAATACTTCGCAACTCAAGAAGGTACGCCGCGATATCGCGCGTGTGAAGACTGTAATGAACTCGAAGGACGCAAAATGACTGAAACTACTAAGCTGAAGCGCACGCTGGTTGGTAAAGTCGTGTCCGACAAAATGGACAAGACCGTTACCGTCCTGATCGAGCGTCACGTCAAGCACCCGCTGTACGGCAAGATCATCATGCGTTCGAACAAGTATCACGCGCATGACGAAGGCAATGTGGTCAAGATGGGTGACACCGTCGAAATCCAGGAAGGCCGTCCGATCTCCAAGACCAAAGCTTGGACCGTGACCAAAGTCATCCAGGCGGCACCGGTCATCTGATCGACCTGCAATACCAGTAGTGCCGGATGGGGAGGCCGCAGAACAGCGCGGCAGCCAGCTTCCGGATAAATAGTTCTTGCGGGCCCGCCGGTATTGTGTGATACTAGCGGGCTTCGTTCATGTAACGCCGCAAACGTGTCACCCCGGTGGCAGCGGCCTAATAAAACGAAAGTTTTTGGAAAGTCCATCACCCAATCAGCAGTGCCGGCTAGGCCTTGTTGGCGGGACCAAGACTGACCGCAGGCCCACGCTGTGGGGATTCTTCGGCTTAAGTTGGGAAAGAGAATACTATGATTCAAACTGAAAGCCGGCTCGAAGTGGCCGACAATACCGGTGCCAAGGAAGTTATGTGCATCAAGGTATTGGGTGGTTCCAAGCGCCGCTATGCTGGCATTGGCGACGTGATCAAGGTAACCGTCAAGGTTGCTGCGCCACGCGGCCGTGTCAAAAAAGGTGAAATTTATAACGCTGTGGTTGTGCGTACCGCTAAAGGTGTGCGCCGCCAAGACGGCTCCCTGGTGAAGTTCGACGGCAATGCCGCCGTGCTGCTCAACGCCAAGCTGGAACCGATCGGTACCCGTATTTTCGGACCAGTCACGCGCGAACTGCGCACTGAAAAGTTCATGAAAATCGTGTCCCTGGCACCTGAAGTTCTGTAAGGAGTCGTAATGGATAAGATTCGTAAAAACGACGAAGTCATCGTTCTGACCGGGAAAGACAAGGGCAAGCGCGGTGTTGTTCAGCAACGCATCGATGCTGAACATGTCGTGGTTGAAGGCATCAACGTCGCCAAAAAAGCGACCAAGCCTAACCCAATGACCGGCGTAACTGGTGGTATCGTCGATAAGACTATGCCGATTCACGTGTCCAACGTTGCATTGTTCAATGCAGCGACTGGCAAGGCAGACCGCGTGGGCTTCAAAGACGTAGACGGCAAGAAAGTCCGCGTTTTCAAGTCCTCCGGCGAAGTAGTGAAGGTTTAATCATGGCCCGTCTTCAAGCATTTTATAAAGATAAGGTTGTTGCCGACCTGGTAGCCAAGTTCGGCTACAAATCGGCAATGGAAGTGCCGCGCCTGACCAAGATCACCCTGAACATGGGTGTTGGTGAAGCGATCGCTGACAAGAAAGTCCTCGAGCACGCTGTTGGCGACCTGACCAAGATCGCCGGCCAGAAGCCAGTGACCACCAAGTCGCGCAAGGCTATCGCGGGTTTCAAAATCCGTGAAGGCTACCCGATCGGTACCATGGTCACCCTGCGTGGCGCTCGCATGTACGAGTTCCTGGATCGCTTCATCACCGTGGCCCTGCCGCGTGTGCGCGATTTCCGTGGTGTCAATGGTCGCTCCTTCGATGGCCGTGGCAACTACAACATCGGTGTCAAGGAACAGATCATTTTCCCTGAAATCGAGTACGACAAGATCGACGCGCTGCGCGGTATGAATATCAGCATCACGACGACCGCTAAGACCGATGACGAAGCGAAAGCTTTGCTCGCCGCCTTTAAATTCCCGTTCAGAAACTGAGATCATGGCAAAACTAGCACTGATTAACCGCGAACAGAAGCGTGCAGACCTGGTGGAGAAATTCGCCGCAAAGCGTGCAGCTCTGAAAGCCATCATCGATGACCAGTCGAAGACGGAAGAAGAACGTTATGAAGCCCGTCTGAAGTTGCAGGCTCTGCCGCGCAACTCGGCACCGACCCGTCAGCGTAACCGCTGCGCCGTCACCGGCCGTCCTCGTGGCACATTCCGTAAATTCGGTCTGGGTCGCATCAAGCTCCGTGAATTCGCCATGCGTGGTGAAATTCCGGGTATGACTAAAGCAAGCTGGTAATAGGAGAATATGCAATGAGTATGAGCGATCCTATCGCCGATATGCTGACCCGCATTCGCAATGCACAAGGCGTTCAAAAAACGACCGTGGCCATGCCATCGTCGAAAGTCAAAGTAGCGATTGCTGTCGTCCTCAAGGACGAGGGTTACATTGAAGATTTCGCCGTCACCGCAGCTGGTGGCAAGGCGGAACTGAAGATCGGTTTGAAGTATTACGTTGGCCGTCCGGTCATCGAGCGCCTTGAGCGCGTGTCCCGTCCAGGGCTGCGCATCTACAAGGGCAAAGATGAAATCCCTAGCGTCATGAATGGCTTGGGCGTGGCGATCGTGTCGACTCCGCAAGGCGTCATGACGGACCGCAAAGCGCGCGCCACCGGTGTCGGCGGCGAAGTTATTTGCTACGTGGCTTAAGGAGTAGACGATGTCCCGAGTAGCTAAAATGCCTATCGCTGTCCCAGCTGGCGCCGAAGTGGCGATCACTGCAGCAGCGATCACCGTCAAGGGCCCGCTGGGCTCCCTGACCCAGAACCTCAATGGCCTGGTTAAAGTAGAAAACAATGGCGGCACCCTGACGTTTGACGTAGTCAACGACAGCCGTGAGTCGAACGCGATGTCCGGCACCTTGCGTGCCCTGGTCAACAATATGGTGACCGGCGTGACCAAAGGCTTCGAGAAGAAGCTGTCCCTGGTCGGCGTGGGCTACAAAGCCCAGGCTGCCGGCGACAAGCTGAATCTGTCGCTGGGTTTCTCGCACCCTGTTGCGCACCAGATGCCAGCAGGCGTGACCGTGGCCACCCCAACCCCGACCGAGATCATCATCAAGGGTATCGATCGTCAACAGGTTGGTCAGGTCGCTGCCGAAGTGCGCGCTTACCGCTCCCCTGAGCCTTACAAGGGCAAGGGCGTCCGCTATGTGGACGAAGTGGTCAAGCTTAAAGAAACCAAGAAGAAATAATAGGGCTGACAATGGACAAGAAAGCATCACGTCTGCGTCGTGGACGCCAGACCCGCATCAAGATTGCGGAGCTGAAAGTAAATCGCCTGTCGGTACATCGTACCAACCTGCACATTTACGCCAACCTGATCAGCCCGGACGCGAAAATCCTGGTTTCGGCCTCGACCGCCGAAGCCGAAGTGCGCGCCGAACTGGCAGGCAAATCGGGTGCGGGTGGCAATATTGCCGCCGCTGCCCTGATTGGCAAGCGCGTCGCCGAAAAAGCACTCAAAGCAGGGATTACCGAAGTTGCGTTCGACCGCTCCGGTTTCCGTTACCACGGCCGTGTGAAGGCGCTGGCAGAAGCCGCGCGTGAAGCCGGTCTGAAGTTCTAAGGAAGAATCGTCATGGCAAAAATGCAAGCAAAAATGCAAAGCGACAAGCCGGATGATGGCATGCGCGAAAAAATGATCGCGATCAACCGCGTGACCAAAGTGGTCAAGGGTGGTCGTATCATGGGTTTTGCAGCACTGACCGTCGTCGGTGATGGCGATGGCCGCATCGGCATGGGCAAAGGCAAGTCGAAGGAAGTTCCTGTCGGCGTGCAAAAGGCCATGGAAGAAGCGCGTCGCAACCTGATCAAGGTTCCTCTCAAGAACGGTACGATTCATCACAACGTATCGGGCCGTCACGGCGCATCGAAAGTCATCATGATGCCCGCCAAGCCAGGTACCGGTGTGATCGCCGGCGGCGCAATGCGCGCAATCTTCGAAGTAATGGGCGTGACCGATATCGTGGCGAAATCCACGGGCTCGTCGAACCCTTACAACCTGGTTCGCGCCACGCTCGACGGCCTGTCGAAAATGAGCACTGCATCCGACATCGCCGCCAAGCGCGGCAAGTCGGTTGAAGACATCCTGGGCTAAGAGGAACATCATGGCAAACACCATCAAAGTACAATTGGTCAAGGGCTTGATCGGCACCCGTCAGGATCACCGCGCCACCGTGCGTGGTCTGGGTCTGCGTCGTGTCAACTCGGTTTCCGAGTTGCAGGACACCCCATCGGTCCGCGGCATGATCAACAAAGTCTCGTACCTCGTTAAAGTTGTCGCGTAAGCCCCCGGGCTTGCGTTACGGAGAAATCATGGAATTGAACACAATCCAACCAGCCGAAGGCGCCAAGCACTACAAGCGTCGCGTCGGTCGTGGTATCGGTTCGGGCATCGGTAAAACCGCTGGCCGTGGCCACAAGGGTCAAAAATCGCGTTCGGGCGGCTTCCACAAAGTCGGTTTCGAAGGCGGTCAGATGCCTCTGCAACGCCGTCTGCCTAAGCGTGGTTTCAAATCGCTCAACGCAACGTTCAAAGCGGAAGTACGCCTGTCGGACCTGAACAACCTGCCTGTCGGCGACATCGACATCCTGGTGCTCAAGCAAGCTGGCGTTCTGCAAGTCCTGGCACGCGATGTCCGCGTGATCCTGTCCGGCGAAGTCACCAAAGCGGTGAACCTCAAGGGCTTGAAAGTGACTGCAGGCGCGAAAGCGGCAATCGAAGCAGCTGGCGGCTCGGTAGCGTAAGTTGCAGGCAAACAGCTTGATCGGAGCGAAAATTGGCGACTAATTCACAGATTGGACAAAGCGGTAAAAGTGCAGCTGCCGGTTTTCCTTGGGGTCGTCTCTGGTTTTTGCTTGGCGCGCTGGTCGTCTACCGCCTCGGTGCTCACGTTCCTGTTCCAGGAATCGACCCGACGCAGCTGGCCGCGCTGTTCAAGCAAAACGAAGGCGGCATCCTGGGCATGTTCAACATGTTCTCGGGTGGCGCGCTGGAACGCTTCACCGTGTTCGCGCTTGGTATCATGCCGTATATCTCGGCATCGATCATCATGCAGCTGGCCGGCATGGCAGTTCCTTCGCTGGAAGCATTGAAGAAAGAAGGCGAAGCAGGACGCCGCAAGATTACCCAGTACACCCGGTACTTCACGGTGGTATTGGCGCTGTTCCAGGCTTTCGCCATTGCGGTCGCGCTGGAATCGCAGCCTAACCTGGTCATCGATCCAGGCATGGCCTTCCGTTTTGTGACGGTGGTTACTTTGCTGACCGGTACGATGTTCCTGATGTGGCTGGGTGAACAAATCACCGAGCGCGGTCTGGGCAACGGTATCTCGATCATTATTTTTGCCGGTATCGCCGCCGGTCTGCCGTCCGCCCTGAGCAGCTTGTTCTCTCTGGTGTCGAGCGGTTCGATCAGTAGCCTGGCAGCAATCATTATCGTGGTGCTGGTGGTCGCAGTAACGTACTTTGTTGTATTTGTCGAACGGGGCCAGCGCAAGATCCTGGTCAACTATGCGAAGAAGCAAGTCGGCAACAAGGTGTATGGCGGCCAGTCGAGCCACCTGCCTTTGAAGCTGAACATGGCCGGCGTGATCCCGCCGATCTTCGCATCGTCGATCATCTTGTTCCCGGCAACGATCGTGGACTGGGCTACCAAGGGCAAAGATTCGTCGAGCCCGGTGATCGGTTTCCTGAAAGACTTGGCAGCATCGATGGGGCCTGGTGAGCCTATCCATGCGCTGTTGTATGCAGTGGCAATCATTTTCTTCTGTTTCTTCTATACGGCGCTGGTATTCAACAGCAAGGAAACAGCGGACAACTTGAAGAAGAGCGGCGCTTTTGTCCCGGGGATTCGTCCTGGTGACCAGACGGCACGTTATATCGACAAGATCCTGATGCGCTTGACACTGGCCGGTGCGGTTTACATCACTTTAGTGTGCTTGTTGCCGGAATTTATGCAAGCCCAATGGAAAGTGCCATTTTATTTTGGCGGTACTTCCCTGTTGATTATTGTGGTTGTCACCATGGACTTCATGGCGCAAGTACAAAACTACGTCATGTCGCAGCAATATGAATCGCTGCTGCGCAAGGCAAATTTCAAGGGCGGAATTCCGACGCGATAAGCGCCCAGGAGTGCACAGACCGAATGGCAAAAGACGACGTCATACAAATGCAGGGCGAGATTCTTGAGAATCTCCCGAATGCAACGTTTCGAGTAAAGCTGGAAAACGGGCACGTGGTGCTCGGACACATCTCGGGAAAAATGCGGATGAACTATATCCGCATCCTCCCTGGCGACAAGGTCACGGTGGAATTAACGCCGTACGACCTGTCCCGGGCCCGCATTGTGTTCCGGACCAAGTAATCAATTTAGTTGTACCAATCGAAGAAGAGAGTGAAATATGAAAGTTCTCGCATCAGTCAAGCGGATCTGCCGCAACTGCAAGATCATCAAGCGCAAAGGCGTTGTCCGCGTAATCTGCGTGGAACCGCGTCACAAGCAGCGTCAAGGTTAATTTAACGTTATTTATTGAGGAATAACGAATGGCACGTATCGCAGGGGTTAATATCCCAAATCATCAGCACACGGTAATTGGCCTCACGGCTATCTACGGTGTAGGCCGCCCACGCGCACAGAAAATCTGCGCACAAACGGGTGTCGCGACCAATAAAAAGGTCAAGGACCTGGACGACAGCGAACTGGAAAAACTGCGTGATGCAGTTGGCACGTTCGTCGTCGAAGGCGATCTGCGCCGTGAGCTGTCCATGAACATCAAGCGTTTGATGGACCTGGGCTGCTACCGCGGCATGCGTCACCGCAAGGGTCTGCCTTGCCGTGGCCAGCGTACCCGCACCAATGCACGTACCCGCAAGGGCCCGCGCAAAGCCGCACAATCGCTTAAGAAATAACTAGGAAACGACCATGGCCAAGCAACAGAGCAGCGCAGCAGCAGCGCGCGTACGCAAAAAAGTTAAAAAGAACGTCGCCGAAGGCATCGCGCATGTCCACGCATCGTTCAACAACACCATCATCACGATCACCGATCGCCAGGGCAATGCCCTGTCGTGGGCGACGTCCGGCGGTGCTGGCTTCAAGGGTTCGCGTAAATCGACCCCGTTCGCAGCGCAGGTTGCGGCCGAAGCAGCAGGCAAGGTCGCCGTTGAATGCGGCGTGAAGAACCTCGAAGTGCGTATCAAGGGCCCAGGTCCTGGTCGTGAGTCGGCAGTTCGCGCTTTGAACAACCTGGGTATCAAGATCACCGAAATCCAGGACGTGACGCCAGTGCCGCACAACGGTTGCCGTCCACCAAAGCGTCGTCGTATCTAATACGGCACCTTGAGCGCCGGGATTGCGGTCCCGGCGGTCGCTAGCGAAATCGATTGCCGGCGCAGTGCCCTTTGGGGTATACTGCCCGGCTGTTCTTGCCTGCCATGTTCGCATGGGCGGGTTTTTCTTGTAAGCCACCGTTCGGCCGAAGCTCGCGCCGGACTAGCGCCTGCGGCATCCCTGGATGCCGCCGGGGCGTCATCATTAAAGGAAATATTGTGGCACGTTATATCGGACCTAAAGCAAAACTGTCCCGCCGTGAAGGTACGGACCTGTTCCTCAAGAGCGCACGCCGCTCCCTCGATTCGAAATGCAAACTGGACGTCAAGCCAGGTCAGCACGGTGTCAAATCCGGTGCCCGTACCTCGGACTACGGCAACCAGCTGCGCGAAAAGCAGAAGGTCAAGCGCATGTACGGCATCCTGGAACGCCAGTTCCGCCGCTACTTCGCCGAAGCTGACCGTCGCAAGGGTAACACCGGCGAAACCCTGCTGCGCCTGCTGGAAGCGCGTCTGGACAACGTTTGCTACCGTATGGGCTTTGGCTCGACCCGCGCCGAAGCGCGCCAGCTGGTCAGCCACAAAGCATTCACGGTCAACGGCAACGTTGTGAACATCGCTTCGTACGCAGTGCGTACCGGTGACGTCATTGCAGTTCGTGAGAAGTCGAAGAAACAAGTACGTATCGTCGAAGCGCTGTCGCTGGCGGAACAAGTTGGCATGCCTAGCTGGGTGTCGGTTGACTCCAAGAAAATGGAAGGTACCTTCAAGTCCTTCCCAGAGCGTAACGAAATCGCTAACGACGTCAACGAATCGCTGATCGTCGAACTGTATTCGCGTTAATCGACCGCATCAGGCCTCGCTGCGCGAGGCCCCGGCGGTCGCCCTCGCGCAAGCGGGGGCCCGAGTTCTACCCAGCTTTTCCCCGCCCACGGACTCCGTGGGCATTTTTACTAATGCCATCAGCCTTATCGGTGTAATGAGCCGAGGGTATTGAAAAGGACATTTCATGCAAAACAGTTTGTTGAAGCCACGTATTATCGATGTTGAAGCGCTCGGCGCGGGCCATGCCAAAGTCGTCATGGAACCGTTTGAGCGTGGCTATGGCCATACATTGGGTAACGCGTTGCGCCGCGTACTGCTGTCGTCGATGGTCGGCTACGCGCCTACCGAAGTGACGATCGCCGGCGTGGTCCATGAGTACTCGTCGCTGGACGGCGTTCAGGAAGACGTTGTCGACCTGCTGCTGAACCTGAAGGGCGTCGTATTCAAAGTGCACAACCGCGATTCCGTCACGCTGACCCTGAAAAAGGAAGGCGAAGGCGCGATCCTGGCATCGGACATCGACCTGCCGCATGACGTTGAACTGATCAACCCGGACCACGTGATCGCTCACCTGACCGCCGGTGGCAAGCTGGACATGCAGATCAAGGTCGAAAAAGGCCGTGGCTACGTTCCTGGCAACGTGCGCCGCCTGTCGGAAGACACCAACAAGACGATCGGCCGCATCATCCTGGACGCCTCGTTCTCGCCGGTGCGCCGCGTATCGTACTTCGTTGAATCGGCCCGCGTCGAACAGCGTACCGACCTCGACAAGCTGGTCCTCAACATCGAAACGAACGGCGTGATCACGCCAGAAGAAGCGATCCGCCAGTCGGCCCGCGTCCTGGTTGACCAGCTGAACGTGTTCGCTGCCCTGGAAGGCACGGAAGCGGCCGCCGAAGCGCCATCGCGCGCCCCGCTGGTCGATCCTATCCTGCTGCGTCCGGTCGACGACCTGGAACTGACCGTCCGTTCGGCCAACTGCCTGAAAGCAGAAAACATTTACTACATCGGCGACCTGATCCAGCGTTCGGAAAACGAACTGCTCAAGACGCCGAACCTGGGCCGCAAGTCCCTGAACGAAATCAAGGAAGTTCTGGCCTCCCGTGGCCTGACTCTCGGCATGAAACTCGAGAACTGGCCGCCTGCAGGCCTCGAGAAGTAATAGGTAATCACCCGAAAGTGCACACCTACTTTCGGGTGGGGCCGGCCAAAAAGGACTGGCAAAGCCAGATCCTTTTTGGAAGTAAAAAGCAGCAAAAGCGGGATCCGTCCCAACTTTATTTTAGATTTTCCATTTTCAACCGGCCCGCGCTCACAGAGCGATCGAAGAGCTGGATTTAAACAACTCGAAAGGAATTACCATGCGTCACCGTCACGGCCTTCGCAAGCTGAATCGTACTTCGTCCCACCGCCTGGCTATGCTGCGCAACATGACCGTTTCCCTGCTGCGTCATGAAGCCATCAAGACCACCGTGCCAAAGGCAAAGGAACTGCGCCGCGTCATCGAGCCGATCCTGACCCTGGGCAAGACCGACACCCTGGCCAACAAGCGCCTGGCCTTCTCGCGTCTGCGTGACCGCGAAATGGTCCTGAAGCTGTTCGCTGAACTGGGCCCGCGCTACGCCAACCGTAACGGTGGCTACCTGCGTATCCTGAAAATGGGTTTCCGCGTTGGCGACAATGCACCAATGTGCTACGTGGAACTGATGGACCGTCCAGAAATCACCGAAGCAGTTGAAATCGCTGACGAGTAATCGTTCTCCGAATCAAGAGAAAGCCAGGCTCGCCTGGCTTTTTTTTCGTCCGCGGCCAAGTGCGGGGTCGGCGGGGGCCAGGCCTGACATCTGGACACGAGCTGAGCAAAAAGCCCCTGGGTTGCTGCTGAGTCCGTGTCCAGATGTCAGGCCTGGCCCCCGCCGAATCTAAGTGGCGATTAAGTTTTTTATGGGAAAATCTTGCATTTGGTGAACCTGCCGCAAGCGCAATGGCATTAACCATCAGCGCCAGGTTTTACCCAGGTGTACTATTCTGCTTCGCCGTGCGAAAGGAAGTCATGTCCAGTTTGTCATTCAAGGCCGCGTTTGCGTTTCTGCTCCTGTCCCTTGCGGTGCTGTTCGGCGCCGCGCCGGCCAGTGCCGAAGAGGACTATCTCGATCCTGAAGTCGCCTTCAAGTTTTCGGCCCGCATGGTCGACCCGCAGACCGTCGCCGTGACGTACGAGATCGCGGACGGCTACTATATGTACCGCGAACGCTTCAAGTTCACCGCCACCAACGCCACCCTGGGCGAGCCGGCCATCCCGCCCGGCAAGGTCAAGTTCGACGACACCTTCCAGAAGGATGTCGAAACCTACCGCGGCAGCGTCACGATCACCATACCCGTCACCACCAGCGGCATGTTCACGCTGAAAGCGACTTCGCAAGGCTGCGCCGACGCCGGCCTGTGCTACGCGCCCCAGGAAGCCACGGCGCGCCTGGTGGGTGCGCCGGGCGCGGCGCAAAGCATGGCCCCGGCCAAGCCGCTGTCCTCGATCCCGCAGGCAGAATCAACACCGGCCGCCACTGCCATCGCCCCCGCTGCGGCGCCAGGCGCGGCTGTGGTTGCCAGCGCCGACAGCGACCTGGAGGGCGCTTCCGAGCTGGCCGGCGGCAAGCTGTGGCTGATTATCCCCGCCTTCATCCTGGCCGGCCTGGGCCTGTCGTTTACACCCTGCGTGCTGCCCATGGTGCCCATCCTGGCGTCCATCATCGTGGGCGAGGGCGCTGCCACCACCCGCTTGCGCGGCTTCACACTGGCGGCGGCCTATTCGCTCGGCATGGCCCTGGTGTATACCGCGCTGGGCGTGGCCGCCGCCCTGATCGGCCACAGCCTGGCGCCAGCCTTGCAGAATCCCTGGGTGCTGGGGACGATAGGCTTGATGATGGTGGCCATGGCCCTGTCCATGTTCGGCTTCTACGAACTGCAGCTGCCCGGCGCGCTGCAGAACCGCCTGGTCGGCGCCTCCGGCCGCCAGGCGCCCGGCAAGCTGTTCGGTGTATTCGCCATGGGCGTCATTTCCGCGCTGATCGTCGGGCCCTGCATGGTGGGCCCGCTGGCCGGTGCCCTGACCTTCATCGGCCAGACCGGCGACACCACCCTGGGCGGCATCGCCCTGTTCTCGCTGGCCACCGGCATGAGCATTCCGCTGCTGCTGGTGGGCGTCTCGGCCGGCTCGCTGCTGCCGCGCGCGGGCGCCTGGATGAACGATGTGAAGAAATTCTTCGGCGTGCTGCTGCTGGCGATGGCGCTCTGGCTGGTCTCGCCCGTGCTGCCGGCCGTGGTGCAGATGCTGGGCTGGACCGTGCTCTTCCTTGGTTACGGTTGTTATCTGCTGCGCACCACACGCCACTGGGCGGCGATGGCCCTGGGCGGGGCCTTCGCCATCCTGGGCGCGATCCAGTTGACCGGCGTGGCCACCGGCGGACGCGATGCGCTGGCGCCGCTGGGCCACCTGGGCACGCAGCAGCATGGGCTGACATTCAAGCGGGTCAAGACGGTGGCCCAGCTCGATGCGGCGCTGGCCGACACCGGCGGCAAGACGGCGATGCTCGATTTTTACGCCGACTGGTGCGTGTCATGCAAGGAGATGGAGAAGCTGACCTTCGTCGATGCGCGCGTGCAGAAGCAGCTGGCGGGCACGGTGCTGCTGCAGGTGGACGTGACGGCCAATGACCTTGAAGACAAGGCCATGCTCAAGCGCTTCAAGCTGTTCGGCCCGCCCGGCATCATCCTGTTCGACAGGAATGGCAGGGAGATTCCGAACAGCCGGGTGATCGGCTACCAGAACGCCGACAAGTTCACGCGCTCGCTGGAAAAACTCAACTGAGGATCGATACCGGCGACTGTTCGTATTCTTCGACCGTCGCGGGTATGCCCAGCAGGCGGTCGAGCCGGCCGCGCAGGCTGAGCGCCATTTCGCGTCCCTTGGCTTTCAACACGGCTTCCAGGTAGGGCTCGCGCAGCGCACGGAAATCGTCGATATTGGTGCACTTCTCGACCTTCATCTGCAGCATCATGCCGCGCAGGCCCAGCGTGCTCTTGATGGTCTGTGTGTAAAATTCCGACAGGGCCAGGTGCTGTTCCGCCGACGATTCGGCCGCGGCCAGCGTTGCCGCAGCCAGTTCATGCGGGTCGGCTCCGCCATCTTCGCCGTCATGGGCGCGCGCGGAGGCGGCGCGCCGTGCATCCATGCGCGCCTTGGCCGACAGGGCGGGCACGCGCACCACTGGAGGCGCTTCCACTTCTGGCTCCGGACCGGTATCGATCAGGACGATATAGTCCTGCGCCACCAGTTCGGTCACATTCTCTTCCGACAGGCCCAGCGAACCGAAGTTCTTCATCAGCGCTTCGAGTGGACGGTGACCGTCGATCATCACGAGCAGGGCCCGCATTTTTGCCGCCAGGTGATACTTGCGCGTCGCAATCTCTTCGCGCCCCTTGTCGGTCTTGTCGTACACATACGCCTTCATGATTCCTCCGGATTTCTTGTGCTATTCCTGGAAGGTCCATAATGTTGCCACACGGACAGAAACCAAGGATACACCTGCCTTTCCGGGATCACGAGTATTTATTTTCAATTGTGTTGCATAAATGCACTTAACATGAGTCGAGTGTTAACTGCCGACACAAAAGGGACGCCCCCGCAGCTGCGGGGGCGGTTTTTCCGTATCAGCTCATGCGGTGTTTGCCATGCCCATGGCCGCGCCCGCCGCGCCGCATGCTGTGTTCGTCAAACAGCTTTTGCTGGGCCGGCGTCAGCGCCGCATACAGGCTGTTCAAGGCAGCCAGGCGGCTTTCCATGTGCGCCGTGCGTTCCTTGGCCATGGCGATGTGGCGCGCCATGCGGGCCGGCGCCGACAGGCTCTTCCATTCGCCGCGCTCACCGCGCTCACCGCGCTCACCGCGCTCACCGCGCTCACCGCGCTCACCGCGCTCACCGCGCGGCGCCGGCTTGATGGCCGCCAGGTAGCCGGCCCAGGCCGCTTCCTGCGACGGCGTCAGCGCCAGCTTGTCGTGCAGCGCTGCCTGGCGCGCCGCATGGCGTTCGGCTCGCTTGGCCTTGAATTGCTCGTGCTGGGCCGCCGTGGCATGGCGCGCCGGTTCGGCCTGGGCGGGCAGGGTGGTGGCCGCCATCCCGAGGATGACGGCGCTGATGATGAGGGTGCTGCGCAGGGTGCGGAAGTTGCTCATGATGGTGTCCTTGGTTGGTGCCTTATGGGCGGGGTGCAGAACCATCATCGGCCCGCCATGTAAGTGCGACGTTTCCGCTGTAACACACTTTGTATCAATTTGTTTCGACCGCGGGGGTATACACATGCCGATACAAATGCGCTATTCATTACCCCGCCAAGTAGCCATAATTGCGATCATGGACACTCCTTCTACCATTCTCATCGTCGACGACGACCGCGACATCCGCTCGCTGCTGGCCGACTACCTCGAATCGAACGGCTACCGCGCGCTGGTCGCGGCCGACGGCACGGGCATGTGGAAGCAGCTCGACGAAGCCCGGCCCGAGCTGATCGTGCTCGACCTGAACCTGCCCGGCGACGACGGCCTGACCCTGTGCCGCAAGCTGCGCGCCAATTCGACCCTGCCCGTCATCATGCTGACCGCCCGCAACGAGCCGCTGGACCGCATCCTGGGCCTGGAAATGGGCGCCGACGATTACCTGCCCAAGCCCTTCGAACCGCGCGAACTGCTGGCGCGCATCCGCAGCGTGCTGCGGCGCAGCCACGCCATGCCGTCCAATACGCCATCCGACAGCGCCCAGCAGATGCGCTTTTCGGGCTGGACCCTGGACCTGACGGCGCGCCACCTGCTCAACCCGGACGGCATCGTGATCATGCTCTCGGGCGCGGAATTCCGCCTGCTGCGCGTGTTCCTGGAACACCCTAACCGCGTGCTCAACCGCGACCAGCTGCTCAACCTCACCCAGGGCCGCGACGCCGATCCCTTCGACCGCTCGGTCGACATCCAGATCAGCCGCCTGCGCCAGAAGCTGGGCGAAGATGCGCGCCTGCCGCAAATCATCAAGACCGTGCGCAATGGCGGCTACGTGCTGGCCGGCCAGGTGACCGTGGAGCCTGCCGCGTGAAAGCCTTTTTCGGATCCATGACCGGCCGCGTGTTCATCACCCTGCTGCTGGGGACCATGATCACCTTCATCCTGACCCAGCTGCTGGCCGAGGAAGAACGCCACCGCGTGTTCGTCAATTACCGCGACATGAATGCCCTCGACCGTTCCGAGCAGCTGATCACGGCCGCCGAAACCGTGCCCGCCTCGGCCCGCATGGCCTATCTGCACGTGGCCAACCGGCCCGGCATCCAGCTCGTCGAAATCACCGACGAGCTGCCCCTGGCCGGCGCCAGTTCCGAATTCACCAAGGCGCTGGCGGCGCGCATGGACAAGCATTACAAGCTCGAGTCGATCGCCGCCCGTCCGCGCGCCTGCAGCGTGCCGCGCACCCGGCCCAGCATGTTCGGCGACTTCCAGTCGCAATGGAGCGGCGTGTGCGAAAGCGTCAACGTGCGCCTGCGCGACGGCGACATGCTGCGCCTGGAAATCCTGCCCCCGGTCGACGGCTTGAAGTCCGACTACCGCCTGATCGTGGCCATCTTCCTGTTCAGCGTGGCCGTGCTGGCCTACCTGGTGGCGCGCATGATCACGCGCCCGCTGGGGCAGCTGGCGCAGGCGGCCAAGAACCTGGGCAACGACATCAACCATCCGCCGCTCAAGCTGGCCGGCGCCAGCGAGATCCGCCAGGCCAGCGCCGCCTTCAATGCCATGCAGGCGCGCATCCGCCAGTACATATTCCAGCGCACCCAGATGCTGGCCGCCATCACCCACGACTTGCAGACGCCGCTCACGCGCATGCGCCTGCGCCTGGAAAAAGTGGCCGATCCCGAGCTCAAGGAACGCTTGCTGGGCGACCTGTCGGCAACCCAGGAAATGGTGCGCGAAGGCCTGGACCTGGCGCGCAGCATGGATACCAGCGAAACCATGCAGCCGCTCGACCTCGATTCGCTGCTGGGCAGCGTGTGCTGCGACGCCACCGACGCCGGCCAACAGGTCGATATCAAGGGCAATGCCGGCATGGCCCTGATGGGGCGTCCGATGGCGCTGCGGCGCTGCCTGGTGAACCTGATCGACAATGCCGTCAAGTATGGCCAGCGCGCCAACGTGGCGGTGGAAAACACGGGGGGCGCGGCGCGCATCCAGATCCGCGACAATGGTCCCGGCATCGCCCCGGGCGAACTGGCGCGCGTGTTCGAACCGTTCTACCGGGTCGAATCGTCGCGCTCGCGCGAATCGGGCGGCACCGGCCTGGGCCTGACCATCGCCCGCAACATCGCCGAGCAGCACGGCGGCAATATCGCCCTGGCCAACCATCCCGACGGCGGCCTGCAGGTCACCCTGGTCCTGCCCCAGTACCATGCCGTGAAGTAAACGCTTCTCCTCACCGGAATCCATGAAAAACAAGAAATTCCTTGTCCTGTTCGTCCTTGCCGCCGGCGTCGCCGCCGCGGCCTGGTATCTCACGCGTCCTTCCGCGGCCCCCGCGGCGGACGCCGGCCGGGCGGGCGGCGCCCAGCCCCCGACCGTCGTCAACGTCGTCGCGACGGTGCGCCAGGACGTGCCGGTCGTGCTGCAGGCCACCGGCACCGTGACGCCGGTCAGCAGCGTCGACCTGCATCCGCAAACGACCAGCACCATCCGCAAGGTGCACATCCGGGAAGGCCAGTTCGTGAAACAGGGCGAACTGATGTTCTCGCTCGACGACCGCAGCGACCTGGCCAATGTCGACAAGGCCCAGGCCCAGATCGCGCGCGACCGCGCCGCCCTGGCCGACCTGGAACGCCAGCTCAGGCGCAGCGTCGAACTGTACGAACAGAAATTCATCGCGCAAAGCGCGCTGGAAACGCTGCGCAGCCAGGTCGAGTCGGCCCGCGCCGCGCTGGTCGCCGGCCAGGCCGCGCTGCAGGCCGAAAAAGTGGCGGCCAGCTACAGCACCATCCGCGCGCCCATGGCGGGCCGGGTGGGCGCCATCAATGTGTTCCCGGGCAGCCTGGTGCAACTGGCCACCTCGCTGACCACCATCACCCAGCTCGATCCGATCAATGTGGCCTTTACCGTGCCGGAAGCGGCGCTGGGCGACCTGCTGGCCGCGCACAAGGCGGGCAAGGTCACGGTCGACGCCAGCGTGGGCGCGGCCCGCCCGGTGTCCGGCACCCTGTCCTTCATCGACAACACGGTCGATCCGCTGGCCGGCGCGATCCGCGCCAAGGCCGTGTTCAACAACCGCGACGCTGGCCTGTGGCCGGGCCAGCACGCCACCACCCACATCACGGTGCAGACCCTGAAAAATGCCGTGGTGGTGCCGCAGGCAGCCATCATCATCAATGCCAAAGGCACCTTCGTGTACGTGCTGGACGCGGACCAGAGCGCCAGGTTCGTGCCCGTCACCCGCTTGCACGCCTGGGGCACCAGCGCGGCCGTGGCAGGCCTGGCCGGCGACGAGAAAGTCATTACCGAAGGCAAGCAGAACCTGCGTCCGGGCGGCAAGGTGCGCCTGGCCGACGCCGACGCCGGCGGCGACGGCAAGCGCCGCGTCGCCGATGCCGCCAAACCGGGCCCGGTGGCCGCCAAATGAATTTGTCCGAACTGTGTATCCGGCGCCCCGTGATGGTGCTGCTGCTCTCGCTCAGCCTGGTGCTGGTCGGCGTGCTGTCCTACCTGCGGATTCCCGTCGCCGCGCTGCCCAGCTATAACACCCCGGTCATCAATGTCCAGGCCAACCTGTCCGGCGCCAGCCCCGAAACCATGGCGTCCTCGGTCGCGCTGCCGCTGGAAAAGCAGTTTTCCACGATCGCCGGCATCAGCGTCATCACCTCCACCAGCACCCAGGGCTCGACCTCGCTGACGCTGGAATTCGATCCTGCCATCGACATCAATACCGCGGCCATCGATGTCCAGGCCGCGCTGCTGGGCGCGCAGCGCCAGCTGCCGCAGGAAATGACGGAATTGCCGTCCTACCGCAAGGTCAATCCGTCCGACGCGCCGGTCATGTTCCTGCACCTGAGCTCGCCGTCGATGAATTTGTCGGAGCTCAACGACTATGCCGAAAACCTGATCGCGCCCACCCTGTCGACGCTGCCGGGCGTGGCCCAGATCAATGTCAATGGCCAGAAGCGCTTCGCGGTGCGGGTGCGCGCCCGCTCCGACCTGATGGCCGCGCGCAACCTGACCATGGACGAACTGGCCCAGGCCCTGCGCGCTGCCAATTCGAATGCGCCGCTCGGCGTCATCGACGGCCCCAGCCAGACCATGACGATCCAGGGCAATGCCCAGATGATGAATGCGGCGGCCTTCGCCAGCCTGATCGTGGCCAACCGCAATGGCGAACCGGTGCGCCTGAAAGACGTGGCCACGGTCGAGGACAGCTACCAGTCGGTCAAGGCTGCCGGCAGCCTGAACGGCGAACGCTCGATCGTGCTGCAGGTCCAGCGCCAGCCCAATGCCAACACGGTGCAGGTGGTCGACGCGGTGCGCAAGCTGCTGCCCCGCTTCGAAGCCCAGCTGCCCGCTTCCATCAAGATCAGCCTGGTCAGCGACCGCTCGGTCTCGATCCGCGAAGCGATCCATGACGTCAACCTGACCCTGGCCGGCACCGTGGTGCTGGTGGTGCTGGTGATCTTCCTGTTCCTGCACCGCGCCGCCGCCACCTTCATTCCGGCCGTGACCATGCCGATCTCGCTGCTGGGCGCCTTGTCGCTGCTGTACTGGCTGGGCTACAGCCTGGACAATGTGTCGCTGCTGGGCATCACGCTGGCCGTCGGCCTGGTGGTCGACGACGCCATCGTGGTGCTGGAAAATATCGTGCGCCATATCGAGATGGGCAAGAAGCCGGTCGAGGCGGCCCTGGTCGGTTCGCGCGAGATGGGCTTTACCATCGTCTCCATTTCGATTTCGCTGGTGGCCGTGTTCATCCCGATTTTCTTCATGCCGGGCGTGATCGGCTTGCTGTTCCATGAATTCGCCGTCATCGTCGGCCTGGCCGTGCTGGTCTCGGCCGTCATTTCGCTGACCCTGGTGCCGATGCTGGCCAGCCGCCTGCTGCCGCCGCACGCGGCCCATGGCGAGGGCGAAAAAACCTGGCTCGGGCGCCATTTCGAAGCGGGCTTTACCCGGGTGCGCAACGGCTATGCGGCCACGCTCGACATGGCGCTGGCGCACCGGACCTTCGTGCTGCTGGTCGCGCTCGCCACCTTCGTGCTGACCGTGGTCCTGTACAGCACCATCCCCAAGGGTTTCTTCCCCGAAGAGGACCTGGGCCAGCTGCGCATGACGGTCGAGGCGGCCGAGGACACGTCCACCGACGCCATGGCGCTGCTGCAGGCCAAGGTGATCGACATCGTGCGCGCCGACCGCGACGTGCAGGACGTGACCTCGTTTACCGGCGGCGGCAATATCGGGCGCGGTTTCATCACGCTGCGGCCGCGCAGCGGGCGCGACAAGATGCCGGCCGTGGTCGACCGCCTGCGCAAGGCCACGCGCCAGGTGGCCGGGGTGGCGGTCTTTTACAGCCCCCTGCAAAACCTGCAGCTGGGCGGGCGCGGCAGCAAGAGCCGCTACCAGTACACGCTGCAAAGCGTGTCGGCCGACGCCCTGGGCGAATGGGCCGATAAATACCTGGAAGCGATGCGCGCCGATCCGGCCTTCCGCGACGTGACCAGCGATTCCCAGAACCGCGGCCTGCAGGCGAGCCTGAAGATCGACCGCGACAAGGCCAACGCCATGGGCGTGCAATTGTCGGACGTGCGCACCGCGCTGTACGCCGCCTTCGGCGAACGCCAGGTGTCGACCATCTATTCGCCGGTGGCCGCCTACAATGTGATCCTGGAAGCGGACGCCGCCGACCGCCAGTCGGAACAAGCCCTGGGCCGCATTCCCGTGCGCAGCAAGAACGGCCAGCTGGTCCAGCTGTCCAGTTTCGCCACGGTCGAACGCACGGTCGGGCCGACCTCGGTCAACCACCAGGGCCAGCTGCAGGCCATCACGCTGTCGTTCAACCTGCCGCCCGACGTGCCGCTGGGCGTGGCCACGGCCAAGATCGACAAGATGGGCGCGCAGATGAAGCTGCCGGCCTCGGTGATCACCAAGTACGGGGGCGACGCCGCCGTGTTCCAGGATTCGCAGTCCAGCCAGATCATCCTGATCGTGGCCGCGCTGGGCGTGATCTATGTGCTGCTCGGCGTGCTCTACGAGAGCTTCATCCATCCCCTGACCATCCTGGCCGGCCTGCCGTCGGCGGTGGTGGGCGCGCTGCTGACCCTGACCATCTTCGGCCTGGACCTGACCATGATCGCCATCATCGGCATCCTGATGCTGATCGGGATCGTCAAGAAGAACGCCATCATGATGATCGACTTCGCCCTGCATGCCCAGCGCAACGAGGGCATGACCCCTGCCGAAGCGATCCGCGAAGCCTGCATCATGCGCTTCCGCCCGATCCTGATGACCACCCTGGCCGCGCTGATGGGCGCCTTGCCGATCGCCCTGGGCCTGGGCGCCGGCGCCGAACTGCGCCAGCCGCTGGGACTGGCCGTGGTGGGCGGCTTGCTGTTTTCGCAAGTTGTCACCCTGTACATCACGCCGGTGATCTACCTGTTCCTGGACCGCTACAGCGGCACCGGGCCGGTGAGCGATACCCGGCTGGCCGCGCTGCAAAGTTGATGGGTGACAATGTCTTGATCTGAAGCACGGTCCACCATGGGAAGGCATACCATGGAAGGTACCAGATCATGAAACGTACCAGCGTCACCCTCATCGGCATGGGCCCGCGCGGCCTGTCGGTCCTCGAGCGCATTGTCGCCTTCGCGCGCGGCAGCGGCTATCCCCTTCAGGTGAACCTGGTCGATCCCGGCGAATGCGGACCGGGCGCGCACGGCATGCGCCTGCCGCAGCACTTGCTGGCCAATTCGCCGGCCGGCGAGGTGACCATCTTCCCGGCGCGCCAGGCGGTGGAACTGGCGCCTTCCTTTCCCACTCCCTCGCTGATCGGCTGGGCCCGCGCCCAGGGCTACCGCCGCTTCGGCCAGCAGGTGCACCAGGCCGACGACGGCGGCGAAGAACTGGCCGACAGCGATTGCCTGCCGCGCTGCCTGCTGGGCCGCTACCTGGCCTGGGCCTACGGCCAGGTGTGCGCCGCCATGCCGCCCACGGTGGCGCTGGCGCATTTGCGGCACCGCGCGATCGACATGTTCCAGCAGCCCGACGGCAGCTTCGTCATCGAGCTCGACAGCGGTTATTCCGTCAATAGCGACTTCGTGTTCCTGACCACCGGCACCAGCCGCAACAACCTGACCGACGAACAAGCCTGGTGCCGCAAGTTCGCCCAGGACCATGCGCGCTACAACAGTCGCCTGGCCTACATCCGCCATCCTGGGGCCCTGGGCGCGCTGGGCAGCGATGCCCAGGTCGGCATCCAGGGCCTGGGCCTGACCGCGCACGACGTGCTGGCCGACCTGACGGTCGGGCGCGGCGGGACGTTTACCGCCTCGGGCAGCGGGCTGCGCTACGAACGCTCGGGACTGGAGCCGCAGCTGATGCTGTTCTCGCGCAGCTGCCTGCCGGCGCTGGCGCGCCCGGTGCACACGGGCGCGCCGCGCCGGCCCCTACATTTCCTGACCCTCGAAGCGGTGCGCGGCCTGCGCGAAAGAGCCATGCGCGAACGCGCCAGCACCCAGCTCGATTTCGACCGCGACCTGCTGCCGCTGCTGGTGCGCGAGATGGCCTATGCCTGGCGCTGCGCGCTGCCGGGCAATGTGCCGGCGGCGGGCTGGTACGAAGCGGGGGCCGACGAGCAGCGCGCCATCGACACCCTGCTGTTTCCGCTGCGCGGGCGCAGCTTCGAATCGGCCGCCGAGTTCAATACCTTCTTCACCTGCCTGCTGGCCGATGACTTGTGCGAGGCGCGCCGCGGGGCGCGCGCCAGCCCGGCCAAGGCGGCGGCCGAGGTGCTGCTCGAAGCGCGGCCCGTGTTCCAGGACGTCGTCGAGCATGGCGGCCTGTGCGCCCAGTCGCACCGCAAATTCCTCAGCGTCTACAACCCGGCCTTCAACCGCATCGCGGGCGGCCCGCCCGGCGGGCGCAACGAGCAACTGCTGGCCCTGGTCCAGGCCGGCGTGCTGCGCGTGGCGGCCGGGCCCAACTGCGCCATCCGCATCGACGAGGAACGTTCCCAGTTCGCCCTGCACACGCGCATGGCCAGCGCGTCGGCGGTCGATTACCTCGATGCCATCGTGGTGGCCCGCCAGGAAGCGTTTTCGCCGGAAACGGACGACGCCGTCTTCATGCGCAACCTGCTCAAGCGCGGCACCGTGCGGCCCTGCTACAACGGCACTTACCACCCCGGCGGCCTCGACATCGACCTGGCCAGCCATCCGGTGAGCCGGGCAGGGCGGGTGTTTCCCAACCTGTGGGCGGTCGGCTGCCTGACCGAGGGGGCGCATTACTTCACCAATGCCTTGCCGCGCCCCCATGTGCATGCGCGGCCCGTGCGCGACGCCGACCGCTGCGTGCGCGACCTGTTTTGCACCATCGCCGAGCGCGACCAGGCCGCGCGCAAGGCCAGGCCGCGGCGCGAAGCGCAGCGCCAGCGCGAAACGACCTGAAACATTCTGTAACAACCGTGAAGACCAGGTTCTTGTAAGCTATGCAAGCTCAACTGCCCGTGCGCAATTCCCGCAAAAAGTATAGACTCCGGCACGTATGTTGTGATTCGCTGACGCCGCACCCTGGAAAGTTGTATTTATTTTGCGTGACCATTCCCATTACTCGCCGGACAACACCGGTTTCTGTGCGCACTGCGGCCAGCCCCTTCCGGCCGAGCGCGTACCGAGCTATGGGGACCGGCGCCTCAAATGGCCGGGGCTGCTCGTCACCATCCTGTTCCACCTCTTGCTAGTCGGGCTGGCCATCTGGCAGCAGCAAAAAGATAGCAAGGCGCCGCCTCCGCCGGGCAGCAACATCAGCTATATCGCGCCGCTGCCGCCGGGCAAGCCGAAGCCGAAAGCCTTGCAAAGGCAGGCGCCCAAGCCGGTCAAGGAACGCAAGCCCGAAGTCGCCAAGATTGAACGCTTGCCGGACACCATTACGCTGCCGCAGGAAAAGCCGCGCGAGCCCGATCCCGAGCCGCCCAAGCCGGTCAAGGTGGCGCCGGAAGAAGACATGATGGCGGCCGTCGAGGCGCGCCGCCGCGCGCGCGGCCAGTCGACCACGGAACAGCCGGCCGAGGAAAGCGAGAACGACCGCGCCAACCGCATCGCCAAGGCGAATATCGCGGCCGCCAACGGACGCAGCACGGGCGGCGACAAGAATGACACGGGTGGGGTGTTCGAAGTGACGAACAAATCGTTCGCCTCGGCCGACGTCAAGTTCCGCGGCTGGAACCCGACCTTCAAGCGGCGCTGGCTGCAGCAGGTGACGGTCGAGCGCGGCGTGTATCCGGACATCGAGACGGCCATCGTCATGCAAATGATCGAGATGATCCGCCGGGAAAAGAAGGGTGATTTCCAGTGGGATTCGCACCGCTTGCAGCGCGTCGTCACGATGAGCGCGCGGGTGGAAGATACGGCGGCGCTGGAAGCCTTCCTGTTCAAGGAATTCGGCTACCAGCAGCCGCGCGGCAGGTAGTTAAGCGCGCGCTTTCAACAGGCGCGCGATGTCGAGCGCGAAGTAGGTCAGCACGCCGTCGGCGCCGGCCCGCTTGAACGCCATCATCGCTTCCATCATCACCTTGTCATGGTCGAGCCAGCCGTTCTGGGCGGCCGCCTTGATCATCGCGTATTCGCCGCTGACCTGGTAGGCAAAGGTGGGGACCTTGAATTCATCCTTCACGCGGCGCACGATGTCCAGGTAGGGCATGCCCGGCTTGACCATCACCATGTCGGCGCCTTCGGCGATGTCGAGCGCCACTTCGCGCAGCGCTTCGTCGCTATTGGCCGGATCCATCTGGTAGGTGTTCTTGTCGCTCTTGCCCAGGTTGCCGGACGAGCCGACCGCATCGCGGAAAGGACCGTAGAAGGCCGATGCATACTTGGCCGAATAGGCCATGATGCGGGTGTGGATCAGGCGTTTTTCTTCGAGCGCGTTGCGGATGGCGCCGATGCGCCCGTCCATCATGTCCGACGGCGCCACCACGTCCACGCCCGCTTCGGCCTGGCACAGCGACTGGCGGATCAGCATGGCGATGGTTTCATCGTTGATCACATAGCCGGAAGCGTCGATCAGGCCGTCCTGGCCATGGGTGGTGAAGGGGTCGAGCGCGACGTCGGTCAGGATGCCCAGTTCCGGGAAGCGCGCCTTGAGCGCACGCACCGCGCGCGGCACCAGCCCGTCCGGATTGGCGGCCTCGATCCCGTCCGGGGTCTTTTTCGACGCATCGATGAGCGGAAACAGCGCCAGCACGGGGATGCCCAGCGTGACGCACTCTTCGGCCACATGCATCAGGAGGTCGAGCGAGACCCGTTCCACGCCGGGCATCGAAGCCACTTGCTGGCGCACGTTGGATCCGTCGAGGATGAAGACCGGATAGATCAGGTCGGACGCGGTGATCGTGTTTTCGCGCATCAGGGCGCGCGAAAACGGGTCGCGCCGCATGCGGCGCATGCGGGTGGCAGGGTAGAGGGTATGCATGGGGAGTTCCTGTGTTATTCGTCGCTGTCGACCGGGTCCACCAGGGGCACGTTCGGGTCCGCGTCGACCGCGGTCAGGCCCAGCAGGTCGATGATCTTGTCGTTCGCTTCCTCGATGCCGACCCGCTTCAGGGCCGAGAACAATTGCACGGTGAAGGGGAAGCCTTCGCCATCTTCATCGACATAACTTTCCAGCATCATGCGCGCCTGGCGCAGGGCATTGGTCGATTCGTTGCGGTTGAGCTTGTCGGCCTTGGTCAGGATGCAGTGGATCGGTTTGCCGGTGGGGGCGAACCATTCGAGCATCTGGATATCGAGATCGGTGAACGGGCGGCGCGAATCCATGATCAGCACCAGGGCGGCCAGCTGCTCGCGGCGCTGGACGTAGTCGCCCAGCAGCTTTTGCCAGTGCAGCTTGGCCGAGCCGGACACTTCCGCGTAGCCATAGCCCGGCAAGTCGACCAGCAGGGCTTCGATTTCCTCGACGATGGTGGCATCCTTGCGGTGCTGGCCCACGTGGGCGCCGCCGATCGAAAAGTAATTGATGTGCTGGGTCCGGCCGGGGGTCTTGGAGGCGAACGCCAGGCCCTTCTGGTTGGTCAGGATGTTGATGGCCGTGGATTTTCCTGCGTTCGAACGGCCGGCAAAGGCGATTTCGGGCGCCTGCGTGTCGGGCAAATCGCGCAGTTGGTTAACGGTCGTAAAGAAGCGGGCTTGCCAGAGTTTGGACATGGAATGGGCAGAAAATGCAAGAAAATGGATGGGCAGAGGGCAATAACCCGAGAAAGCTATTGTACAATAAGGGGTTACGAATTGTTGCGGCGCAGAAGCCATCGCGCGCATGCAAGCTCGTTTGCTCGAATTTTTAAGCGATTTATATCGATATACAGAACGATTTTTTTCCGAAACGTTCTCAATAAAACCAAATTTTTGACTTGTCTCAGGGTGTTTGAATGAATCTTGCGTTTTCTTCGTTTGTGAAATCCCTGCTGGTGGCCACCCTGGCGGTATCGGGCCTGGCGTCGGCATCCGACCATGCAGCCGCTCCTGCCAAGGCCGATCCGGCCAAGGGCGCCACGCTGTACGACAGTGGCGACAGCGCGCGCGGCTTGCCGGCCTGCGTTTCCTGCCACGGCGCCGCCGGCAATTCGACCATCGTCGCCAACCCCAAGCTCTCCGGCCAGGCCGAAGCGTATACCTACAAGCAGTTGGTCGATTTCGCCACGCCGAACCGTAACAACCCGGTCATGAGCACTTTCGCCAAGATGCTGTCGGACGAAGAAAAGAAAAACATTGCCGCCTACCTGGGCACGCAGGCTGCGAAAGCAGGCGCCGCCAAGAACAAGGATTCGGTTGAACTGGGCAAGAAAATCTACCGCGGCGGCATCGCCGGCACCGGCGTGGCCGCCTGCGCCAGCTGCCACGGCGCCAACGGCAACGGCATCCCGGCGCTGTTCCCGCGCCTGGCCGGCCAGCACCAGGACTACACCATCTCCCAGCTGCAATCGTTCAAGGGCGGTTCGCGCAAGAACAGCGCGCAGATGACCACCCTGGCCAAGCGCATGTCCGACGATGAAATGAAGGCCGTGGCCGACTACATCGCCGGCCTGAAGTAAGCAGTGCTGGCCGCTCCCGGCCTCGGGAGCGCGCCGTACAGACAGTGAAGTAGCAGAGGGCGGCGGCGCAAGCGGGCTGCCCTTTTTGTTGGTAGCGATAGGAAGCAGGCCAGAATGAGTACCTCCGGAATTGAACTGAAGACCCGCCACCGCGGCCTGGCCGATGCGGTGGAGCTGGTCTCGTCGATGCGTTTCGCGATCACCATGCTGGTCATGATCGCCATCGCCGCCATCCTGGGCACGGTCGTGACCCAGGGCGAGCCGATGCCCAACTATGTGAACCAGTTCGGGCCGTTCTGGTTCGAAGTGTTCAAGAAGCTGGGCCTGTATGCGATCTATTCGGCCTGGTGGTTCATCCTGATCCTGGTGCTGCTGATCGCCTCGACCACCTTTTGCATCATCCGCAACGCCCCCAAGATGGTCAAGGACATGCGCAGCTGGCGCGAGAACGTGCGCGAAGTGTCGCTGCGCAATTTCCACCACAAGAGCGAATGGCTGTCCCCCATCGGGCGCGCCGCGCTGGCGCAGCAAACCGTGATGCGCCTGGTCCATGCCGGCTACAGCGCCAAGATCGTGGAGAAGGACAAGGGCACCCTGGTGGCCGCCAAGAAGGGCGCCGCCAACAAGTTCGGCTATATTTTCGCGCACAGCTCGATCATCATCATCCTGGTGGGCGGCATGCTCGATTCGGACTTGCCGATCCAGTTCCAGGAACGCTTCATGGGCAAGACCGCGTTCGCCGGCCAGGAAGCCGACCTGGGCCCGCAGCACCGCCTCGCCATGGGCAATCCGACCTTCCGCGGCGCCACCTCGATCACCGAAGGCACGGGCAATGACTATGCCGTCATCCAGCGTCCGGAAGGCATCCTGGTGCAGCCGCTGCCGTTCACCATCCACCTGAACAAGTTCATCATCGATTTCTACTCGACCGGCGCGCCCAAGCTGTTCGCCAGCGAAGTCGAGATCCGCGACCCGTCCGGGGCCCGGCTGGCGGCGGCCACCATCAAGGTCAACGAACCGCTGATCTACCGCGGCGTGGCCATTTACCAGTCCGACTTTTCCGACGGCGGCAGCAAGCTGGGCATGACCGGCTTCCCGATGGCGGGCCAGGCGTCGGCATCCTTCCCCTTCGCCGGCCAGGTCAAGACCGCGACCCCGCTCACCCAGGGTGGCGAACGGTACGACGTCGAGTGGACCGATTTCCGCGCTTTCAACGTGGAAAACACGGGCACAAGCAGCGATCCGCGCGCGGTGACCCAGGGGCAAACGCTGAACGAGCAGTTCGCCAGGACGCTGGACAAGCATTCCGGTTCTGCCGCCAAGAATGCCAACAACAAGGACTTGAAGAATGTCGGCCCGAGCGTGCAGTACAAGCTGCGCGACAAGACCGGCCAGGCGCGCGAATTCCAGAATTACATGCAGCCGGTGACCATCGATGGCGTGGAAGTGTTCCTGTCGGGCATGCGCAGCAATCCGAACGATGCCTTCAGCTATCTGCGCATCCCGGCCGACGACGCGCACACGGTCAAGGAATGGATGCGCCTGCGCGCGGCCCTGGCCACGCCGGGGCTGCGCCTCAAGGCGGCCGAACGCTATGCGGCGCGCTCCATGGGCGCCGCTTCGGCCGGCAATGTGCGCCAGCTGCAGGATTCGGCGCTGAAAACGCTGGACATCTTCGCCGGCGACGGCAAGAGCGGCGGCTATGTGGCGGTGTCGCAATTCCTGGAAAAGCTGCCTGCCGCCGAGCAGGAAAAGGCGGCCATGATCGTCATGAAGATCCTCAACGGCACCCTGTGGGAATTGTGGCAGGCCGCGCGCGAGGAAGCAGGGCTGGCGCCGGTGGCCGCCGACGAACGGCATGGGCGCTTCCTGCAAGTGGCCACCAATGCGCTGTCGGACAACTTCTTTTACGGTGCGCCGGTCTACCTGCAGCTCGACGACTATGTGCAGCTGCGCGCCTCGGTGCTGCAGGTATCGCGCGCACCGGGCAAGCCGGTGGTCTACATCGGCTGCCTGTTCCTGATCCTGGGCGTGTTCGCGATGTTCTACATCCGCGAACGGCGCCTGTGGGTCTGGGTGCGTGACGACGAGGGCGGCGGCGCGCATGCGCTGATGGCCATGAGCACCCAGCGCAAGACGCTCGACTTCGAGCACGAATTCAACGACCTGAAAGCCAAGCTGCCGCAATCGGCGTAAGCTGTGCGGCTCGACTCCGGAGAACACCATGGAATTATCACAAAAGCAAACTTATCAGCAGGCGCCGGGCTATTTCAAACGCCTCGGCCTGCTCGACTGGATCTACGCGGCGGCCCTGCTGGGCGCCTCGCTGTACGCGCTGACGCGCTTCGGCATGTTCATGGATGGCTATGAAAAGGTGATCCTGGTGCTGGCCGCGCCCACCTTCGCGGCCCTGGGCTGGCACTGGAAGCCGGTGCGCTGGCTGATCCCCGTGGTGGCGCTGCTGGCCTTCATGGCCATCGGCCTGTATGACGGCAACCTGGACATGGCGAACAAGAAGTTCTTCCTGAAATACATGCTGTCGAGCCAGTCCGCGATCCTGTGGATGAGCGCCCTGTTCATGTTTTCGACCGTGTTCTACTGGGTGGGCATGGCCAGCCGTTCGAATTTCGGTTCCTCGGTCGGCTCCAAGCTGTGCTGGGCCGCCGTGGTGCTGGGCTGGACCGGCATGATGGTGCGCTGGTACGAGTCCTACCTGATCGGCAGCGACGTCGGCCACATTCCCGTCTCCAACCTGTATGAAGTGTTCATCCTGTTCTCGATGATCACCGCCATGTTCTACCTGTACTACGAGGCGCACTACGGGACGGGCCAGCTGGGCGCCTTCGTCTTGCCGGTGATCGCCGCTGCCGTCATTTTCCTGCTGTGGTACACCGTCTCGCGCGACGCGGCCGACATTGCCCCGCTGGTGCCGGCCCTGCAAAGCTGGTGGATGAAGATCCATGTGCCGGCCAATTTCATCGGCTACGGCACCTTCGCCCTGGCCGCCATGGTCGCCTGCGCCTACCTGCTCAAGTCGCACGGCTACCTGGCCGACCGCCTGCCGGCCATGGAAGTGCTGGACGACGTGATGTACAAATCGATCTCGGTCGGCTTCGCCTTCTTCACCGTGGCCACCATCCTGGGCGCGCTGTGGGCGGCCGAAGCCTGGGGCGGCTACTGGTCCTGGGATCCGAAGGAAACCTGGGCCCTGATCGTGTGGCTGAACTACGCGGCCTGGCTGCACATGCGCCTGATGTCGGGCCTGCGCGGCCGTATCGCCGCCTGGTGGGCGGTGATCGGCCTGCTGGTGACCACCTTCGCCTTCCTGGGCGTCAATATGTTCCTGTCGGGCCTGCACTCTTACGGCAAGCTGTAAGCCTGGATCCGGCAAGATGGTGTAAGGTTTGAGGAAGTTGCCAGACCAATTCATACACCCACTGTCTTGCCGGAGTTATCCATGCTGATCCAACGTAGCCCCAACGGCATCGAGCTGCCGTTTTCATCCGAAATCACCCCGCAGCGGGTCTATGAGGAGCGGCGCGATTTTCTCCGCAAGATGGCGCTCGGCGCCGTCGCCGGCAGCGCCCTGTGGGAGATGGCCAACCGCGAAGCCTTCGCGCAGACGCCCGCCATCAAACTGCCCGCCAAACCCAACGCCGCGTTTTCCGCGCTCGACAAGCAGACCCCGTTCAAGGACGCGACCAGCTACAACAATTTCTACGAATTCGGGCTCGACAAGTCGGACCCGGCCGAGTACGCGCACACCCTGAAAACCCGGCCCTGGACGGTGACAATCGAGGGCGAGGTCAAAAAGCCCATGACGCTCGACATCGACAGCCTGCTCAAGCTGGCGCCGCTCGAGGAGCGCGTCTACCGCCTGCGCTGCGTCGAAGGGTGGTCGATGGTGATCCCCTGGGTCGGCTATTCGCTCTCCGAACTGATCAGGAAGGTCGAGCCGACCGGCAATGCCAGGTATGTCGAATTCCATTCCCTGGCCGACCCGAAACAGATGCCGGGGGTGGGCAGGCGCGTACTGAACTGGCCGTATGTGGAAGGCTTGCGCATCGACGAAGCCATGCATCCGCTCGCGCTGCTGACACTGGGCATGTACGGCCAGACCCTGGCCAGCCAGAATGGCGCGCCGGTGCGCCTGGTGGTGCCCTGGAAGTACGGCTTCAAGTCGGCCAAGTCCATCGTCAGGATCCGCTTCGTGAAAGACCAGCCGAAGACGGCCTGGAATGTGTCGGCGCCGTCCGAATACGGTTTCTATTCGAACGTGAATCCCGAGGTCGACCACCCGCGCTGGTCGCAGGCGAGCGAGCGCCGCATCGGCGAAGACGGCTTCCTGCAGAAAAAGCGCAAGACCCTGATGTTCAACGGCTACAGCGAAGTCGCGTCGCTGTACACCGGCATGGACTTGAAAAAGAACTTCTGACCGTGGCCTTCCATCCGACCCCGAAGCAGCTGTCCGGCATCAAGGCTGCGCTGTTCCTGCTGGCGCTGGTGCCCGCGGCGCGCCTGTTCTGGCTGACCTACGCCGGCCAGTTCGTCGAACCGCTCGAAGCGATCACGCGCGGCACCGGCGACTGGGTGCTCTACCTGCTGTGCATCACGCTGGCGCTGACGCCGCTGCGGCGCCTGACGGGCTGGAACTGGGTGATCAGGCTGCGCCGCATGGCGGGGCTGTTCACTTTCTTTTATGCCTTCCTGCACTTCCTGGCCTTCTTCTGGTTCGACCATTTTTTTGATGTGTCCGAGATGCTGCGCGACGTCGTCAAGCGGCCCTTCATCACGGTGGGCTTCACCGCCTTCCTGCTGCTGATCCCGCTGGCCGTGACCAGCACCAATGGCATGATCAAGCGGCTGGGCGGCAAGCGCTGGCAATGGCTGCACCGCTTGATCTATGTGATCGCGCCGCTGGGGATCCTGCATTTCTGGTGGATGAAGGCAGGCAAGAACAACTTCACCGAGCCCATCATTTTCGGCCTGGTCGTGGCGGTGCTGCTGGGCCTGCGTGTGTACTGGGCCCGTTCGGCGGCGCAGGCCGCGCGCGTTTGAGCCTGCGTAAGCCTGCCGGGCGGCCCTTTGCCATGATGGGCAATGGCGGGCCACCACGACATCGGATACAAGCACCTGTTCGCGCACCCGGAACTGGTGCGCGAGCTCGTCAGCGAGTTCACCGCATTGACTTGGATCGGTGCGCTCGACATCGCGGCATTTGAGCGTCAATCCGAGCTACGTCAGCGAGCGCTTTTCCGAACGGCATGATGACCTGGTCTGGCGGGTCCGCTGCGGCGACGACTGGCTCTACATCTACATCCTGCTTGAATTCCAGTCGCGCGTCGAGCCCTGGATGGCATTGCGCATGCAGGTCTATATTGGCTTGCTGTACCAGGATCTGGTGAAGCGGCATGAGGTATCTCCCGCATCGCTGTTGCCGCCGGTATTGCCCCTGGTTTTCTACAATGGCGACGCGCCATGGAGCGCGGGCCTGAATTTGTCGGACCTGATCATGAGCGCCCCACCTGGGCTGGCGAAATTCCAGGCGCGCCAGCGCTATTGCCTGGTAGACCAGCAACGTCTCGATCGTACAAGGCTCGCCGACAAACCGGGCCTGTTGGCGATGATGTTCAGACTGGAACTTTCCGATTCCCCGGCTGTCCTACAGGAAGTACTTCCGACACTCGAATGCTGGTTGCTAGCTGGCGAGCAAACGCCGCTGCGCCAAGCGGTTCTGCTATGGATCGAACGCTTGGTCAAACGCGAATATTTCGAAGTTGTCGGTATCGATTCTTTCCAGATGCGGGAGGTGACCGGGATGGGAGCGAGAAAATTCGCCACATGGACAGATGAGGCGAAGTATCGGGGCCGGCAGGAAGGCTTGGCAGAAGGCCTGGCAGAAGGATTGGCAGAAGGAAAGCGCAATGCGCTCAAGACCATCGTCGAACTGCGATTTGGCGCGCTTCCGGAGTCGCTGGTCGACAGGATCAAGCAGATCGCGCCAGGCGACGTCGAGCGATGGATCGCACGCGCCCTGCAGGCCGACAGCCTGGCCACCTTGTTCGATGACGAGGCGCCCCGCTGAGGCGCCTCATTGCTGCGCTATTTCAGCATCGATTCCAGCGCGAACAAGTCCGCCGGGTTTTCCCGTTGGCGCACCAGGTGCGCCTGGTCGCCGTCCACGATCACTTCGGCCGCGCGGCCCCGCGTATTGTAGTTCGAGGACATGGTGTGGCCATAAGCGCCCGCCTGCATGATGGCCAGCAGGTCGCCCTGTTCCACCGCCAGTGCGCGGTCGCGCGCCAGCCAGTCGCCCGATTCGCACACCGGACCCACCACGTCGTAGACCACCGGCGCCGCATCGCTCAGCTTGACCGGGCGCACATCCATCCAGGCCTGGTACAGGGCAGGGCGCATCAGGTCGTTCATGGCGGCATCGACGATGCAGAAGTTCTTTTCCGCGCCAGGTTTCAGGTATTCGACTGTTGTCAGCAGCACCCCGGTGTCGCCCACGATGGCGCGGCCCGGTTCGAAGATGACCTTGATCGGTGCGCCCGCGTATTTTTCCGCGCGCCAGGCGTCGATACGGGCGAACACGCGGCCCAGGTAGTCGCCCACGGCCACCGGCTCGGCTTCGTCGGCTTCGCCATAATTGATGCCGATGCCGCCGCCCATGTCCAGGTGGTGCAGCACGATGCCTTCCTGGCCCAGCGCGTCGACCAGCTCGATCAGCTTGTCCAGCGCTTCGAGCAGGGGGGCGTCGTCCAGCAATTGCGAGCCGATATGGCAATCGATGCCGACCGGTTCCAGGTGCGGCAGGCCCGCCGCGGTGCGGTAAGTGGCCAGCGCGTCGTCGAAGGCCACGCCGAACTTGTTGGCCTTCAGGCCGGTGGCGATGTAAGGGTGGGTCTTGGCGTCGACGTTCGGGTTCACGCGCAGCGACACGCGCGCCTGCTTGCCCATGCTGCCGGCCACCTCGTCGAGGCGGTGCAGTTCGGGGATCGATTCGACGTTGAAGCACAGGATGTCGTGGCTCAGGGCCAGGCGCATTTCTTCGCGGCTCTTGCCCACGCCCGAAAAAATCACCTTGCCCGGGTCGCCGCCGGCGGCGATCACGCGCAGCAGTTCGCCGCCCGAGACGATGTCGAAACCGGCGCCGCGGCGCGCCAGGATGTCCAGGATGGCCAGGTTGGAATTGGCTTTCATGGCGTAGCAGACCAGCGCATCGCGTCCGGCGCAAGCGTCGGCAAAGGCGTCGAAATTGGCGCTCAGGCTGGCCTTCGAGTACACATAGGTGGGCGTGCCGAACTGTTCGGCGATGCGGGACAAGGGGACGCTGTCGGCGTGCAGGACGCCGTCGAGGTGAAAAAAGTGCGACATGGTGTATTTATTGGCCGGAAAGGGAAGGGGACGCGGAAGCGGGCGGCGGAGTCGGCGTGCTTGCCTTGGGCGCGGGTTTGGCCGGAGGCTTGGGCATGTAGAGCGGGCCGGGTTGGCCGCATCCTGCCAGCAGCAGTCCTAAGACCACGGCGGCGATGCCGGTATTGAGCGCAAAAGGTGACTTCACGATTAGAATCTGGGTTCGATGATGACCTTGGAGTGTAGCATGAGCGATAAAACATTTTTGGACCTGGCCGAATCGACGCTGAACGCGATCGAAGCGTCCCTGGACCGCCTGAACGACCAGGATGTCATCGACGTCGAATGCAAGCGCAGCGGCAATGTGCTGGAAATCGAATTCATCGACAACGGCAGCAAGATCATCGTCAACAGCCAGGCGTTCACCAGGGAGCTGTGGGTGGCCGCCAAGGCCGGCGGCTTCCACTACAAGCATGACGGCACGTCCTGGATCAACACGCGCGACGGTTCGGAACTGTTCGCCGCCTTGTCCAGCCTGGCCAGCGCCCAGGGCGGCGCGGCCATCACGCTATAAAAAAACCGGGGTCGCCCCCGGTTCTTGTCAGAACAGCTCGTTCTTGACGGCGTCCTTCGCCTTCTCTTCGGCCGGCGTGCCGCGCGCGCCGATGTCCAGGCTCTGGACCCCGGTGCCGGGCGGATTCTCGGCGTAATAGTATTCCTCGCCCACCTTGATCATGCCTTCCGGGACCACGCGCTCGGCCACCGGCACGTCCTTGAGCGCCTTTTGCATGTAGCTGATCCAGATAGGCAGGGCCAGGCCGCCGCCGGTTTCCTTGTTGCCCAGGTTCTTGGGCTGGTCGTAGCCGATCCAGGCGATGCCCACCAGCCCCGGCTGGTAGCCGGCGAACCAGGCGTCGATCGAATCGTTGGTGGTGCCGGTCTTGCCCGACAGGTCGCTGCGCTTGAGCGACAGGGCCTTGGTGGCGGTGCCGAAGCGCACCACGTCCTTGAGCATGCTGTCGACCAGGTAGGCATTGCGCGCATCGATCACGCGGTTGGCCTCGTTGCCGCTCTTGTCGGGCGTCGCTTGCGACAGGATCTTGCCATTGCTGTCGGTGACCTTGGAAATCAGGTAGGGGCTGACCCGGTAGCCGCCGTTGGCGAACACGGCGTAGGCGCCGGCCATCTGCAGCGGGGTGGTCGCGCCCGCGCCCAGCGCCAGCGTCAGGTAGGGCGGGTTCTTGTCGGCCTCGAAGCCGAAGCGGGTGGTGTATTCCTGGCCGTACTTGGCGCCGATCTTGTGCAGGATGCGGATCGAGACCATGTTCTTGGACTTGGTCAGGCCGCGCCGCATGCTCATCGGGCCTTCATATTTGTTGTCGTAGTTTTTCGGCTCCCAGGCCTGGCCGCCGGTCTGGCCGGCGTCGAAGGAAATCGGGGCGTCATTGATGATGGTGGCCGGCGACAGGCCGCGCTCGAGCGAGGCCGAATAGATGAAGGGCTTGAAGGACGAGCCCGGCTGGCGCCAGGCTTGCGTCACGTGGTTGAACTTGTTGCGGTTGTAGTCGAAGCCGCCCACCAGGGCGCGGATGGCGCCGTCGGTGGTGTCGGCCGCCACGAAGGCCGATTCGATTTCCGGCATCTGGGTGATGCTCCAGGCGGTGCCGCCATCCTGGCTGACGCGGATCACGGCGCCGCGCTTGACGCGCCGGTTGGGGGCCGCCTTGGCCGACAGCCAGGACGAGGCGAAGGACAGGCCGGCGCCGGTGATCTTGATTTCCTCGCCCGAGGCGGTGACCGCGCTGATGTCGGTGGGCGAGGCGGACAGCACGATGGCGGCGATGATGTCGTCGCTGTCGGGATGCTCGGCCAGCTCGTTCTCGATCGCTTCGTCCGCTTCTTCCTTGGATTTCGGAATGTCGATATACGCTTCCGGGCCGCGGTAGGGATGGCGCCGCTCGTAATCCATGACGCCGCGCCGCAGCGCCAGGTAGGCCGCGTCCTGGTCGGCCTTGGTGATGGTGGTGAACACGTTCAAACCGCGCGTGTAAGTCTCTTCCTTGAACTGTTCGTACACCAGCTGGCGTGCCATTTCAGCCACATATTCGGCATGCACGCCGAATTCGCTGCTGTCGGTCTTGATCCTGAGCTTTTCTTCCTTTGCTTCGGCGTACTGGGCAGGCGTAATATAGCCGAGCGCGGCCATGCGCTGCAGGATGTACTGCTGGCGCGTGCGGGCCCGCTTCGGGTTGACCACCGGGTTGTACGAGGAAGGCGCTTTCGGCAAGCCGGCCAGCATTGCCGCTTCGGCAACCGTAATGTCTTTCAGATTCTTGCCGAAATAGATCTGCGCGGCCGACGAGAAACCGTAGGCGCGCTGGCCCAGGTAGATCTGGTTCATATACACCTCGAGGATCTGGTCCTTGGTGAGGTTTTGTTCGATCTTCCAGGCCAGCAGGATTTCATACGCCTTGCGCTTGAAGGTTTGCTCGCTCGACAGGAAGAAATTGCGGGCCACCTGCTGGGTAATGGTGGAGGCGCCCTGCTTGGCGCCGCCGGTGGCATTGTGCAGGGCCGCGCGCAGGATGCCGGTGTAGTCGACGCCACCATGCTGGTAAAAGCGGTCGTCCTCGATCGCCAGCACGGCTTTTTTCATCAGTTCGGGGATTTCCTTGATATGGACCAGGTTGCGCCGCTCTTCCCCGAATTCGCCGATCAGCACATTATCGGCGGAAAAAATGCGCAATGGCATTTTTGGCCGGTAATCGGTCAGGGTGTCGAGCGCCGGCAAATTGGGATAGGCCATCGCCAGCGCGAACACGACGATCAGCAGCCCCACCAGGGCGGTGCCGGTGACGGCGCCAAGGATCATCAGGAGGATGCGCTTGGGCGAACGGAAACGGCGTGCGCCGGCGGCGGGGGAGGAGGGGGAATCTGCGTCCGGCTTGGAAGGTGTCATGCGGGTCGAATCTTTCGCTGGGTTATTACGATTCATTATAAAGCACCACCTGCGCCGCGGCGCACCCGGCAGCGCGTGATGGAACAGTTAACCATTCCCTGGCGACAACTGTCATGTCGTCAAGTAAATTTAGTGTGGCTTTCCTGCCCTTCCGCTTAATATTCCAATGCAGAAATACCTTTACATGCACTGAAGATAGTTGCTACGATTTAATGTAGTGTCTTATGAATGCAGTCTAAATGGCGGTTTTATAACAAAATTACCGCGGTCGGGCGTTTTCATTATTCGTTCTGCAATGCATCTTTTGCAGCGTAAGCAATGACGGTTAGGTAGTGTGAGGGAGTACGCTCGTGATGAATCTAGGTTCTTTGCTCGGTCATTCCAGTCCCCCATTATTGGGGCTGGATATCAGCACGTCCGGGGTCCGCCTGGTGGAATTGGTGGTAATCGGAAAAAATGAACTGCGCTTGGAACGCTACGCGTCCGAGCCGCTGCCGCGTGGCGCCGTGGTCGATGGCAATATCGAGAATATCGAAATGGTCTCCGAAGCGGTACGCCGTGTGTGGAAAAAAAGCGGCACCCGGGTCAAGCTGGTCGCGCTCGGCATGCCGCCGGCGTCGGTGATCACCAAGAAGATCATCCTGCCGGCCGGGCTGTCGGAAGACCAGCTCGAAGTGCAGGTCGAATCCGAAGCGAGCCAGTACATTCCCTTCGCGCTCGACGAAGTCAGCCTCGACTTCGACGTGCTGGGACCGGCCGCCAGTTCGCCCGAAGACATCGAAGTCATGCTCGCCGCCTCGCGCAAGGAAAAAGTCGAGGACCGCGTGGCGATCGCCGAAGCGGCCGGCCTGTCGGCGGTGGTGATGGATATCGAATCGTATGCCGCGCGCGCCGCGCTCGACCGCGTGACGGCCCAGATGCCGAAAGCGGGCGAAGGCCAGATCGTGGCGCTGTTCCAGATCGGCGCCCAGGTCACCCACATTTCCGTCATGCTCGATGGCGAAACCATTTACGAGCGCGAACAGCCTTTCGGCGGCAACCAGCTGACCCAGGATATCGTGCGCGCCTACGGCCTGTCGTTCGAGGAAGCCGATGCCAAGAAGCGCGCCGGCGACCTGCCCGAATCCTACCAGGCCGACCTCCTGATGCCTTTCCTCGAAAACGCCGCGCTGGAAATCACGCGCGCCATCCAGTTCTTCTACACATCCACGCCCTACACCCGCATCGACCAGCTGTTCCTGGCCGGCGGCTGCGCGCTGATTCCGGGCTTGCTCGATATTGTTGCGGCCCGCACCAAGATCTCCAGCGCCGTGGTGTCGCCGTTCAAGGGCATGTCGCTGGGACCGACCGTGCGCGAGCAGCACTTGCGCGCCGAGGCGCCCGCTTTTCTTGTCGCATGCGGGCTGGCCCTGCGGAGGTTTGGCTAATGATCAAAATTAACCTGCTTCCCCACCGCGAGGCCAAGCGCAAACTGAAGAAGACCGCCTTCTTCGCCCTGCTCGGCGCTGCCGCGGCGGTCGGGGTGGTGATCGTGATCATGGTCGGCGGCTACAACGCCAGCCGCATTTCGATCCAGGCCGAACGCAACCGCGTGCTGTCGACGGCCAATGCCGAACTCGACAAGAAAATTTCCGCCATCGCCACCCTGAAACAGGAAATCGAAGCGCTCAAGGCACGCCAGCAGGCGGTCGAAGACTTGCAGGGCGACCGCAACCAGCCGGTGTACGTGCTCGACGAACTGGTCAAGCAGACCCCGCAAGGCGTCTACCTGAAATCGTTCAAGCAGGAAGGCCAGCGCGTGGTGCTGATCGGCTACGCCCAGTCCCAGGAAAGGGTGGCTGAACTGCTGCGCAACCTGGCCGGCAATTCGCCATGGCTGGAACGTCCCGACCTGTCGGAAGTGAAAGCGGTGACCCTGGCCCAAAGCAAGACCGGCAAGAAGGTCGTGGAATTCACGCTGGCCGTGGGCGTCAAGCGTCCGCGCGACAAGGACGCCGTCCTCGGTCCGGACGGCAAGCCGGTCGCGCCTGGCGTCACCCCTGCCGCCGGCGCGCCCGGCTACGGGCGCAAGCCTGCCACCCTGGCCAAGCCTGCGGCCACCTAGGCGAGAACGGACACGACGATGAATATAGACTTCAAAGCACTGGGCCAGAAGCTGGCCTCGCAATTCCAGAACCTCGGCGGCTTGCCGCCCGGACAGTGGCCGCTGGCCCCGCGCCTGCTGTGCGGCCTGGGCGTGGTGATGGGCGTGATCGTGGCCGGCTATTTCGGCTACTGGAGCTCCCAGTTCGACGACCAGGAACGCATGGCGGGCGACGAAGTGCGCCTCAAGGAAGAGTACAAGACCAAGATGAGCGCGGCCATCAACCTGGACGCGCTGCAGAAGCAGAAGGTGCAGGTCGACGTGTATGTCGAGCGGCTCCAGAAGCAGCTGCCGAGCAAGGCGGAAATGGCGGCCCTGCTGTCGGACATCAATCAGGCCGGCGTGGGCCGCGGCCTGACCTTCGACCTGTTCAAGCCCGGCAGCGTGGTGGTGCGTGATTACTACGCCGAACTGCCCATCGATATCCGCGTGATCGGTTCCTACCATGACATCGGCGCCTTCGCCAGCGACATGGCCAATTTGCCGCGCATCGTCACGCTCAACAATATGTCGCTGACCACCGGCAAGGATGGCGGCCTGGTGCTCGACGCCGTGGCCAAGACCTTCCGCTACCTCGACCAGGAAGAGGCGGCCACGCAGCGCACCTTGCGCATCGAGCGCGAGAAGAAAGCGAAAGAGAAGGGGACTGCCAAATGATGAAGAAGCATCAGCGCGCCGTCCTGCTGCTGGGAGCCATGCTGCTGGCCGGCTGCAGCGACAGCGATGTCAAGGAAGTCAACAGCTGGATGGATGAGGTCAAGGCCACCACCAAGCCCAGCGTGACGCCCCTGGCCGAGCCCAAGACCTTCCTCCCGTATGCCTACGAGGCGACCGAGGAAACCGATCCGTTCAACCCGGACAAGCTGCTGGCCGAACTGGCCCGCCAGGCGGCCCAGACGGTCAACCCGCTGCGCCCGGACTTGTCGCGGCGCAAAGAATTTCTCGAGTCTTTCCCGATCGATACCATGAAGATGGTGGGCACCATACAGAAGGGCGGTTCGCATTTCGCCCTGGTGCAGATAGAACGCACGATCCACCAGATCGCACCGGGCATGCGCATGGGCCAGAATTTCGGCCTCGTGACCGGAGTAACAGACGTAGCCGTGAACATCAAGGAAACGGTTCAGGACGCCGGCGGCGAATGGGTCGAGCGCATGACTAAGCTGGAGTTGCAGGAAAGTAAGGAGACCAGGAAATGATCGCACTGAGAATGAACGGCGCCACCCTGACGGGATTGGCTATTCGGATGGGCGCACTGCTGGCTCTCGTCATCGGCGGCAACAGCGCCCAGGCCCAGGACAACGCGATCGAATCGATCACGGCCCAGCAGCAGGGCTCGAACGTGGTGGTCAATATTGCCATGCGCAATACGCCCACCAAGTTGCCGATCGGTTTCGCCATCACCAACCCGACCCGCATCGCCCTCGATTTCGGCGCCACCACGAATGGCACCGGCAAGACGTCCCAGGATGTGAACATGTCCGACTTGCGCGCCATTAACGTGGTGCAAGCCGGCGAACGCACGCGCCTGGTCTTCAACCTGAAACGCGCGCTGTCCTACGCGATGGCGCTCGACGGCAAGTCCGTCATCGTCACCATCGACGGTTCGGGCGGCGTGGCGCAGGCAGTCGACAGCGCCGGCATCCCGGTCGCGTCGGCCACCCCGCCGCCGGCCACGCGCCAGGCGCTCAAGGACCTCGATTTCCGGCGCGGCGCGAACGGCGAAGGCCGCATCGTGGTCGACCTGCCGCACAGCCAGGTCGCGGTCGACGTGCGCCAGGTGGGCAATTCGGTGGTGGTCGACTTCATGAAGACTGGCTTGCCGGAAACCCTGCGCCGCCGCCTCGACGTGACCGACTTCGGCACCCCGGTGTCGCTGATCACCACCACCCCGCAAGGCGACAATGTGCGCATGACCATCGAAGCGCGCGGCCTGTGGGAACAGACCGTGTACCAGAGCGACACCCAGCTGGTGATCGACGTCAAGCCGATCAAGGAAGACCCGAACAAGCTGGTCCAGGGTTCGCAAGGCTACCGCGGCGAGAAGATCAGCTTCAACCTGCAGAACGTGGAAGTGCGCGCCGCCCTCCAGGCGATCGCCGACATCTCGGGCTTGAACATCATCACCAGCGAATCGGTGAGCGGCAACCTGACCATGAACCTGAAGGAAGTGCCATGGGATCACGCCCTGGCCGTGGTGCTGCAGGCCAAGGGCCTGGACATGCGCAAGGATGGCAATGTGGTCTGGATCGCGCCCAAGGATGAACTGCTGACCAAGGAAAAGCTCGAACTCGAGCAGCGCGCCCAGATCGCCGACCTCGAACCCTTGAAGAGCGAAATCTTCCAGCTGAACTACCAGAAGGCCGAAGCCTTCCGCACCGTGTTCGGCCTCGATGAAACCGGCTCCGGCGGCAACGCCCGCAACCGCGTGCTGTCCAAGCGCGGCAGCGCCATCATCGATACCCGCACCAACCAGCTGTTCGTGACCGACATCCCGTCGAAGATCGAAGATATCCGCAAGCTGATCGGCAAGACCGACGTGCCTTCGCGCCAGGTGCTGATCGAAGCACGCATGGTCGAGGCCAACGATGGTTTCAGCCGTAACCTCGGCGCCAAGCTCGGCTTTGCCGACTTGCGCGGCATGCGCGGCGGCGACGCCGGCTATGCCGTGCGCGGCAATGAGCGCATCGCCATCGGCGGCAACCTGGTCGGGGTCGGCCAGGTCACCGGCCAGACGCGCGAAGATGGCGCCAGCTACAACAACACCAGCCTGATCAACCTGCCGGCGCAAAACATCAACGGCGTCAATGCCGCCTCGCTGGCCGCCAGCCTGTTCTCGGCCGCCGCCAACCGCTTCCTGAACCTGGAACTGTCGGCGCTCGAAGCGGACGGCAAGGGCAAGATCATTTCCAGCCCGCGCGTGGTTACCGAAGACAAGAACGTGGCCGTGATCGAACAGGGCGTGGAATTGCCGTACGAAATCGCCACCTCGAGCGGCGCCACCTCGATCGCTTTCCGGAAAGCCAATCTGCGCCTGGAAGTGACGCCGCAGATCACGCCGGACGGCAATGTGGTGCTGGAAGTGAATGTGAACAAGGATTCCAAGGGTGAGCTGACCACCGCCGGATTCGCCATCAACACCCAGCACGTGCAGACCAAGGTCATGGTCGAAAACGGCGGTACGGTGGTGCTGGGCGGCATTTACCAGCAAGCCGAACAGAATTCGGAAAGCAAGGTACCGCTGCTGGGCGACCTGCCGTTCATCGGCTATCTGTTCAAGACTTCTTCGCGCACCAATAACAAGACGGAGTTGCTGGTATTCATCACGCCGAAAATCGTGGCTGAACGCCTGTCCACCCGTTAATACCCGTACACTTGAAATCAGGAAAAATCATGTTGCCGAAATCTTTACTTAGCGCCCTCGCAACGCCGTCGCGCCTCTTGGTCGGCGCCTCGCTGACGGTGGTCCTGGCCGCCTGCGGCGGCGGTGGCGGCAGTCCCGGCACCCAGCCGACGCCCACCACCCCGACGCCGACGCCGACCCCGACCCCGACGCCGACGCCCACCCCGACGCCGACCCCGGTCGATGTGCCGACCGAACCGACCATGACGATGACGATCGTGGACGGCAGCGGCGCCAACATCAGCAGCCTGTCGGGCGGACAGACGGGCTTCGTGCGTGTGAAGATGGTCGATGCCAGCGGCACCCCGGCAGCATTTTCCCTGGTGACATTCACCTCCACCGACGGCAACCTCATCAGTTTTGTTCCGAACACCCGTTCGGCCCAGACCGATGCCACCGGCGTCGCGGAAATCAAGGTCCAGCCGGCCAGCGTCACCTCGGCCGGCGCGGTCTCCATCGAAGCGAACGGCGTCAGCCAGGCGACGCGCAAGTCGGCCCAGGCCACGAAGGTGCTGTCGATCGGCGCCGCGCCGCTCATCGTCGGCACCCTGTCCTTCGTGCAGGCGCCGACCGGCAAGCTGCCCGCGTTCAGCACCGTGGCCCTGAATATTCCGGTCACCAGTGCCGGCCAGCCCGCCACCAGCATCACCGGCCTGACCCTGACCTCGCTGTGTACCGGCGACGGCACGGCCACCCTGGTGCCGGGCTCGCTCAGCAATGGCATCCAGTCGGCCACGTACACCAATACCGGTTGCCTGCGCGGAACGGATGTGATCACGGCCTCGATCGGCACCTCGTCCCAGACCATCTCGGTGGGCGTGGACGGCGCCAATATCGGCACCATCCAGTTCGTCAGCTCCGACCTGCCCGGCACCTCGATCGTGCTGCGCGGTTCGGGCGGCCTGGGCCGCAAGGAAGCGGCGCTGCTGACCTTCCGCGTGCTGGACCAGAACAATACCGGCCTGGCCGGCGTGGACGTGAACTTCAAGGCCACCACCACCACCGGCGGCCTGACGGTCCAGCCGGCCAAGGGGACGACCGACCCGGCCGGCTTCGTGACGACCACGGTGTCGTCGGGTACCATCCCGACGCCGGTGCGTGTCATCGCGGAAGCGACCCGCAACGGCAAGACCATCAGCGGCCTGTCCGACACCCTGACGGTGTCGACCGGCCTGCCGCAACAGCGTTCGATGTCCCTGTCCGCCGACAAGCTCAATATCGAAGCCGGGAGCTATGACGGCCCTTCCGCAACCCTGACGATCCGCCTCGCCGACCAGTACGGCAACCTGATTTCGGACGAGACCGCGGTCAGCTTCATCACCGAAGGCGGTGCCATCGGTACCTCCGCGCGCGGCGCCTGCACCACCAGGGAAGGCGGCTGCTCGGTGTCCCTGACGGGGCAGGAATTCCGTCCTGTCAACGGGCGCGTGACGGTCTTGTCTTACCTGCAGGGCGTGGAAGACTTCGTGGACATGAATGGTGACGGCCAGTATTCCTGCACCGACCCTGTCGACGCCAATGGCGTTCGGCCGGATGTGTATCGTCCCCTGGTCGACCGTTGCCGCAGCGGCGGCGAACCCTTCACCGACCAGGGAGATCCACTGCTCGATACGGGCAGCCACGCCATTCCGGTTGGCACCAGCGTGCGCCACACCCTCGATGGCGTGTATGAGCCGATCAAAGGCGACTTGCCGGTGCCGTACGACCATCCCGTGTATACCACGCTGGGGAATGGTTCCTGGGGTATCAACTATATCTGGCGCACGACCGAGATGGTGTTCAGTGGTTCGACCGCCAGCATGATCCGCCAGGTGTGCACCAGCACCGGTTGCCGCGACTGGACTGCCGCTGACGGCAACCCCGCAATCATCAACGGCCTGGCCGGTCCGGCCTGCTCGGTGCAGAACCTGGCGTTCCGGATCTTCGACGACCGCAACAACCCGATGCCTGCCGATACCAAGGTCACGGCGGTCGATGCGGAAAAAGTCGCACCGCTGACGATTTCCCCGAACCTGGTTCCATCGACCAATATCGTGGGCGGCACCATTCACCAGTTGAGCATCAAGCCCGACGTTGCCTGCGTCTCCGGCTTCTTCAATATCAAGATTGAAACGCCGAAGGGGATTGGCACCGCCTTCTTGTTCAGGTCGAATTAATTTTGAGTAGTGGAAACATATTTCTTGTAGGGCTGATGGGGGCGGGAAAAACCACCATCGGCCGCATCCTTGCAAGAAAACTGGGAAAACGCTTCATCGATTCCGACCACGAGATCGAGGCCCGCACCGGCGCCTCGATCCCGTGGATCTTCGAAATCGAAGGTGAGGCGAGTTTTCGCCGTCGCGAAGCGGAAGTCATCCGCGACCTGACGGCGCAGGACGGCATCGTCCTGGCCACCGGCGGCGGCGCCGTGCTCGACCCCGAGAACCGGGCCTTTCTCAAGGCCCGGGGCAAGGTGGTCTACCTGCGCGCCAATGTCAGCTCCATCATGCTGCGCACCTCGCACGACAAGAACCGCCCCCTGTTGCAAACTGCCGATCCGCGCAAGAAACTCGAAGAACTGACCGCCCAGCGCGAGCCGCTGTACCGCGAAATCGCGGACCTGGTCATCGACACCGGCCGACCTAACGTACAATCGATGGTGCAGACCATCCTGGCGCAGCTTGCGGCGCTGGAAAACACCGGCGCCAGGCCTGCGCGCGCTGACACCCCGATTTCGATGACCGAACCTTCCAGTATTTTCCTCAATGTCGACCTGGGCGAACGCAGCTACCCGATCGCCATCGGCGCCGGCGTGCTGTCCGACCCGGCAGTCCTGACCCAGTACATCGCCGGGGGCAAGGCGGCCGTCGTCACCAACACCACCGTGGCCCCGCTCTACCTCGAACGGGTGTGCGCGCCGCTGCGCGCGGCCGGCATCGACGTCGTCGAGATCATCCTGCCCGACGGCGAAGAACACAAGAACTGGTCCAGCCTGATGCTGGTGTTCGACGCCCTGCTGGCCAACAAATGCGACCGCAAGACCACCATGGTGGCGCTGGGCGGCGGCGTGATCGGCGACCTGACCGGCTTTGCCGCGGCCAGCTACATGCGCGGCGTGCCCTTCGTGCAGATTCCCACCACGCTGCTGTCCCAGGTCGATTCCTCGGTCGGCGGCAAGACCGGCATCAACCACCCGCTGGGCAAGAACATGGTGGGCGCCTTCTACCAGCCGCGCGCCGTGCTGGCCGATACCGCCACCCTCGACACCCTGCCCGAACGCGAACTGTCGGCCGGCCTGGCCGAAGTGATCAAGCATGGCGCCATCATCGACGCCGCTTTCTTCACCTGGATCGAACAGAATATCGGGCGCCTGATGGCGCGTGATCCGGCCGCGCTGGTGCATGCCATCAGCCGTTCCTGCGAAATCAAGGCCGACGTGGTGCGCCAGGACGAACGCGAAGGCGGCCTGCGCGCCATCCTCAATTTCGGCCACACCTTCGGCCACGCGATCGAAGCGGGCCTGGGCTACGGCCAGTGGCTGCACGGCGAAGCGGTCGGCTGCGGCATGGTCATGGCGGCCGACCTGTCGCACCGCGTCGGCCTGGTCGACCATGCCACGGTCGCGCGCGTCAAAGCGCTGGTGGCCGCGGCCGGCTTGCCGACCGAGGCGCCCGACCTGGGCACCGAACGCTGGCTCGAGCTGATGGAAGTCGATAAAAAGAACGAAGGCGGGGCGATCAAGTTCATCCTGCTCAACCCGCTGGGCAGCCCCAGCATCACCAGCGTGCCGCAAGCGCAGCTGCTGGCCACGCTCGCCGCCTGCGTCAATCGGCCATGAGCCCGGAAGCCCACCTCGCCCCGTACGCCGCGCATTCGGATTCGGGGCGCGGGCGCCGCTATCCGGAGCCGATGCATGCCTCGCGCAGCGACTTCCAGCGCGACCGCGATCGCATCATCCACTGTTCGGCCTTTCGCCGCCTTGAATACAAGACCCAGGTCTTCCTCAATCACGAGGGCGACATGTTCCGCACCCGCCTCACGCACAGCCTGGAAGTGGCGCAGATCGGCCGTTCGCTGTCGCGCAACCTGCGCCTGAACGAAGACCTGGTCGAAGCGCTGGCGCTGGCGCACGACCTGGGCCACACGCCCTTCGGCCACGTGGGCCAGGACGTGCTCAATGAATGCATGAAGGACCATGGCGGCTTCGAGCACAACCTGCAAAGCCTGCGCGTGGTCGATGCGCTCGAAGAGCATTACGGCGCCTTCGACGGCCTGAACCTGATGTTCGACACGCGCGAGGGCATCCTCAAGCACTGCTCGCTGGCCAATGCCAGGGAACTGGGGCCGGTGGCGCAGCGCTTCATCGACCGCACCCAGCCCACGCTGGAAGCGCAGCTGACCAACCTGGCCGACGAAATCGCCTACAACAGCCATGACATCGACGATGGCCTGCGTTCTGGGCTGATCACGATCGCGCAGCTGGAAGAAGTGGATTTTTTCGCGCGCCGCTGGCATGAAGTGCAGGCCGCGTACCCGGGCCTGTCGGGCCGGCGCGCCATTTACGAAACCCTGCGCCGCCTGATCACGGTGCTGGCCGACGACCTGATCGTCACCTCGGGCGCCTTGCTGGCCGATGCCGCGCCAAAAAACGTCGATGAAGTGCGGGCCGGCCCGCCGCTGATCCGCTTTTCCGACCCCATGCGCAAGGATGCGACCGAACTGAAACGCTTCCTGCGCCAGAACCTGTACCGGCACTACCAGGTCAACCGCATGCGGGTCAAGGCCAGCCGCATCGTGCGCGAACTGTACGAAGCCTTCATGTCGGAACCGGTGCTGCTGCCGCCCGATTACCAGGAAACGTCGGGCGATGTGGGCAAGCAGGCGCGCACGATCGCCGATTACATCGCCGGCATGACCGACCGTTTCGCGATCCGCGAGCACCGCAGGATATTTTCGCTGGAAGACTTGTAGGTCGCCAGCAGCTTTTTGACCGGCGCCGGCAGCGGCGCGCGTTCGATCTCGTTCAGGTCCCACCACAGGTAACCGGCCGGCGTCTCGTGGCGCGCGGCCAGCGCTACCCTGAACGGCGCGATGTGCAGCTTGTAGTGCGTGAACACGTGCACCAGCGGCAGCAGCGCCTCGACTTCCTCGACCTGGCCGAACGCCAGCGCCCTTGCGGTGAGCGCCTGCTGTTCGATATCGCCGATGGCGCCATGTCCATCCAGTTCGGGCAGCGACATCAACCCGCCCCAGATACCGGTCTGGGCGCGCTGCTCCAGCAGGACTTGGCCGGCGTCGATCAGCATCAGCAGGGCGGACTGCTTTTCCGGAATTGTCTTTTTCGGTTTGCGCACCGGCAGTTCCGCGGTGCGCCCTGTGGCATGGGCCATGCAGCGTTCCTGCAAAGGGCAGCGCGCGCAATCGGGCCGGCTGCGCGTGCACAGCGTGGCGCCCAGGTCCATCAGGCCCTGGGTGTAGGCTTCGATGCCCTGCAGGGGCAGCAACGCAATGGCGCGCCGCCACAGGCCGTCCTCGACCTGCTTCACGCCGGGGAATTCATCGATGCCGAATACGCGCGCGAATACGCGCTTCACATTCCCGTCCAGGATCGCGGCCCGCGCGCCGCTGGAAAACGCGGCAATGGCGGCCGCCGTCGAACGCCCGATGCCGGGCAGCTCGGCCAGCAGCAGCGGGTCGGAAGGAAAGACCCCGTCGTACTGGTCGACCACGCGTTTCGCGCAGGCGTGCAGGTTGCGCGCGCGGGTGTAGTAGCCAAGGCCGCTCCACTGCGCCATGACGTCTTCGGCGGGGGCCGCGGCCAGGTCGTGCAGGGTGGGAAAGCGCTCCAGGAAGCGCGCGTAGTAGCCCAGCACCGCGGCGACCTGGGTTTGCTGCAGCATGATTTCGGACAGCCAGATGCGGTAGGCGTCGCGCGTGTTCTGCCACGGCAGCGCGTGGCGGCCGTGCGTCTTTTGCCAGGCGACGACGGCGGCGGAAAACGAAGGGTCGGCCAGGTCGTCGAATTCGGTCAGCCGCTTCACGCGGCAGCTTCCATCGCGGTCGGTATGGCCTGCATGGCGTCATTGACGGCGCCGGCCAGTTCGGTCAGGCGTCCCTTGACCTTTTCCAGGTCGGCCTGGCTGGCTTCGAAGGAGCTGATCTTCTGTTCCAGGCTGTCGCTGGCGTCGTGGATGCGCTGGATCGATGCCAGGCGGTGCTTGAGCTGGTCCTTGTGCTGGCGGATCTGCGCTTCCAGCGGCGACATGATCACCTTCAGCCATGCTTCGACGTCGGCATTGGCGGCGCGGTAGATGCGGCGCACGCGCGAAGCGATCGAATCGAAGAAGCGCTCCACGATGGCGCTGCGGCTGGTCATGAGCAGGGTGGTGGTGCCGAACTGCTTGCTGTAGACGTCTTCCACCTTGTCGATCTCGCGCCGGTATTTGTCGAGCGAGAACAGCATCGGCGAGGCCAGGGTGAGGCCATGTTCGGCCGCGAACTTGCGGTACATCTGCTCCATCATCTGGCCGATCTCATCGATTTTTCCGGTCGAGATGTCGATGTTGCCGCGTGCCTGGTCGAAGAAATCCTTCACCGGGCCGCGCATGCCGGTGGCAAAGCGCGACGACTCCATCGCGTCGCGCACCTTGGCGATTTCAGCCTGCACGATATCCATGCCCAGCGTGGTGTACAACTCGGTCGACAGGCGCGCGAACACGGCGCGCGTGCCCTGCAGCTTGAACAGGCTGGCGTCGAACTCCTTTTTCTCGACGTCGATGCGGCGCATCATGTGCGCGATCACGCTCTGGTTCTTGCCGCGCAGGCTTTTCAATTCCTGCAATTGCTCGACGATGTCGCGGATGCGCGCGCCCAGCGTTCCCTGCTGGATGGACACCAGCGCGTCCAGGTCCTCGGCCAGCTGGCTGCGGATGATCTCCTTTTTGGCCGGGATCATCTCGTTGAACAGGGCAGCTTCCAGCGCGCCCAGGCGGCTCTTTTCCAGCAGCTGCATGTCGCCATTGATCTTGCCCACCAGCGCCTTCTGGGCCGACACCGGGAACACCTGGCGCGGCGACAGCGCGAGCATGTGGGCCACGCTGTTCTGCTGGCGCTCGATCTCGGAATCGTTCTCCGCTTCGGACTTGAGCTCGTCCCACATGGCGTCGATTTTATTGAGCACCACGATGCGGCCCGAGCCGGCGCCGATATGGGTACGCCAGACCTCGATGTCGCTCTTGGTCACGCCCGTTTCGGCGGCCAGGATGAACAGCACGGCATGCGCGCTCGGGATCAGGTTCAGCGTCAGTTCAGGTTCGGTACCGATCGCATTCAGGCCCGGGGTATCGAGGATCACCAGGCCTTGCTTGAGCAGCGGGTGCGGGAAATTGATGATCGCGTGGCGCCACAGCGAAATTTCGATCTGGCCATTGTCGTCCAGCGTGGCGGCGACGTCGGGATCGGTTTCGTCGTACAGGCCGTAGCGCTTCGCTTCGGCGATGCTGACCTGCTTGGTCATGCTGACTTGCTTGAAGGTCTCGCTCATTTCGTCGCCGGCGTCGAGCGGCAGCGGCAGCACGGTCCAGGCGCTGTCGTCGTCGCGGTAGTCGGAGGTGGACATGTTCTTGGCGCGCGTTTCGATCGGCAGCAGGCGCAGGCAGGGCGGGTAGGCCGGGTCGTACATCAGTTCGGTCGGGCACATGGTGGTGCGCCCGGCCGCCGACGGCAGGATGCGCTGGCCGTAGTCGGCGAAGAACAGGGCGTTGATCAGCTCGGATTTGCCGCGCGAGAATTCGGCCACGAAGGCCACCGACAGCTTGTCGTCGGCCAGCCGTTCGAGCGCGCGCGCGATGCGCTGGTCGCTGGCGGCGTCGGTCAGCTCAGCCGCGCCCACCCAGGCCTGGTAATGTTCCAGCGCGGCGACGACGTTGCGGCGCCACTCGCTGTAGTGTTGAAAATCCTGAACCATGATGCTCACGTTTTGCCCCCGCATGCCGGTTCTCGCGAACCATGCCTTCTTGTCATTTTTGACAATTTACACAATAAAAAGTCGACCGCTGTCCCTGCTTGATCTGGCGTATCTCCGCCCCACAGTTGCGGCAGGGAACTCCAGTACGATCATAGACGAAATATGTCTGTTGGAAATAGCCCGATTGCCCATTCACGGCAATAAAGTCGCGCAAAGTGCTGCCGCCTTGCACGATGGCTTCGGCCAGGATGGCGCGTATGGACGAGGCAAGCTTGTCATACCGGCCACGCCCGATGCGCGCGGCCGGTGTTTTCGGGTTGATGCCGGCGCGAAACAGGCTTTCGCAAGCGTAGATATTGCCCACCCCAACCACGATATCGCCGGCCAGCAGCACTTGCTTGATGGGCGCGGAACGGCGCCGCGTTTCACGGTACAGCAAGGCGCCCGTGAACTGGTCTTCGAGCGGTTCGACGCCCAGCCCGCGCAGCAGCACGTGCTGTTCCAGCTCGCCCTCGTCGGCGCCATGCCACAGCACGGCCCCGAAGCGGCGCGGATCGTTCAGGCGCAACAGGCGATCGCCTTCGATCAGCACATCGATATGGTCATGCTTTTTCACGGCCGTGGCCGCAGCCAGCACGCGCAAATGGCCGGACATGCCGAGGTGGATGATCAGCGTGCCATGCGCGAAATGGACCAGCAGGTATTTGCCGCGCCGCCCGGTGCCGGTGATGCGCTGTCCCGCCAGCAATGCCGACAGGCCGGGCGGGAAGGGCCAGCGCAAGCCTTCGCGCCGCATCAGTACATTCTCGACAAGTTTGCCGTCGAGATGGGGCGCGAGGCCGCGCCGGGTCACTTCAACTTCGGGCAATTCGGGCATGGCGGCCTGGAATTTGGTGTAAATTGGGGGCTTGGGAAGTAGAATTGCATTACTGCTGTCATTCTGGAATTGCCGTGAAAAACGCTTTCGCCATTGTAACCCTGTCCGGCCTGGTCTCGGCGTGCGCCGTGCCGCTGCAGCAGCCGGCTTCGCTTGCCGCCGTGGAAGCGGCGCCGCCCTTCGTCCACGCCCATGGCGGGGCCGACATGGCCGGGTCCGTCGAGCAGGACGAGCTGGCTGCGCTGCCCAAGGTCGAGCTGACCCGGGAACTGCTGTACCAGCTCCTGAAGGCGGAGTTCGAATTCAAGAATGGCGGCTGGCAAGGCCCCTACATGACCATGCTGGGCCTGGCCCGGCAGACCCGCGATCCGCGCCTGGCGCGGCGCGCCGCCGAAATGGCCATCCACGCGCGCCAGGCTGGCGAATCGATGACGGCGGTGCGCCTGTGGCGCGAACTGGCGCCCGATTCCGACGACGCCGCCCAGTACTACCTGGGCCTGGCCGTGCTGGGCGACGACCTGGCCGAGGCGGAACAGATTTTCAAGCGCCGCCTGCTGGACGCGGGCCCGTCCGCGCGCGGCATGGCCATGTACCAGATCCAGCAATATCTGCTCCGCGCCAAGGACAAGGCCGCCGCCGCCGCGCTGCTCGAGCGCCTGCTGGCGCCCTATGCCGACCTGTTCGAGGCGCGCGTGCTGTTGGCGCAAAGCGCGCTCACGCGCGGCGACAGCGACGCGGCCCAGGTCCACGCCAGGGGCGCGCTGGCGCTGAGACCCGATTCCGAAATCGCGATCCTGGCCCTGGCCCAGGTCACGCCCGACCAGGATGCGGTCGAAGCGCTGCTGGCCAAGTTCATCGCCAGCCATCCGAAGGCGCGCGAAGTGCGCGCCGCCCATGCCCGCTTGCTGGTGGGTCAGAAAAAATACGCGCTGGCGCGCGCCGAATTCGCCTCCCTGCTGAACGACCAGCCCGACAACCTGGGCACGCTGTACGCGATGGGCATCATGTCCATGCAGCTGGGCGATCCGATCGCCGCCGAAAAGCATTTTCTCCGCTTCATCGAGCTCGTTGAAAAAAATCCGGGCGAAGAACGCGAGCCGGGCAAGGTCTACCTGATCCTGGCCCAGCTGGCCGAAGAGCGGGGCGAATTCAAGGTGGCCGACAAGCTGCTGGAAAAGGTCGATGCCGCCGACGGCCCGACCTATTTCGCCGCCCAGCTCAAGCGCGCCCAGCTGACGGCGAAGCAGGGCAACCTGAACGGCGCGCGCGCCTTCCTGGGCACCGTGCGCGCCAACGAACCCCTGCAGCAAGCCCAGCTGGTGCTGGCGGAAGGCCAGATCCTGCGCGACGCCGGCAAGCTCGAAGCGGCCTACATGGTGCTGGAAGAGGGCGCGCGCGCCCATCCGGCCAATGCCGACCTGCTCTACGACTATGCCTTGCTGGCTGAAAAATCGGGCCGCCTCGAGGAAATGGAAAAGGCGCTGCGTTCCGTCATGGAGCAAGCCCCGGACAACCACCACGCCTACAATGCCCTGGGTTATTCCCTGGCCGACCGCAACATCCGCCTGCAGGAAGCCCTGGTGCTGATCGACAAGGCCATGCAGATGGCGCCGGGCGACCCCTTCATCATGGACAGCATGGGCTGGGTGCAATATCGCCTGGGCAACCTGAACGAGGCGGAAACCCATTTGCGGCGCGCCTATGCCTTGCGCAGCGATGTGGAAATCGCGGTGCACCTGGGCGAAGTGCTGTGGCAGAAGGGCCAGAAGGCCGATGCCCAGAAACTGTGGCGCGAAGCGCGCGCCAAGGACCCGAAGAACGATACTCTCAAGAACACCCTGGCAAGGCTGCAGCTCAAACTGTGAGCGCGTGCGCGAAAGCGATCAGTTAAACTGGTCGTCTTTTACATTCGCCAACACTGCCCATGCCTAGCTTCCGCCTCGCCGCCTTCGCCTGTTCCGCCTTGCTGCTGACAGCCTGCGCCACCACCCGTGGTCCGGTCTCGCAAGACACCGTGGCAGCCTACCGCGACGCTGTCGAGCTGAACGGCCGGCTGTCGGTCAATTACACCAGGGAAGGCCAGCCTGAAACCCTGTCCGGCAAATTCAGCTGGAGCCAGGTTCCCGGCGTGGTCGACGTCACCCTGGCGTCGCCCCTGGGCCAGACTATCGCCAAAATTGTCGTCACGCCGGAATCGGCCACCCTGATCCAGTCCGACCGCCAGCCGCGCGTGGCCAGGGATATCGATACCCTGACCGCACAGGCGCTGGGCTGGTCGCTGCCCGTATCGGGCTTGCGCGACTGGCTGCAAGGCTATGCCACCGCGGCCGACGGCAAGCGCTTCGCCGCTTCCCCGGCCGCCAACAGCGTGACCACGCCGGACGGCTGGCGCCTGACCTTCGTCACCTGGCAAGACGGCAAGGCCGCGCGGCCGACCCCGAAACGCATCGATGCCGAGCGCAGCGCCACGGCGACGGCGGGCGCGCTGTCGCTGCGCATCATCGTCGATCCGCAGGCCTGAGCATGCAGTCGCTGCACCATTGCCCGGCGCCGGCCAAGCTGAACCTGTTCCTGCACGTGAACGGGCGCCGCGCCGACGGCTACCACTTGCTGCAAACCGTGTTCCAGCTGATCGACCATGGCGACCTGCTGCATTTCGACCTGCGCAGCGATGGCGCGATCCGGCGCACGACGGAGGTGCCGGGTGTGCCGCAAGCGCAAGACCTGATCGTGCGCGCGCTGGCCTTGCTGCAGGCGGCACACCAGCGCCGCCATGGCGCGCCGCCGCCGGGCATGGACGTGGCCATCGACAAGCGCCTGCCCATGGGCGGCGGCCTGGGCGGCGGGTCCTCGGATGCGGCCACCGCCCTGATGGTGGCCAATGCGATGTGGAAAAGCGGCCTGTCGCGCGCGGCGTTGATGGCCCTGGCCTTGCCGCTGGGCGCCGACATACCCTTCTTTATTTTCGGCGAAACCGCATTTGCCGAAGGCGTGGGCGAAGACTTGCAAGCGGTCGCGGCGCACGATTGCTGGTTCGTGGTCATCGAACCAGGCGTTTCCGTGCCCACTGCGGCAATATTTTGTTCCGAGCATTTGACAAGGAACACGAAACCGGTCAGAATAGCGGACTTTTCCAGGCACCTCATGAGTCGAACAGGCATGAGCGGGTTCGGTAAAAACGACTTGCAGCCAGTTGCATCCAGTCTGTTCCCGCCGGTAGCCGAGGCGATCACATGGCTGGCACAATTTGGCGATGCCAGGATGACTGGCTCCGGAGCGTGCGTGTTTTGCGCGTTTTCCAGTGAAAGCGAAGCCGATGCGGTGCTGCAGAAAATGCCCCGGATCTGGACCGCCTGGAAAGCAAAATCGCTGGCAAAACATCCTCTTCTGAGCGTGTTGCAAGTTGAAGGCGTAATAGAATAAAATTTGGCCTGGCGTTGGGTTTGACGATAAAATGCGTCAAATGTGACGACAAGCAGTCAGTTGCGTAGGGGAATCGCCAAGCTGGTTAAGGCACTGGATTTTGATTCCAGCATACCAAGGTTCGAATCCTTGTTCCCCTGCCATTCATTTTGCCTGGTCTGTCGATGCGCAGTATGCGTCCAGCAGGTGAATCGGTGGCCTCGCCCTCGCGAGTCATCCTTTAGCACAAGCGGTAGCCGGGCTGGTCTGGTTGCCGACATTCAAGATTTCAACGCTTACCTCTTGGGACTCCCATGGCTTACGAAAACCTGATGGTTTTTACCGGCAACGCTAACCCGGCGCTGGCAGAAGGAGTCGCAAAAAACCTCGGCATCCCGCTTGGCAAGGCAGTCGTGTCCAAGTTCTCGGATGGCGAAGTGATGGTCGAAATTAACGAAAACGTCCGCGGTAAAGACGTATTCGTGCTGCAATCGACCTGCGCCCCCACCAACGACAGCCTGATGGAAATCATCCTGATGGTCGACGCCCTGAAGCGCGCATCCGCCGGCCGCATTACCGCCGCGATCCCGTACTTCGGTTACGCCCGCCAGGATCGCCGTCCGCGTTCGGCCCGGGTGGCGATTTCGGCCAAGGTGGTTGCCAACATGCTGGAAAAAGCCGGCGTCGAACGCGTCCTGATCATGGACCTGCACGCAGACCAGATTCAGGGCTTCTTCGATATCCCTGTTGACAATATTTACGCTTCGCCAATTTTGCTGGGCGACCTGCAAAAACGCAACTACGACGACCTGCTGGTCGTTTCGCCCGACGTCGGCGGTGTGGTCCGCGCGCGCGCCCTGGCAAAACGCCTGGGTTGCGACCTGGCCATCATCGACAAGCGCCGTCCGAAAGCGAACGTGTCGGAAGTGATGAACATCATCGGTGAAGTCGAAGGCCGTAACTGCGTGATCATGGATGACATGGTCGACACCGCGGGTACCCTGACGAAAGCGGCGGAAGTGCTGAAAGAGCGCGGCGCCAAAAAAGTGGTTGCTTACTGTACCCACCCGGTCCTGTCGGGCCCGGCGATCGACCGCATCGCGGCATCGCCCCTCGACGAACTGGTGGTCACGGACACGATTCCGCTGTCGGCCGCTGCCGCTGCCTGCAGCAAGATCCGCCAGCTGACCTGTGCACCGCTGCTTGCTGAAACGTTCAAGCGCATCAGCAAGGGCGACTCGGTCATGTCGCTGTTTATCGATTAATTCATTTAATCGCTGGGTGGGAAATGCAACGCTCCGGTCACGGGGCGTTGTGCGTTTCCCACCCTGCGTGTTTTACCGGATTCTTGGGTGTGTTGTTGCACCCATTCTCGAAAGCTCCTGGTCGCGGGAGTTTTCACAACGCAGGGCAATCAAGCCCCGCATTTTTTGGAGTTTCACATGAAAGTTATCGCATTTAACCGTAGTCTGCAGGGGTCCGGAGCGAGCCGCCGCCTGCGCAATGCTGGCCAGACGCCAGGCATCATCTACGGTGGCACCGAAGCCCCGGCGCTGATTCAACTCGACGGCAACGCCCTGTACCACGCGCTGAAAAAAGAAGCGTTCCACGGTTCCGTGCTGGACATGGAAATCGACGGCAAGAGCCAGCAAGTTCTGCTGCGCGACTTCCAGATGCACGCATACAAGCAATTGGTCCTGCACGCTGACTTCCAGCGCGTCGACGCCACCAGCCGCCTGCACAAGAAAATCGCCCTGCACTTCATCAACGCCGACGTGTCGCCAGCAGTCAAACTGCACGGCGCGACCATCTCGCACGTGCTGGAATCGCTGGACGTTTCCTGCCTGGCAACCGACCTGCCTGAGTTCATCACCGTTGACCTGTCGACCATCGACGTCGGTCACTCGATCCACGTGAACGACCTGGTCCTGCCAAACGGCGTGACGGCTAACACCCACGGCAAGAACATCACCCTGGCTACCGCTGCGGTACCTGCCGGTCATGTGTCGGCTGAAGCCACCGCAACTGCTGAAGCGCCTGCCGCTGCCGCTGCCAAGCCAGCTGGCAAAGGCAAGAAGTAATATTCGCGGCTGCCGCAAGGCGGCCGGCGATCAAAACCCGCCTGGCAAACGCCACGCGGGTTTTTTAACGTCTGTTATCCTTGCGCCTCTATATTTCTCACTGATCTGACCATGCCAATTCGCCTCATCGTCGGTCTCGGCAATCCGGGCCCCGAATACGAACAGACCCGCCACAATGCCGGCTTCTGGCTGGTCGACAACCTGGCCAACAGCCTGCCCGGCTGCCGCCTGCAGCGCGAGTCGCGCTTCAATGCGCTGGTGGGCAAGGGCAGCATCGCCGGCCAGGAAGTCTATTTGCTCGAGCCGCAAACCTTCATGAACCGTTCCGGCCAGTCGGTGGGCGGGCTGGCGCGCTTTTTCAAGATCAATCCCGACGAAGTGCTGGTCGTGCACGACGAGCTCGACCTGGCGCCCGGCGTGGTCAAGATGAAGAAGGGCGGTTCCTCGGGCGGCCACAACGGCCTCAAGGACATCACCGCCGCGCTGGGCACCCAGGATTACTGGCGCCTGCGCATCGGCATCGGCCACCCGCGCGTGCTCGGCTCGCAGCAAGCCGTGGCCGACTACGTGCTGCACCGTCCGCGCAAGGAAGAACAAGTCCTGATCGAGGAATCGATCGAGAAAAGCTTGCGCGTGCTGCCGCTTGCCGTCGAAGGCAAGTTCGACATCGCCACCATGCAATTGCACACCGTGTGAACTAGGACGCGGTGACGATGATCTGGCTTTTCAGGTCGCGGATCATGCGCTCGACCAGCGGCGCCATGCGGCGGTAGTCTTCCGGCGTGCACACGATGCCCGCGTTGCGAAAGGTGACGCGGCGCTTGATGGTGACCGTGTTGGCGCGCCGCTCGTAGCGTGATTCGTAGAAAAAATTAGCATCGCGCAAGGATAGCGGCCGTGGCAAGGCCAGGATGCGCACACCCTTCGGCAAGACATACCCCGTTTCATCCTCGGTATCGATGGCCGGGCACACGAAGTCCTGCTTGCGCTCCTTTTCCTGCCCCAGCGCGAACAGGGTGTCGCCCATGCCGCCCCAGAAATTGAAGGTGGTGGCCAGCCCGGTGGGCCCCGGCAGGTTGGCGAAATTGTCGCTGGTGCCCGCGATGTCGAGCCGGTAGATGTCGCCGTTGCCGTCGACCTTGCCCGGATCAAACACCCCGTTTCCCTTTTGCCCCAGCCCCTGCAGCATCTGCTGCACGAACAGTTCGCGGTCGGACTGCTTGGTGTCGCGCACCGCCTGGCGGTAGGATTCGGCAATGGCTCCTTCGGTAATGCGCGCCACCTTGAAAGTGCTGCGCCCATCCTTGTACAAGCCGAAACTGGTCACCGTGCGGTTGCGTTCGCGCTGGCTGGACGGCGTGCGGGCCACCGTGCCGCTGGCGGCCAGCAGCACCGGCTTGCCCATCACGGACGAGGGCAGGTAACCGGCCGCGATCGATTCGGCGGTCGAATCGAGGTACAGGTCGAGCGACGGGACATAGGTGATCACGTGATTGAAGATGCCCAGCGTGGGCGTGGCGGGCAGACGGTAGGCATTGCCGCTGTTGACCAGGGCCGCGCTGCTGTCGATGCCGGCCGCGCGCAGCAGCGCTTCGAGCAGGATGGCGTGGTCCTTGCAGTCGCCGTAGCGGTTCTCCAGCACCAGGCTGGCCGCATGCGGCACCACGCCGCCCGGTCCCACGTACACGCCCACGTAGCGGATCTGGCGCCGCACCCAGTCCGACAGCGCCAGCACTTTCGCGCGCGGCGTGTCCAGGCCTGCCGTCAGCTCGGCGGCCAGGCGCGCGATGGCGGGACTGATGGCAGCCCTGGCGCGCGCCCGTGCATGGTAGGCGCGCGCGAAAGCCGCGTAGTCCGGGAAGGTGGATACGGCCAGCCGCTTGCCGTAATCGAGGTAGCTGACCGATTCCGACTCGATGCGCTCGTTCGGGCCGTTCACGTACTGCCACTGGTAGACGGTGCGCCCCGGCCGGCTGATGGCGGGCACGGGCACGAAGCCGACCGCATCGGCATGCAGCGGCATGGAGGCGGGCATGTCGTACACCAGGTGGAACTGGCGGTTCAGGTAGAACTGCGACGAGGACAGGTCTTCGAAATGCCCGGGAAACAGGGGCGTATGGCGCCTGAGCACGTAGTGCACGACCAGCTGGTCGCCCACGGCTACGTCGGGAAACACGATGATCTTCATGCGCGTGTCCTGGAACATGGGGGCGTCGGCCGACGCGGCTTCCTGCTGGTCCATGATCTGCGCGGGGCCGACGTCGATGCGGCGCCCGTCGGGCTTGTGCGTGTAGGCGCGTACGTCGCTCACTTCGTCGAGCGTTTTGTTGTAGCTGATGTAGTACTGGCTGTGCGCCTGCACGGCGCGCTGCTCGGCGATGGTTTTGACGTTGTCGACCGTCATGCTGTAGCTGCCGTTGTCGTCGACCACGAAGTGCTGGATGTACTTGTCGATGACCAGCGAGGGATCGGTATCGTCGGCCCGGGCGGCGGCAGTCAGGCACAAGGCGGCAAGGAAGGCGAGGACGCGAACGAGCATGGCCGGCTCCGGCAAGAGGAGAGGTCAATCTTAGTCATGCTCTTGCCGCCGCGTTTGACGCAGCGCAAATGCCTTTGATGCTATCCTGATTCCCATGCCCTGGAGGACACTATGGCGATCGCGGACATGCTCGATGGACTCGACCTGGTCCATGACTTCTCGTATCCGGAACTGGAAATGATCGCGGGCTATCTCACCCACGAGGAAGTCGGCAAGGGCGCGACCATTTTTGCCGAGGGCGATCCCGGGGATTGCATGCTGGTCGTGATCGATGGCCGCATCGCCATCTACAAGGGCGGCGAACATGGCCGCCAGTTGTTGTCGAACGAAATGCGCGGGCGCATCATCGGCGAAATGGCCATGCTCGACGGCGAGCGCCGCTCGGCAACCTGTGTTGCCGAGACCGATTGCGAACTGCTGATACTGACCAGCGCGAACCTGCGGAAAATGGCCAGCGAACACCCGGCGACCGCCTACCACTTCATGTTCTGCCTGGCGCGCATCCTGTCGCGGCGCTTGCGGCGGGTGTCGGGCATGATGGCCGACTTCCTCGACAGTTGAGCCGCCTGCTGGACGGCGCCGGTCGCAGCCGCGATAATTCTTCCATGAATGCACTCACGTTCCACGCCGGACCCCGCGCCCTGGCGCACATCCGCGCCAAGGGACTGCGCGCGGCCGACATCGCCATCATTCCCGCCGCGGCCGGCGGCCCCAAGGGCCTGATCTTCCAGTCGCTCGACCAGTGGCTGTTCGGCACCTGGCTGGCCCGGGCGCCACGCGAACGCACCCTGATCGGTTCTTCGATCGGCGCCTGGCGCATGGCGGCGGCCTGCCATGCCGACCCTGTGGCCGCTTTCGCCCGCCTGGGCGAACTGTACGTCGGCCAGCGCTACACCGCCAAGCCGACCCGCCAGGACATTAACGACGTCTGCCAGCGCCTGCTCGGCGACTTCGTGGGCGGCTTCGAGGACGAAGTCGTGAACCATCCCCACTACCGGCTCAACCTGCTGACGGTGCGCGGCCTGCGCTCGCTATCGGCGCCGGCGCACCAGCGCGCCGAAATGGCCGGCTTCGCGCTGGCCGCCATGCATAACCTGGCATCGCGTGAACGCCTGTCCGCCATGCTCGAACGGGTCGTCATGAGCGACGGGCGCGGCGCGCCGCCATGGCTGCAGCAGGGCTTCGACCGCTTCACCACCCGTTTCGCCACGCTCGACGCCGGCAACCTGGGCGCGGCCTTGCTGGCCTCGGGCACGCTGCCGCTGATCATGCAACCGGTGCAATGCATCGCCGGCGCGCCGCCCGGCCACTACTGGGATGGCGGCATCATCGATTACCACCTGGCCTTGCCGTACGCGCGCATGGCGCCGGGCGAACTGGTACTCTATCCGCACTTCACCGAACACATCGTGCCCGGCTGGCTGGACAAGGCCATGCCCTGGCGCCGGGCGGCGCGCGGCGCCAACCGCGCCTGGCTCGACAATGTCCTGATCGTGGCGCCTTCCAGGGAGTTCCTGGAAACATTGCCGCGCCGCAAACTGCCCGACCGCAAGGATTTCGCCCATTACGGCCTCGACCACGACCAGCGCATCCTGAAATGGCAGCAAGCCATCTGCGAAGGGCAGCGCCTGCGCGACGCGTTCGCCGAGTTTGCGCAGGCCCCGGACCTCGCCCGCATCGTGCCCATCTGATCGATAAAAACGGTTCCCGGCCCCGTCCGAGGTTACAATATGGGGTTACGGGCAGCGAGTCTCTCCACGCGCCCCTCGTCCATCGAATTAGAAAGTTTCCCATGAGTCTGCAATGCGGCATCGTCGGTCTGCCAAACGTCGGCAAGTCCACCCTTTTCAACGCCCTGACCAAGGCTGGCATTCCAGCTGAAAACTACCCGTTCTGCACGATCGAGCCGAACGTCGGCGTGGTCGAGGTGCCGGATCCGCGCATGGATGCGCTCGCCGCGATCGTCAAGCCGGAACGCATGGTCAATGCCATCGTCGAATTCGTCGACATCGCCGGCCTGGTCGCCGGCGCGTCGAAGGGCGAGGGCCTGGGCAACCAGTTCCTGTCGCACATCCGCGAAACCGACGCCATCGTCAACGTGGTGCGCTGCTTCGAAGACGACAATGTGATTCACGTGGCCGGCAGGATCAACCCGCTCGACGACATCGAAGTCATCCAGACCGAACTGGCGCTGGCCGACATGGCCGCCGTCGAAAAGGCGATCCACCGCGAGAACAAGAAAGCCCGTTCCGGCGACAAGGATGCCGCCAAGCTGGTCGCCGTGTGCGAACGCCTGATGCCCCACCTCGACCAGGGCTTGCCGGTGCGCACCCTGGGCCTGGACGCCGACGACATGGCGCTCATCAAGACCCTGTGCCTGATCACCGCCAAGCCGGCCATGTTCGTGGCCAATGTGTCCGACACCGGCTTCACCAACAACCCGCTGCTGGACCAGCTGACCGCCTACGCCAAGGCCCAGAACGCGCCGATCGTGGCCATCTGCGCTTCCATCGAATCGGAAATCGCCGACCTGGACGACGCCGACAAGGGCGCCTTCCTGGCCGACATGGGCATGCAGGAACCTGGCCTCGACCGCCTGATCCGCGCGGCCTACAACCTGCTCGGCCTGCAGACCTACTTCACCGCGGGCGTCAAGGAAGTGCGCGCCTGGACCATCCACGTGGGCGACACCGCGCCCCAGGCGGCCGGCGTGATCCATACCGACTTCGAACGCGGCTTCATCCGCGCGCAAACCATCGGCTACGACGACTACATCAGCTACAAGGGTGAGTCGGGCGCCAAGGAAGCGGGCAAGATGCGCGCCGAAGGCAAGGAATACGTCGTCAAGGATGGCGACGTGCTCAACTTCCTGTTCAACGTATAAATCAAGAGCGCCCGCAAGGGCACGCAGGAAGGGCGCCGCGGCGCCCTTTTCCATTGGAGACAAGATGCAAACCAAGAACAAACTGATGCTGGCCATGGCCGTCGCGCTGGGCTTCGCCGACCCGGCGGCCGCGCACAAGGACGGCCCGACACCCGAATTCAAGTGCAGCAACTGCAAGGAATGGAACCAGCCGCAAAAGCCATTCAAGATTCACGGCAACACCTGGTACGTCGGCACCAGCGAATTGTCGGCCGTGCTGGTCACCAGCCCGAAAGGCCATATCCTGCTCGACGGCGCGCTGCCGCAATCGGCGCCCATCATCGAAAAGAACATCCGGTCGCTCGGCTTCAAGATGAAGGACATCAAGTTCATCCTCAATTCGCACGCCCATTTCGACCACGCGGGCGGCATCGCCGCCTTGCAGAAGGCCAGCGGCGCCATGGTGGCCACCAGCGCCCATGGCGCCCAGGTCCTGAAAGATGGCGTCATCGGCAAGGATGATCCTTTGTTCGATCCGACTGAAGATCCGCGCATTCCGAAAGTGGCCATGGTCACCGGTGTCGGCGAAGGCGAATCGGTCAAAGTCGGCCCGCTGGCGATCACGGCCCATATGACCCCCGGCCACACGCCCGGCAGCACCACCTGGTCGTGGACCTCGTGTGAAAAAGACAGCTGCCTGACCATCGTCTATGCGGACAGCCTGACGCCGGTCGCTGCCGACAAGTTCCTCTACTCCGGCATGCCGGCCGACCGCTTGCGCGCGAGCATTGCGAAGGTCGCGGCGCTGAAATGCGATATCGCGGTGTCGACCCATCCCGGGTTCACGGACGTCCTGGAGAAGGCGGCCAAGAGTACCGCCACCCATAACGCCTTCATCGATCCGAACAGCTGCCGCGACTATGCGGCCGGCGCCGACCGCCGCCTGGACGCCAAACTGGCGACCGAGCAACAGCCCGCGGCAGCAGGCTTGCCGGGCGGCTGATCGCAGGGCCGCATGAAGGTGCATAATACCTTCATGCGATACCCCCTCCTGATCCTCCTGCTGGTGGCCGGCTGCAGCGAACCGGCCACCAGCGCCTTTCCCGGCTACGCGGAAGGCGAATACCTGCGCCTGGCCTCGCCCCTGGCCGGCACGCTCGCCAAAGTGCATCTGCGCACCGGCGACAGCCCGGCCGCCGGCGCCCCGGCCTATGTGCTCGAACAAGCCAGCGAAACTGCCGCGCGCCAGGAAAGCCAGAGCCGCCTCGAACGGGCCGAAGCCCTGCTGGCCGACTTGCGCAAGGGCGCCCGCAGCGACGAAGTCGCGGCCATCGCCGCCGAACTGAAAGCGTTCGAAGCGGCAGCGGCGCTGTCGCGCGCCAACCTCGAACGCGAACGCAAGCTGGTGGCCGATGGCTTCCTCGCGCGCGCCCGGCTCGACCAGCTTGGCGCCGTGCTGGCGGCGGACCGCGCCCGCGTCGACCAGGCCGGCGCGCGCATGCGCACGGCCCGGTCGAGCGCCCGCAGCGACCAGGTGGCGGCGGCATCGAAGGAAGTCGACGCCGCCCGCGCCCAGCTGGCGCAAACGCAGTGGCGCCTCGACCAGAAAACCCAGGCGGTGCCCGTCGCCGGGCTGGTGGCCGAAGTGAACTTCCGCGCCGGCGAATGGGTGCCGGCCGGCGCCCCCATCATCACGCTGCTGCCGCCGGCAAATATCAAGGCCCGCTTCTTCATTCCCGAAACGCGCCTGGGCCAGCTCAAGGTGGGCCAGGGCGCCACCATCGCCTGCGACGGCTGCGCCGCGCCCATCAAGGCGCGCATCACCTTCATTTCGCCGCAGGCCGAATTCACCGCGCCCCTCATCTACAGCAAGGAAAACCGCTCCACGCTGGTGTTCATGGTGGAAGCGACGCCCGAGCCGCAGCAAGCCGCGCGGCTGCACCCCGGCCAGCCGCTGACGGTGACGGCGCTGCCGTGAACGGCGACGTCATCATCGACGTGCGGGGCCTGACCAAGTCCTACGACGGCAGGGTGGTGGTCGACCATCTCGACATGCGCGTCGAACGGGGTCGCATCTACGGCTTCCTTGGCCCTAACGGCAGCGGCAAGACCACCACCATCCGCATGCTGTGCGGCCTGCTCACGCCCGACGCAGGGCAGGGCACCTGCCTCGGCTACGATATCCGCACCCAGGCGCGCCTGATCAAGCGCGAAGTCGGCTACATGACCCAGAAGTTCGGCCTGTACGAAGACCTCAGCATCGAAGAGAACCTGGATTTTTTCGCGCGCGTGTACGGCATCGCCGACCGGCCGCAACGCATCCGCGCCATGCTCGACCGGCTTGGCCTGTACGAACGGCGCGGGCAGCTGGCCGGCGCCCTGTCCGGAGGCTGGAAGCAGCGGCTGGCGTTGGCCTCCTGCCTGATCCACGACCCGCAATTGCTGCTGCTCGACGAACCGACCGCCGGCGTCGACCCCGCCGCGCGCCGCGATTTCTGGGACGAGATCCACGCGCTGGCGGCGGGCGGCATGACGGTGCTGGTATCGACCCACTACATGGACGAAGCGGAGCGCTGCCACCAGCTGGCCTACATCGCCTACGGCAAGCTGCTGGCGCGCGGCAGCGTGGCCGAAGTGGTGGCCGGCGCGGGCCTGCTGACCTGGTCGGTCACGGGGCCGGACCTGCCCGCTGCCGCGCGCACGCTGCGCGCCGCGTCCGGCATTCGCACGGTGGCGCCTTTCGGGGCCACCCTGCACGTCAGCGCCGGCACGCCCGAGGCGATGGCGGCGGCGCTGGCCGGAACGCCAGGCCTGGACGCGGCGCCCATCGCCACCAGCCTGGAAGACGTGTTCATCGCCCTCATGCAGGATGCGCAGGACAACTACGCCAGGGAGCACGCGTGAGCTGGCGCCGTTTCATCGCCGTGCTGCTCAAGGAGTTCCGCCAGGTGCGGCGCGACCGGCTGACCTTCGGCATGATGGTGGGCGTCCCCATCCTGCAACTGGTGCTGTTCGGCTTCGCCATCAACGGCGACGTGCGCCAGCTGCCGCTTGCCGTGCACGACGCCGACCCCAGCATTTTTTCGCGCAGCCTGGTCGCGGCGCTCGAAACGTCGCAGTACTTCCGCGTGGTGCGCCACATCAGCGGCGCGCCGGAAGGCGATGCCTTGCTGGCGCGTGGCGAGGTCCAGTTCGTGCTCAGCGTGCCGGCCGATTTTTCGCGCAAGCTGGTGCGCGGCGAACGTCCCGTGATCCTGCTGGCGGCCGACGCCACCGACCCCGCGGCCACCGGCAACGCGCTGGCCGTGGTCGAAGCGGTCGCCGCGCGCGCCATCGGCCGCGACCTGGCCGGGCCGCTGGCGTCGCTGCGGCCGGCGCCGCTGCCGTTCGAGCTGCGCGCCCAGCGCCGCTACAATCCCGAAGGGCTCACGCGCTACAATATCGTGCCCGGCCTGATGGGCGTGATCCTGACCATGACGATGATCATGATGACGGCGCTGGCCATCACGCGCGAACGCGAACGGGGCACCATGGAAAACCTGCTGGCCACGCCGGTCTCGCCGCTCGAAGTCATGACCGGAAAAATCGTGCCCTACATCGTGATCGGCTATGTGCAGGTGGCCGTGATCCTGATCGCGGCGCGGCTGCTGTTCGACGTGCCGATGGAGGGCAGCCTGTGGCTGCTGTCGGCAGTGCTGGTGCTGTACATCGCGGCCAACTTGGCGATCGGCTTCACGTTTTCGACCATCGCGCGCAACCAGCTGCAGGCGATGCAGCTGACCTTCTTCTTTTTCCTGCCGTCGATCCTGCTGTCCGGCTTCATGTTCCCTTTCCGCGGCATGCCGGGCTGGGCGCAGACGATCGGCGAGCTGCTGCCGATCACGCACTTCCTGCGCATCGTGCGCGGCATCCTGCTGAAGGGGAATGGCCTGGTCGACATCCTGCCGCAGGTATGGCCGATCGCGCTGTTCATGCTGCTGGCGGGCGCGGTGGCTTTGCTGCGCTTTCGCCAGACGCTGGACTAGGGCCAGGACGCTTGCGCCGGCGGCGCACCAGCGCGCCAATGCCGATCATGCCCACCACGCCGATGCCGGCCACCGGCAGCGGCACCGGGCCTGGCGCTTCGGCTTGCGCCACGCCGGCGTCGCGCAGTTCCGCGGGAAACGGGCGCGGACCGGCCGGCACGATCTTCCAGTCCTTCTGGTCGGGCGGCGTGCGGGCCATGAATTCGTCGAACGAAAACACCGGGTTCGATCCCATCACGCGGCTCGACGGAATCTGCGGAATGCGCACCAACACGATGGCCTCGACATCGCTTTGCAGCTGCTTCTCGTAGGCGCTCGGCGTGCGCGCGAAACCGGGCGCCGCGCCGACGAGGCGCATCAGGTCCTGGCCGGCGGCGTCGAATGCCACCGCCGGATATAGGCGAATCTGTTCCTCGGTCAGGTAGTCGTAGATGCGCCGCCCGCTGGCCAGGCTGCGGTCCTTCACCGACAGGTAGGCATACGCGCCCAGCGCCTTGATCCTGCTGGTCGGCCCGCGCTCGGGGATATTCCAGCCCAGCGCCTTGAACACGTCCAGGCTGATGCCGGCGCAGTTCGCGGCGGCATGGCGGTAAGTGAAATCGTGCCGGTAGAACTGGTTGAATACGCGCTGCACCCCGCCCTGATAGGCCGCCGCGGTGCGGGCATTGTTCAGGATCGCCACCAGCATGTACGACGGCCGGTAGTACTGCTGGCCGCTGTTGATGTCCATCAGGTAGTTATCCATCGGGACCGGCGCGGCGACGATGCCCTTCTCGCTGAACGAATCGAGATTGTAGAAATTATTGACCAGCCAGTCCGACCACTGGCCCTGCTTGCCGATGGTGCCGGTGGCGATCGCGAAGTGGCCGCCGAAGGCTTCGTCGTCGTCGCCCTGGGCGCCGTTGAGCATCACGCCGATGACCGGCTTGTCCTGCCATGTGCGCCCCTTGCCGGGCGCGCGTTCCCACAGCAGGCGCGTGGCGTAGGGGCTGGCCGCGCCGCCGCCCTGGTCCTGCACGAAGCTGGTCAGCGACTCCTTGTCGCCGAAGGGCTTGAGCGCCACTTTGTCCGGGTCGAGCGTGAAGTCCTTGGGCCACACGGTGCGCGCGGTGAAGGCCGGCTTGTCCGCGTCCTGGCTGTAGGTGCCGCGCATGCGCACCTGGCGCTGCGCGAAAAAGGCGGTGGTGCCATCGTTCCAGTACGACAGGTTGGTGGGGATCCTGGGCACCAGCTTCAGTGTGGCCGGCGCGCCGTCGGACATCAGCAGCTGCTGTCCGCTGGGCAGGATCGAAGCGTTGTCCAGGATATGCGGCGCGCCCAGCCATACCAGGCCGGGATAGTGCAATGCCGCCTCGGTGCCGCCGCTGCCGGCCCAGTCGGCCACCGTGTCGACGATGCCGGCGCCCGGCTTGAAGCCGGCCACCGGCTCGGTCGCATGCGGCACGGCCAGCACCTCATCCTTGAAATACCAGAGTCCCTGCTTGAGCGTCGGGCAGTCGCTGCACTTGCCGGTGCTGAGGCGGAACTTGGCCGCCGGCAGCAGGCCGATGCGCTCGCCGCTCAAGGCATGCTGCAGGGCCGCGGGCATGCCGGCCCAGGCGCCGCTACCGGTCAAGAGGAGCGCGGCGGCGCCGGCGGCAAGGCGGAGCTGGATCATCGAACATTCCTTCAGGAATAGTTTTGCAAATGACAATTTTTCCAATGATAAACGTATTCCTGCGCTGTGACCCGGTTATTGACCTGGATCAAAGGCCGATCATGCCGCCGCCGACGACCAGTTCGGTGCCGACGATGAAGGCAGCTTCCGGCGACGCCAGGAACAGCACCGCGCCGGCCACTTCGTCCGGCGTGCATCCCGAAGCTTCGGCATCCGCCACCTGGCGCCGCTGTGGCCGAAGTTCATGGCCCTGTATCCCGACGTGGAACTCGACATCGACCGAATCGACCGCGTGGTCGACATCGTGGAAGAAGGCCACGACCTGGCCGTGCGCATTTCGCGCCGCGGCTCGGCCACGCATGCGGCGCGCAAGCTGGCCAGTTCGCGCAAGCTGTGCTGCGCGGCCCCGGCCTAGCTGGCCCTGCATGGCACGCCAATAATGGCGACACCGCGCGCGCGGCGGCGCTGGCCGGGCAGGGCATCATCCTGCAACCGTCCTTGCTGGTGGGCGACGAGCTGCGCGCGGGCCGCCTGGTCCCCTTGCTGCCAGGGTTTTACCTGCCCGACACCGACGTGCTGGCGGTCTATCCCAGCCGGCGCCACCTGAACGCCAAGGTGCGCGTGATGATCGATTTCCTGGCGCAAGAACTGGGCGACACGCCGTCCTGGGACGCAAACTGAGGCATACTACCGGCACCCGATTCAAAGGACGCAGAGCATGGCGATACTTTCCGAACTGATCCTGTACCCCATCAAATCCTGCGCCGGCATGCCGGTCAGGGAAGCCACGCTGACCCGCGCCGGCCTGGCCGTCGACGCCGTCTACGACCGCGAATGGATGGTGGTCGACGACGCCGGCTGTTGCCTCACCCAGCGCGCATATCCGCGCATGGCCCTGATCGTCCCGCGCCTAAAGAGCGACACGCTGGAGCTGCGCGCGCCCGGCATGCTGCGCCTGGAAATTCCCCTCGGCCTGCCCGATCCCGACCACGAACGCACGCGCGAAGTGACGGTCTGGGACGACACCGTGCTGGCCTACGATTGCGACGAGACCACCGCCACCTGGTTCACGCAGGCGATCGGGGTGCACTGCCGGCTGGTACGCTTCCACGCCGCGGCCACCCGCCTGGCCAGCGCCAAATGGACCGGCGGGGTCGAGGCCCCCACCCTGTTTTCGGACGGCTTTCCCCTGCTGGTCATCGGCACCGCCTCGCTGGCCGACCTGAACGACAAACTGGTGGCGGCCGGGCGCGACGCCATTCCCATGAACCGCTTCCGCCCGAACCTGGTCATCGACGGCATCGAAGCCTTCGAGGAAGACTACGCCGAGCATTTCGCGCTGGGCGCGGCTCTGCTCAAGCCCGTCAAGCCCTGCCCGCGCTGCCCCATGCCCTCGGTCGACCAGGCCACCGGGGTGCCCGGCCCCGATCCGCTCGACATCCTGCGCGGCTACCGCACCCGGCCCGCCATGGACGACGCGATCTGCTTCGGCATGAACAGCATCGTCACCGAAGGCGACGGCGAGCGCCTGGTGGTGGGGCAGGTGGTGAACATGACTCTGGCTTTTTGAACAAGCTTCAGGGTCAATACGACAATCCTGCCAGTTTTCATTTTCAATCGCAGCAAGATGGCGTAATGTTGCGGTATCACGACTAATTTGCACAGTACAAGGGGCTTTATGCATGATGCGGGCGCTTCGACGCGCGAACTGACCGAAGAAGTCGCGTCCCTGCGCGCGCAGATGGCCTACATGATGGAACAGGCCGAGCGCAACCACGACATCATGTGCCGGCACCAGGCCTTCGATCTCGACATCGTGGGCGCCGACAGCTTTCCCAACCTGATCAGCACGATTTTCCGCAGCCTGCCCGTCATTTCCGAACTCGACATCGTCACCCTCAGCCTGGTCGACGAAGGCAACGACATCCATACCGTGATGAACAAGCTGGGTGTCGATTTCGACGACTTTCCGCACCTGGTGTTCGTCGACAGCGCCGCCGCGCTGGGCTTCGTGCCATCGCGCAGCGAACAGTTCACCGGCCCGCCCAAGCCCATGCTGGGGCCCTACATGCCGGCAGCGCACCAGCGCAGCTTTCCGCACCCGCCGACCGGCCTGCAAAGCATCGCCCTGGTCCCGCTGCTGCGCAACAAGCGCCTGATCGGCAGCCTGAACCTGGGCAGCGTCGATCCGACCAAGTTCGTGCCTTCCATGGGCACCGACTTCGTCGAGCACATGGCGTCCATCATCGCGATCTGCCTGGAAAACGTGATCAGCAATGAAATGCTCAAGTACATCGGGCTGACCGATTCGCTGACCGGGGTCTACAACCGGCGCTATATCGACCGCCGCCTGCTCGAGGAAATCGCGCGCGCCCAGCGCCAGGATTACCGCATTTCGGTGATGTACATCGATATCGACCATTTCAAGCTGGTCAACGACAGCGTCGGCCACCAGGGCGGCGACGAAGTGCTGCGCGAAGTGGCGGGCCGCATCAAGGACGAGCTGCGCCTGTCGGACGCGCTGGCCCGCTTCGGGGGCGAGGAATTCGTGGTCCTGCTGATCGACGCCGACCTGGACAACGCCAGCCAGGTGGCCGAGCGCATCCGCGCCAGCGTCGCCGGCGCGCCTTTCGACCTGGGCAACGATATCAGGATTCCGGTCACGGTATCGATCGGGGTGGCCACCCTGGGCGTGGCCGACCGCAACCACACCATCGACGCCGTGGCGCAGGCGCTGGTGGCGCATGCCGACGCCGCCCTGTACCGGGCCAAGGAAGGCGGCCGCAACCGCGTGGTGACCTACGATTAATTCAGGAGCCGGCCTTCGGCGCGGTCCACCGCTTCGGCCGAGCCGCGCAGCACCACCACGTCGCCGATTTCCAGTTCGGTGCGCGGCGTCACTTCCAGCCGCTCCCGGCCGCGCCGGATGGTGGTCACTTCGGCGCCCACTTCATGCAGTTCCAGCGCTTCGAGCCGCTTGCCGACCGAACCGGCGCCGTCGCGCAGGGTGACCGAATGCAGGCGCACGTACATGTGCTCCGGGTCGTCCGGGGCGTCGCCCACGCCGTGGAAGTAGCCGCGCAGGGCCGCGTAGCGTTCGTCGCGCGCGCTTTGCACGCGGTGCACCACGCGCCGCAGCGGCACGCCCAGCATCACCAGCGCGTGCGATGCCAGCATCAGCGAGCCTTCCAGCGCTTCCGGCACCACTTCGGCGGCGCCGGCTTTTTTCAGCAGGTCCAGGTCGGTGTCGTCGTGGCTGCGCACGATGACGGGCAGGGTGGGCGCCAGCTCGTGCACCAGGTGCAGCACCTTGAGCGCCGACGCCGTGTTGGCATAGGTGATCACCAGCGCGCTGGCGCGGTAGACGCCGGCCGCGATCAGGGCTTCCTTGCGCGCCGCGTCGCCGTACGACACATGGGCGCCCGCCGCCTGCGCTTCCTGCACCCGTTCCGGGTCCAGGTCGAGCGCCTGGTAAGCCACTTTTTCTTCCGACAGCAGGGTGGCCAGGCTCTGGCCGCTGCGGCCGAAGCCGGCAATGATCACGTGCTTCTGGGTGGCCATGGTGCGCGTGGCGATCTGGGTCAGCTGGAGCGACTGCATCATCCATTCGTTGGCCGACAGTTTCATGACCACCTTGTCGGCGTGTTCGATCATGAAGGGGGCGATCAGCATCGACAGCACCATCGAGGCCAGCACCAGCTGGATGATGAAGTCGTCGATCAGCTTGGCGTCGGAGGTGAGCGTGAGCAGCACGAAGCCGAATTCGCCGGCCTGCGCCAGTCCCAGGCCGGTGCGCATGGCGGTGCCGTCGGAGGCGCCGAACAGCTTGGCAAGGCCGGCGATGATGGCGAACTTGAGCAGCACCGGGCCGACCAGCAGGATCAGCACCAGCCACCAGTTCTCGATGACCATGCCCACATTGAGCAGCATGCCGACCGTGATGAAAAACAGCCCCAGCAGCACGTCGCGGAAAGGCTTGATGTCTTCCTCCACCTGGTGCTTGTACTGGGTTTCGGAAATGAGCATGCCGGCCACAAACGCCCCCAGCGCCAGCGACAGGCCGGCGCGCTCGGTGATCCAGGCCGCGCCCAGGGTGATCAGAAGCAGGTTGAGCATGAACAGCTCCTGCGAGCGGCGCTTGACCACGATGGTGAACCACTTGCGCATGATCTTCTGGCCCACGTACAGCAGCAGCACCAGCACGATGACGGCCTTGAAGCTGGCCCAGGCCAGGGTATTGGCCAGTTCGCCCGGCGGCTTGCCCAGCGAGGGGATCAGGATCAGGAGGGGCACCACGGCCAGATCCTGGAACAGCAGGATGCCGATGATCTTGCGTCCGTGCGGACTTTCCAGTTCCAGCCGCTCGGTGAGCATCTTGACCACGATCGCGGTCGAGGACATGGCCAGCGCGCCGCCCAGGGCGAACGAAGCTTGCCAGGTGATCTTGATATGGGCCGGCAACTGCCAGGCCAGCAGCACCCCGAAGACCATGGTGGCGACGATGGTCAGCACCACCTGGGCCATGCCCAGGCCGAACACCACGCGCCGCATGGCGTTGAGCTGGGACAGGGAAAACTCGAGCCCGATCGAGAACATCAGGAACACGACCCCGAATTCGGCCAGGGTATGCGTGGTGTGGTTGTTGTCAGCCAGGCCCAGGGCATGGGGGCCGATCAGGATGCCGACGGCCAGGTAGCCCAGCATGGGGGGGAGGTGCAGCATGCGGAAGGCAACCACCCCGAGGACGGCGCTGCCTAACAAAAGGAGGGTCAGTTCTAGTCCTGAATACATGCGTTCCGGAATGGCGTGAGGGGGAAATCGTTGTTTGTTGCGTCTGGCAAGTTTTTTGCTTTCGCAATTCGTTTATACTCTGGCCATGAGTGTAACCCATGAAAAAACAATGCTGAAAGCTTTTGACAAAACTATCACCGCGCGGGCCATGGAGATGGCGCGCGAGACGCTGGTCATCGAAACCGAAGCCATGCAGGCGCTGCAATTGCGCCTGGGCAGCGACGACAGCGTCGGCCGTGCCGTCGCCCTGCTGCTCGAATGCGGCGGGCGCGTGGTGGTGTCGGGAATCGGCAAGTCCGGCCATATCGGCCGCAAGATCGCCGCCACCCTGGCGTCCACCGGCACCCCGGCCATGTTCGTGCACCCGGCCGAAGCGGCCCACGGCGACCTGGGCATGGTCACCGCGCAGGACGCCTTCATCGCCATTTCCAATTCGGGCGAAACGTCCGAACTGATGTCCATCCTGCCCATCGTCAAGCGCATGGGTTCGCCTCTGATCGCCATGACCGGCAACCCGCAATCGAGCCTGGCGCTGCTGGCCGACGTCCACTTGGACGTGTCGGTGGCGCGCGAAGCCTGCCCGCTGAACCTGGCGCCGACGGCCAGCACCACCGTCACCCTGGCGCTGGGCGACGCCCTGGCCGTGGCGCTGCTGGACGCGCGCGGCTTCAAGGAAGAAGATTTCGCCCGTTCCCATCCGGGCGGCGCGCTGGGCCGGCGCCTGCTGACCCACGTGAAGGACGTCATGCGCAGCGGCGACGCCGTGCCGTTTGTGACCGCCGACGTGCCGCTGGCCACCGCGCTGCTGGAAATCACCCAGAAAGGCATGGGCATGACGGCCATCGTCGACGCCGGACACCGTCCGATCGGCGTATTTACCGACGGCGACCTGCGGCGCCTGATCGAAAAAGTCCAGGATTTCACCAGGATCACCATCCGCGACGTGATGCATGCCGATCCGCGCCGCGTGCATCCCGAGCAGCTGGCCGTGGACGCGGTGGCGGTCATGGAAGAATTCCGCATCAACCAGATGCTCGTGGTCGACCAGGACGACCGCCTGGTCGGCGCCCTGCACATCCACGACCTGACCCGCGCGAAGGTGATCTGATGATCCAGCTCGACCACATGCGCCGCGCCGCCAAGGTCAAGGTCATGATCTTCGACGTCGACGGCGTGCTTACCGACGGCAGCCTGACCTACAGCGCCGACGGCGAAGCGACCAAGACCTTCAATGTGCTCGACGGCCTGGGCATCGAACTGCTGCAGAAAACCGGGGTGGCCACGGCCATCATCAGCGCCCGCAATTCACCGATCGTGGTGCGGCGCGCGGCCGACCTGGGGATCGCCCATGTACACCAGGGCATCCACGACAAGCGCGTGGCCTTCGCCAAGCTGCTCGAAGCGACCGGCGTCACGGCCGACCAGTGCGGCTATATCGGCGACGACGTGATCGACCTGCCGCTGCTGCTGCAGGTCGGTTTCGCCATCACCGTGCCGACCGGGCATCCCGAAGTGCAGTACCGCGCGCATTACGTCACCCGTGCCGGCGGCGGGCGCGGCGCGGTGCGCGAAGTGTGCGACATGGTCATGCGCGCGCAGGGCACCTACGAGGCGGCGCTGGCGCCGTACTTCGCCTGACCATGCACAAACGAACCGCCCACCGCTGGCGCCTGCTCACCACCATCACGGCGCTGGTGTTCCTGGCCTTCGGCAGTTTCTGGCTGGTGGAGCTGATGCTGCGCTCGGACGGGAGCATGGGCCCTGGCGGCTATGGCAATGAGCCCGACTACATCGTCGAAAAATTCAGCGTGGTGCGCATGACGCCGGAAGGCCAGCCGCGCTACCTGCTGTCGGGAGCGAAGCTCACCCACCGCCCGGTGGAAGACGTCTCGGAAGTCGAGCAGCCCGTCATGCGCAGCGTCGCGCCCGGGCAGTCCGCGGTCACCATCGTGGCGCGGAAAGCGCGCATCAGGCATGCCGAGAACCAGGTCGACCTGAGCGGGGCCGTCGACATCGCCCGCCCCGCCACGCCGGCCAGCAAGGCCATGCGCCTCAAGACCGAAGCGCTGACCGTATTTCCCGACGAAGACCGCATGGAGTCCAGCGTCGCCGTGCAGATGGCGATGGGCGAAGCGTCCGTCAAAGGCGTCGGCATGAAAGCCGATAACGCGCTGCGCCAGCTGGATTTCGCCAGCAGCGGCCAGCTGATCTATCCACCCAATCCAAGGCGCTGAGCGCCCATCCCCCAATGTCCCCGACAAAAACAATCTTCGCGTTCGCATTGCTGGCCCTGGCGGCGTCCGGCGCCTCGGCCGAAAAGGCCGACGCCGACAAGCAGGCCGTGATCGACTACGACACCATGTCCGTGAACCAGGTCACCCAGATCACCACGCTTACCGGCAGGGTCAAGGTGACCAAGGGTACCCTGGTACTCAATTCCGACAAGGCCGTGATCAAGGAAACGCCGGAAGGCGACATGCACGTCACGCTGACATCGAACGCGGGGAAATCGTCCACCTTCCGCCAGAAGCGCGACGGCGGCCCGGACCTGTGGGTAGAAGGCCAGGCCCAGCGCATCGAATACGACGACCGGGCCAGCGTCGTGAAGCTGTATGACAATGCCCAGCTGCGCCAGCTCGAAGGCGTGCGCGCGACCCACGAAATCAAGGCCGAATTCGTTTCCTACGACAGCCTGAAAGAAGTGTTCGAGGCCCGCAACGAAGCGAACTCCAAGGGCCGCGGCACGCTGATCCTGGCGCCGCGCAAGCCACGTCCGGCCGCGCCGGCACCGGGCACGCCATGATGGAAACCAAAACCTGCGGCAGCACCCTGATCGTGCGCGGGCTGCAGAAAAGCTACGGCAAGAAGCTGGTCGTGCGCGACGTGTCGCTGCAGGTCGAATGCGGCGAAGTGGTCGGCCTGCTCGGCCCCAACGGCGCCGGCAAGACCACCTCGTTCTACATGATCGTGGGCCTGGTCCCGTCCGACGCCGGCTCGATCGACATCAGCGGCGTGGACATCTCCAGCCTGCCGATCCACCGCCGCGCCGCGCTCGGCCTGTCCTATCTGCCGCAGGAAGCGTCGGTGTTCCGCCGCATGACGGTGGAAGACAATATCCGCGCCGTGCTCGAACTGCAGAAGATCGACGGCAAGCCGCTCTCCAAGGCCCAGATCAACGAGCGCCTGGACACCCTGCTGGCCGACCTGCAGATCGAAAAGCTGCGCGAGAACCAGGCCCTGTCGCTGTCCGGCGGCGAGCGCCGGCGCGTGGAGATCGCGCGCGCGCTGGCCACCAATCCGCGCTTCGTGCTGCTCGACGAACCGTTCGCCGGGGTCGACCCGATCGCGGTGATCGAGATCCAGCGCATCGTGCGCTTCCTGAAGGAGCGCGGCATCGGCGTGCTGATCACCGACCACAACGTGCGCGAAACGCTGGGCATCTGCGACCGCGCCTACATCATCAACCAGGGAGCCGTGCTGGCCTCGGGACGGCCGGACGACATCATCGCCGACGAATCCGTGCGCCGGGTCTACCTGGGCGAACACTTCCGCATGTAGCCGATGAAACAGTCACTACAACTTCGCACTTCCCAACACCTGGCGCTCACGCCGCAGCTGCAGCAGTCGATCCGCCTGCTGCAGCTGTCCACGCTCGAACTGCACCAGGAGCTCGAACAGCTGCTGACCGACAATCCGCTGCTCGAACGGCTGGACGACCCGCTCGACCACTCGGTGCGCCTGCTGGGCGACGGCGCCATCAGCAGCACGTCGACCCCGACCGAGGCGGCGCCCGAACCCGGCGCGGCCGATGCGCCGCCGGCCGCGGAAGGCGAGACGTTCGAGAGCAATGAAGGCGACAGCGCCAGCAACAGCGACAACGACGGCGAGTGGGGCGACCTGGGTCGCGCCAAGACGCCGGACGACGAAGATTCGCGCCCGCAGCTCGAAGCGTCCGCCACCAGCCTGCGCGAGCACTTGATGGAGCAGATGCGCGTGACCGTGCTCGAAGCGCGCGACAAGGCGCTGGTCGAACTGATCGTCGATGCGCTCGACGACAACGGCTACCTGACCGAATCGCTGGAAGAAATCCACGAGCGCATGCCGGAAGAACTCGAGATCGACATCGACGAACTGAAAACCGCGCTGTCGCTGCTGCAAAGCTTCGACCCGGTGGGCGTGGGCGCGCGCAATGCGTCCGAATGCCTGGCGCTGCAGATCCGCCGCATGCCCGGCGTGGCCATGGTCACGCGGCGCATGGCCTTGACCATCGTCGAAAACCACCTGGCCTGGTTCGCCCAGCGCGAATTCAACAAGCTGAAAAAGGCGCTCGATTGCGACGATGAAGACTTGCGCGAGGCGCAGGCCATCATCCGCCAATGCAATCCGCATCCCGGTTCGGCCTTCGCGTCCGACGTGTCGGACTACGTGGTCCCGGACGTCATCGTGCGCAAGTCGAAAACCGGCTGGACGGTCTCCCTGAACAACGACGTCATGCCGCGCCTGCGCGTGAACAGCATGTACGCCGCGCTGCTGAAACAGGGCAAGGGCGAAGGCCAGATGGGCGCCCAGTTGCAGGAAGCGAAATGGCTGATCAAGAACATGCGCCAGCGTTTCGACACCATTTTGCGGGTGGCCCAGGCCATTGTCGAACGGCAGCGCAATTTCTTCTCCCACGGCGCGGTTGCCATGCGTCCCCTTGTTTTGCGCGAAATAGCTGATACACTTGGTTTACACGAGAGTACTATTTCTCGTGTGACAACTCAGAAATACATGCTGACCCCGCACGGCATGTTTGAGTTGAAGTACTTTTTCGGCAGCCACGTCGCCACCGAAGCGGGGGGAGAAGCATCTTCCACGGCGATTCGTGCACTCATCGTGCAATTGACAGGAGCAGAAGACCCTAAAAATCCATTATCCGACAGTAAGATTGCGGACATGCTGGGGGAACAGGGCATGGTCATCGCTCGCCGTACTGTTGCCAAATACCGCGAAGCGCTCAAAATCCCTCCCGTCAGTCTCAGAAAGTGTCTGTAAATCTGCAGTATTTGCGCTGTTCCTCTACGCGCCGCGCATGAACAGAAAGTGACACCATCATTAGGAGTGTGTATGAATCTCACAATTAGCGGACATCATCTCGAAGTGACCCCAGCCATCCGTGAATACGTACAAACCAAGCTCGAGCGCGTCAAGCGCCATTTCGATCAAGTGATCGACATCGCAGTGATCCTCACCGTAGATAATCTGACTGAAAAAGAAAAACGCCAAAAGGCAGAGATTAACCTGCGTCTATCGGGTAAAACTGTGTACGTGGAAAGCCTGTCACACGACCTGTATGCTGCAATTGACACCCTGGTCGACAAGCTCGACCGACAAGTCATGAAGTACAAAAACAAGGTTCAGGAACACAATCACCAGGCCATCAAGCACATGCCTGAAGAAGAGCAACCTGCCGCCGCCGCGTAAGCCGGCCCAGGAACTCCCCAAGCAAGGGCGCCGCGAGGCGCCCTTTTTGCATGTGGGGGGCGGTAAAATAGCGCTCCTTCATTATTTTCAGGTGTGCCATGAGCGAATACGTCCAGACCCGCGTTGCCAACGGCACCGGCATGATCACCCTCGACCGCCCCAGGGCGCTCAATTCGCTGTCGCTGGCCATGGTGCGCGCGCTCACGGAAACCCTGCTTTCCTGGCGCGACGACCCCGCGGTGGCGGCGGTGGTGATCGGCAGCAGCAGCGAAAAAGCCTTGTGCGCCGGCGGCGACATCCGCTTCTTCCACGACTGCGGGCATGCCACGCCGATGGGCGGGTCCGCCCTGCTGGAAGATTTTTTCACCGAAGAATACGCCCTCAACCACCTGATCCACTTCTATCCCAAGCCCTATGTCGCCTTGATGGACGGCGTGGTCATGGGCGGCGGCATGGGCATCGCCCAGGGCGGTCCGGACTGCCGCATCCGCATCGTCACCGACAAGACCAAGATGGCCATGCCGGAGGTCAATATCGGCCTGTTCCCGGACGTGGGCGGCAGCTACTTCCTGTCGCGCGCCCCCGGCCAGCTGGGCAACTACCTGGGCCTGACAGGCCTGACGGTGGGCGCGGCCGACGCCCTGTACGCCGACCTGGCCGACCTGTTCGTGCCGCAAGCGCAGATGGGCGCCCTGAAGGCCCTGATCGACGCGACCCCGGGCGCGGGCTTGCGCGCGGCGCTTGCCGCCTTCGCCGCCCCGTTCCAGGGCATGGCCGGGCCATCGCGGCTGGAAGCGCAGCGCGACACCATCGACCTGCATTTCGGCGCCGCCTCGGTGGCGGCCATCATGGCGTCCTTGATGACCGATAATGGCGAATTCGCGCAACAAGCCCTGGCCGCGATGCGCCAGCGCTCGCCCCTGATGATGTGCGTCACGCGCGAACTGCTGCGGCGCGGCGCCGCGCTGGACGTGGCCGGCTGCCTGCGCATGGAACGCACGATGGTGCGCCACAACTTCGAGCATGGCGAAGTGCTGGAAGGCGTGCGCGCGCTCGTGATCGACAAGGATAACGCCCCGCAATGGAACCCGCCGGGCGTGGACTTTGTCACGGCCGACATGATCGAGCGCTTCTTCACCGCGGTGTGGCCGGCCCACGCCCACCCCCTGCGCCACCTGTAATCGAAAGCAACGTTGCCCCAAAAACTGGGACAGTCCCCAAACTGGTCCCCAAACTGCAGTTAAATGATGTTACCCTTAAAACTGGGACAGTCCCAGGTTTAGGGGCAACATTGACGACTCACCAATGTTCCGTGGCAATTCGTTAACAAGTTCACATATTCTCCCGCAAGACTGCCAATGCGGACGGGCTGAGCCCTTATACTTTTCTCAGCTGCATCCCTCGCGACGCAAGAAAAGGACTCCGCCATGGCCGAATTTCTCTGTCCGTTCCGCAAAGTATTCCTTGCCGCTTCCCTGACGTTTCCCCTGATGTCGTTCGCCCAGGAGTCGCCCCTCAAGCTCAGCGGCTTCCTGTCCCTCGTCGGCGGGCGCGTGGTGGGGGCCAGCCTGGGGCCGTCCTACGAAGGCCCCGCCAGCGTCGACGGCAAGCGCTGTCCCTGCTACACGGCCGACTGGGGCAATGCCGGCGTCTACCGCCAGCAGTTCTCGCTGGAGCCCGAATCGCGCGCCGGCCTGCAGGCCAAGTACACGCTCAATAGCGACATCAATGTCGTCGGCCAGGTGGTCATTCGCGGCACCGATCCGACTCCGAATATCCAGTGGGCCTACGCCAGCTATGCGCCCAGCAAGCGCTGGGAATTCCAGCTTGGCCGCAAGCGCATTCCGCTCTACTACTATTCCGATTTCCAGGACATCGGCGCGTCCTATCCCTGGGTGGCCGTGCCGCCCGAGCTGTACGGCTGGGAAGCGACCAATTACAACGGCGCCAGCATGCGCTTCCGCAGCACGGTGGGCGACACCAACATCAGCGCCAGCCTGTTCACCGGCAAGGAGACGGTGACCGATTCGCTCTACATGCGCCTGTACTACGACAGCAAGACGCGCGTCACCTGGAGCCGCCTCGCCGGCGGCGACCTCGAAGTGACCCACGGCCCGCTGACCGTGCGCGGCGTGTATATGCAAACGACCGTGCGCAGCGTCAATCCGGTCGAGGACTACGACGACACCGCCGCGCTGAAAGCGTACGGCGTGGCGGCCAACCTCGATTTCGAGGACTGGTTCGTGCTCGCCGAACTGACCCAGCTCACGCGCCAGTTCGACAGCGGCTACCGCGTCACCGCGCCCGCCTTCACGCTGGGCGCCGGCTACCGCTTCGGCAACTGGACCCCGTTCCTGAACTACGCCAGCTACAAGGAGCGCACCGACGACCTGGATGCCTACGCGCCGCAATCGTTCAAGCGCGCTTCCTTCACGCTGCGCTACGACATCGACGCGCACAGCGCCGTCAAGGGGCAGGTCGACCGCCACCAGGACGTCACGCGCAATTTCGGCGGCGACGTCACCGTGCTGCGCATTGCCTACGACCGCCTTTTCTAGGAGAGCGAGATGAAAAAGCAGATGCGGGCTTTGGCACTGTTCTCCGGCGTGCTGCTGGCGGCGCAGGTGCAGGCGGAGATCGTGGTGGTGGTCAATCCGGCCAACCAGGCGTCGCGCATGTTCTCCGAACAGGCGGCCCAGTTTTTCCTGGGGAAGTCGAACCAGTTCACGCCGATCGACCAGGGCAAGGAATCGGCCATCCGGCGCGAGTTCTACCAGAAGGTCGCGGGCAAGTCGCTGTCGCAGGTGGAAGGCCTGTGGGCCAAGATCGAATTTTCGGGCAAGGGCACGATGCCCAAGTCATATGCCACCGATGCCGCCGTCAAGAAGGCCGTGGCGGCCGACCCCGCCGCCATCGGCTACATCGACAAGGCATCGGTGGATGACAGCGTCAAGGTGCTGCTGACGATTCCCTAGTGGTTAGGACTGTTCGCGATGGCGCAGCACCACCCGTTCGGTGGCGCTGAAATGCGCGGCCAGCCGTTCGGCCATGTACACCGAGCGGTGCTGGCCGCCGGTGCAGCCCAGGGCCACCGTCAGGTAGCTGCGGTTGTCGGTCTTGAATGAGGGCAGCCACTTGGCGATGAAGCTGCGGATGTCTTCCAGCAGGTCGGTGGCGGCAGGCTGCGCGTCGAGGAAGGCGATCACCGGCGCGTCCATGCCGGTCAGCGGGCGCAAGGTCAGGTCGTAATAGGGGTTGGGCAGGGCGCGCACGTCGAACACGAAGTCGGCGTCGAGCGGCACGCCCAGCTTGAAGGCGAACGATTCGAAGAACAGCGTCAACGGCGCGCGTTCAATCTCCACCAGCTCCTTGATCCAGGCGCGCAGCTTGTTGGCCGCCAGTTCCGACGTGTCGATCACCAGGCCCAGTTGTTCGATGGCCGACAGGCGTTCGCGCTCTTCCAGGATGCATTCGATCAGGGTGCGGCGCGAAGCCGGATTTTCGTCCGGGCGCAGCTGGTGCGACAGCGGATGGCTGCGCCGCGTTTCGGAAAAACGCGCCACCAGCGAGTGCGTGTTCGCGGTCAGGAACATGACCTTGACGTCGTGTCCTTCGTCCTTGAGCATGCGCACGCTGGCCGGCAGTTCCACCAGCGACTGCGCGCTGCGCGCATCGACCGCAACCGCCAGGCTGGCGGTGCCGTCGGCGATCAGGGCCGTGACCAGGCTGGGCAGCAATGCCGGCGGAAGATTGTCGACGCAGTAATAGCCGGCGTCTTCCAGAACGTTGAGAGCCACCGATTTGCCGGAGCCTGAAATACCTGTGATGAGTACGATGCGCATGGCTTGATCATACCGCAAGCGGCAAGCCTCTGCTAAGGAGCGTCAGGCATGGTAGTAATACTACTCAAATTGTTTGACATCTCTACCGTCCAGGCGTAGATTCGGCTTGGGCGTCCGACACCGCCTAGTAGTCAAAATACAACTATAAATAAGGCGCAGCCTCGCAAAGGGGCGTGCCACAGGAGACCACAATGTACATCCGCCGCACCCTCGCGGGAGCGCTGCTGGGCTGCGCCCTGCTCGCAGCCCCGGCCATCGCCGCCATCAATGCAAGCGCCCTGGGCGCCAGTTACGACGCCACCAAGGCCAACGTCCGTTTCAAGGTGTATTCCAGCAAGGCCACCCGTATCGATCTGTACCTGTACTCGACCGCCACGGGCACCGTCGAAAAGGCGGTCTACCCGATGACGCTCGGCAGCGGCGGCGTATGGAGTACCTCGCTGGCCGTCACCGGCCTGCAAGCAAAGGGCTTGACCGGCACCCTGTACTACGGCTACCGCGCCTGGGGTCCGAACTGGCCGTACAACAGCGCCTGGACCAAGGGTTCGGCCAGCGGCTTCATCACCGACGTCGACAGCGCCGGCAACCGCTTCAACCCGAACAAGCTGCTGCACGATCCGTACGCGCTCGAAATGAGCCACGATCCGGTCACGGCCACCAACACCAACGGCACCATCTACGCCAGCGGCGCGCTGTACCGCAATATCGATACCGGTTCGCTGGCGCCGAAAGGCATCGTGCTGGCCGGCGACACCCAGTCGATCGGCACCAAGCCGACGCGTGCCTTCAAGGACGATATCGTCTATGAAGTGCAGGTGCGCGGCCTGACGAAGAACGACACGAGCATCACCGCTGCCTACCGCGGCACCTACAAGGGCGCCGGGCTGAAGGCCGCATGGCTGGCCAGCATCGGCGTGACGGCGGTTGAATTCCTGCCGGTGCAGGAGACCCAGAACGACACCAACGACAACGAGCCAAACAATAATTCGGGCGACAACTACTGGGGCTACATGACCCTGAATTACTTCGCGCCCGACCGCCGCTATTCCTACGACAAGGCGCCGGGCGGGCCGACGCGCGAGTTCAAGGAAATGGTCAAGGCCTTCCACGACAACGGCATCAAGGTGCTGATCGACGTGGTCTACAACCACACCGGCGAAGGCGGAGCGTGGAACCCGCTTGACAAGACCACCTACAACATCTACGGCATGCGCGGCCTGGACAACGCCGTCTACTACAGCCTGACCAGCGACAAGCAGTCATCCTGGGACAATACCGGCGTGGGCGGCAACTACAATACGCGCAACGTGGTGGCGCAGAACCTGATCGTCGATTCGCTGGCTTACTGGCGCGACCAGCTGGGCGTGGACGGCTACCGCTTCGACCTGGCTTCGGTGCTTGGCAACACCTGCGAGCATGGCTGCTTCAACTACGACAAGATGGACGCGGGCAATGCGCTCAACCGCATCCGCGTCGAACTGCCGCCGCGTGCGGCCGGCGGCGGCAGCGGCGTCGACCTGGTCGCCGAACCCTGGGCCATCGGCGGCAACAGCTACCAGGTCGGCAACTTCCCGACCGGCTGGTCCGAATGGAACGGCTCCTACCGCGACACGATGCGCGAGCTGCAGAACAAGCTTGGATCGGCCGCGGTCACGCCGGGCCAGCTGGCTTCGCGCGTGGCCGGGTCGAGCGACCTATATGGCGACGACGGCCGCAAGCCGTGGAACTCGGTCAACTTCATCACCGCGCACGACGGCTTCACGCTCAAGGACCTGTACAGCTGCAATACCAAGAACAACAACCAGGCCTGGCCTTTCGGCCCGAGCGACGGCGGCGAGGACAATAACAACAGCTGGGATAACGGCGGCATCGCCGCGGACCAGCGCAAGGCGGCGCGCAACGGCATGGCGTTGATGATGCTGTCGGGCGGGGTGCCGATGATTGTGGGCGGCGACGAAGCGCTGCGCACCATCAACTGCAACAACAATCCTTACAACCTCGATTCGAGCGCCAACTGGCTGGGCTGGACCCGCACCACGGACCAGACCAACTTCCAGAACTTCAGCAAGGGCCTGATGGTGTTTCGCAAGGCGCATCCGGCGCTGCGTCCGCTGAACTTCTATTCCAGCGTGGACAACAACGGCAATGTGATGGAGCAGCTGCGCTGGTTCAAGCCCGATGGCGGCGTGGCCGATGCGGCTTATTTCGGCGATGCGAACAACCACGCGCTGGCATGGCGCATCGACGGCACCGAACTTGGCGACAGCGCGTCGGCCATCTACGTGGCCCACAATGCGTGGAGCGCGCAGGTGAACTTCACGCTGCCGTGGCCGGGGAATGGGAAAACCTGGTACCGCGTGACCGATACCTGCACCTGGGCTGAAGGCGCAACGCAGGTACGCGCGCCGGGTGCGGAAGACCTGGTTGGCGGGGAAAATACGGTGTACGGCGTGTGCGGCCGGGGAACCCTGCTCCTGATCGCGAAATAATCCGGGAAGGGCGGGGGCGCTAGTCCCCGCTCATTGCCTGGCGCTGGCGCTCCATGAACTCCTGGAGCGTATCGATCCCGCGCAGCTGCAGAATCGTATTCCTGACCGCCGCTTCCAGCAGCACCGCGATGTTGCGGCCGGCCGCCACGGGTATGACCACCTTGCGCACCGGCAGTCCCAGCACATCCTCGGTCGGGAACAGGAACGGCAGGCGTTCCACTTCCTCTTCCAGAGCGCTCCTGCGCACCAGGTGCACGATCAGCTTCAGGCGCATCTTGCGGCGCACGGCCGTCTCGCCGAAGATCGCCTTGATATCGAGCAGTCCCAGTCCGCGCACTTCCAGCAGGTTTTGCAGCAGCGGCGGGCAGCGTCCTTCGATCATGTTCGGCGCAATGCGCGAAAACTCCACGGCATCGTCGGCCACCAGGCCGTGGCTGCGCGAAATGAGCTCCAGACCAAGTTCGCTCTTGCCCAGGCCCGAGTCGCCCGTAATGAGTACGCCCACGCCCAGCACGTCCATGAACACGCCATGCATGATGATCCGCTGCGCCAGCTTCTTGGACAGGTAGACGCGCAGGAAGTCGATCACCTGCGCGGCCGGCAGCGGCGTCGAAAACAGGGGGATATTCTGCTCGTCGCAAATGGCGAGAATGTCGGGCGGCGTGTCGAGCCCCTGCGCGATGATCAGCGCCGGCGGGCCGCCCGCGATCAGTTCGCCGATCACATGGCTGCGAGAACCCGACTTGAGGCGATGGTAGTAAGTCAGTTCCTGGTGCCCGAAGACCTGGATGCGGCCCGGGTGGATCAGATTCAGGTGGCCGACCTGGTCGGCGGCCGAAGCGACGTCACCGGAGATGAGGCGCTCGCCGCCCGGAAAGCCGGCGAACCAGCCAAGCTGCAGACTTTCGCGATTGTCGTCGTACAGGCGTTGAATGGTCAGCGGGGTTTGCAGCATGAATGGCGTTTATCCCAAGGCTTGCAGGCTAGGCTGCCAGTTGACGATGCGTGCATGCACCGACTTCGGATCCGGATCGGTGGCCAGCGCGGTGCGGAAGCCATCGTCCGAAAACATTTCGGCGATTTCCGACAGGATTTCCAGGTGCTGCTGCGTCACGTGGTCGGGAATGAGCAGGAAGAACAGCAGCTTGACCGGCTGCCCGTCGGGCGATTCGAAGGGAATGGCTTCGGCCAGGCGCACAAACGCGCCCAGCGGCGACTTGAGGCTCTTGCTGCCCTTGATGCGCCCGTGCGGCACGGCCACGCCATGCCCGAGCCCGGTGGAGCCCAGCCGTTCGCGCGCGAACAGATTGTCCGACACGGTCGAGCGGGCGATGCCGCAATTGTTTTCGAATATCAGTCCAGCCTGCTCGAAAGCGCGCTTTTTGCTGGACACTTCGAGATCGAGCAACACGTTCTCGAGCGATAGAATTTTGCTGAGGTTAGTCATAACAAAGTCATTTGGTGCGATGCACAAAGGTGCTTGCGAGCCAGAATTATAGGCCTGTTTCCCGGCCGTGACACCGGAATTCGTCGTCGTCCAGTATCCTCTCAGCATTGGTGTTTCGCAAGAGGAGTGATGAATATCACAACAAGCACCGCTTCTTTTCTGGTTATGCACCCTGGATGGTAAATTTCTAAGGTGAAATCATCCGTGCGACGCATATAAGATACCGAAAAGCCGACATTTACCGTTGATTCTCCGTTTCCCGCCTGTTTTTTCAGCGCCGCGCAGCCGCGGCGTTTTTCGTTGTTTTATTGTAAATCGATTGCGGCATCCGTGTCGCCCGTCTCTTCAACATATTCCCCGATGGCAACGAGGTCAAGGCAACTACCCGGCTGTTTGAGGCTGCTCAATCTCCTATTGCCGCGCCGTACGCACATTGCCCGGACGGGCGCTGCTGAAGTTGCTGCGCCAGGGGTTGATGTCCAGGCCGCCACGGCGGGTATAGCGGGCGTACACGGCCAGTTTTTGCGGCGCGCACTGGCGCAGGATGTCGACAAAGATGCGCTCCACACATTGCTCGTGAAATTCATTGTGTTCGCGAAAGCCGATCAGGTATTTCAGCAAGCCTTCCTGGTCGATCTGCGGTCCCACGTACTGGATCTGCACGCTGGCCCAGTCCGGCTGTCCCGTCACCAGGCAGTTCGACTTGAGCAGGTGCGACACCAGGGTTTCGCTGACGCCGGGCGCGTCCCGTTTGGACGTGAGCAGGGCGGGCGAGGGCGTGTATTGATCCACCTCGATGTCGAGCCGGTCCAGCAGCAAGCCGTCCAGTTCGCCCATTTTCAGGCTGCCGAAACCGTCCTGGGGCGTGAGCACGATGTGCACCGGCGCGCCAAAGCCGGCCGACAGGTCGGCGCGCAGCAAGTCCAGCAAGGCGTCGCTGCTGGCCAGCCGGGTCTGGTTGAAGGAATTGAGGTAGAGCTTGAATGACTTCGACTCGATGATGTTCGGCGAATCGGCCGGCACCGTCACCGCCGCGATCGCCACTTGCGGCTTGCCGCGCAGGTTCAGCCACGACAGTTCGTAAGCGTTCCAGATGTCCACGCCAAAGAAGGGCAGGGTGCCCGTCAGTTGCAGCTCGTCGCGCTTTTCCTGGCGCGGAATCGGGAACAGCAGGCCCGGCGCGTACTGGGTCTGGTAGGCGGCGGTCTTGCCCAGCGGTGAAAAATCGGCGGTATTCGTCATGCGTTTTCCAAGGTCAGTTACCCAGGAACAGTTTGTACACAGGGTTGGCGCTCTCGTCCCAGTAACGGTAGCCGAGCGTGGTGAGGAATTGGCGGAACTGGTCCATTTCTTCGGCGGGTACTTGCAGGCCGACCAGGATGCGGCCGACATCGCCGCCCTGGTTGCGATAGTGGAACAGCGAAATATTCCAGTTCGGCGCCATGCTGGCCAGGAAGCGCATCAGCGCGCCCGGGCGTTCCGGGAATTCGAAACGGTACAGCAGCTCGTCCTGGGCCAGCGCGCTCTTGCCGCCTACCAGGTGGCGGATGTGCAGCTTGGCCAGCTCGTCGTGGGTCAGGTCGAGCGTCTTGAAATCGTGCTGCTCGAAGGTGCGCGCCAGCACGCTCGATTCGCCGCGGCTGGCGATCTGCACGCCCACGAACACGTGCGCTTCGCGGGCATCGCTGACGCGGTAATTGAACTCGGTGACATTGCGCGGGCCGACCAGGGCGCAGAAGCGCTTGAAGCTGCCGCGCTGCTCGGGAATGGTGACGGCGAACACGGCTTCGCGCGCTTCGCCCAGTTCGGCGCGCTCGGCGACAAAGCGCAGGCGGTCGAAATTCATGTTCGCGCCGCAGGCGATGGCGATCAGGCTTTCGTTGCGCACCGGGTTCTTGGTCAGCGCCGAACGCTCCACGTAGGCCTTGGCGCCGGCCACGGCCAGCGCGCCGGACGGCTCGAGAATGCTGCGCGTATCCTGGAACACGTCCTTGATGGCGGCGCAGATGGCGTCGGTATCGACGATGATGATGTCATCGACCAGTTCGCGCGCGATGCGGAAGGTTTCCTCGCCCACCAGGCGCACGGCGGTGCCGTCGGCGAACAGGCCCACGTCCGGTAGCGTGATGCGCTCGCCGGCCTTGATGGACCGCGCCATGGCGTCCGAATCCATGGACTGCACGCCGATGATCTTGATGTCGGGGCGGATCGCCTTGACGTAGGACGCCACGCCGCTGATCAGGCCACCGCCGCCGATGGCGACAAAAATCGCATGGATCGGGCCCGAATGCTGGCGCAGGATTTCCATGCCGATGGTGCCCTGGCCGGCGATCACGTCCGGATCGTCGAAGGGGTGCACGAAGGCCAGCTTCTGCTCCTTTTCCAGCGTCAGCGCGTGGTTGTAGGCATCGGTGTAGGACTCGCCATGCAGGATGACTTCGACATTGGCGCCGCCGAACGCCTTGACCGCATCCACCTTCACGCTCGGCGTGGTGGTGGGCATCACGATGACGGCGCGGCAGCCCAGGCGGGCGGCCGACATGGCCACGCCCTGCGCATGGTTGCCGGCGGAAGCGCAGATCACGCCGCGCTTGAGCTGCGCCGGCGCCAGGTTGGCCATCTTGTTGTAGGCGCCGCGAATCTTGAAGCTGAACACATCCTGCATGTCCTCGCGCTTGAAGTAAATGCGGTTTTCGAAACGCTGCGAGAGGATGGGCGCCAGGTCCAGCGGGGTTTCGGAAGCCACGTCATAAACGCGCGCGGTCAGTATTTTCTTGAGATAGTCGATTGTCATAGTCTGCAAACAGGAATGAGGAAGGCGATTCTGGTTGACGCTTGACTGTTTGATCGGCGGGTGACCGAGGTGCGCAGTAGGTACGCAAGCCCGGGGTAGCGGGCCGCGCGTATCGTGTCGTAGCAATATCTTTTCCTCATTATAATGGACCCGGCCATGAACCCGTCCAACACGTCCCGATGATCGAATCCGCAGTCCTCTGGCTGCTGAAACTGCTTGCCGCGCCAGCAGTCGGCCTGAGCTCGGTCTTCCTCATCGCCTTCGTGTCCGCCACGCTGGTGCCGCTCGGCTCCGAACCTGCCGTATTCGCCGTGATCAAGGCCAATCCCGCCATGTTCTGGCCCGCCATCCTGGTCGCCACCTGCGGCAATACCCTGGGCGGCGCACTCGACTATTTCATCGGCTACCGCGCCAAGGTCGCCTTCGCCAAGGAGCGCAAGAGCCGCTGGTTCGGCTGGCTGGCCCGCTATGGCGCCAAGACCATGCTGCTGTCCTGGGTGCCCGGCATCGGCGATCCCCTGTGCACCCTGGGCGGCTGGCTGCACCTGCCGTTCTGGCCCAGCCTGGGCTATATGGCGATCGGCAAGTTCATGCGCTACCTCACCATGACGCTGGCGCTGCTCTACATTCCTGACGGTTTCTGGAAGAGCCTGGCGGCCATGCTTGGCGGGTAACAGTGTTTGGTCAATGCAAGATAAGGCCGAATGTTTTGCTAGCAAAGCGGCATTTACATACCCGCAATACGGCCGAAGTCCTCAATTGCCGATGAATTGACGGCGTCCACCGCGCTTGCCCTATGGGGAAAGCAGGCCGTGATCCAACGTGGTGCACCGCAATACGCTAGAATGGCCTTCCTTAGGGTCAGTCCACAAGTCCACGCATCCATGAACGCCCCCGCACAAATTACCGCCTTGCTGGCGGAAACGCCGAACGGCCACGCTCCAACCCGCCTGCGCGAAATCCCGTACAACTACACATCCTTCTCGGACCGCGAAATCGTGATCCGGCTGCTGGGCGAGTCGTCGTGGGAATTGCTCGACGAGTTGCGCGCTGCGCGCCAGACCGGCCGTTCGGCCCGCATGCTGTACGAGGTGCTGGGCGATATCTGGGTGGTGCGCCGCAATCCCTATCTGCAGGACGACATGCTGGACAACCCGAAACGGCGCCAGGAACTGATAGACGCGCTGCATCACCGCCTGGCCGAAGTGGACAAGCGGCGCCAGACGGTGGACCTGGACGGCGGCGACGAGGCGGCCATCCGCAGCGCCAATGTCGAAAAACTGCTCAAGGCGGCCAGCCGCGCGGTCGAGGATTTCGGCGCCGAATTCCGCGCCACCTACGACCTGCGCAAGCGCGCCACCAAGGTGCTGGGCCGCTACACCGAAAAACACAATATCTGCTTCGACGGCATGAAGCGCGTCGCCCACGTGACCGACGCCACCGACTGGCGCGTCGAATATCCGTTCGTGGTGCTCACCCCCGACACCGAAGATGAAATGGCCGGCCTGGTCAAGGGCTGCATCGAACTTGGCCTGACCATCATTCCGCGCGGCGGAGGAACCGGCTACACGGGCGGCGCCATTCCGCTCACGCCCATGTCGGCCGTCATCAACACCGAAAAACTGATTGGTCTCGGCGAAGTCGAGATGACCGTGCTGCCTGGCCTGGACCGCGAATACGCGACCATCTATTCGGGCGCCGGCGTGGTCACCAAGCGCGTCTCCGACGCCGCCGACAAGGCCGGCTTCGTGTTCGCGGTCGACCCGACGTCGGCCGAGGCATCATGCATCGGCGGGAACATCGCCATGAACGCCGGCGGCAAGAAGGCCGTCCTGTGGGGCACCGCGCTCGACAACCTGGCATCGTGGAAGATGGTCGACCCGAACGGCGACTGGCTGGAAGTGACGCGCATCGAACACAATCTGTCGAAGATCCACGACGCGCCGGTGGCCAAGTTCAAGCTTGAATGGACGCACCCGAACGCGCGCGGCGAATCGAAGGATGCGCCGTTCCGCACCGAGATGCTGGTCATCGAAGGCAAGCGCTTCCGCAAGGAAGGCCTGGGCAAGGACGTCACCGACAAATTCCTGGCCGGCCTGCCGGGCATCCAGAAGGAAGGCTGCGACGGCCTGATCACGTCGGCGCGCTGGATCCTGCACAAGATGCCGAAGTTCGCGCGCACCGTCTGCCTGGAATTCTTCGGCCAGGCGCGCGACGCGATTCCGTCGATCGTCGAAATCAAGGACTACCTGGACGGCTTGCCGGCCAAGGGCGGCGAAGCGTTTTCCACGATCCGCCTGGCGGGCCTGGAACACCTGGACGAGCGCTACCTGCGCGCGGTCGGCTACGCCACCAAATCGAAACGCGGCGTGCTGCCGAAGATGGCGCTGTTCGGCGACATCGTCGGCGACGACGAGAACGCGGTCGCGCAGGCCACGTCGGAAGTGGTCCGCATCGCCAACACCCGCGTGGGCGAAGGTTTTGTCGCCGTGAGCCCGGAAACGCGCAAGAAATTCTGGCTCGACCGGGCCCGCACCGCGGCCATCGCCAAGCACACCAACGCCTTCAAGATCAACGAAGACGTGGTCATTCCGCTGGGCCGCATGGGCGAATACACCGACGGCATCGAGCGCATCAACATCGAACTGTCGATCAAGAACAAGCTGCAGCTGGCCGACCAGCTGATCGACTTCTTCGGCGCCGGCCACCTGCCGGTGGGCAAGAGCGACGACGCGTCGGGCGAATCGATCGACGCCGACGAAATGCTGGGCGACCGCGTTCCGCAGGCGCAGGAAGTGCTGAACGCCGCCCGCGCGCGCTGGACCTACGTGCTGGCCAACCTGGACCAGCGCCTCGATGCAGTCAAGGACACGCTGTACACGCTGGGATTGGCGCGCCTGGACGTGGTGTTCGACACGCGCCTGGCGCAGCAGAGCGACGCCACCCTGTTCGACGTGGTGCAGGACCGCACGGTGCGCATCTCGTGGAAGCAGGAGATCCGCGCACAGATGCGCCAGATCTTCAATGGCGCCGCCTTCAAGCTCATTCTCGACGAGTGCACGGCCATCCACCAGCGCGTGCTGCGTTCGCGCGTGTTCGTGGCGCTGCACATGCACGCCGGCGACGGCAATGTTCATACCAACCTGCCGGTCAATTCGGACGACTACGCCATGCTGCAGGACGCGCACGAAGCCGTGGCCCGCATCATGAAGCTGGCCCGTTCGCTCGACGGCGTGATCTCGGGCGAGCATGGCATCGGCATCACCAAGCTCGAATTCTTGACCGAAGAAGAAATCGGCGACTTCCGCGACTACAAGCTGCGCATCGATCCGGAAGGCCGCTTCAACAAGGGCAAGCTGCTGAACCTGCCGGGCTTTGGCGCTGACCTGCGCAACGCCTACACGCCGTCGTTCGGCCTGATGGGCCATGAATCGCTGATCATGCAGCAAAGCGATATCGGCGCCATCGCCAACAGCGTCAAGGACTGCCTGCGCTGCGGCAAATGCAAACCGGTGTGCTCGACCCACGTCCCGCGCGCCAACCTGCTGTATTCGCCGCGCGACAAGATCCTGGCGACGTCGTCGCTGATCGAAGCCTTCCTGTACGAAGAGCAGACCCGCCGCGGCGTGTCGATCAAGCACTGGGAAGAATTCGAGGACGTGGCCGACCACTGCACCCTGTGCCACAAGTGCGTCACGCCGTGCCCGGTGAATATCGATTTCGGCGACGTCTCGATGAACATGCGCAACCTGCTGCGCAAGATGGACAAGAAGCGCTTCAACCCGGGTACGACGGCGGCCATGTTCTTCCTGAACGCCACCGATCCGGTGACCATCAATGCCACGCGCCAGGTGATGATGGGCTGGGGCTACAAGGCCCAGCGCCTTGGCCACGACATCCTCAAGAAGTTCGCCAAGAAGCAGACCAAGGCGCCGCCGCCGTCGCTCGGCCGCGCGCCCGTCAAGGCGCAGGTGATCCACTTCATCAACAAGAAAATGCCGGGCAACCTGCCCAAGAAGACGGCGCGCGCGCTGCTCGATATCGAGGACGACAAGGTCATCCCGATCATCCGCAATCCGAAGTCCACCACGGCCGATACCGAAGCCGTGTTCTACTTCCCGGGTTGCGGTTCCGAGCGGCTGTTCTCGCAAGTGGGCCTGGCCACCCAGGCCATGCTGTGGGAAGTGGGCGTGCAGACCGTGCTGCCGCCGGGTTACCTGTGCTGCGGCTATCCGCAGCGCGGCGCCGGCCAGTACGACAAGGCCGACAAGATGATGACGGATAACCGCGTGCTGTTCCATCGCATGGCCAACACGCTCAATTACCTCGACATCAAGACGGTGCTGGTATCGTGCGGGACCTGTTACGACCAGCTGGCTACCTACGAATTCGACAAGATCTTCCCTGGCTGCCGCATCATGGACATCCACGAGTACCTGCTCGAAAAAGGCGTCAAGCTGCAGGGCGTAAACGGTACCCGCTATATGTACCACGACCCTTGCCACACGCCGATGAAGCTGCAGGATCCGCTCAAGACGGTCAATGCGCTGATCACCACCGTGGACAGCGTCAAGATCGAAAAGAACGACCGCTGCTGCGGCGATTCCGGCACCCTGATGGTTTCGCGTCCGGACATTTCGACCCAGGTTCGCTTCCGCAAGGAAGAAGAAATGGTCAAGGGCGCCGACAAGCTGCGCGCCGACGGTTTCGACGGCGAAGTCAAGATCCTCACCAGCTGCCCGGCATGCCTTGGCGGCGTATCGCGCTACAGCGAAGATGCTGGCACCACGGCCGACTACATCGTCGTCGAAATCGCCAAGCACCTGCTGGGCGAGAACTGGATGCCTGACTACGTCGCGCGCGCCAATGCCGGCGGTATCGAAAGGGTGCTGGTATGACCTGTGAGCTGTGCGAGCTGGCGGTGCAGCCCATCTACCGCAACGACAAGCTGTCGGTGATCCTGGTGGACGATGCTGCCTATCCGGGGTTCTGCCGCGTGGTCTGGAACGAGCACGTGAAAGAGATGAGCGACTTGGCACCAAACGACCGCATGCTGCTCAACGACGCCGTGTGGCACGTGGAGCTGGCCCTGCGCGACGTCATGGCGCCGGGGAAAGTGAACGTGGCCAGCCTGGGCAACATGACGCCGCATTTGCACTGGCATGTGATTCCGCGCTTCGCCGACGACGCGCATTTCCCGAACGCGGTATGGACGCCTGCCGTGCGCACCACCGAAGAACCTATCCTGGCAGCGCGCCGCGCGCTGCTGCCGCAACTGGCGGCCAGCATTGCGCGCCGCCTGGGGGCACAATGAATCCGACCGCACTGACCGTCCACCAGAAATCGCGCGTGCTCGATATCGCGTTTGACGACGGCAAGGAGTTTTCGCTGCCGTTCGAACTGCTGCGCGTGTATTCGCCGTCGGCCGAAGTGCGCGGGCACGGGCAGGGGCAGGAAGTGCTCCAGCTGGGCAAGCGCGAAGTGGGTATCACGGGCGTGGAGCCGGTGGGGAACTACGCCATCCAGCCGACGTTTTCGGACGGGCACAACACGGGCCTGTTCTCGTGGGATTACCTGTATAAGCTGGGTAACGAGCAAGAGACGCTGTGGGCCGACTACCTGGCGCGCCTGCATGCCGCCGGTTTCGAGGGCGATGCCGGGCGCGAGCCGGGCGCGGTGATCCCGGGCGCCGCCACGGCCGCCAAAGGCTGCGGCCACAAGCACTAGTGGTGCATGCGCGCCGCCTGGGCCATGTCGCTTGTATAATGCGATCAGTTCAAACGGCACCCCCACTATGACAAACAGCACCCATTTCGGCTACAAGACGGTTTCGGAAGACGACAAGGTCCACGAAGTCGCCAAAGTGTTCCACTCGGTCGCCTCCAAGTACGACGTCATGAACGACCTGATGTCGGCCGGCCTGCACCGCCTGTGGAAAACCTTCACGATCGCCAACGCGGCCGTGCGCCCGGGCTTCAAGGTGCTCGATATCGCGGGCGGCACCGGCGACCTGGCCAAGGCCTTCGCCAAACAGGCTGGCAAAACCGGCGAAGTCTGGCTGACCGACATCAACGAATCGATGCTGCGCGTGGGCCGCGACCGTCTCTTGAATACCGGCCTGGTGACCCCAACCTTGCTGTGTGACGCAGAAAAGCTGCCCTTCCCCGACAATTATTTCGACCGTGTCAGCGTGGCCTTCGGCTTGCGCAACATGACGCACAAGGACCAGGCCCTGGCCGAAATGCGCCGTGTGCTCAAACCCGGCGGCAAGCTGCTGGTGCTCGAATTTTCCAAGGTGGCGGCGCCCCTGCAGAAACCTTACGACGTGTACTCCTTCTCGGTATTGCCATGGCTCGGTCAAAAGATCGCCGGCGACGCCGACAGCTACCGTTACCTGGCCGAATCGATCCGCATGCACCCCGATCAGGAAACCCTGAAAACGATGATGCAGACGGCAGGCCTGGAGCGGGTGGAGTATTTCAATTTAACGGCCGGCGTGGCTGCGCTGCACACCGGCATCAAGCTCTAGGATCCATCCCATGAAAAAGCTGTTAGTCAGCACCCTGTTCGCGTTGACGGCCATGACGGCCAGCGCGCAGGCAGCCGCGCCCGCCGGGCAAGAGATTCCATGGCCATATATCGGCGGCGGTGCACTGATCGTGGCGGCCGGTTTCGTGGCCTGGCGCGCGATCAGGGACAAGGACACCCCGGCCAACGGCCCCGTGACCGGTTTCAGCCAGGCCCCGGCCGCTCCCGCCCCCGCTCCCGTCAAGCCGGCGCCGCCTGCCATACCGGGCGTGTTCGACGCTGCCGCCTTCCTGACCTACGCCAAGGCCAGCTTCGTGCGCATGCAGGCTGCATGGGACAAGGCCGACACCGCCGACCTGCGCAAGTTCACGACCCCGCAAGTGTTCGCCGAACTCGAAGTCCAGATCCAGGGCCGCGGCGACGCCCCTGGCAGCACCGAAGTCGTCACGATCGAGGCAGTGCTGCTGGGCATCGAAGCGGTCGGCCCCGACCACCTGGCCAGCGTCAAGTTCGACGGCACGATCAAGCCCGCGCCCGATGCGCCTGCCCAGCCGTTTTCCGAAATCTGGAATATGTCCAAGCCGCTTGGCCATACCACCGGCTGGGTCCTGGCCGGCATCCAGCAACTTTCCTGATTACACAGTAATAAGGAAATGTGCCCTGCAAACTGGTAAGATCAAAACCGCCCGCTTTCCCCGGGCGGTTTTGTTTTTGATAGCGTACCCGTCAATGCCACCATCGACTTCGTTTTCACCCCATGCCACACTGATGGCGCCCGCCGTCGCGGCGATCAACCATTTGCTGGCCCAGGAATCCTGGGCCCGCGATGCGCTGGCGCTGCATGCCGGCAAGGAAGCCTGCATCGACGCCGGCAGCATCGCCCTGCGCATGCGCGTCACCCGCGATGGCATGCTGGAAACGAGCAATGGCGAGGCCACGCCCGCCGTCACCATCCGCGTCAAGCTGGCCGACCTGCCGCTGATCGCGCAAAACCGCGAACGCGCCTTTTCCTACGTCAAGATCGAAGGCGATGCCGAATTCGCCAATACCATCTCGCAGCTGAGCAAGGGTTTGCGCTGGGAAGCCGAGCACGACCTGGAGCGCCTCATGGACCCCATCGTCGCCACGCGCCTGGTCGGCGGCGCCAGAAGCCTGTTCGACAGCGCGCTCGCCACCCAGCACAAGCTGGCCGAGAACATGGCCGAATTCCTGACCGAAGAGCAGCCGGTGCTGGTCCGTCCCGTGATGGTGGACGACTTCGCCAGCGAAGTGAGCCGCCTGCGCGACGACGTCGAACGCAGCGCCAAGCGCATCGCGCGGCTTGAAAGCACCCTGGCCGCGCGCACGGCCGGACAACAGAAACTGGACCTCTGATGCTATTGAAATTTTTGCGCCTGTTTAAAATTTTCCGCGTCGCGATCAAATACGGTCTCGACGAAATCGCCATCTCCGGCCTGAAGGTGCCGCGCACGGCGGCCCTGATCGACACCGTCATTTTCTGGCGCGACATCAGCGCCCCGCGCGGCGAACGCCTGCGCATGGCGCTCGAAGAACTGGGCCCCATTTTCGTCAAGTTCGGCCAGGTGCTGTCGACCCGGCGCGACCTGATGCCTTTCGATATCGCCGACGAACTGGCGGCCCTGCAGGACCGCGTGCCGCCGTTCAGCTCGGACCTGGCGATCGCCCAGATCACCAAGTCGCTGCGGGCCCACCCGGACGACCTGTTCGCCGACTTCGAACGGGTGCCGGTGGCCTCGGCCTCGATCGCCCAGGTGCACTTTGCCACGCTGAAAAACGGCAAGGAAGTCGCGGTCAAGGTGCTGCGTCCCGGCATGAAGAAATCGATCGACGAAGACGTGGCGCTGATGCACATCGCCGCCGAATGGATAGGCCGCATCTGGGCCGACAGCAAGCGCCTGAAGCCGCGCGAAGTGGTAGCCGAATTCGACAAATACCTGCACGACGAGCTGGACCTGATGCGCGAAGCGGCCAATGCCAGCCAGCTGCGCCGCAATTTCGCCGGATCGGACTTGCTGATGGTGCCCGAGATGTACTGGGACTATTGCTCGAGCAGCGTGATCGTGATGGAACGCATGCACGGCATTCCCGTGTCGCAGATCGACCGCCTGGTGGCCGAAGGCGTGGACTTGAAAAAGCTGTCCAGCGATGGCGTGGAAATCTTCTTCACCCAGGTCTTCCGCGATGGTTTTTTCCACGCGGACATGCACCCGGGGAACATCCTGGTATCGGTCGCGCCGGAAACCATGGGCCGCTACATCGCCCTCGATTTCGGCATTGTCGGCACCCTCAATGACTTCGACAAGGATTACCTGTCGCAGAATTTCCTGGCCTTTTTCCGGCGCGACTACAAGCGCGTGGCGGAAGCGCACATCGAATCGGGCTGGGCGCCGGCCGAAACGCGGGTGGACGAACTGGAGTCGGCCGTGCGCGCCTGCTGCGAACCGATCTTCGACCGTCCGCTGAAGGACATCTCCTTCGGCCAGATCCTGCTGCGCCTGTTCCAGACCTCGCGCCGTTTCAACGTCGAAGTGCAGCCGCAACTGGTGCTGCTGCAAAAGACCCTGCTCAATATCGAAGGTCTGGGGCGCCAGCTCGATCCCGACCTGGACCTGTGGAAGACCGCCAAGCCCTACCTCGAGCGCTGGATGGGCGAGCAGGTCGGCGTGCCGGGCATGGTCGAGCGCCTGAAGGCGGAAGCGCCGCGCTTCACCCACATCATCCCGCAGCTGCCGCGCCTGATCCACCGCGCCCTGATGCACGCGGCCGAACCGAATACGGCCAACAACGAACTGCTCAGGATACTGGTCGATGAACAGCGGCGCACCAACCGCCTGCTGGCCTTCTTCGCCTATTTTGCGGCCGCCTTCGGCATCGGGCTGGTGCTGATGCAGGTGTACCTGCGCTGGTATGTCGTCGCCTGAATTTTCCAGCCGCGACCCGAACACGCCCGGCTTCTGGGACGAACGCTTCGAGCGCGGCTTCACGCCCTGGGACCGGGGCGGCGTCCCGCAAGCGCTGCAAGCCTTCGCCAGCGCGCCCATGCGCACCCTCATCCCCGGCTGCGGGGCCGCCTACGAACTGGCCTGGCTGGCCGACGCCGGCTGGGACGTCACCGCCATCGATTTTTCGCCCGCCGCGGTAGCGCGGGGCAGGGAAGCGGTTGGCAAGTGGCGCGACCGGGTCGTGGAAGCCGACTTCTTCGCCTGGCAACCTTTGCAGCCGCTGGACCTGGTCTACGAACGCGCCTTCCTGTGCGCCATGCCGCGCGCCATGTGGCCGCGCCTGGCGCAGCGCTGGGCCGACTTGCTCGCGCCCGGCAAGCTGCTGGCCGGCTTCTTCTTTTTCGACGACCAGCCCAAGGGCCCGCCTTTCGGCATAGCCCGCGCGCAGCTCGACGCGCTGCTCACCCCTTCTTTCACCTGCATTGAAGAGGCGCCCGTCAGCGATTCCATTCCCGTATTCGAAGGCAAGGAACGCTGGATGATCTGGCAGCGCACCTGAATTGTTTCCCAACCGGGGTCAGACCTCGCACGTGCAATATTGCAC
>JAZKBE010000045.1:100205-104016 GCA_040388805.1 Pseudomonadota bacterium
ATATTGCACGTGCGAGGTCTGACCCCGGTTGGGCGCCGGTTGGCGGCGGACGAAAAAAAAGCCCGCCGAAGCGGGCTTGGTTGCGGGTGCGGGCGATTATTTCGCTGGCACTGGTGCGGCTGGTGCTGCTGCCGGTGCTGCAACTGCCGGTGCGCCTACCACTTCGATCTTGGCCTTTGCCTTCATGTCGTCGAAGAAGGTTTTCAGGTTCTGGCGCTGCACTTGCTGCTTGAGCTGTTCCTTGACCTGTTCCAGCGGCGGCGGGGTGATCGGCTTCGAATCTTCCAGCAGGATCACGTGGTAGCCGAATTGCGATTTGACTGGCTCGGCGCTGAATTTGCCTTTTTCCAGCTTGGCGACCGCGGCGCCGAATTCAGGCACCATGCCGGCCGGGTTGAACCAGCCCAGGTCGCCGCCATTGACTTTCGAACCCGGATCCATGGACTTGGCCTTGGCCAGCGCTTCGAATTGCTTGATGTCCTTGTTCAGCTTGACGATGATGTCTTTCGCTTCGGCTTCGGTCGCGACCAGGATGTGGCGCGCCTTGTATTCGTTGCCGCCAGCCTTGGCGTTGATCTTGTCGTACTCGGCCTTGAGCTGGGCATCGGTCAGGGCGCTGTTTTTCAGGTAGTCCTGCACGAAGGCATTGGCCAGGATCGATTGACGGACCATTTCCAGCTGCCGCGTCGTTTCCGGCGCCTTGTCCAGCCCTTTTTTGGTCGCTTCGGCCGCTACCAGCATCTGCATGGCCAGGTTGTCAATGATGGCCTTGCGCAGTTCCGGGCTGTCAGGCTGGCCCTGGGCGGTGCGTTCCTTGACCATCATGTCGACGGTGCTGGCGTAAATCGGGGTCCCGTTGACGTTTGCGGCAACAGTATCACCGGCAGCAGGTACGACAACAGCGCTCTTGCTGGTGTCCTTCGCGGTGCAGCCAATCATTGCCAGCGCGGTGGCGGCGCCAATGATCAAAACTCGTGACTTCTTCAACATCGTTGCTTTTCCTTTTCAAGTTGGCCCGGTCAATACCGGCGCAGCAGGCACGCATCTTACCAGTTTCGCCGGAGTATGCACCTGCCCGAGTGCCGACTTTATGCTGATGCACTTAAAAAAGGCTTATAATTCAGGGTTTTGACGATTTTTGCGGAGTATTCAATGCCGATTTACGCCTACCGCTGCGATGAATGCGGTTTTGCCAAGGATGTGCTGCAGAAGATTTCCGATCCGGTTCTGACGGATTGCCTGTCGTGCGGCAAGCCTGCCTTCAAGAAGCAACTGACCGCCGCCGGTTTCCAGCTCAAGGGCACCGGCTGGTACGCCACCGATTTCCGTGGCGGCGCCGCCCCGTCGACCGCCTTGCCGACCGGCCCGGTCGACGGTGCCGCCGCGCCTGCGCCGGCGGCAGCCTCCGATGCCCCGGCGGCCGCACCGGCAGCGACCACCGCGCCCGCCACCGGCAACACCTGAGTCACGCTTCCTAACCGAGAGTTCCATGCGTAAATATTTTATTACCGGATTGCTGATTCTGGTGCCGCTCGCCATTACGGCCTGGGTCCTGAACGCCGTGATCAGCACGATGGACCAGTCGCTGCTGATCGTGCCGGAACGCTGGCAGCCGCGCACCCTGATCGGTTTCGACATTCCGGGCCTGGGCACCATCCTGACCATCGTGATCATTTTCGTGACCGGCCTGCTGACCAACAACCTGGTGGGCAACTACCTGGTGCGCCTGTGGGAACGCCTGCTGCACCGCATTCCCGTGGTCAGCTCGCTGTACGGCAGCGTCAAGCAGGTGTCCGACACGCTGTTCTCGTCGTCCGGCAACGCTTTCCGCAAGGCCGTGCTGCTGCCTTACCCGGCGCCCGGCAGCTGGACCATCGGCTTTTTGACCGGCGTGCCCGGCGGCGACGTGAAAAACCACCTGGTCGGCGACTTCATCAGCGTGTACGTGCCGACCACGCCCAATCCGACCTCGGGATTTTTCCTGATGATGGAACGCTCCCGCGTCATCGAGCTGGACATGACCGTCGACGCCGCCCTGAAATACATTGTCTCGATGGGCGTCGTCGCCCCCGAGAGTTTGCCAACCAAATAATTAACCTAGACTGAAAATTAATATGTCCTCCATGCGTACAAACTACTGCGGCCTCGTCACCGAAGAATTGCTGGGCCAAACCGTCAGCCTGTGCGGCTGGGTTCATCGCCGCCGCGACCACGGCAGCCTGATTTTCATCGACCTGCGCGACCGCGAAGGCCTGGTGCAGATCGTCTGCAATCCGGAGCAGGCCGAGATGTTCAAGGTCGCCGAAGCGGTGCGCAACGAGTTCTGCCTGCGCGTGACCGGCGTGGTCACGGCCCGTACCGATTCGACCATCAACAACAACCTGAAGTCGGGCAAGGTCGAAGTCGTCGCCGCCAACGTGGAAGTGCTCAATGCATCGGTGCCGGTGCCGTTCCAGCTGGACGACGACAACCTGTCCGAAACGACCCGCCTGACCCACCGCGTGCTCGACCTGCGCCGTCCGCAAATGCAGAACAACCTGCGCCTGCGCTACAAGGTGACGATGGAAGTGCGCAAGTACCTCGACAACCTGGGCTTCATCGACATCGAAACCCCGATGCTGACCAAGTCGACCCCGGAAGGCGCGCGCGACTACCTGGTGCCGTCGCGTGTCAACGCCGGTACCTTCTTCGCGCTGCCGCAGTCGCCACAGCTGTTCAAGCAGCTGCTGATGGTGGCCAACTTCGACCGCTACTACCAGATCGTCAAATGCTTCCGCGACGAAGACCTGCGCGCGGACCGCCAGCCTGAATTCACCCAGATCGATTGCGAAACGTCCTTCCTGACCGAACAGGAAATCCGCGACCTGTTCGAAGACATGATCCGTGTCGTCTTCAAGAACACGCTCGACATCGACCTGCCTAACCCGTTCCCGGTCATGGACTTCGCCGAAGCGATGGGCATGTACGGTTCGGACAAGCCGGACATGCGCGTCAAGCTGGCCTTCACCGACCTGACCGAAGTGATGAAGTCGGTCGAGTTCAAGGTATTCAACGGCGCCGCCAACATGGTGGGCGGCCGCGTGGTCGGCCTGCGCGTACCGCAAGGTGGTTCGATGCCGCGTTCGGAAATCGACGCCTACACCCAGTTCGTCGCCATCTACGGCGCCAAGGGCCTGGCCTACATCAAGGTCAACGAAAAAGCCAAGGGCCGTGACGGCCTGCAGTCGCCGATCGTCAAGAACCTGGACGACGCTGCCCTGGCAGCCGTGCTGGAAAAGACCGGCGCGCAGGACGGCGACCTGATTTTCTTCGGCGCCGACAAGGCGAAAGTCGTCAACGACGCCATCGGCGCGCTGCGCGTGAAGATCGGCCATTCCGACTTCGGCAAGAAGGCCGGCCTGTTCGACGACGTATGGAAGCCGCTGTGGGTGATCGACTTCCCGATGTTCGAGCACGACGAAGAGTCGGGTCGCTGGAATGCGACGCACCATCCGTTCACGGCGCCGAAGGACGGCCACGAAGACATGCTCGAAACGAATCCGGGCGCCTGCCTGTCGAAGGCTTACGACATGGTCCTGAACGGCTGGGAACTGGGCGGCGGTTCGATCCGTATTCACCGCGAAGAAGTCCAGAGCAAGGTATTCCGCGCACTGAAGATCGATGCCGAAGAAGCCCAGCTCAAGTTCGGCTTCCTGCTCGACGCGCTGCAGTACGGCGCGCCGCCGCATGGCGGCCTGGCCTTCGGCCTGGATCGCATCGTGACCATGATGACCGGTTCCGATTCGATCCGCGACGTGATCGCCTTCCCGAA
>JAZKBE010000046.1:0-1274 GCA_040388805.1 Pseudomonadota bacterium
CGACGCGCCGGCGGCCTCGGCCGTCACCGCTTCCGGCGCCGTGCCAGCCTGTGCCAGCCACAGCGCCTGCGGCGCGGGCAGGGCCGGCACACTGACTTCAAACACCGAGCCCTGGCCGGGCGCACTGACTAGGCCAATATCGCCGCCCATGAGCTGGGCCAGACTGCGCACCAAGTGCAGGCCCAGGCCGGTGCCGCCATACTTGCGCGCGGTGGCGCCGTCGGCCTGGACGAAGGGAGCGAACAGGCGCGCATGCTCGGCGTCGTCGATGCCGATGCCGGTATCGACGACATTGCACAGCAGTCGTGCGCGCGGACGGTCGTACCACAGGGTCAGCTCGACCCGGCCCTGGTCCGTAAATTTGATGGCATTGCTGCACAAATTGAGCAGGATCTGCTTCCAGCGGGTCGGGTCGCCCAGTACCGCGCTGGGAAAGGGGTATTCGGTGACGCAGCGCAAGGCAATGCCTTTGGCACGCGCCTGGGCGCCCATCATGGTATCGATGCTGGCGAGGATCTCGACCGGCGCAAAAACCACCTGCTCGAGCTGCATGCGCCCCGCCTCGATCTTGGAGATATCAAGAATGTCATTGATGATGGCCAGCAGATGCTGGCCATTGCGCACGATGATCTGGGCCGCGCCGCCTGGCTTGCCGGCGGCCAGCAATTCGGCAAAGCCGATGATGGCCGTCAGGGGCGTGCGGATTTCATGGCTCATCATGGCCAGAAATTCGCTCTTGGCGCGGTTGGCCTGCTCCGCCTCCAGGCGCAGCTGCTGGTGCACGGCGATGTCTTCTTCGCGCCGGCGCAAGGCGCGCACCAGGATCGCGAAAGCCAGTGCAATGGCCAGGATGGCTGCCGCGCCGACCACGCTGAACCAGAGCGCCGAACGGCGCCATGCGCCCAGATAGACTTCGTCGGTGACGGTGATGTTGATGATCAGGGGGTAGCGCCCGATCAGGCGCACCGCGCCCATGCGCAGCACCGCTTGCCCGCCCTCGGCCTGGCGCGGCGCCTCGGTGACGAGCACGCCGTGTTCCTTGCCCAATTGTTCAATGATGTGAAAGCTCGAACCGCTGCGGTTGACCTTGCCCATCAGCTCGTCCTTGTCGGGCCAGCGCGCCAGGGTCGTGAAATCGCGCCGGTACAGGCTCACTGCGGCGCCAGGGCCCAGATTGATCTTTTGATAGAACTGGCCAAAGGAACGGCTCGACAGGCCGATCAGGACCAGGCCGAGATACTCGCCGTGCGGCCCATTGAGGCGCTGGCTCAGGT
>JAZKBE010000047.1:0-13908 GCA_040388805.1 Pseudomonadota bacterium
GTAGTGCCAGAAGGTGGCCCAGCCTTCGTTCATGACCTGGGTCTGGCGCTGCGGATAGAAGTACTGGGAAATCTTGCGCGTGATGCGGACCATTTCGCGCTGCCAGGGTTCGAGCAGGGGCGCGTATTTTTCGATGAAGTAGAGCAGGTTTTCCTCGGGCTCGGGCGGGAAGCGCGGCACCACCACGTCGGCCACGTCTTCGTCGCGCCGCGGCACGGTGCGCCACAGCGCGTTCACCTGCGACTGGGCGTATTCCTCGCGTTCCTTCTGGCGCGCGTTTTCCTGGGCCATCGACAGCTTGGCCGGGCGCTTGTAGCGGTCCACGCCATAGTTTTGCAGCGCGTGGCAGGAATCGAGCAGCAGTTCGACCGCGTCGATGCCGTGGCGCTGTTCGCACTCGTTGATGTAATTCTTGGCGAACACCATGTAGTCGACGATGGCGTCGGCATCGGTCCAGGTGCGGAACAGGTAATTGCCCTTGAAGAAGGAGTTGTGGCCGTAGGCGGCGTGCGCGATCACCAGCGCCTGCATGGTCAGGCTGTTCTCTTCCATCAGGTAGGCGATGCAGGGATTCGAATTGATGACGATTTCATAGGCCAGGCCCATCTGGCCGCGCTTGTAGCTTTTCTCGGTCGACAGGAAGTGCTTGCCGAAGGACCAGTGGTTGTACGAGACCGGCATGCCGACCGAGGTATAGGCATCCATCATCTGCTCGGCGGTGATGATCTCGAGCTGGTTGGGATAGGTGTCGAGGCCGAAATTCTTGGCGACGCGGCGGATTTCCTCGTGGGCGTGTTCGATCAGGTCGAAGGTCCATTCCGATTGCTCGGGCAGGGCACGGGGGTTTTTCGGGTCTCTGGGCATAAGGCGGTGTCCTTTGCTACTTGGGCTGTTTCTTGAACAGCTCGCGGAACACGGGATAGATGTCGGCCGGGGTCACGATTTTCTGCATCGCGAAGTTCTGGTGATGGTCGCTCACCTCGGCATACTGCTCCCACAGGTTCTGCGGCGGTCCGTCGGTGATCTCCACATAAGTGTAGTACTGCACCGCCGGCATGATGGTGTTGATCAGGAGCTGCTTGCACAGCACCGAATCGTTGTCCCAGTTGTCGCCGTCCGAGGCCTGGGCCACGTAGCTGTTCCATTCGCCGCTGCCGTAACGCTCGCTGATGACCTTGGTCAGCAGGTTCAGCGCCGAGGACACCACGGTGCCGCCCGATTCGCGCGAATGGAAAAATTCTTCCTCGTCCACTTCGGCCGCCGCCGTGTGGTGGCGGATGAAGACCACCTCGATCTTGTCGTAGGCGCGCTTGAGGAACAGGTAGAGCAGGATGAAAAAGCGCTTGGCCGTATCCTTGCGCGACTCGTCCATCGAGCCCGAGACGTCCATGATGCAGAACATCACGGCCTGGGTCATGGGCTTGGGCACCTTGATGCGGTTGCTGTAGCGCAGGTCGAAGGGGTCGATGAAGGGAATCGCCAGCAGCTTGGTATGCAGGTGGTGGATCAGCTTTTTCAGTTCGAGCACGCGCGGGTCAATCATCGGCACGCCTTCGGCGAGCAGCTCCATCAGCTCGCGCTCGGCGTGGATCAGCTTCTTGCGCGAGGTGCCGCCCACGGCGATGCGCCGCCCCAGGGCGCCGCGCAGGGAACGCAGCACGTGGATATTCGACGGCGTGCCCGACATATTGTAGCCGGCGCGCTGGTTCTTGAATTCGGTGGTGGCGGTGAGCTGGGTCTTGACCATGTTCGGCAATTCCAGGTCTTCGAAGAAGTAGTTCATGAATTCTTCGCGCGAGAGCTCGAAGATGAAATCGTCTTCCGATTGCTGGTCGCTATTGCCTGCCTTGCCGCGCCCGGAACCGCCGCCGCTGCGCGGACGGTTGAACTGGTCGCCCTTCTGGTATTCCTTGTTGCCAGGATTGATGGTTTCCCAGACGCCGCCGTGGGCGTGGCCGAAATTCGGTTCGTTCACATCCTTGACGGGAATCGAGACTTTCTCGCCATTTTCAATATCGGTGATCGAGCGGCCCTTGATGGCGCGTCCGACAGCATCCTTGATCTGGCTCTTGTAACGCCGTAGGAAGCGCTCTCGGTTGATCGCTGACTTGTTCTTGCCTTGCAAGCGACGGTCAATAAGATAAGTCAAAACTGGCCTCCTGCCCTAAACCTGGTCCGGGAGCCCTGCGTGGCGGGGCTCCCGTTGTTCACCTTACGATGACTTGCGTACGCGCAGGTACCATTCGCACAGCAGGCGCACCTGCTTGGCGGTATAGCCTTTTTCCACCATGCGCGCCACGAAGTCGGCATGCTTGTTGGCATCCTCGGCGCTGGCCTTGGCGTTGAAGGAGATGACCGGCAACAATTCCTCGGTATTCGAGAACATCTTCTTCTCGATCACGGTGCGGAATTTCTCGTAGCTGGTCCAGGCCGGATTCTTGCCGCCGTTGGTGGCCCGCGCCCGCAGGCCGAAGTTGACGATCTCGTTGCGGAAGTCCTTGGGATTGCTGATGCCGGCCGGTTTCTCGATCTTTTCCAGTTCATTGTTCAGCGAATCGCGGTCGAAGCTTTCGCCCGTGTCCGGATCGCGGAATTCCTGGTCCTGGATCCAGAAGTCGGCAAAGGTCACATAGCGGTCGAAGATGTTCTGGCCGTACTCGGAATAGCTTTCCAGGTAGGCGGTCTGGATCTCCTTGCCGATGAACTCGACGTAGCGCTGGGCCAGGTGCTCCTTGATATACGAGAAATAGCGCTGTTCGGTTTCCGGCGGGAACTGCTCGCGCTCGATCTGCTGCTCCAGCACGTACAGCAGGTGCACCGGATTGGCCGCCACTTCGGTATTGTCGAAGTTGAACACCTTGGACAGGATCTTGAAGGCGAAGCGGGTCGACAGGCCGTTCATGCCTTCATCGACGCCGGCATAGTCGACATATTCGTGCATCGACTTGGCCTTGGGATCGGTATCCTTCAGGTTTTCGCCATCGTAGACCAGCATCTTGGAGAAGATGGACGAGTTTTCCGGATCCTTCAGGCGCGACAGGATCGCGAACTGGGCCATCATCTTCATGGTGCCCGGGGCGCAGGGCGCCGCTTCCAGCGAGGAGTTGCGGATCAGCTTGTCGTAAATCTTGATTTCATCGGACACGCGCAGGCAATACGGTACCTTGACGATATAGATCCGGTCCAGGAAAGCTTCGTTGTTGCGGTTGTTGCGGAAGGTTTTCCATTCCGACTCGTTCGAGTGGGCCAGGATGATGCCGTCGAAAGGAATCGCGCCGAAGCCCTCGGTCCCCTTGTAATTGCCTTCCTGGGTGGCCGTCAGCAACGGGTGCAGCACCTTGATCGGGGCCTTGAACATTTCCACGAATTCCATCAAGCCCTGGTTGGCCAGGCACAGGCCGCCCGAATAGCTGTAGGCGTCCGGATCGTCCTGGGCATAGTCTTCCAGCTTGCGGATGTCGACCTTGCCGACCAGCGAAGAAATATCCTGGTTGTTCTCGTCGCCCGGTTCCGTCTTGGAAATGGCGATCTGCTTGAGCACGGAAGGATAGCGCTTGACCACGCGGAACTGGTTGATGTCGCCATTGAATTCGTGCAGGCGCTTGACGGCCCAGGGGCTCGGGATGGTGCGCAGGTAGCGCCGCGGAATGCCGTAGTCTTCCTCGAGGATGACGCCGTCTTCGTCCTCGTTGAACAGGCCGAGCGGCGATTCATTGACCGGCGAGCCCTTCAGGCAGTAGAAGGGCACCTGTTCCATCAGGACCTTGAGTTTTTCGGCGATCGACGATTTGCCGCCGCCCACGGGGCCCAGCAGGTAGAGGATCTGCTTGCGTTCTTCCAACCCTTGCGCGGCATGGCGGAAGTAGGAGACGACTTGCTCGATGACTTCCTCGGTGCCGTAGAACTCCTTGAAGGCAGGGTAGAGCTTGATGACCTTGTTGGCGAAGATGCGCGAGAGCCGCGTGTCGTTGCGCGTATCAACCAGCGTCGGCTCGCCGATGGCGGCGAGCATCCGTTCCGGCGCGCTGGCGTAGGTGAGCTTGTCCTTCTTGCACAAGGCCAGATACTCGGTGAGGGAATATTCCTCTTCGCGGGTACGCTCGTAGCGGGCTGCGTAGTTGTCAAAAATGGTCATTTGAATGTCCTTTAATGTGCAAACACTACTTCACTTCACTGGCCGTGTTCCGACGGCGTTCTGGCCAGGTCCGGTGGTGGGCGTACTCCTCTTTTGGAATCGTTACATGGCTCTTCCGCTTCACTGTTCCGAAACAAAAAAACCGGTAACAATAAATATTTTTGTTCCGGATTTCTCCGGTGATTTGTATGTGGTGCAAGGGTTTCTTACGCCTATGAAATTTATTATGTGCCTAATAGTTCCGGAAGTCAAAGCAATGTAGTGTGAGCGAATGTAACGTCGTTAAGGTGTTGATTTACATGGGAAAAACACCATGTTTCAAGTGCTTTCCCGGCGCGTTTTTTTGGCGTGCGGCGATGCTTTCGGAGGCAGTTTCCCGCAACGCTTCTTATATCAATGAAAGAAGTGCAGCGCATCACCAATCGCCCTGCCGATATTGCACGATCTTGCGGCGCGGTGGCGCACGCACGTCGCGCCGTGTCACACTTTTTCCCGCTGGCATATCGACCGGCCCGGCTTGCGCTACACTGATCATGCGCCCACTGTCCACCACGCCCCAACCGACGGAGAAAACCCCATGCCAAACGACCGGATTCGAGATATTGTGCAACAGATGCCCAAGGCGGAGTTGCACATCCACATCGAAGGTTCGCTGGAACCGGAACTGATATTTGCGCTGGCGCAAAGAAACGGCGTTTCCCTGGCCTATGACTCGGTCGAGTCCTTGCGCGCAGCGTATGCATTCTCAGATTTGCAATCTTTCCTTGATATTTATTACGCCGGCGCCAGCGTCTTGCTGAAGGAACAAGACTTCTACGACATGACGGCCGCCTACCTGGCGCGCGCCCATGCCGACCAGGTGCGCCATGCCGAGATTTTCTTCGATCCGCAAACCCATACCGCGCGCGGCGTGCCCTTCGAGACGGTGATCAAGGGCATCTACCGGGCTTGCCAGGACGGCCCCATCAGCGCCAGCCTGATCATGTGCTTCCTGCGCCACCTGCCGGAAGAGGAAGCTATTGCCACACTGGAAGAAGCGCTGCCCTTCCGCGACATGCTTATCGGCGTGGGCCTCGATTCCTCGGAACGCGGCCATCCGCCCGAAAAATTCGCGCGCGTGTTCGAACGCTCCCGCCAGCTGGGCCTGCACCTGGTCGCCCATGCCGGCGAAGAAGGCCCGCCCGCCTATATAGAGACCGCGCTCGACCTGCTCAACGTGGAACGCATCGACCATGGCGTGCGTTGCCTGGAAGACCAGGAACTCACCCGCAGGCTGGCGCACGAGCAGGTCGCGCTGACCGTGTGTCCGCTGTCGAACGTCAAGCTGTGCGTCTTCGGCAACATGGAACAGCACAACCTGATCGCATTGCTCGACGCCGGCCTCATGGCCACCGTCAATTCGGACGACCCGGCCTATTTCGGCGGCTACATGAACGCCAATTTCCTGGCCGTGGCCGATGCCCTGCCGCTGACCGTGCAGCATGCCCGCACGCTGGCGCGCAACAGCTTTGCCGCTTCCTTCCTCGAACCGGCCGCGAAACGCGCCTTCCTCGATGAAGTCGACCACTACTTTGCCACCCTCTGACCACGATGCTCAAACAATCCCTGCGCATGACGGCGCGCGACTGGCGCGCCGGCGAATTGCGCTTCCTGCTGATCGCCCTGATCGTGGCCGTGTCGGCCCTGACCGCGGTCGGTTTTTTCATCGACCGCATGCGCAGCGGCCTGGAACGCGATGCCCACCAGCTGCTGGGCGCCGACCTGCTGATCCAGGCCGACCAGCCCATCCTGCCCGCCTGGCGCGCCGAAGCGGAAAAGCGCGGCCTGCTGCTGGCCGACACGGTCAATTTCCCCAGCATGGCGCAGTCGGGCGAGGGCGAGCAGTCGCAAGCCCAGCTGTCGTCGATCAAGGCGGTTTCGCTCGGCTATCCGCTGCGCGGCCAATTGAAGGTGACCACCGACCCGGACCAGGCGGTCGCCATGCTGGGCCAGGCAACCGAAGCCACGCCCGCGCCCGGCACGGTCTGGGTCGACGCCGCCATCCTGACGGCGCTGCGCACGACCGTGGGCGGCCGGATCCGGGTCGGCGACAAGGACTTCACCATCGCCCGGCTGATTGCCGCCGAACCTGACCGCGGCGCATCCTTCGTCAATTTCGCCCCGCGCGTGATGCTCTCGACCCTGGACCTGGCCGCCACCGGCCTGGTCGAAAACGGCTCGCGCGTGACGTACCGGCTGCAGGTCGCGTCCCGCAACATCGGCGACACTGCCGCCATCGACAGTTTCGAAGCCTGGGTCCAGGCCCGCATCACGGCCGGCGCGGTCAAGGGCGTGCGCCTGGAATCGCTCGAGAACGGCCGCCCCGAAATGAGTTCGACGCTCGACCGCGCCGACCGCTTCCTGTCGCTGGTGGGCCTGCTGTCGGCCATGCTGGCCGCGGTGGCCGTGGCCATGGCGGCGCGCCGCTTCATGCAGCGCCACCTGGACGCCTGCGCCATGCTGCGCTGCCTGGGCCTGACCCAGAACCAGGTCACGGTGATGTACCTGATCGAATTTGCCATGATCGGCCTGGTGGGCAGCGCCATCGGCGTGCTGGCCGGTTTCGCCGGCCATTACGTGCTGCTGGAGCTGATCGGATCGCTGATCAAGACGTCGCTGCCGCCGGTGTCGCTGCTGCCCGCGCTGCAAGGCATGGTGACCGGCATGCTGCTGCTGATCGGCTTTGCGCTGCCGCCCATCCTGCAACTGCGCAATGTGCCGCACAACCGCGTGATCCGGCGCGAGCAGGCCGCACCGAAGCCCATGGCGCTGGCCACCTACGGCCTCGGGATCGTGGTCTTCGTCGGCCTGCTGCTGTGGCAGGCGGGCGACGTCAGGCTGGCGCTCACCACCGCCGGCGGCTTCCTGGGCGGCTTTGCCGTCTTCGCACTGGCCGGCTGGCTGGGACTGATGGCCCTCAAGACCCTGCGCGGCGCGATCGACCACCAGAGCTGGCGCTTTGCCGTGACCTCGCTGCAGCGCCGTCCGGGCGCCACCATCGTGCAGGTGGTGTCGCTGGCGCTGGGCCTGATGGCGCTGCTGCTATTGACCGTGGTGCGGGGCGACCTGATGGCGGCCTGGCGCAGCGCCACGCCGCCGGACGCGCCGAACCGCTTCATCATCAACATCATGCCGGACCAGAAGGCGGAGCTGGAAAAGCGCGTCGCCGCGGCGCAGGTGAAGGATTTGCTGCTGTACCCGATGATCCGGGGGCGCCTGACGGCCGTCAATGGCAAGCCGATCACGGCCACCACTTACCAGGAAGAGCGCGCGCAGCGCCTGTCGGACCGCGAATTCAACCTCTCGACCACGCCCGTCATCCCGGCCACCAACGAGATCGTCGAAGGCAAGTGGTACACCGACGGGCCGGGCGTGTCCGAGGCGTCGGTCGAGCAGGGGATCGCCAAAACGCTGGGCCTGAAACTGGGCGACGTGATGCGCTTCGATATCGGCGGCATGATCGTGGACGCCAAGGTGACCAGCCTGCGCAAGCTCGAATGGGGCTCGATGCGGGCCAACTTCTTCGTCATCATCAATCCGTCTGCGATGGAAAAGACGGCGCAGACCTTCATGACCGCCTTCCACCTGCCGCCCCAGGCCAAGGGATTGACCAACGGACTGGCGCGCGATTTCCCCAACCTGACCGTGATCGACGTCAGCGGCATCATCGGCCAGGTGCAGGAAGTGCTGGACCAGGTGGTGACGGCGGTGGAATTCCTGTTCACCTTCACGCTGGCGTCGGGCGTGCTGGTGCTGTACGCCGCGCTGATGGGATCGCAGGACGAGCGCACCCGCGAATCGGGCCTGCTGCGGGCCCTGGGCGCCACGCGCAGGCAATTGTCGCAGGCGCAGTGGATCGAGTTTTCGCTGGTGGGCGGCCTGTCCGGATTGCTGGCGGCGTCGGGCGCGGCCGCGCTGGGATGGGCGCTGGCGACCTACCAGTTCAAGTTTCCCTGGACCTTCAGCCCCGTGGTGTGGCTGGCGGGCCTGGTGGTGGGCGCCCTGTGCGCCATCATCGGCGGCTGGCTGGGCTTGCGCAATGTGCTCAAGCAGCCGCCTTTGCAAACCCTGCGCGAAGCCTGATTCAGGCCGCTTCGCGCTCGCGCAGGAACTGGGCGAAGGGGCGGGCCGGCTCCTGCAGCTCGCCCGGCTCCAGCGCGAACAGGGCCCAGTAGTAGTCCTGCGCGCCGCGGCACAGGCGCGCCGGCGCGATGTACTTGTGCCAGCCCTGCGCAAAGCGCGATGAATACATGCCGTCGCCGGCCCGGAACCAGGGAATGACCAGGCGTTCGCGCAGCGCCGTCAGCAGCGAGTCCGGGGCGTCGTTGTCGCACGCGACTTCGTAGTGCGAATTCATGCTCGCTTCGGTCTCCACCACCAGCAGCTGCGCCTTGCCGTCGCGGTTGTACATCAGTATCCCGGCCGGATTCGAATACACATAGTGTTCGACGATCCCGTGCTCCTTCACCAGTCCCCCGGCCAGTTCGGCGAACACCGGGTCGCTCACGAAGCTGTAGTTGTGCAGCTGGAGCAGTTCGCGCAGCGGATGCGACAACTCCGCGAAATACTCGCGCTGCAGCGCCACGATTTCGGTTTCCAGCCGGTCCAGGGCATCGTCGTCGCTTTTCTTGATGTAGCGGTCGATCAGGCCGCGGTTGAAGGCGTCGACCGCCACTTTTTCGTCCGCCACGCCGGTAAACAGGATCTTCTTGCAGGGCAGGTGCTGCAGCCGTTCGCACAGCTGCACGCCATTCATCTGCGGCATCGAGTAGTCGACCACCAGCACCGACGGCGTGTTGAAGCGCTGCTGCTGGAAGCTGATGCGGTGGATCTGCTCGATGTCGAAGGCGACGTTGCATTCCTCATGCGAGTTGGGATAGGTGTCGAAGCTGGCGTGCAGCGGTTCGGCCGCCGGCCGGCCCTGGCGGTCCAGCCAGTCGAGCGCGCTGCGCGTGTCATGGAAGGACTTGCTCGCCAGGCTGGGGTCGAGCTGGAACGACAGGCTGCGCAGAAAGCTGTCGCTGTCGTCGACCAGGACAGTCAGGCTGGGATGGTGGTAGATCGGTAGTTGCATGGCACGCTTCCGGATAGGGGGACTTTGGGAAATTCGAGTACAAAAATCGTGAACGCCAGTTCGCGCGACACGCAGCGGATGCTGGCCTGCCAGGCATCGATGATCTCCTTGCACAGGGCCAGGCCTATCCCCGATCCGGAATTGGGAGGATAGGAATAGAAACGCTTGAAGATCAGCGGCAGGTGCGTGTCCGCGATGCCGCAGCCGGTGTCGATGAACAGCAGGCGCGGAATGGCGCGCTGGCCTTCGACCACGATGCGGATGCGGCCCTTGCCGGCCCGGTGCAGCGCCTTGAGCGCATTGCGCAGCAAATTGAGCAGGATGACCACCGACAGTTCGTGCCTGCCGGCGAAGATAAAGTCCGAACGCACGTCGACCCGCACCGCGTCGCGCTGGGCCTGGCCGGCGAAGGGGTAGCGGCGGATCACGGAATCGACCACTTCCTGCATCGACACCTGCTCGCTCGCCTCGAGCTGCTGGCTGACCGCGGCCGCCGACATCAGGAACAGGTCGATCATGTGGTTCATATGGCGCACTTCGTACTGGATGCGCGCCATGGCGTCGTTCACTTCGGCCCAATCGGCGGCGGCCGGGGTGCCGGCCTGCGCCAGGCGCCGCGTAATGCCGCGCACATTGGCGTCCACGCTCACCAGCGGCGTGCGCAGTTCGTGCGACACCGTCGCCAGCCCCTGCGCCATGCCGGCCAGTTTTTCGTTGGCCAGCATGCGCCGCCCCACCTTGGCCACCGAGATCACGACCACGGTGAAGGCATAGATCGGCAAGTGTTCGAGCACGTTCTGGCTGACCAGGAAGCTGGCGTCGCCGACCCAGGCAAACAGCAGGCAGGCCAGGGTGGTGCCCAGCAGCCAGGACGAACTCGCCCAGAGCGTGGGGAAGTGGTACAGCACGATCAGGGCGATCAGGTAGGACTGGCTCCACACCAGCGAGGCGTGGTTCATCAGGAACAGGAAGGTGAACTGGAAAGGCAGGATGTAGGTGACCCCGGCGAACAGGTAAGTGCCGAGATGGCGGCCGCGGAACAGGGTGCCGGCCCACAGGGCGGGCAGGCACAACGCCGCGCCCACCAGGCGCAGCGGCAGGCTGTCGTACTCCTGCGGGAACCAGTAGGTCCAGATCAGGTAATAGGCCGGCATGCCGATGCAGCCGATCCAGGCCAGGACGATGAAGCGCCACGTCACATTGTCGAAATTGCGCTCGTGCCGCTGCAGCCAGGGAAGCAGGGCGTCCTGGATGCGCCCGGTGAGGCGATGGAATGTTCGGCTCAGGGTATCCATGGCGGCCGTTTCGTGGGGTCCTTGATCTTGCTCAATTGATCTATATCAATAGCCATCCTGTCGTAAGTTGATGGAGCGCAATTTGATCTAGATCAATGTCCGGTCATGTTGCAGCAATGCCAATTATTGTGAGCAGAAAATGAAGACTTTTGCCAAGGAGAAACCATGTCTTTATTTGCTCGCAACACCCCAGTCATCCCTGCAGAACGGCGCATGCCGGCCTTCGTGAGCCGCCGCATGGATGAGCATTACGTGACCCGCGTCCAGCAATTGCTGGGCGGGGAGCACCTGCATGTGTGGTCACCTGCCGCGTCCGGCGCCATCATGCTGGCCAGTAACGACTACCTCTGCATCGCCAGGCAGCCGGAACTGGTCGCGGCGCAGGCGCGCAGCCTGGCGTCGGGCCAGGCGGGCATGCTGATGTCGTCCGTATTCCTGCAGGAAGGCAGCAGCCAGCACCGCCTCGAACGCAAGTTCGCGCACTACATGGGCGCCGAGGATGGGGTGCTGGCGCAGTCGGGCTGGGCCGCCAACGTGGGCCTGCTGCAGACCATCGCCGAACCGGGCGTGCCGGTCTACCTGGACATGATGGCCCATGCCTCGCTGTGGGAAGGGGGGCAGTCGGCGCAGGCGGTCGGCGTGCCCTTCCTGCACAACGATCCGGGCCATCTGGCGCGCCAGGTCCACAAGCATGGGCCGGGCATCATCGTGGTCGACGCGCTTTACAGCACCAACGGCAGCATCGCGCCGCTGCACGAGATTGTCGAAATCGCCGAGCGCTGCGACTGCATCCTGGTGGTCGACGAGTCGCATTCGCTGGGCACCCACGGTCCGAAAGGCGCGGGCCTGGTGGTGGAACTGGGCCTGGCCGACCGGGTGCACTTTCGCACCGCGTCGCTGGCCAAGGCTTTCGCGGGCAGGGCGGGCTTCCTGACCTGTTCCAGCCATTTCAAGGGTTACTTCCTGTCCGCGTCGCGCCCGGCGATTTTCAGCTCCTGCCTGCTCGAACACGAACTGGCGTGGTTCGACGCCGCCCTCGATTTCATTGCCGCCGCCGACGCGCGCCGGCGCGCATTGCGACAGACCGCGCGCCAGGTGCGCGACGGCCTGCGCGACCTGGGCTACAACGTCGACGACGGCACCGAGCAGATCGTCGCGCTCGAAGCGGGACCGGAACCGAAGACGCTGGTGCTGCGCAAGGCGCTCGAACGGCGCGGCGTCTACGGGGCGGTGTTCTGCGCGCCGGCCACGGCCAAGAACCGGTCGCTGGTGCGCCTGACGCTCAATGCGGGCCTGTCGGACGACGATGTGGGGCGCCTGCTGGACGCCTGTGCCGACATGCGGCGCGAAGTCGACCTCGAAAGCTGGTCGTCGACCAAGCGCCTGCGCCGCCTGACGCTGGTATGAGCTTCGCCGCTGCGCTATGATGGCGCCCATGGATGAAGCTCAAACTTTGTATAGTGTGATTGGCGGCGAGGCGCGCGTACGCGAACTGGTCGACCGTTTTTACGACCTGATGGAACTGGAGCCGCAATTCGCGGGGATACGGTCCCTGCATCCGCCGGCCATGGACGGTTCGCGCGACAAGCTGTTCATGTTCCTGTCCGGCTGGATGGGCGGCCCCGACCTGTTCGTTGAAAAATTCGGCCACCCGCGACTGCGCGCGCGCCACCTGCCGTTTGCGATCGGCAGCAGCGAACGGGACCAGTGGCTGCGCGCCATGGCGTGGGCGATGGAAGATATCGGTATCGAGGAGCCGCTGCGCGTGCGCCTGCTCGAATCGTTCTACCAGACCGCCGACTGGATGCGCAACAAGGCCGACTGACCCGATGACCGATACCCAATTCATGATCCTGCTGGGCATGCTGGCGCTGGCCCTGGTGCTGCTGGCCGCCTTGCTGCTGCGCGGACGCGGGGACGGTTTCGAGCGCATCGAACGCGAACTGCGCGGCGAATTGCAGGGCAGCGCGCAAACCACGCGCCAGGAACTGACCGCCACGCTGGCCCAGAACCACGGCGCCACCGTGCAGCAGCTTGACGGCATGCGCCACCAGATTCACCTGGTGGGCATCAGCGGCCGCGAAGAGCAGTCGCAGTCGCTGGGCCGCTTTGCCGAGACCATGAACGAGCGCATGCTGGAAGTGCGCGCCACGCTGGAAGCGAAGATCAAGGACCTGCAGCTTGATAACGGCGCGCGCCTGGAAGAGATGCGCAAGACGGTCGACGAAAAGCTGCACGCCACGCTCGAAACGCGGCTGACGGAATCGTTCCGCCAGGTATCGGAGCGGCTCGAGAAAGTGCACCAGGGCCTGGGCGAAATGCAGCAGCTGGCCATCGGCGTGGGCGACCTGAAACGGGTGCTCACCAACGTCAAAACGCGCGGCACCTGGGGCGAGGTACAGCTGGAAATGCTGCTCGAGCAGGTGCTCACGGTCGACCAGTACGCCAAGAACGTGGAAACCGTGGCCGGCACCGGCGCGCGGGTGGAGTTTGCCATCAAGCTGCCGGGCCAGGTGGAAGGCGGCACGCCGGTCTGGCTGCCGATCGATGCCAAGTTCCCCAAGGAGCAGTACGAGCGCCTGATCGACGCGGCCGAACGGGCCGACGCCGACGGCGTGGCCCAGGGCGGGCGCGAACTGGAACGGGCCGTGCGGGTGGAGGCGAAAACCATCAGCGAGAAGTATCTGTCACCGCCGCAGACGACCGATTTCGCGATCCTGTTCCTGCCGACCGAAGGCCTATACGCGGAAGTGATGCGCAGGCCGGGCCTGGCCGACGACTTGCAGCGTACCTTGCGGGTGTCGATTGCGGGGCCGTCGACCTTGTCGGCGATCCTGAACAGCCTGCAGATGGGTTTCCGCACGCTGGCGCTGGAGAAGCGTTCGTCCGAAGTGTGGCAGGTGCTGGGGGCGGTGAAAACCGAATTCGGCAAGTTCGGCGATGTGCTCAGCCAGACCCGCCTGACGCTGGAGAAGGCCGCCAAGAATATCGAAAACGCCGAAGTGCGCAGCCGCCAGATGGCGCGCAAGCTGAAAACCGTGGAGGCGCTGCCGAGCGAAGCGGCGCAGCTGATGCTGGGGCCCGAGATCGACGACGGCGACAGCCCGTGAAGGGTAGCAACGCAGGGGCATCCGCTCCCTGCTGATCGTCGCGGGCCTATTCCCGATTTCGGGTCCTTCATCTTGCATACGCCCGCATTCATCCATTGAGTCCCCTGATGTCTGGCTTGCCGCCTTACGATCCTTGACATACCTCATCCGAGGCAAATCTCAAGGAAACCGAATATGCGCTTCACACGGAACAAGGGCTGGCTGCTATCGGAAAAGTGAACAAATGTGACCACTCTTCACTTCCTGCCCCGAACC
>JAZKBE010000048.1:0-91378 GCA_040388805.1 Pseudomonadota bacterium
ACCGGCCTGTCACGTCGGGGGTCGCGGGTTCGAGTCCCGTCCGCTCCGCCAGCTTAGTAGTAGAAGGAGTGCTTCCCCTGCGGGAAGCACGGTTGAGGCTCGAAGGGAATCCCTTGCAAGGGATTCCGCGGCCTGCGTACCGTAGGCGAGTCCCGTCCACTCCGCCAGCATTGAGGAAGAGGCGAACGAGAGTTCGCCTTTTTTTTTATTTGTGCGTTAATCGCTTCATTATTTTCGAATTGGCGGATCATGTTTGAATTTATTCGTACTCACAAAAGATGGATGCAGGCACTGTTATTCCTGCTGATCGTGCCTTCCTTCGTCGTTGTTGGCGTCAGCAGCTACTCTGACGGCGGCGCCGGCGCCACTGAAGTTGCCAAAGTCGGCAACCAGAAAGTCACTCAGCAGGAATGGGAAGAAGCCCAACGCCAGCAGATGGAACGCTATCGCGGCATGATGGGTGACCAGTTCGATCCGAAGCTGTTCGAGACCGCCGAAGCGAAGCGCGCCATCCTCGAGAACCTGGTGGCCGAACGCGCGCTGCAGGTCGAAATGGCCAAGAGCCACATGACCGTGGGCGACGCCGCCCTGCAAAAGAGCATCGCCGACATGCAGGCTTTCCGCAAGCCGGACGGTTCCTTTGACAAGGACCAGTACAAGGCCTTGCTGGCGGCCCAGGGCATGAATCCCGCCATGTTCGAAGCGCGCATGCGCCGCGACCTGGCCCTGCAGCAGATCAATGGCGCCATCCAGGGCAGTGCGTTTGTACCGCGCGCCGTGGCCGGCCGCCTGTCCGACATCGGCGACCAGGAACGTGAAGTCCAGGAAGTGCTGTTCCCGATGGCCGAGTTCCTGCCGCAGGTCAAAGTGACCGATGCCATGGTCAAGGCTTACTATGACAAGAACGCGACCCTGTTCCAGATTCCCGAGCAGGTCAAGATCGAATTCGTGCTGTTCGACGCGGCCGTCGTCGAAAGCCAGGTAGCGGTCAGCGATGCGGAAGTCACCGACTTCTACGGCAAGAACCAGAAAAGCTTCGGCACCGCCGAACAGCGCAAGGCCAGCCACATCCTGATCACCACCAAGAAGGACGCCAGCGCCGCCGACAAGGCAGCCGCCAAGGCCAAGGCCGCGGCGGTCCTGGCAGAAGTGCGCAAGGCGCCAGCCACGTTCGCGGCCGTCGCCAAGGCGCAGTCGCAGGATCCGTCGTCCGCCGAACTGGGCGGCGACCTGGGCCAGATCGAGAAGGATGCGCTGCCGGCCCCGGTTGAAAGCGCCGTCTTCAAGCTCAAGCAAGGCGAGATCAGCGACCTGGTCGAATCCGATTTCGGTTTCCACATCGTGACCGTCACCAGCGTGGTCCCGGCGACCACCAAGGCGATCGACGACGTGAAGCCGCAGATCGTGGCCGAACTGAAGAAGGCGAAGATGTCGAAGAAGTATTCGGAACTGGCAGAGCAGTTCACCAATACCGTCTACGAACAGTCGGACAGCCTGAAGCCGGTGGCCGACAAGCTCAAGCTGAAGATCGAAACCGTCGACAACCTGTCGCGTACGCCGTCGCCAGCCGCAGGCGCCTCGCCGGTCAACAATGCCAAATTCCTGAAGGCGATCTTCTCGGATGACGCGCTGAAAAACAAGCGCAACACCGAAGCCGTCGAAGTGGCGCCGACCACCCTGGTGGCAGGCCGCGTGATCGAATTCAAGCCGGCCGCCAAGCGTCCGTTGGCCGAAGTCGATGCCGTGATCCGCCAGCGCGTGGCGCAGGAAGAAGCGGCCGCCATGGCCAAGAAGGCTGGCGAAGCCAGGCTGGCAGCGGCCAAGGCCAGCGGCAGCGCGGAAGGCTTTGGCGCCGCCAAGGTCGTCACCCGCGCCAAGCAGCCCGAGATTCATCCGACTGCCGCCGTGGCCGTGCTCAAGGCCGATGCGACCAAGCTGCCAGCTTATGTTTGCGTGGACGTTCCGGGTGTGGGCTTCGGCGTGTACCGCATCGCCAAGGTGTCGCAGCCAGCGCAGCTGGACCTGACCCGCCGCGCGGCGGAGCAGGCACAGATCGCCCAGGCGCTCGGCCAGCAGGAGAACTTCAGCTATGTTGAAGCGCTCAAGCAAAAGGCGAAAGCCAAGATCCTCAAGAACGACCTGGCAGTGGCCGACGCAGCAAAATAATCATCGCGAGATGAAGACGAAAAACCCGGCGCTGCCGGGTTTTTTTACGTCGCTTGCGGGTGAAGGTGCCGCGCCGCGGCCAGGAAGTCGCCGGCGCCGATGTCCTTCAGTTCCAGCAGCTCGGCCTGCGCGAACTGGGTGAAATTGCGGTCGATGGAGCGCGTGTAGGCAGGGTCGTAGTGCTCCACCAGCAGCTGGTCCACCAGCACCGGCATGTCACCGCCATTGGCCAGAGCGTGCCAGCTCGTGATCTTTTCGCGGCCGTGCAGCTTGACCAGGCAGTCCAGCTGCGCGTTCAGCGTGGCCGGGTTGTCGGCAAAATGGTGGTAGTCGTCCATCAGCAGGCGCACCCGGTTGGGGCGCGACAGCGTCAATGAAATACAGGGCGAGCCACGCATTGTCTGCATGATGGCATCGGGCACCCGCAGCTGGCCGACCTTCTTGCTTTCGGACTCCACGAACACCGGCAGCGCCGGATCGAAGCGGCGCAGCTTGTCCCAGACCAGCGTCTCGAACATTTTCTGCGTCGGCTGCGGCTGGCTGGGCAGGTTGCCCAGCACCGACCCCCGGTGCGCCGCCAGCTGTTCCAGGTCCAGCACCTGGGCCCCGATCGAATCGAGCACTTCGAGCAGGCGGCTCTTGCCGCTGCCGGTGGTGCCGCAAATGACCTTGAACTGCAGCGCCGGCGGCACCGCCAGGGCTTCGCTCACGTAGGCGCGGTAGGCCTTGTAGCCGCCATCGAGCTGGATCACGGGCCAGCCGATCTTGGCCAGGATCAGCGCCATGGAGCCGCTGCGATTGCCGCCGCGCCAGCAGTAGACCAGCGGCTTCCAATCCTTGGGCATGTCGATGAAGCTCGTTTCGATATGCCGGGCGATATTGCGCGCCACGAGTGCTGCGCCCACCTTTTTCGCTTCGAAGGCGTTGACCTGCTTGTACATGGTGCCGATGCGGATCCGCTCTTCGTCGTCCAGCACCGGGCAGTTGATGGCGCCGGGGATATGGTCAAGCGCGTATTCGGCTTCGCTGCGCGCGTCGATGATGCAATCGAATTGCCCCAGCTGCGGCAGGACGTCGGCAAAGTTTTGCAGCGAGGGATACTTCATTTAGCTTTGACCATGGGTGCGAATTGGGGCCAGATATTGGCCAGGATGATCGGATGCGCTTCGGCGTTCGGATGCAGGCGGTCGGTCTGGAACAGCGTGGTTTTGTCGGCCACGCCTTCCAGCATGAAGGGCACCAGCGGCGATTTGGTCGTCTTCGATACTTTCTTGAACATGGTGAAGAAGCGTTCCGTATAGTCGCGCCCGTAGTTGGGCGGCATGCGCATGCCGACCAGCAGCACGCGCGCTTTGTTCTTGTGCGCCATGGCTATCATCGTCCGCAGGTTCGCTTCGGCTGCCGCCACCGGCTGGCCGCGCAGGCCGTCGTTGGCGCCCAATTCAATGACCAGGATGTCGGGCTTGTACTGCGCCAGCAGGGCCGGCAGGCGCATGCGCCCGCCGGTCGTGGTTTCACCGCTGATGCTGGCATTGACCAGGGCGACCTCGATTTTTTCGTCCTTGAGCTTTTTTTCCATCAGCGCCACCCAGCCGGCGCCGCGCACGAGGCCATATTCGGCAGACAGGCTGTCACCGAGCACAAGCACTGTTTTTGGTGCAGAATGGGCGAAGGCCGATGCGGAGAGCAGGAGCACACCGCAGATTGACCATTTTTTGAGAATAACGAGCATGCGTGACATTCCTGAAGCTTCCAATAGTTACGTTTCCGGTACGGTAAATATGCCGGCGATCCAGGTCATCGACCTGTCCAAGCGCGTGGCCGACGCCAGCGGCGAGCTCACCATCCTGCACAGCGTGGATTTTACAGTGCAAGCGGCCGAGACGCTTGCCATTGTGGGCGCTTCCGGATCGGGCAAATCCACCCTGCTCGGATTGCTGGCGGGGCTGGACAGCCCGTCGAGCGGCAAGGTGATCCTGGCGGGCGACGATATTTTCGCGCTCGACGAAGATGGCCGCGCCCGCCTGCGCAAGGCCAAGCTGGGCTTCGTGTTCCAGTCCTTCCAGTTGCTGGCCCATTTGAACGCGCTTGAAAACGTGATGCTGCCGCTCGAACTGCGCGGCGAAGACGATGCGAAGGACAAGGCGGCCGCCATGCTGGGCCGGGTAGGGCTGTCGAGCCGCCTGAAGCACTATCCCAAGTACCTGTCGGGCGGCGAGCAGCAGCGCGTGGCCCTGGCGCGCGCCTTCGTCACCGAGCCGCCGCTGCTGTTCGCCGACGAACCCACAGGCAGCCTCGATGCGGCCACCGGCGAAGCGGTCATCGGGCTGATGTTCGAACTGAACCGCGAGCGCGGTTCGACCCTGGTGCTGGTGACCCACGATCCGTCGATCGCGGCGCGCTGCGCACGCACCATCACCATTGCCGCCGGGCGCATCGTCAGCTGACCAGGCGGTTCAGTACGGCGCGCACGGCCACCGGCAGCTCGCCGGCCGTCATGCCTATCGGTCCGCAACCCTGTTCCACCAGCAGGTCGGCCGCGGCGCCATGCATCCACACCGCGCCCAGCGCCGCTTCCCAGGCCGGCCAGCCTTGCGCCAGCAGGCTGCCGCACACGCCGGCCAGCACGTCGCCGGTGCCGGCCGTGGCCAGCCCCGGGTTGCCGGTGCGGTTGATGACGGCCATGCCCGATGCGTTGGCCACGACCGTGCCCGATCCCTTGAGGACGACAATGGCATTGAAGCGCGCCGCCAGTTCGCGCGCCGCCGCCAGCCGGTCGCCCTGGACCACGGCCGTGGTCACGCCAAGCAGGCGGGCAGCTTCCAGCGGATGGGGCGTCAGGATGGCGCCGCGTACGGGCAGCTGGCGCGCGGCGATCAGGTTCAGGGCGTCGGCATCCAGGACCAGTGGCGACGCGCCGTCCAGGGCCTTCCGGAGCACCCTGAGGGCCGTTTCCGAGTTGCCCATGCCCGGCCCGAGCACCAGGGTGCTGGCGCTGCCGTCGTAGCTGGCCGCGTCGCGAAACATGATTTCGGGCTGGATGCTGTCGAAGGACGGTCCCGGGTCGATCGCGGCAATGAACACGCGCCCCGCGCCGGCAAACAGGGCGGCGCGCGCGGCCAGGACCGGTGCGCCCGCCATGCCATTGGCGCCGCCGACGATGGCCACGTCGCCGAAACTGCCCTTGTGCGCATTGTGCGGGCGGCGCACGAGGCTGTGCGCGAACAGCGCCACCGCGTTCAGCTGGGCCGACGCTTCGGGCAGCGCCACGCCCAGTTGCGCCACCAGCACCTCGCCCGCATGGTCGCGGCCCGCCAGCGTATGCAGACCGGGCTTGTCGCCGATGAAGGTGATGGTGCGGCTGGCGTGGACGGCAATGCCGATGACCGCGCCGCTGTCCGCATCCAGGCCGCTCGGCGTATCGAGCGCCAGCACCGGGCAGGCGAGGGCGTTGACCGCTTCGATCAGGCCGCGCGCGCGGCCTTCCGGCGCCCGCCCCAGGCCGATGCCGAACAAGCCGTCGATGACCAGGCCCCACGCTTCGCCCGCCTGCAAGGCGTCGATGAAGCGCGCATCGCTGGCCAGGGCGCGGGCCAAGGCGCGCGCCGTTTCGGGCGCCACGGCGCCGCTTCCGGCGAGATGGATGATGCAGACCTCGACACCGGCCTGCGCCAGGTTGGCCGCCGCCTCCAGGGCATCGCCGCCATTGTTGCCCGGCCCGGCCAGCACCAGCACCGGCTGCCCGGCCATCATGTCGTGCGCGGCCGCTGCCGCCGCCAGGCCGGCGCGCTGCATCAGCGTTCCCGGTGCAAGCGCGGCGGCGGCCGCCTGTTCGATATCCCGTATTTCGGCAACGCTGTAGAGTGGATTCATTTCAGGCACCTTTATATTGCGGTCAATATTGCGTCATCCTCATTATATTCCCGATAAAATTTTGAGCCTGCCGCTCTACAATAGCGCACACACAAATTGGGGGATTCATATGGATTGGCAATTCTGGATTGACCGCGGCGGCACCTTCACCGACATCGTTGCGCGCCAGCCTGACGGACGCCTGATCACCCACAAGTTGTTGTCCGAAAATCCGGAACAATACCGCGATGCCGCCGTTGCCGGCATCCGCCACCTGCTGGGCCTGTCCGCCACCGACGCCATTCCCGTGGCCGCCATCGAGGCGGTGAAGATGGGTACCACGGTCGCCACCAATGCCCTGCTCGAACGCAAGGGCGAACCGACCGCGCTGGCCATCACGCGTGGTTTCCGCGACGCGCTGCGCATCGCTTACCAGAACCGCCCGCGCATCTTCGACCGCCATATCGTGCTGCCCGAACTGCTGTACAGCCACGTCATCGAAGTCGATGAACGCGTTGGCGCCCACGGCGACGTGTTGCAGGCGATCGATGAAAACGCCACCCGCGCGGCGCTGCAGGCTGCCTACGACCAGGGCTTGCGTTCGCTGGCCATCGTCTTCATGCACGGCTACCGCTTCACCGCGCACGAGGCGGCCACGGCCCGCATCGCGCGCGCGATCGGCTTCACCCAGGTGTCGGTGTCGCATGAAGTAAGCCCCATGATGAAGCTGGTTGCGCGCGGCGATACCACCGTCGTCGACGCCTACCTGTCGCCCATCCTGCGCCGCTACGTCGACCAGGTGGCGGGCCAGATGCCGAACGTGAACCTGCAATTCATGCAGTCGAACGGCGGCCTGACCAACGCCCGCACCTTTCAGGGCAAGGACAGCATCCTGTCCGGCCCCGCGGGCGGCATCGTGGGCATGGTGCGCGCCAGCCAGCTGGCCGGTTTCGAGCGCGTGATCGGCTTCGACATGGGCGGCACCTCGACCGACGTGTCGCACTTCTCGGGTGAATTCGAACGCGTGTTCGAAACCCAGGTCGCGGGCGTGCGCATGCGCGCGCCGATGATGAGCATCCATACCGTGGCCGCCGGCGGCGGATCGATCCTGCATTTCGACGGCAGCCGCTATCGCGTGGGACCGGACAGCGCCGGAGCCAATCCGGGGCCGGCCAGCTATCGCCGTGGCGGCCCGCTGGCCGTCACCGACTGCAATGTCATGCTCGGCAAAATCCAGCCCGCCCATTTCCCGAAAGTGTTCGGTCCAGACGCCAGCGCCGCGCTTGATCCCGATGCCGTGCGCGCCGCGTTCGAAGCCATGGCCCGCGACATCGGCGCGGCAACCGGCGCCTCCCCGACGCCCGAAGCGGTGGCCGACGGTTTCATCCAGATCGCGGTCGGCAACATGGCCAACGCCATCAAGCAGATCTCGGTCCAGCGCGGCCACGACGTCACCGAATACGCGCTCACCAGTTTTGGCGGCGCGGGCGGGCAGCACGCCTGCCTGGTGGCCGACGCCCTGGGCATGAAGACGGTCTTCGTCCATTCGCTGGCCGGCGTCATGTCGGCCTACGGCATGGGCCTGGCCGACCAGAGCGCCATGAAGGAGTCCGCCGTCGAAGTGCGCCTGGCCGACAGTTCGCCCGAGCAGCTCGAAGCGCGCCTGAACGCGCTGGGCGAGACCGTCGTTGGCGAGCTGCAGGCGCAGGGCGTGGCCAGCGAACGCATTCGCCTGGTGCGCCGCGTACACCTGCGCTACGAAGGCACCGATTCGGCCATCATCGTCCTGTTCGGCGACCTTGCGTCCATGAAGGCCCAGTTCGACAGCGCCTACAAGCAGCGCTTCTCCTTCCTGATGCCGTCCAAGGGCCTGGTGGTGGAGGCGGTATCGGTCGAAGCGATCGGCGCGTCCGACGCGCCTGCCGAAACCTTCGCGCCGGCAGCACCACGCGACGGCGCACTGACAGCCCACGAAACCGTGCAAATGTATGGCGCCGGCCGCTGGCACGATACGGGCCTGTTCCGCCGTGCCGACATCCGCATCGGCGACATCATGCGTGGTCCGGCCATCATCGCCGAAGACAATGCCACGACGGTGGTCGAGCCGGGCTGGCAGGCGGAAGTGACGCCGCATAACCACCTGGTGCTGCACCGTGTCGTAGCCATGCCGGAACGGCGCGCCATCGGCACCACGGCGGACCCGGTCATGCTCGAGATCTTCAACAACCTGTTCATGTCGATCGCCGAACAAATGGGCCTGCGCCTGCAGAACACCGCCTACTCGGTCAACATCAAGGAACGCCTGGACTTCAGCTGCGCCATCTTCGATGCCCACGGCAACCTGATCGCCAACGCGCCGCACATGCCGGTGCACCTGGGCTCCATGGGCGAAAGCATCAAGACCGTCATGCAGCGCAACGCCGGCGCCATGCGTCCGGGCGACGTCTTCATGCTCAACGATCCCTACAACGGCGGCACGCACCTGCCCGACGTGACGGTGATTACGCCGGTGTTCGACGAAGCCGGCCGCGACATCCTGTTCTACGTCGGTTCGCGCGGCCACCACGCCGACATCGGCGGCAGCACGCCCGGCTCCATGCCGCCCGATTCGGTGTCCATCGACCAGGAAGGCGTGTTGATCGATAACTTCAAGCTGGTCGACGGCGCCGACGGCCTGCTGCGCGACACCGAAGCGCGCGCGCTGCTGGCCGGCGCCCGCTACCCGGCACGCAACCCGGACCAGAACATGGCCGACCTGCGCGCCCAGGTGGCCGCCAACCAGAAGGGCGTGGACGAACTGGGCAAGATGGTGGCCCATTTCGGACTCGATGTCGTGCAGGCCTACATGGGCCACGTGCAGGACAATGCCGAAGAAGCCGTGCGGCGCGTGATCACCGCCCTCAAGGACGGCCAGTACACGGTCAAGCTCGACAATGGCGCCCAGGTGCGGGTGGCGATCCGCGTCGACCAGGCCAGCCGCAGCGCTTGCATCGACTTTACCGGTACCTCGGGCCAGCTGCCCAACAACTTCAACGCCCCGTCGGCCGTGTGCATGGCGGCCGTGCTGTACGTCTTTCGCACCCTGGTCGATGACGAAATTCCGCTCAATGCGGGCTGCCTCAAGCCGCTCGAGGTCATCATTCCGCCTGGCTCGATGCTCAATCCGCATTATCCGGCGTCCGTGGTCTCAGGTAACGTGGAAACCTCGACCTGCATCACCAATGCCTTGTACGGCGCGCTGGGCGTGATGGGCGCTTCGCAGGGAACGATGAACAACTTCACGTTCGGGAACGCGCGCTACCAGTACTACGAGACCATTTCGGGCGGCTCCGGCGCCGGGCAAGGCTACGACGGCACCGACGTGGTCCAGACCAATATGACCAATTCGCGCCTGACCGATCCCGAAATCCTGGAATTCCGCTTCCCGGTGCGGCTGGAATCGTACGAGATCCGGCATGGCTCGGGCGGGGCAGGGTGCTGGCATGGCGGTAACGGCGGGGTACGCAAGGTGCGCTTCCTGGAGCCGATGACGGCCGCCATCCTGTCCAACAACCGCGTGCATGCGCCGTTCGGCATGGCCGGCGGCAGTCCCGGCGCCACCGGCATCAATTCCGTGGTCCGGGCCGACGGCAGCGTGGAACAACTGGCGCATATCGGCAAAACCGACATGGCGGCCGGCGACCTGTTTGTCATCGAAACACCAGGCGGCGGCGGATTCGGGCCTCCTTGCGCTACACTGCGTGCTTCTTGAATTAACTGGAATTGATCTTGGACGAACGCGACCCGATTGCTCCTGCGAAAACCGAGCCTACCCTCGGCCACGACGCGGATACGCCATTTGCATCGCTCGAGCAGCTGCATATCGCCGGTGACGACAAGCCGTCCTGGCTGTCCGATCCCGAACCCGAAGGCTTCTGGAGCAAGCGCGTGATGGCGTTTGCGGCGGTCACCGCTGCCGCAGGACTGGTCGTCGCAGGCGCAGTCTGGTACAGCAAGGAACAGAAGTCGCAACAGGCGCTGGAAGTGGTGGCGCGCAATGCGCCGCTCGTCGCTGCCCCGGTGTTGCCGGCGCCGCCACCGCCGCGCCCTGTCGTCGAGCCGGTCGTCGAAAGCACGATTCCGCCGCTGGTGACGCTGCCGCCCGAGGAAGTCGGAACGCCGGCGCCCGTGGTCCGAAAAACCGTCGCGAAGACACCTGTGAAAGTGGCCAAGGCGGTTCGCAAGCGGCTAACCGTGAAGAAAATCGTGGCCGCCAGGCCCGTCGTGAGGAAGCCCGTGGCCAAGGTCCCGCCCAAAAAAACAGTGACGAAAGCGGCGCTACGCAAGCCTAAACAGGTCGCCCCGCGCGCCAAGCCTGTGGTGGCCAAGCGTCAGTGCAAAAAGGGCGAACTGGCCCGCAACTGCAAGGCGGCTTAGGTCGAGATGCCGTATTTGCGGCGCGCCGCGAGATAATCGTCGCTCAGGACACCAAGCAGGGGATGGTCCGGATCGAGCTTGCGGATGGTCTCGATCTGGGTGTTGCACACTTCCGCCAGCGGGTGGTCCCATCCCAGTTCGCCCAACTGGCGCAGGATGCCGTTGGCCACGGCGATCATCACCTGCAGGTTCCCCGGCGACATGTGCAGCGCTTCGAGCAGGGTCTGCACCGCGCCTTTGTGGTCGCCCATATTCGTTTTTTCCGACGCCAGGTTGAGCAAGCCCTGGGCCTGCTGCTTGAGCTGGGCGCCCATGCCGTCGGCCAGGTCCGGCCGTCCGGCCTTGACGAACACGCTCATCGCCTGCTGCATCGACACGCCGCTATCGATGTCGTTCATCACCGCCAGCATCACTTCCGACGCTTCCTTGTCCAGGTTGTTCGATAAGCAACTCTTTGCCAGGCCGATTTTCAGCCCGCTCGACAGGCCGCCGGTGCCGCGCACCGCGCCCACGGCCGAATTGAGTTCGGTCAGGGTGGCGTCCTTGTTGCCGGCCAATTCGTGCAGCATGGCCACCGAAATCGACTTGCAGACGTCGACGGCGGCATTGCCGCGCAGGGACTTTTCCATGTCGCGGATCACGCCGCTGGCCTGGGTGGGATCGCCTTTCTTGATCAGGGTCTTGACCAGGTTGACGTGGTCCTCGGGATTGCGGAATTCGGAGTACTTGGCCTTGGCCACGACCAGCTTGAACGACTTTTCGGCTGCCGCCACGTCGCCCGCCTCGTAGGCGACTTCGCCAAGCTTGCGCAGGCGCCGCACCACATGCGGCGAAATGGAGACCGCTTCTTCCAGCACCTTCTGGGCCGCGGCATGGTTGCCGGCGGCCTCGTGGCAGCGCGCCAGCAGGTCGTAGGCGGCCATCAGCTTGGGGTTGATCTGGACCAGGCGCGTGACCTCGGCCTCGGCTTCTTCGACCCGGCCTTCGGCAAACAGGGTGCGCGCCAGGCCAAGATGGGCCCAGCCGATCAGCTTGAGCGCCAGCACGGCCACGTAGATTTCCTCGGCCTCGGTCAGTTCGCCCAGGCTGACATGCAGCTCGGCGCGCAGGCGCGCGAAATCGGCCGCATAGCGGGGATTGGACGCTTCGGCGGCGGCGCAGGACTTGATGGCTTCGCGCAGGTTGCCCTGACCGATCAGCTGGTAGACCGGTAAGAACGCCGTGCGCCGGTCGATGGCGCGGTTGATGCGCTGGTTCAGCACATCGACCGTGAAAGGCTTGAGGATGTAGTCGGTCGGGGTCAGTTCGGCCGCGCTGACCACCTTGCTGTAGATGCCTTCGGACGTGATCATGATGAAGATGGTCCACAGCCCGATCAGCTTGTGGTGGCGCAGGTCCTCGAGCAGTTGCTGCCCGTCCTGGCCGTCGTCGGTGCCGCTGCCAAGGTCGTATTCGCACAGGATGATGTCGTAGGAACGCTTGGACAACTGCTTGATGGCTGTCCCGGAACTGACAGCGAATTCGATCTTGGTGATATTCGCCTGGATCAGCATGTTCTGCAGGCTGCCCCGCATCCCGGGGTTAGGATCGATCACCAATACCGACAGATTGCTATTATCTTGCATCGTTTTCCACTCTCGTGTCTCCGTTTTGGCGAGCTTGAGTCATTAACGGCCCGCCCCGCAAAGTCTTGAAACACTAAGATACGCTATTGTCCATGCTGCTGTCGATGGTGCAACGCGGTATAATGTCGGCCTAAAGGATTTCAGCAAGTGCCCCATTTACCTTTAACCCGCAGCCACGCTGCATCGCCCAAGTCCAATCATGTTGATACTGCCGGGTTCCAATGCCCTTTCCGCCTTTCGTAGCCAACGCCTCCTGAGCCAACTGCAAGCCGCCGCGCCTGCAATTGCCGCGGTCCAGGCACGCTTTTATCACTTTATCGATACCAGCGCGCCGCTGTCGGTCGACGATACTGCCCGCCTGACGGCCATGCTGACCTACGGCGAACCGGCCCAGGCCAGCGCCAGCGAAGGCGCCATCGAGGAATTCTTCGTCATTCCGCGCCTGGGCACCATTTCGCCCTGGGCCTCGAAAGCGACCGATATCGCGCACAACTGCGGCATGGCCCATGTCCATCGCATCGAGCGCGGCGTGGCCTTCACGGTGCACCTGAAGGCCGGTTTCCTGGGCACCGGCATCGGCGCCCACAAGCACCTGTCCAAGGACGAAACCGAGGCCGTGGCCGACCTGCTGCACGACCGCATGACCGAAAGCGTATTGCGCCACGCCGACGACGCGTCCAACCTGTTCCGCGAACTCGAAGCCAAACCCTTCGAATCGATCGATGTCCTGGGCGTCGGCAAGCACGCGCTGGAAAAGGCCAATACCGACCTTGGCCTGGCCATGTCGTACGACGAAATAGACTACCTGCTGGACGCCTTCACCAAGGCCAAACGCAACCCGACCGACGTCGAACTGATGATGTTCGCGCAGGCGAACAGTGAACACTGCCGCCACAAGATCTTCAACGCCGACTGGATCGTCGACGGCGTGGCGCAGGAAAAATCGCTGTTCCAGATGATCAAGAACACGCACCAGCTGCAACCGAAGGGCACCATCGTCGCCTACAGCGACAATTCGTCGATCATGGAAGGGGCCACCGTCACGCGCTTCTATCCGCGCGGCGCGGGACACGAATACGCCCCGTCGACGGAACTTACGCACACGCTGATGAAAGTGGAAACCCACAATCACCCGACCGCCATTTCGCCATTCCCGGGCGCCTCCACCGGTGCCGGCGGCGAAATCCGCGACGAAGGCGCGACCGGCCGCGGCGCCAAGCCGAAGGCCGGCCTGACCGGTTTTACCGTGTCGAACCTGATGATCCCGGACGCCGTGCGCTCATGGGAAAACGCCGCCAGCGTCACCGCGCCCATGCTCGAGCGCCAGGCCAGTCCGGCCTACGGCAAGCCTGACCGCATCGCCTCGCCGCTGCAGATCATGATCGAAGGCCCGCTTGGCGGCGCCGCGTTCAGCAATGAATTCGGTCGTCCCGTCCTGGGCGGCTACTTCCGCACTTACGAACAGAACGTCGGGCGCCTGGTCGCCGGCGGCCCGGACACCGTGTACGGCTACCACAAGCCGATCATGATCGCCGGCGGCATCGGCAATATCGCCGGCCAGCACACGCACAAGAACGACATCCCGGTCGGCAGCCTGCTGATCCAGCTGGGAGGCCCGGGCATGCGCATCGGCATGGGCGGCAGCGCCGCGTCGTCCATGACCACCGGCAGCAACACGGCCGACCTGGACTTCGACTCGGTCCAGCGCGGCAATCCGGAAATGGAACGGCGCGCGCAGGAAGTGATCAATGCGTGCTGGCAGATGGGCGCGGACAATCCGATCATCTCGATTCACGACGTGGGCGCGGGCGGCCTGTCGAACGCTTTCCCTGAAATCACCAACGACGCCAAGCGCGGCGCCATCTTCGACCTGCGCAAAATCCCGCTCGAAGAAAGCGGCATGTCGCCGAAAGAAATCTGGAGCAACGAGTCGCAGGAACGCTACGTGCTGGCCATCGCACCGGAAAGCCTGCCGCTGTTTACCGCCATGTGCGAACGCGAACGCTGCCTGTTCGCCGCCGTCGGCGTGGCCACCGAAGAACGACAGCTCAAACTGGTCGACCCCGAGCAGAACAATGCGCCGGTCGACATGCCGATGGACGTCCTGCTCGGCAAACCGCCAAAAATGACGCGCGACGTGCACCATGTGCACAATGCATTCCCGGCCATCGACCTGACCGGCCTGGACCTGGCCGACGTCGCCAAGCGCGTGCTGCTGCTGCCGACCGTGGCCGACAAGTCCTTCCTGATCACCATCGGCGACCGTTCGGTTGGCGGCACCACCGTGCGCGACCAGATGGTCGGTCCGTGGCAGGTCCCCGTGGCCGATTGCGCCGTCACCGCCATGAGCTTCGAAGGCTACCTGGGCGAAGCGATGGCCATGGGCGAACGCACGCCGCTGGCGGTCATCAACGCCGCAGCGTCGGGCCGCATGGCCGTGGGCGAAGCGGTGACCAACATCGCCGCCGCGCCGATCAAGGATATTTCCGACATCAAGCTGTCGGCCAACTGGATGGCCGCCTGCGGCCAGCCTGGCCAGGACGCGGCCCTGTTCGACACCGTCAAGGCCGTCGGCATGGAACTGTGCCCGGCGCTGGGCATCAGCATCCCGGTCGGCAAGGATTCGCTGTCGATGCGCACCACCTGGAATGACGATGGTTCGAAAGCGGTCACGTCTCCTGTGTCGCTGATCGTGTCCTCGTTCGCGCCGGTGTACGACATCCGCCGTTCGCTGACCCCGCAAATTCAAAGCGATTCGGGTGACACGGTCCTGATCCTGCTGGACCTCGGTCGCGGCAAGAACCGCCTGGGCGCATCGGCACTGTCGCAAGTGACCCAGCAGCTGGGCAACGACGCGCCGGACGTCGACAGCGCGGAAGACCTGAAAGCCTTCTTCACCGCCATCCAGCAGTTGAATGCCGACGGCAAGCTCCTGGCCTACCACGACCGTTCCGACGGCGGCCTGTTCGCCACCCTGTGCGAAATGGCCTTCGCCGGTCGCAGCGGCCTGTCGGTCAACCTCGACATCCTGACCATGGAAGGCGAGCATGCCGCCGACTGGGGCGATGCCAAGAACTGGACCGGCCAGGTGGCCGAGCGCCGCAACGAACTGACCCTGCGCGCCCTGTTCAATGAAGAACTGGGCGCCGTGATCCAGGTGCGCGCCGACGACAAGAGCGCCGTCATGAATGTGCTGCGCGAGCACAATCTTGGTGCCTGCAGCCATATCATCGGCAAGCCGAACGAGCGTGGCGTGATCGAATTCACCCGGGACGCGAAGGTCGTCTACACCGAACAGCGCAGCGCCTTGCACCGCCTGTGGAGCGAAACGAGCTGGCGCATCGCACGCCTGCGCGACAATCCGGAATGCGCCGACGCCGAATTCGACCGCCTGCTGGACGTGGCCGATCCTGGCATCACGCCGAAACTGACCTTCGATCCGAGCGAAAACGTGGCCGCGCCATTCCTGGCCACCGGCGTGCGTCCGCGCGTGGCGATCCTGCGCGAGCAGGGCGTCAATTCGCACATCGAAACGGCATGGGTCATGCACCAGGCGGGGTTTGCCGCGGTCGACGTCCACATGAGTGACCTGATTGCAGGCCGTGCCAAACTGGCCGACTTCCAGGGCATCATCGCCGTGGGCGGTTTCTCGTACGGCGACGTACTGGGCGCGGGCGAAGGCTGGGCCAAGACGATCCTGTTCAACGACAAGCTGGCGGAGCAGTTCGCGCAATTCTTCGCGCGCGGCGACACCTTCGGCCTCGGCGTGTGCAATGGTTGCCAGATGATGAGCAATCTGAAAGCCATGATCCCGGGCGCGCAAGCGTGGCCCAAGTTCACCCGCAACAAGTCGGAACAGTTCGAAGCGCGCTTCGCGATGGTCGAAGTGCTCGAATCGCCGTCGATCTTCTTCAATGGCATGGCCGGTACCCAGGCGCCGATCGCCATCGCCCACGGCGAAGGCTACGCCGACTTCTCGCAAACAGGCGATGCTGCTGCCGTCATCAAGGCCCTGCGCTTTGTCGACAACCGCGGCGCGGCCACCGAAGCGTATCCGTTCAATCCGAACGGTTCGCCACAGGGCCTGACCGCAGTGACGACCGCTGACGGGCGTTTCAGCGTCATGATGCCGCATGCCGAACGCGTATTCCGCTCGGTGCAGCAGTCCTGGCATCCGGCCGCCTGGGGCGAGGATTCTCCATGGATGCGCATGTTCCGCAACGCGCGCAAATTCATCGGGTAGACTAGGGGGGCGCAGAAATGCTCCCCTTGTCGTTTCCGAAAGGCACGTATGCAGCGCATGCTTCGTGTTGGCGCTATCCTGCTGTGGACAGCCATGCTGCCCGCACTGGCAGCCGCGCCCGTAGTGACCGTCACCGGCCACCCCAACTGGCCGCCATTCTCGTGGCAAAGCGGCGACCGCATCGTCGGCATCGGGGCCGACCTGGCCGAGCTGGTGTTCAGCGATATCGGTCTCGACGTCGTATCGAAATCCAGCGGCAACTGGAAGCGCGCGCGGGCGCAGGCGGAGTTTGGCGCGGTCGACGTGCTGGTGGCGGCATACCGTACTCCGGAGCGCCAGCATTACCTGGCGTATCCGGAAACACCGTTCATGGAAGACGTGAATGTGGTGTGGGTGCGGGACGGGAAGGCCTTCCCGTTCCGGAAATGGGACGACCTGGTGGGCCGGCGCGGCACCGCCATGCTGGGCGAGAGCTACGGCGAAGCCTTCGACCACTTCATTACCCAACGCCTGACCATGGAGTGGGTCAGTACGCCCAGCCAGAGCCTGCAAAAGCTGGCCATGGGCCGGGTCGTCTACTACCCCTTCAGCGTCCACGGCGGCAAGATCCAGGTCAAGCAGCTCAATTTCAGCGGCCGCATCGTCAACCTGCCACATCCGATATTGACCGAGAACATCTACCTGGCCATCTCGAAAAAAAGTCCGTACGCGCGCTACCTGCCGCAGATCGAGGCGGCCATCGCCGCGCGGCGCGCCGACGGCAGCATCGAACGCCTGATCCGCAAGCACACGCCCTGACGACTAGCCGGGCCGCACGCGCCAGCAATCCACGTCGTTCATGCGCATGCGCCAGGCCTTGCCCTGCGCCGGGTGCGAGAACGCTATCCGGTCCGGCGTGTCTTTGGCGTCGCCCGGCTTGAACAGGCCGGGGGCCAGCGGCAGCAGGGGCACCAGGCCGCTGCGCCACAACTGGCCCTTGCGCAGCACGACCACGGTCTGGAAACCGTCGTCCCTGCGGTAGGTGCCCGCATAGCCATCCCATTCCTTCGGATAGCTGAATTCACGCGGGCCTTCGTAGCCGGCGCCGGCATACCAGTCGGCGCCGTAGAAAGCTTCCACTACCGGCGTCATGCCACCGCCGCTGCGGCCGAAGCCCAGGATGAACATGCTGAAGTCCGGGTGCAGGACCAGGAAACGGTCCGGCCCGCGCAATTCGAGCGGTACCAGCATGCCCTTATGCTTGAGGAACAGGTGCGCGCTGTCGGACAGGATGTCGAGCGTGCGGCCGTCGGCCATGGTGTAAATGCCGGCGTAGTCCTTCGAATTGGGGACCAGGCGCACGTCCACCGCTGCCGGCGCTGCCGGAAGCAGCTTGCCTTGCTGCGAGGCGCACAGGGCTTCCACCGCGAATTTGGCCACTGCCGTCGGCCGGTAGCCGGACTGGCTATGATTGGTCGAGACATAGGCCCCGATGCCGGCGTCCATGTCGATGTATATGGCCGACGAAAAGGAGGGCATGCCGCCCGTATGGTGCAGTACGGCGCGGCCGTCGACCTGGTCGACATGGATTCCGTAGCCATAGCCTGCATTCGGTCCTGGCTCGGCTGACTTTGTGTGCGCCGTGGTGAACAGCTTGAAGGCAGCCTCGGACACGATGCGTCCCTGCGGGCCCATGCCGCCGCGGGCCAGCATTTGCAGGTACAGCGCCATGTCGCCCGGGGTCGACGCGACCGAGCCGGCGGCGTTGTCAAATACCAGCATCGACGCTTCGCGCAGGCGTCCGCCGCGCGGATGCGGCCGGTCGTCGAACAAGGGTTCATAGCTGGTCGCCATGCGCTCGCGGATGGCATTGCCGATGATGCCGGTGCTGTTGTTCATGCCCAGCGGCGCAAAGATCCTGACCCGGATCGATTCATTGAAATCGCGGCCATCGAGCTGCTCGATGAGGGCGCCCAGGATCTGGTAAGCGAAATTGGAATAGCTGTAGCGCTCTCCCGGCGCATAGCCCGGTTCGATGTCGGCCGCGGCGTCGGGCGGGAAGGCCATATTCGTGCGCGCCAGGCCCGAGGTGTGGGTCAGCAGGTCGTGCACGGTGATCGGGCGGAACGGCGACTTGATGCGCAGCCAGGGAAGGTAGGACGCGATGGGCTGCTGGAAATCGAGTTTGCCTTCGTCGTGCAGTCCCAGCAGGACCAGGGCGACGAACGATTTGCTGATCGAGCCAACCTGGAACAAATGGCTGGTCGTCACCGGGGTCTTGAGCTTCAGGTCGTTCAAGCCGTAGCCGGAAGTGCCGATCACGGCAGCCCGGCTGGCCACGCCCAGGCTCATGCCCGGCACGAAGAATTCCTTCATGTGGTCGGCGATATAACTGTCGACCAGGGTGAAGGCCTTGCCGTTCTGGACGGCGCCGGGAATGGTGCGGGCGAGGGCGGAGGGAAGGGCCAGCAGGTTGGCGGCCCCCAGGGCGGCTACCGTGCCGAGCATGCGGCGGCGGGTCAACTGTGGGGTAGGCAAGGCTTGCTCCATGAATTTTCCGATCGGCGAGTTTATCACAGCGCGATTCAGCCCTTCTTTTTCGCGGCACTCCCTTTTTTTCCTGGTTTTGGCAAGGGCGCGGACAGGCGTTTGGCGATGGCTTGCGCCTTGCCGGTCTCCCCGCCAGCGTCGTAGACCTGTTTCAGGCGCAGCAGAACGCTGTCGATTCCCGCCTTGTTCCGGGATGGTGCCGATTCCAGCATCGCCAGTATGCGCAGAAGAGACGATTCCGCCCCGCCGAAGTCGCCTTCCGCCAGTGCCAGCTTCGCGAGCGCATCGAGGCTTTCGACGATGGCGCCGGCGTTGGCGGGGTCCAGTTCGGCGCGTTTCAGCTTGCGTTGAAACAGGGGCAGGGCTTCTGCATGGTTCTTCATGGCCAGGTGGACGAAAGCCAGTTCGTGCTCCAGCTCGATCACATCAGGGTGGTCCGGGCCATTGAATGGCAGCAGCGTCGCCTGGGCTTTTTGCAGCAAGGGCAGGGCGGCGGCATGCTCGCCTTTGCTGTGCAGCAATATTGCCATGGCCGTCGCGATGCGCTGAGGGATGCGCACGTCGAAACCAGGGTATTCGGCAAACAGGGCCAACGCTGTGGCATAGGCTTTTTCGGCCTGCGCGAGATGGCCAAGCGCGTGCTGCACTTCGCCGGCCTGGCCATGAAGCACGGCCAGGCCAACACCCACTGAGCGCACGTTCGCATTGGCCTTGCGGACGGTTTCGGTCGCCGCGATGGCCGCTGGGCCTGGTTCGGCCGCTGCGAGCTTGTTTTCCAGCGCCGCGATGGCGTCCTTGCCCTTGACGAATATCGCTTCAATGGAGGAAATTTCGGCCTGGACCAGGGCTAGCGCCTCCGGCAAGTCGCCTTTGCGCACGGCAGAGATCACCGCATCCTTGCGCCGCTGTTGTTCGCGATACCCCGATGGATAATTTGGCGCCTCAAGGAAGGGCGCGATCAATGCTTCCGCCTCGGCGTAGCGCAATTGGCGGTAGTAAGCGGCTGCGAGCTGGTAGCTCAGGCTGCGCGCCTGACCGCTTCCGGGCGGGACGCTGGCAATCCAGGTGCGCAATGCCTCCAGTGTGGCTGGATGGTCGGCGCCGTGAGTGGCCTGTGCCTGGTTGTATGTGGTCTGTTGCGGCGACACCGGCGCTGGACTGGCAGGCGGCGCGGTCGATTGCATCAGCAGGGCGATGGACAAGATGAGGGCGTTGATCATTCCAGCGTCCAGACATATTGCATGAAGAAGATCGATTGCACAGGCCGGCCATTCAATGTCCCGGGACGGAACTGGCACTTTGTCATGGCGTCGAGGGCAGCGCGGTCCAGGTCCCGGAATCCCGAACTGCGGGCGACAACGCCGTCAAGGAGGGCGCCGGTCGCCGCGATCGTCATGCGCATGGTGACCGTGCCCGTTTCTTCATTGCGCAGCGAGGCTTTCGGGTAGTCGGGACGGCGGCAAGTCCTGAAGTCGAGCACGCTCGCCGTTTGCTCGAGGCGGGCAAATTTGGGCGTATAGTTTCCCGCGCTGGCCACGCCGCTGGCAAGCAGCGCACTGAGCAGAAGTAGCAATCTTGGTGACATGGCCTGACAATTCAAAGGATAAAAAAAAGCGCTTCCTGGGAAGCGCTTTCGTCTTGCTGCACCAAGCTTACTGGATCTTGGCTTTTTTCAGCAGTTCTTCCCGGAAGCCCTGCAGCTTGCGCTGTTGCAGCGATTCGGCGACTTGCTGCTTGACTTCTTCCAGCGGCGGAATCTTGGCCGGGCGGATGTCTTCGAGCTTGATGATGTGGAAACCGTGCTGCGACTTGACCGGGGTTTCGGAAACGCCACCTTTTTGCAGCGCGACCATGGCCTTGGAGAATTCAGCCACGTAGCCTGCCGGGCTCTGCCAGTCCAGGTCGCCGCCGTTGGCAGCCGAACCGTCTTTCGAGTTGGCCTTGGCCAGGTCTTCGAACTTGCTGCCTGACTTGATCTTGACGATCAGCGCTTTCGCTTCTTCTTCGGTCGGCACCAGGATATGGCGGGCATGGTATTCCTTGTCGCCGATGATGGTCTTCTGGCGCTCGTATTCGGCCTTGATTTCAGCATCCTTGACCGGGTTCTTCTTGACGAAGTCGGCCAGCATGGCGTTGATGATGATGCTTTGCTTGGCGTTTTCCAGCGCTGCCTTGACGTCGGCACGGGTGCCGAAGCCTTGCTTGTCGGCTTCCTGGATCAGCACTTCGCGGCCGATCAGCTCGCGCTTGATGGCTTCGCGCAATTGCGGCGAATCGGTCTGCTTGCCCTGGGCAACGTACTGCTTGACCGTCAGGTCGACTTTGGCAGTGCTGATAGGCTTGCCGTTGACGGTGGCGGCAACGGCAGAGCCTTTGTCGGCGGCGGGAGCTGCCTTCTGCGCGAAAGCAGGAGCGGCGGCGATGGCGATCAGGGCAAACATGAGGCGGGCTGGCTTGAACATCATTATTCAGATCCTATAAAATTTCAAAAGGTCACGCGTGCTGCTGATTACTTGATGACGGCCTTCTTGACCATCTGTTCCTGGTAGGCTTGCAGCTTCTGGCGCTGCATGGCTTCCGCGATCTGCGGCTTGACTTCTTCCAGTGCCGGCAGCTTGGCAGCGCGGGTGTCGTCCAGCTTGATGACATGGAAACCGTTCGGGGTTTGTACCGGGTTTTCGGTGACAGCGCCCTTGGCCAGGCCGACGAAGGCATCGCTGAAGTTTTTCGGGAAGGACGATGGGGTTGCCCAGTCCAGGTCGCCGCCGCTATTGGCCGAACCCGAATCCTTGGACGTCTTGGCCAGTTCTTCGAACTTGGCGCCGCCCTTGAGCTTGGCGATGATGGCCTTGGCCTCGGCTTCGGTCTCCACCAGAATATGACGAACGTGGTATTCCTTGTCGCCCGCTTGCGCCTTGTAGCGGTCGTATTCGGCGCTGATCTCGGCATCGGCGACCGGATTCTTGCGCGCGTATTCACCCATCAGCGCGCTGATGACGATGGTCTGGCGGGCCGTTTCCAGCGCTTGCTTGACTTCAGGCTTCTTGTCGTAGCCTTCCTTGATGGCTTGCTGCACCAGTACTTCGCGGCTGATCAGGTCTTCGCTGATCTTGGCGCGCAGCTCCACCGAATCCGGTTGCTGGCCCTGGGCCACAACCTGCTTGACGATGGCGTCAAGGCGCGCGGTCGGGATGGCTTTTCCATTCACTACTGCAACATTTTGAGCAAATGCGGGCATTGCGGCGACAGCGATCAGTACTAACAGCAAACGGGCAGGCTTAAAGGTCATTATTCAATTCCTGATTGGGGAAAGTTGCTTGGACAAGTTTTTAAAAACAGTGTTAAAGGTGCGTTCCAATTGTCCGACAATTTACTTAAGGCACGCTGAATCAGGGCGCGGCCTTCACAGCTCGGACGGGGCCAAAGCAGTGATGGCAAGGGCGTGAATTTCAGTGTGCATCATATCGTGCACGGAATCATACACGAGTCGATGTCGCATGACGAGTTTGAGCCCCTCAAAACGCGCCGAAACGATCTTCAGGCGGTAGTGGCCGCCCCCGGAAGCGGCCCCGGCGTGGCCTGCATGCAGGGCCGATTCGTCGGCCAGTTCCAGCACCGATGGCGCCAGCGCTTCGGTCAGCAGGGCGCGGATGCGGTCCGGGCGGTTCATGCCTGCTCCTCTTTTTCGTCTTCCAGGTACTTCGACAGGAACAGGGTCTGCACCACCACGAAGGCGATCAGCAAGCCGTTGATGCCGAAGGCCTTGAAAGTCACCCAGGAACTGGTGTTGTCCGCGAAGATGACGAAGGCGGCCAGCAGGTTGATCAGGCCGAGCGCGAAGAAGAACGCGATCCAGGCAATGCCGATCCGCGTCCAGACCAGTTCGGGCAGCTTGATCTGGACTTCCATGACCTGGCGCATCATGTTCTTGCCGAAGCCGAACTGGGCCACCAGCATGGCGCCCGAATAGAGCCAGTAAATGATGGTCGGCTTCCACTTGATGAAGACATCGTTGTGGAAGTAGATGGTCAGGCCGCCGAAGATGCTGATGACCGCGAACGATATCCACAGCATGATGTCGACCTTGCGGCCGCGCAGCTTCACATAGGAAATCTGGAGCACCGAAGCGACGATGGCGACGATGGTCGCCAGCATGATGGGCGCCTGGTCGGACTTGATGCCGCCGTCGGAGACAAAGCTTCCCACCAGCGCATTGACCAGTGTGAGCGTGCCCTGTTCATTCATTTCGGCGACCTTGAAGACGCCGAAGAACAGCAGGATGGGGAAAAAGTCGAACAAGAATTTCATAGGCGGGTCAGGTTGGGTCGAAGCGCAGCGAAGCTGAATTGATGCAGTAACGCAATCCGGTTGGCGGCGGGCCGTCCGGGAACACATGTCCCAGGTGGGCGTCGCACACCGCACAGATAATCTCGGTGCGCAGCATACCATGGGCGCGGTCGGTTTTTTCAATCACGTTGGCCGGATCGAGGGCCTTGAAATAGCTGGGCCAGCCGCAGCCGGAATCGAACTTGGCGTCCGACGCGAACAGCGGCGTATTGCAGCACACGCAGGTGTAGATGCCGTGCTCGTGATGGTCCCAGAACTTGCCGGTGAATGCACGTTCGGTGGCGGCGTGCCGGGTGACCTGGTATTCCATCGGATCGAGCAGGGCGCGCCATTCGGCGTCGGGCTTGCTTATTTTTTCGGTCATGGCGGGTTCTCGCTTCGGGTTTAGGAGGAGCAGCTTACTTCAAGATGGCTGGCCCAGTCGGGCGGCAGGGCGGCGTAGGCTTCGTTGCCCGGCTGTTCGCCGTAGGGGTGCTCGAGGATGGCCAGCAGCCTGGACACTTCGGAAAAGTCCTTATTTTGCGCCTTTTCGATGGCGACCTGTGCCAGGTAGTTGCGCAGCACGTATTTCGGATTGACCAGGTCCATGGCCAGCCGGCGTTCGGCATCGTTGCTCTCTTCCAGGCGAAGGCGCGCCCGGTAGGTGAGGGCCCAGGCATCGAAGGCGTCGCGGTCGATGAACAGGTCGCGCACGGGCGCGTCGACGCCCGTGTCCCGCTCCAGCTGGCCGAGTTTGCGGAAAAACTGGGTAAAGTCCACGTGGTTGGCCTGCATCAGCGCGAACATGGCGTCGAACAGGGCGCGGTCTTCGTCCTGGCGCAGTGCCAGGCCCAGCTTGGCGTGCAGCAGTTCGTCCATCTTGTCGGCAAAAGCGCCCTGGTAGACGGCCAGCGCTTCCTGCGCATCGTCCACGTCGCCGATCAGCGGCAGCAGGGCCTGGCCCAGCGCGTAGCAGTTCCAGTGGCCGATCTGCGGCTGGTTCGCATAGGAATAGCGGCCCTGCTGGTCGGTATGGTTGCAGATATGCTGGGCGTCGAAGGCTTCCATGAAACCGAAGGGGCCATAGTCGAGCGTCAGGCCCAGGATGGACATATTGTCGGTGTTCATCACGCCATGCATGAAGCCGACGGCCTGCCAGTGCGCGATCATGTGCGCCGTGCGGCGGGTCACTTCGGCCAGCAGGACCTTGTAGGGGTTGGGCGCGTCCGCCAGTTGCGGGTAGAAGGCATGGATGACGTAGTCGGCCAGGATGCGCAGTTCCTCCGGCTTGTCGCGGTAGAACCAGTGCTCGAAGGAGCCGAAACGCACGAAACTGGGCGCCATGCGGGTCGCCACGGCCGACGTTTCCACCGATTCGCGCAGGATGCCCTTGTCGGAGCCGGTGATCATCAGGGCGCGCGTGGTGGGAATGTGCAGGGCCGCCATCGCTTCTGAGCACAAGAATTCGCGGATCGAGGACCGCAGCACGGCGCGCCCGTCGCCCATGCGCGAATACGGGGTCAGGCCGGCGCCCTTGAGCTGGATTTCCATGCCGTTCAATTCGCCCAGCAGGATGGCGCGGCCGTCGCCCAGCTGGCCGGCCCACACGCCGAACTGGTGGCCGGAATAGACGGCCGACAGCGGCATGGCGCGCGCAGGCGCCGCGTTGCCGGTAAAGACGGCAACGAAATCGTCGCGCGCCAGTTCTTCCGGCGTCAGGCCGACCAGCGCCGCCGCGTTCGCGCTGGCAGCCACAAAGTAGGGCGCGGGCAGGGGCGTTGGCATCAGCCGGGTGTAGAACGCGGGCGGCAGGGCAGCGAATGCGTTATCGAAGGGCAGGTCGTCGGCGGTGATGGCAATTCCAGTGCAATGGTGTGAAGCACGAATTTTACCGTACTAAACGGAACTGGCCGACGCCTCTCGAAATGCGCTATCCGATCGGGAAGGATGATATATTAAGCAATCTTTACCGTGCTTTCCATCGCATGGAAATGGCAGGGGCTCCAGGGCCGCTGCGTTTGACCGGGAGTGACCCTCGATGCCAAAAACCGTCCCTGTTCCGCCGGTCTACCGGCCCAATGCCGTGGCGCCAGTGCAGGCAAAGCCCGCCGGCGTCGCCTCCGCCAAGCCCTTGCCCAAGCTGCCGCCGGTATTCAAGCCTGTGCGACCGGGAGGGCCCGTGCAGGCGCGCATGGCCAGCGTTGTTCAGCGCGCTGAAAGACTGCCGAAAGCCGTGGCGTACACCTCGCTCGCCAGCGCCTACACCGTGGAAGAGCTGCAGAAGGCCGCGGAGGAAACGGGCAATGACACTGGCTACTCCGGCCATCTGTCCGGCAAGCCTGGCGACGGCATGAACAGCGCGACCACCAAGGCGGCCAAGGAAATCGGCGACAGGGCGCGTGAAAACAAGGTCAAGGAAAAGACGGAAAGAAAGAAGGCGCCGGTACGGGAAGAAAGCGCCAAGTCGCCGCTCTGGAAAGCGCTCAACAAAGGCAAGGAATTGATGCGGGGCGCCTTGGCCGCCGCTGTCTCCCGGGGCCATTCAAAATCCGACAATCTCGAGGCTGCTTACGTGGTCTATGACCAATACCTTACAGCCAAAAGCACGCCCGGAGGGTTGAGCGGGGGCGATGTCGGGAAATGCACAGAATACTGGTACGCCATGGTCAAAGAGTACGACGACGCGGAAGTGCTGGACTTCGACGAATACCTTTGACAGTCATGCTGGCTCGACACAGAAGCCACAAAAACGCACTGTTTCCATGCAATTTACATCATTGCTGCAGCGCAGCATCGAAATGCGTTGACGAGAATAGCACGGTCGTACGAAACTGAGTCTTCCTATCGCAGTGCGAAACCAGGAGTGTCGATGACGTCGTATAAGATGAGTCCGTTGATGGGCCAGATGATGAGCCAACCCTTGCTCATATCCAGCATTCTCGATTACGCAGCCAAGCACTATCCGCACACTGAAATTGTCTCCCGCCGGGTCGAAGGCGACCTGCACCGCTATACCTACCGCGACTGCCACCAGCGCGCCAAAAAAATGGCCAATGCGCTGACCGGCCTTGGCGTTGCCATGGGCGACCGTGTAGCCACGCTGGCCTGGAATGGCTACCGCCACATGGAGCTCTATTACGCCGTGTCCGGTTCCGGCGCCGTGCTGCATACCATCAATCCGCGCCTGCATCCGGAACAGATCGCCTACATCTGCAACCATGCGGAAGACCAGTACCTGTTTTTCGACCTGACCTTCCTGCCGCTGATCGAAGCGGTGGCCGCGCACTGCAAGACCGTCAAGGCCTTCGTGCTCATGGCCGACCGCGACCGCATGCCCGCGGAAACCAAAATTGCCAGCCTGCTCTGCTACGAAGACCTGGTCGCCGGCGGCGACGACGACTACGAATGGCCCTTGTTCGACGAAAACTCGGCCGCGTCCCTGTGCTATACCTCGGGCACCACCGGCAACCCGAAAGGTGCCCTGTATTCGCACCGCTCGACCGTGCTGCACGCCTATGCCTCGGCCATGCCCAACGCGCTCAATGTGCGCGCCACCGATACCGTGCTGCCCGTCGTGCCCATGTTCCACGTGAATGCCTGGGGCTTGCCGTATTCGGTGCTGCTGTCGGGCGCGAAAATGGTGTACCCGGGCGCTGCCCTGGACGGCAAATCGCTGTACGAACTGTTCGAAGCGGAAGGCGTCACCTTCTCGGCAGGCGTGCCTACCGTGTGGCTGGGCCTGGTGAACTACGCGCTGCAGAACAATCTCCTGTTCTCCACCTTCCGCCGCACCGTCATTGGCGGTTCGGCCTGCCCGCCAGCCATGATGGATACCCTGATCGACAAGCTGGGCGTGGAAGTCATCCACGCCTGGGGCATGACCGAAATGTCGCCGCTGGGCACCGCCGGCGGCCTGCAGGCCAAGCACCTGGCGCTGCCGGTCGAGGCGCAGCGCAAGATTTTGCAAAAGCAGGGCCACGCCGTGTACGGCGTCGACATGAAAATCGTCGACGACGACGGCAAGGAACTGGCCTGGGACGGCGCCACTTACGGCCACCTGCTGGTCAAGGGCCCGTGGATCATCAGCAGCTATTTCAAGAATGAAGGCGGCGACGTGCTCCAGGATGGCTGGTTCCCGACCGGCGACGTGGCCACCATCGACGAAGACGGCTACATGCAGATCACCGACCGCAGCAAGGACGTGATCAAGTCCGGCGGCGAATGGATAGGCACCATCGACCTGGAAAACATCGCCATGGCCCATCCGGCCGTGCTGCAGGCGGCCTGCATCGGCATCGCCCACCCGAAATGGGATGAACGTCCGCTGCTGCTGGTGATCAAACGCCCCGGGCAGGATGTCACGCGCGAAGCATTGCTCGCCTTCTTCGAGGGAAAAATCGCCAAATTCTGGATGCCGGACGACGTCGCCTTTGTCGACGCGCTGCCCATGGGCGCCACCGGAAAGATTCAAAAGAACAAGCTGCGCGAGCAATTCAAGGAACACAAGCTCCCGAGCGCTTGACCGTTTTTTAGTAGGGCAGCGTTTTGCTGCATGGGCTCAGACCCGCAATATAAAAAGGATGGAGACAAATGATCAAGACTATTCGCCCGTTGACCCTGGCCGTATCACTCGCATTGCTGAGCGTTGCAGCACAGGCAGAAACCGTCAAAATCGCATTCATCGACCCGCTGTCCGGGCCATTTGCGCCAGTGGGCCAGAATCAGCTGAAGAGTTTCCAGACCATCGCCGAGCTGGCCAACAAGCAGAAATGGGCCGGCGAGCACACCTTCGAAGTCGTCGGTTTCGACAACAAGGGCAGCCCTCAGGAATCGCTGACCCAGTTGAAAGCCATCATCGACCAGGGCTACCGCTACATCACCCAGGGCAATGGCTCGGGCGTGGGACTGGCGCTGCTGGACGCGGTCAACAAGCACAATGACCGCAATCCGGGCAAGGAAATCATCTACCTCAACTATGCGGCCATCGATCCCGACATGACCAACAGCAAGTGCAGCTTCTGGCATTTCCGCTTCGACGCCAATTCCGACATGAAAATGGAAGCGCTGACGTCCTACATGGCGCCCGACAAGGACATCAAGAGCGTCTACATCATCGGCCAGAACTATGCCTTCGGCCACGCCGTCAGCCGCGCCGCCAAGGAGTACCTGAAACGCAAGCGTCCGGACATCAAGATCGCCGGCGACGACCTGCACCCGATCGCGCAAGTGAAGGATTTCTCGCCCTACATCGCCAAGATCAAGGCATCGGGCGCCGATACCGTCATCACCGGCAACTGGGGCGCCGACCTGGCCCTCTTGATCCGCGCCGCCAAGGACGCCGACCTGAAAGCGAATTTCTATACCTACTATGCCGTCACCACGGGCGTGCCGACGGCCATGGGCGCGGCCGGCGCCGACCGCGTCAAGATCGTCGGCAACTGGCTGATCAACGGCGACATCGCGGCCGGCAAGGACATCGTCGAAGGCTATAAAAAGAAGTACAACGACGACTACTACACCGCGCAAACCCACAGCAGCATCGGCATGGTGGCCCAGGCCATCAAGCAGACCAAATCGACCGATCCGGTCAAAGTGGCATTCGCCATGGAAGGCGCCAAGTTCCAGAGCCTGAACGGCGGCGTCATGATGAACAAGGTCGACCACCAGCTGCAGCAATCGCTGTACATCGGCACCTGGAGCAAAGTGGACGGCAAGGCAGTCAAATACGACCAGGAAAACACCGGCTACGGCTGGAGAATGGACAAGAAGATCGATGCGTATTACGCCACGCAGCCGACTTCCTGCCAGATGAAACGTCCGGGCGCGTAAGTTTCCCTTTCTTGTTGTGATGGTCCCGTTGGGTGGCAACGCATGAACGCGTTCCACCCGGCGTTCTTGCACCTGTTCGTCTTACGTCTGCGATCGCCTTATGGAATTTACGCTGTTCACCCTGCTGAACGGCGTCAGCTACGGATTGCTGCTGTTCATGCTCTCGTCCGGCCTGACGCTCATTTTCAGCATGATGGGTGTGCTGAACTTCGCACACGCCAGTTTTTACATGCTCGGGGCCTACATGGCCTACACCATCAGCTCCGTGCTGGGCTTCTGGCCCGCGCTGGTGCTCGCGCCCATCGTCGTCGGCCTGATCGGCGCCCTGGTCGAACGCTATGGCCTGCGGCCGCTGCACAAATACGGCCACATCCCCGAACTGCTGTTCACCTTCGGCATGTCCTACCTGATCGTCGAACTGGTGCAGCTGATCTGGGGCCGCGCCGCGGTCCCATACCCGATTCCAAAAGAACTCGACGGCCCGTTGTTTACCCTGTTTTCCACCAGCTTCCCGATCTACCGCGGCTTCATGATGCTGGTCGCGCTGTCGATGCTGGCCTCGATCTACCTGGTGCTCACCCGCACCCGCGTCGGCCTCGTCATCCAGGCCGCGCTGACCCATCCGGATGCCGTGGAAGCGCTGGGCCACAATGTGCCGCGCATCTTCATGTGGGTGTTCGGCGGCGGCTGCGCGCTGGCCGGCCTGGCCGGCGTCATTGGCGGCAATGCCTTCGTCACCGAACCGGGCATGGCGGCCACCGTCGGCAGCATCATCTTCGTGGTGGTGGTGGTCGGCGGCATGGGTTCGCTGGCCGGCGCCTTCGTGGCCTCGATCCTGATCGGCGTCATGCAAACCTTCGCCGTCGCGCTCGACTATTCCCTGATGACCGTGTTTAACGGCCTGGGCGCGAACATCACCGAAGCGACGCCAGGCTACGAACTGCTCAAGCTCACCGTTTCGCAGAGCGCGGCCATCCTGCCCTTCCTGCTGCTGGTGCTGATCCTGATTTTCCGTCCGAAAGGCTTGATGGGGACGCGCGAATGAGGCTCTCTTTTACACCACTGAACCTGGGACGCTACCTGGTCTGGAGCGCCTTCGCGCTGATCCTGATCGCCGCGCCGCTGATCTTTACCAAGGGCGCTTCGCTGTCGATCCTGTCGCAGATCGGCACCGTGATGATCTTCGGCCTGTCGTACAACATGCTGCTGGGGCAGGGCGGCATGCTCTCCTTCGGCCACGCCGTGTATTCGGGCCTGGGCGCGTTTTTCGCCATCCACGCCATGAACAGCGCGGGCATCGGGGCGTCGATACCGAACACGCTCATCCCCCTGGTGGGCGGATTCGCCGGCATGGCCTTCGGGGTGCTGTTCGGCTACGTGACGACCAAGAAATCGGGCACCACTTTCGCCATGATCACCCTGGGCCTGGTGGAACTGGTGTTCGCCTGTTCCCTGATGTTCCCGGGCTTTTTCGGCGGCGAAGGCGGCGTCACCACCAACCGCGTGCGCGGAACAGACCTGTTCGGCTACAACTACGGACCGCAGATCCAGGTCTACTACCTGATCGCGTTCTGGCTGTTCATCAGCACCATCGCCATGTTCGCATTCACGCAAACACCGCTGGGACGCATGATCAATGCGGTGCGCGACAATCCCGAGAGGGTTGAATTCGTGGGCTACAACACGCAGTGGGTACGCTACCTGACGCTCATTCTGTCGGCCTTCTTCGCCGGCATTTCGGGCGGGCTTGGCGCCATCAACTTCGAGATCGTGAGCGCCGAAAATGTCAGCGCCATCCGCTCCGGCGCGGTGCTGCTGTTCGTGTTCATCGGCGGCATCGGCTTCTTCTTCGGGCCGTTGCTGGGCGCCATCGTCGGCGTGTTCTTCTCGGTGATGCTGTCCGACTTCACGCCCGCATGGCAGCTGTACCTGGGCCTGTTCTTCGTGCTGCTGGTGCGCTATGCGCCGGCCGGCCTGGCGAGCCTGATTCTGATGCTGCTGCGGGTGTCCACCTTCGGTCTGTTCCACCGCATCTGGAAGCGCCTGCTGGCCGTGTGCGCGGTGTCGCTGGTGGGCTTTGCCGGCTTCGTGGCGGGCATCGAAATGCTGTACCACCTGACCCTGGAGGCGGCCAATGGCAGCATCATGACGCGCTTCGGCCAGGAAATCGACGTCAAGGCGGCCGGTCCATGGCTGGTGGTGGCGGCCCTGGTCGCCATCGGCATCCTTGGTTACCGCCGTGTGCAGCCAGGGTATTACGCAGTCTGGAGCGAAGTGAATGCAGAAATTGTGGCGAAACAGCGCGGGAGTGCGGCATGAACGCGCTTGAACTGAAGGACGTGCGCAAGAGTTTCGGCAAATCCGAGATCATTCGCGGCGCCAACCTCACGGTGGGCACGGGCGAACGGGTGGCCGTCATCGGTCCGAACGGCGCCGGCAAGTCGACGCTGTTCAACCTGGTGTCGGGACGCTTCGGCGTCAGCAGCGGCGATATCTGCCTGAACGGAAACAGCATCAGCGGCTTGAAACCGTATGAAATCAACCGGCTCGGCCTGTCGCGCAGCTTCCAGATCAGCAACCTGTTCGTGAACCTGTCGGTCTATGAAAACCTGCGCTGCGCGGTGCTGTGGGCGATGGGCTACAAGTATTCGTTCTGGCAGCGCCTGAACGGCTTGCGCGACGCGCACGAACGGGCCGAGCAGGTGCTCGAGCAGATTGGCCTGCAGCGCCAGCGCAAGGTGCTGGCCGGCGTGCTGACCTACGCCGAGCAGCGGGCGCTGGAAATCGGCATCACCATCGCCGGCGGCGCCGACGTGATCCTGCTCGACGAACCGACTGCCGGCATGAGCCGGTCCGAGTCCGATGCAGCCGTGGAACTGATCCGCAAGGTCACGGTGGGCAAGTCGCTCGTCATGGTGGAGCACGACATGAGCGTGGTGTTCGGCCTGGCCGACAAGATCGCGGTACTGGTGTACGGCGAAGTGATCGCCTGCGACACGCCCGCCAACATCCGCTCGAATGCGGCGGTCCAGGCCGCCTATCTGGGACAAGAGGTGCGCGCATGAGCAATATCCTGGAAGTGAAAGACTTGCATGCCTATTACGGCAAGGGCCATATCCTGCACGGCGTCGACATCACCATCGGCAAGGGCGAGATCGTCAGCCTGCTGGGGCGCAACGGCGTGGGCCGTTCGACCCTGGTCAAATCGGTCATGGGGCAGGTCAATGCCACCGGTTCGGTGATGTTCAAGGGCGAGGAAATGCTGGGCCTGAAGGCTTTCCAGATCGCGCACAAGGGCCTGGCCTACGTGCCCGAGAACCGCGATATTTTCCCCACGCTGACCGTGGAACAGAACCTGATCCTGGGCCAGAAGAAGAACGGGGGAACGGGCCGCTGGTCGCTGGCCGATATGTACCGCATGTTCCCGCGCCTGGAGGAACGGCGCACGGTGGCGGCGGGTTTCCTGTCGGGCGGCGAACAGCAGATGCTGACCCTGTGCCGCAGCCTGATGGGCGACCCGGACCTGATCATGATCGACGAGCCCACCGAAGGGCTGGCGCCGAAGATCGTGGCGCTGGTGGCGCAATACCTGCTGGCGCTGAAGGAAAAGGGGATTTCTGTCTTGCTGGTGGAGCAGAAACTGGCCATTGCCCTGGAAATTTCGAACCGCGTTTATGTGATGGGGCACGGCGCCATCGTGTTCGAAGGCACGCCCGATGCACTGCGCGCGAATGCCATGATCCGCAAGGAATGGCTGGAAGTCTGAGTACGCTTCAGAAAAATAATACGACCGTACTTTTTTGTTGTATAGTTGTAAGATCGCGAGATCACTAACAAAGGAAGAGACATGAGCGCCGAATACCAGGTCAATGGCAGCGTAGCCGTCATCACACTGAACAACCCTCCGGTCAACGGACTTGGCCTTGCAACCCGCACCGCGGCTGTTGAAGGCATCCAGAAAGCACTGGCCGACGACGCCGTCAAGGCCATCGTCATCACCGGCGCCGGCAAAGCCTTTTCGGGCGGCGCCGACATCAAGGAATTCAATTCGCCGAAAGCGCTGACCGAGCCCAGCCTGCACACCCTGATCAAGGTGGTCGAAGGCTCGACCAAGCCGGTCGTCGCCGCCATCCACACCGTCTGCATGGGCGGCGGCCTGGAACTGGCCCTGGGCAGCAACTACCGGGTCGCCATGCCGGGCGCGCAGATCGCGCTGCCGGAAGTGAAACTGGGCCTGCTGCCGGGCGCCGGTGGTACGCAGCGCCTGCCGCGCGTGCTGGGCCTGGAAACGGCGCTGAACATGGTCGTTTCGGGTACGCCTGTCCTGTCCGACAAGCTGGCCGGCACGGCGCTGTTCGACGAAGTTTTCGCGGCCGACGCCAACTTCCTCGCATCGGCGCTGGCCTTCGCCAACAAGGTCGCCGACGTGCGGCCCCTGCCGCGTGTGCGCGACCGCAAGGTCGACTACCCGAACCACGAAGCCTTCCTGCAATTCTCGCGCAATATGGTCAAGGGCATGGCCGGTCCGTTCCCGGCGCCGATCGAATGCGTGGAAACGGTCGCCGCCTCCGTCACCATGAAATTCGACGATGGCGTCAAGTTCGAACGCGAGCGCTTCATCCACCTGATCCAGACCCCGGAATCGAAGTCCCTGCGCCACGCCTTCTTCGCCGAACGCGTCGCCAGCAAGGTGCCCGACGTGCCGGCCGATACCCCGACGCGCCAGATCAACAAGGCTGCCATCATCGGCGCCGGCACCATGGGCGGCGGCATCGCCATGAATTTTGTGAATGCCGGCATTCCGGTCATCCTGCTCGAAACCAAGCAGGAAGCGCTCGACAAGGGCATCGCGACCATCCGCAAGAACTACGAAAACACCATGAAAAAGGGCAAGCTGACGCCCGAGAAATTCGAGCAGCGCGTGGGCCTGATCAGCGGCACCCTGTCGTATGACGATATCGCCGATGCCGACATCGTGGTCGAAGCCGTGTTCGAAGACATGGGCGTCAAGGAAGTCGTCTTCAAGCAGCTCGACGCGGTCATGAAGCCGGGCGCCATCCTGGCCTCGAACACCTCGACCCTGGACCTGGACAAGATCGCCAGCTTCACGTCCCGTCCCCAGGACGTGGTCGGCACCCACTTCTTCAGCCCGGCCAATGTCATGAAGCTGCTCGAGATCGTGCGCGGCGCGAAAACCGGCAAGGACGTGCTGGCCACCACGCTGGCGCTGTCGAAAAAACTGCGCAAGACGGGCGTGGTGTCGGGCGTGTGCGACGGTTTTATCGGCAACCGTATGATCGAACAATACAGCCGCCAGGCCGGCTTCCTGCTGGAAGAAGGCTGCCTGCCGGAGCAGGTGGACAAGGCGGTCGAAAAATTCGGCTTCGCCATGGGGCCGTTCCGCATGGGCGACCTGGCCGGCAATGACATCGGCTGGTACATCCGCAAGCGCCGCTATGTCGAATCGCCGGAGATCACCTATTCGAAAACCGCCGACCTGCTGTGCGAGATGGGCCGCTACGGCCAGAAGACCGGCGCCGGCTGGTACGACTACAAGGCGGGCGACCGCAAGGCTTATCCGTCCACCGAGGTGAACGACATGATCGTCAAGCACTCGGCCGACATCGGCGTCGAGCGCCGCAAGATCAGCGACCAGGAAATCGTGGAACGCCTGGTGTACTCGCTGGTCAATGAAGGCGCAAGCATCCTGGAAGAGGGCATCGCGATGCGCGCTTCCGATATCGACATGGTGTACCTGACCGGCTACGGCTTCCCGCTGTTCCGCGGCGGTCCGATGTTCTATGCCGATACCGTGGGCTTGCCGAACGTGCTGGAGGCCATGCAGAAGTACGCCAAGGGCCGCCATGGCAATGCCTGGACACCGGCGCCGCTGATGGTCAGGCTGGCTGCCGATGGCAAGGGTTTCAACGCTTAAACATTGGCTTGACAAGGCAAAGCCGCTATCGCTAGCGGCTTTTTTGCGTTTTGACGCGCCAGTCGGCTGAGAATCTACCCGTCGCCCGGATCAGACCAATTCGCGAAAGTACGAACGCTGCGTTCCGGGTCCTGCGAATATGCGAAGCAGGGCGACAGACTATTTTTTCGGCGAATACAGTTCTGAATATTGTTGGGCGCTCAGCAAGGCTTCCACCATCTGCTCAACGAGGTTCCGCTCAGTTTGACGAAGTAGACGCAGATCGTTAATCATCCGGAAATCACGTGGCTCCAGTTCCGCGTTTGTGACACGCACTTCATCAGTGTCCCCGTAACGCAACCACTGGGCCGAAACACCAAGCCAGCGCGCGATGATTTGCACTTTGTCTTGCGTCGGTATGCAGCCGCCATCAAACCATTTTCGAACGGCATGTACAGTGACGGCTGCACCGTCAGCACGAAGGTTGAATTCCCTGGTGAATGCACCAGCGGTAGTAGGCAACTGTTCAAGTTTGAGCGACGCCATGAGCCTGGCGGAGAATCCCTCGCGCTCTAAATTTGCAGGCAAGCTGCTCATACAAGCTCTCCGAATGAAGACAGCCGGGGAGCGCCTGAAATGAATGCCACGACGTCTACGACCGTTGACCAAAGCGCTAGAAATGCCCCTGCTCAATTGCTGAGATCCCTGTGCCGGAAGGACTTTTCCATCGCTTTTCAAATACGATTACCACCTATGGTACTAATTCTACATCAACCGAAAAGCTAGCGTTTTCTTCTGATTTCCGAGGGGATGGAAACAAAAAGCTCAGGAGTTGCCCCCGCAAGTACGAACGCGCGCACTGCGTATTGCGGTCACGTTGGAGACAGTGAATTTTGTTCCCTGAAGGGTTCACATACTCGAGCTTGCACTGGCAACGCCAGAGGCTAAAATGACATCTTAATAAGAGTTAATTGCCGAGTCATATTACCAATTTGCAGCAAACGGATGGCTGTCGACCCATTCGCCAGCAGGCGAGCACGGCACTTTGAACATCCGATTCCGCAAGCAATTGAAGTTCGAAGTATGCGGATCTTCAATTGCCTATATCAGTGAGCAGGAGATTCCAGGAGCGACCATGCAAGACATAAACGCAAGGCGGGAAACCTTTCCCGACGCCGATTTCTTTGGATGGGGAAGAAAGGCAGCAGAAGATTTGGTCAAAGAGTTGGCGACATCCGGCAACCACGATGCTAGTTCAATCCAGCGCTCAGGCCCCCAACTTTATCGATATCCAGCGCCAGCGCGAGAAATCCGTCCTGTCAGGATAGACAAGGTGGTCGCTGTCCGCCCCCCCGCGTACGCTGGCTGACGGGGGAACCCTTTTCAATCCCGCGGATCTAATGTTCTATCAACTTTCGCCTTCGTTAGTTGGACTTCCCTTGGTGCAAGTAGCTACACGTTCGCGAAAAATATCATGAAACCGAAAGTTGCAGGGCCTTGGCTTTCATATACGGAAATTACCGACCGCACAACTGAACAAATCAGGCGTTACGTTGAAGAGTCGCAGCACAGGACAGGGCTGCAGGCACTGGTCAGGCGAGAGTGGGCTTATGGCGCCTACATGGGATGGCGGGCACTCATGGTGGATATGAACGACCAACTGACGTTCTTGCACGACGATCAGCGGCTCGAAGCGCTGCTGATCGCTCATGAACCATTGTAGGAAGCGGGCTACTTCAAGCGCACTGACGTTCTATCATGACGGGCTCACTGCCCGGCGCAGCTGCAGCAATGTCAAATGCTCGCCGATTAACAGTATCAGTTGTTCGACAAGGGCATCCCAGAGTCGGTCGAGGGCGGCGACTACATCATCTTCCTCATGCCCGGCCAGGCAGTTTCGAAGCTTTCCGAACTCCAATTCCCCACCTTCCGATCGTAACTTCGGCCGCCATTCAGGGCAATCTATGTCGGCCCGGTGTGCAGCGTGGCTAAGCAGGGAATTGAATTCTGTTTCACTCATTGTCACCGTCAACACCCGTGACAAGATCAGCAATAGGTTAATGCTGGAGTCCAACATTAATTCGGGCACGTTCACAAGAATCTGCGCGACCAACATGCGGGGTGCGGTGTTTCTGGACAATGGCGTGTTTTTACAGGGATTAGTAAGCAAAGTCGTCATCATTTCAGCACCATTGAGTCAAGAATAGAGACGGCGAGCAGGGCAGGTCCAGATTCAACGATCCCGCCCATTTTTCTTGCTCTGCTGCGCAATGGACTTCAAAACGGCATCTGATCGGGGCGACGCATTCAGACAAAGGCTGCGTAGCGCCTTGCAATCTGCCGGGTGCTCGACAAGCCCGACCGAGTTTGCTCAAGAATTCAATTTAAGGACCGATCGTCTCTCCGTTACATCGCACACCGTGCGGATGGCCAAGCGGAGAGGCAATTCCGCGGCAGGTCAAATTACTTATCCTGTCCCGCTGGCTGTTCCTCCCGCCTCAATGGCTGCGTTACGGAGAAGGTCCAAATTCCAGTATAGGCGACGCCGCGAGCGATTCCAAAGGTCTGCCAAGAGACGACCGCACCCTGCACGCGTTCCATCAGTTCGCTGTCCGGCTCGACCAGCACGGGCCGGTACATCTCGTCGCGAAGCAGGATGTCTAAAAATGTTGACAAGAATAGGCGGAGAGCCGCAAACGGAGCGCCCGACTCGCGCAATTTTTACGCCGCGTTTACACGAGGAGGTGTCTTTTTAGAAATCGTTTACGGCTTGCTTGCTACGCTACTCCCGGTCAATCACATTTCACCGGCGGCGGCAACATGAAGTCGTTTTGCTACGTTCTACCGAGCAAAGCTGCGGCGCCGCCACCAACCCGACGTCGACCATGCCGGGCAGGTGCGCTTTGGCGACGTCACGGTGGACCTCAAGGACCGCCGCGTGTCGAAAGCGGGCGTGAGCATGCATCTGACGCCGACTGAATATGGCTTGCTGGTGGTCATGGTGGGCAGCGCCGGACGGGTGCTGACCAATCCGCAACTGCTGCGTTCCGTCCGGGGCCCATCGCACGCCGAGGATGGGCACTATTTGCGCATTTACATGGGCCACCTGCGGCACAAGCTGGAAGACGATCCGGCGCAGCCACGCTACCTGCTCACGGAAACGGGTGTGGGTTATCGCCTGTTGACGGGGCCTGCCTGACTTTCCGGTGCGGCAGGTGAGCGACATCATGTCCGCACCGGCTTGACTATGTACTGAACACCGCCGAAATCAACAGCGGTCTCTTTTGCATTCTGGGGCCATGAAAGTGCATTCCATCCCTTATCGGCGGGTCAATTTCTTGCCCGTGCTATCGTTGGATCCGGTACTTTAACTGGGGGAAATGGTGACATTCAATCTGCAGAAAATCGGCGGCATGGCCGCACTGGTCGAAGCGCTGGCCTACATAGCCGGCTTTGCCGTGATGTTCACCGTGTTCATGCCACCGAATGCGGACACGCTCGGTGCTGGCGAGAAGCTGGCCTTCATGCTCGGCAAGCAGGGCGTGTTCCAGGCCTGGAACCTGTTCATCTACGTCGTGTTCGGCGTGCTGCTGGTGCTGCTGTCGCTGGCGCTCCATGAGCGGCTGGAAAAGCGCGAAGAAGCGCTGACCAGGACCGCCACGGCGTTCGGCCTGATCTGGGCCGGCCTGGTCATCGCGGCGGGCATGATCGCCATTACCGGATTGGCTGCCGCCGCCAGGCTGCACGCCATCAATCCGGAGCAGGCCACGACGCTGTGGCAGACCGTGTCCGCAGTGCAGGAAGGCATCGGAGGCGGTATCGAACTCGTTGGCGGCCTGTGGGTCATCCTGGTGAGCTGGTCGGCGCTCAGACAGTCCGCTTTTCCACGCCTGCTGAACTACCTGGGTATCGCGCTCGGCCTCGCCGGCGTGCTCACCATCATCCCGGCCTTGAAGGAACTGGGGGCGCTGTTCGGACTGGGCCAGATAGCATGGTTTGCCTGGCTTGGCGTGGTCATGCTGAAGGCGGCGCCTGGCACCCATGCCTGAGCCCTGCATGCATGCGTATCTGTTCTTCGATCAGGACCCGCAGGATGGGGAAGGGGATCGGTTTCGGATAGCGGGCGATGCCGGCCGGCAGTCCGCCATGCGTCGCGATTTCTTCCTCGCTCAGGCCCGAAACGACAATCACCTTGCCGTGGACCGGTACGGAGCAGGCGAGGAGGCGACGGATCATCATGAAGCCGTCTATGCCGGGCATGCTCAGGTCCGTGATGATCACGTCCGGCGCATAGCGACCGATCATCATCAGGCCTTCGTAGCCATCCTTGGCAATGAGCAGTTTCATCGGCAAGCCCCAATCGTCGCTCTGGAGACGATACAGCTCGCGCTGGAGTAGCTCGTCCTCGACGACCAGTACCTGGAACGGCGCCATCGGCTGCTCGGGGCCGAGCACTGCCTCCTGGCGCGCCCGCATCGCCTCGACGGCATCGACCGGAATGCGGCGGTGACCGCCGGGTGTCTTCCATGCCGGCAGCAAGCCCGTTTCGGCCCAGTTTTGCACCGTCGACAGCGCCATATCCAGGCGGGCCGCCGCTTCCCGGGTCGACAGGTAGGTGCGCGCCCTAGTCGCTCTGTTCATATTCATCAGCCATCCCTGATCCAACATTGCCACTTCGGCATACTTTTTATTGTTAACTGAAAGTATATCGCGCTTGCCACGCCCGCCTTCAGTCTTTTCGTGCCTTCCCGCCGTTGCACGGTCTTGCGAGTGTCGCTATTTTCGTCATTTTTCGTATTTTTATAGAATTTCTCATTAACTTCCATATACACTTACTAGGAGTTACTGATGGAAACATATTGTAATTTACGGCGCAACCAGCTGTTCAATGACCTTGAATGGGAAGGTAAAAGATGAGAATCGCTGACTTGAAAATCGGTACCCGTCTTGGCGCGGGGTACGCCTTCCTCCTTCTTGTGATGGCAGCGCTGATCTTCGTCGCGCTGTCACGCTTTGCCGCCATCGGCGTGATCAATACGGGGATGATCGAGAAGGAGTGGATCAAGGCCGAGGCTGCCAATGCGATCAATTCCAGCACGCGCAGCAATGCCCGGCGGACGCTGGAACTGATCAATACCGCCGATCCGGCCGAGGCGTCAGCAATCCGCGCCCACATTGCCGACAACAAGAAGGCGGTAGGCAACGCTTTAGGAACGCTCGACGCGCTGATCTATCTCCCGGAAGGGAAGGCCTTGCTGGCAAAAATCAAGGACTTGCGTGGCCGCTACGTCGCGTCCTTCAGCCAGGTGGACAAGCTGGTAGAAAAGGGGCAAATCGACGAGGCGCGCACGCTGATGCGCACGGAAACCCTGCCGGCGCTCGATGCACTGCAGGTACCGATCAGCACGCTGCTGGAATTGCAGAAGAAGATCGTCGTCGCTTCCAGTGAACAAGTGGGCGCATCCATCGCCGCGGCACGCATTGAAATGGTCGCCGTTGGCGTGCTCGCGGCCATCCTGTGCATCGGCATGGGCTGGTGGCTGACCCGTTCTATCACGAGGCCGCTGATCGAAGCGGTGCAGGTGGCGCGCACGGTCGCTGGCGGCGACCTGAGCAGCCACATTGCGGTGGGCTCGGCCGATGAAACCGGGCAACTGATGCAGGCGCTCAAGGACATGAACGCCAGCCTCGTCGGCATCGTGCGCGAAGTGCGCAGCGGCACCGAAACGATCGCGTCCGCCTCGGGGCAGATCGCCAGCGGCAACCTCGACCTGTCGGCGCGCACCGAGGAGCAGGCCAGCTCGCTCGAAGAGACGGCATCGTCGATGGAAGAGCTGACCGGCACCGTCAAGCAAAACGCCGACAATGCACGCCAGGCCAACCAGTTGGCGGTGACGGCGTCGGACATTGCACTCAAGGGTGGGGCGGTGGTGTCCAAGGTGGTGAGCACCATGGGGTCGATCAACGAATCGGCCAAAGAGATCGTCGATATCATCGGGGTCATCGACGGCATCGCGTTCCAGACCAATATCTTGGCCTTGAATGCTGCGGTCGAGGCGGCACGCGCCGGCGAGCAGGGGCGCGGTTTTGCGGTGGTCGCCGCCGAAGTGCGCAACCTGGCGCAGCGCTCTGCCGCCGCGGCGAAGGAGATCAAGACCCTGATCGGCAATTCGGTCGAGCAGGTCGAGATCGGCTCCAGGCTGGTCGACCAGGCCGGCAGCACCATGGCCGAGATTGTCGACAGCGTCAAGCGGGTGACCGACATCATGGGCGAAATCACGGCGGCCAGCCAGGAGCAGACTTCGGGCATCGACCAGATCAACCAGGCGATCACCCAGATGGACGATGTCACCCAACAAAATGCCGCGCTGGTCGAAGAGGCCGCAGCGGCCGCAGCGGCGCTCGAAGAGCAGGCTGCCGCCCTGGCCAGGGTGGTCGGCGTATTCACGATTGGCGAACCGGGGCCAAGGGCGGTGGTCGCTGCATTGAAGCCCAGGACCGGCGCCAATACGGTCGCCAGGCGGGAGCTGGCCATCAACGCCGCGCACTTCAAGCAGGTGGCCAATGGCGCCCCGGACGCCAGCCCGGTGGAAGAACCATACTAGCGTTACATTCGCGCCAGGTCCGTGCCCACGCGTGGGCCGCCGCACGGCAGTTTCGTGCTTATCTCGTCAGAAGGGTGGTCGTAACATGAATGCAATCCTGAATCGCTTGTTCCTTTGGCAGAAATTTGCCGTGATGGGCTTGCTGGCCCTGGTGATGGTCGCAGCGCCGCTCGTGCTCTACATGTTGGAAACCCAGAAGGCCATCAATGCCGCGGCGCTCGAACAGCGCGGCATCGAACCGGCGCGTGCCTTGCTGCTCGCGCTGCAAATGACCCAGCAGCACCGCGGCCTGTCGGCGCTGGCATTGGGCGGCAATGCAACGGCCCGGACCAAACTGGTCGACAAGGCCGCCGCGGCCGAGATGGTGTACGCAAAGCTCGATGCCATTGTGGATGGCGAGAAGGCGAACCAGGCGCTGGAAGTGGCCTGGAGGAAAGTGCGGGAAGACTGGAATGCGCTGGCCCGCAAGACGGCGCAAGGCGCGATCACCATACCGGGCAGCTATACCGATCACACCGCGCTGCTGGCAGGCATGCTCGGCGTGCACAGCATGTTGCTGGATCACTTCGGCCTGACACTCGATCCCGAAATGGACAGCTACTATCTGATGGATGCGGCGCTGGTGCAGGCGCCGCGCCTGACCGAAGCGCTCGGCCAGACGCGCGCGAAAGGCGCCGGCATCCTGATCGCCAAAGAGGCGGCCATGGCGGACAAGGCCACCCTGTTTTCCTTGCTGGACAAGGCCAGCGAGCGCTACCAGGTCATGCGGCAATCGATGAACAAGACAGCGGCCAGCCATCCGGCGCTCAAAGAGCGGCTGGAAGAACGCACCAGCGAGGCGGTCTCGCAGGCGACCAGCGTGACGGCGCTGGCCCGCGCGCAAATCGTCGATGCCGGGCAAATCGACTATCCCTCGGCGGACTATGTCGCCAAATTCACCTCCGCGATCGATGCGCAATTCGCGCTGATCGCCGTCGCGGTCGATGAGCTCGACGCCATGCTCAAGGCCCGCCATGCCAGTTTGACCCGCAGCAGCAATATTCTGATCGCCACGGTCATCCTGTTTGGCGCGTGTGGCGCGCTGCTTGCCTACGTGATTACGCGGTCGATCACCATACCGCTTGCCGAGGCCGTGCAATTCGCGCGGCTTGTCGCGACGGGAAATCTCGCGGCGAGCGTCGATACCGCATCGAGCAATGAAATCGGGCAATTGATGGGTGCGCTGATGGACATGAAGCACAGTCTTGTGCGCATCGTCGCCGAAGTACGCAGCGGTACCGAAACCATCGCGGCCGCCTCCGCCCAGATCGCACACGGCAATCTTGACCTGTCGTCGCGCACCGAGGAGCAGGCCAGCTCGCTCGAGGAAACGGCGTCGTCGATGGAAGAATTGACCGGCACCGTCAGGCAAAACGCCGACAATGCGCGCCAGGCCAACCAGCTGGCGGTCACGGCGTCGGACATTGCGTTCAAGGGCGGCGCAGTGGTGTCCAAGGTAGTGAGCACGATGGGAGCGATCAACGACTCATCGAGAAAAATCGTCGACATCATCGCTGTGATCGACGGCATCGCGTTCCAGACCAATATCCTGGCCCTCAATGCCGCGGTCGAGGCGGCACGCGCCGGCGAGCAGGGGCGCGGTTTTGCGGTGGTCGCCGCCGAAGTGCGCAACCTGGCGCAGCGCTCTGCCGCCGCGGCGAAGGAGATCAAGACCCTGATCGGCAATTCGGTCGAGCAGGTCGGCATCGGCTCGACCCTGGTCGACCAGGCCGGCAGCACCATGGCCGAGATTGTCGAGAGCATCAAGCGGGTGACCGACATCATGGGCGAAATCACGGCGGCGAGCCAGGAACAGACTTCGGGCATCGACCAGATCAACCAGGCCATCACCCAGATGGACGATGTGACCCAACAAAATGCCGCGCTGGTCGAAGAGGCTGCGGCGGCCGCAGCCTCGCTCGAAGAGCAAGCCGGCGCCCTGGCGCGGGTGGTGAGCATATTCAAGATCGGCGAGACGGCGCCGGCGCCGGCCGTGGCCGAATTGAAGACAAGACCCCGCACCGCTGTCGTCGCCAGGACCAGGCCAGGCCTCAAACGCGTGGGCAATGCCCAGGCCTGAGCGCTAGCTCAGGTAATATGGGGGCCGGGGGGGGGCGATCCATGGAACTGGTTATCAATATCGACGTTGACGATCTGGAGAAGGGGATCGCCTTTTACACGGACGGCCTTGGCCTGCGCTTGAAACGCACCCTGTTCGACGGCGCGGTCGCCGAGCTCGATGGCGCCGCGTCCGTCATCCAGCTGTTGCGCAAGCCGGCGGGCAGCCCGATCAATCCGGCCGGTACGCAAGTGCGCGACTACGCGCGCCACTGGACGCCCGTGCACATCGACTTCTGCGTGGACGATATCGCAGCTGCCGTCGAACGCGCCCGGCATGCCGGGGCCAGGCTCGAACGGGGCATCGATACCTACGCGTGGGGTCGGATCGCCTCGATGAGCGATCCCTTCGGCCACGGCTTATGCCTTCTGCAGCTCACCCGCTGCGGCGACGACGCTGCCGCCTGATTCCGGGACTGGTTCGGCTTGCCCGCCGCGCAGCCACCAGAACAGGATTGCCATCATGAAGGGCCCAACGAACAAGCCGATCACGCCGAGCGTGGACACGCCGCCGAGCAAGCCGAAGAGCACGGCAAGGAAGGGCAGGTCGACGCTGTTCCCTATGAGTTTTGGCCGCACAAATTTGTCGACCAGGAAAAGCTCGAATGCACCCCAGCAAAACAGACCCATCGCCGCACCTGGGTTGCCCTGGCCGAGAAGGAGCAGTGACACCGAGCAGAACGCCAGTGGCGCGCCACCCGGAATGAGTGCAAGGTAACCCGTAATGACACCGAGGAGGACCGGGGCGGGCGCCCCGGCAAGCGCGTAGGCAATTCCCAGCACCACCCCTTCGAGTATCGCCACCGAGCACAGCCCAAGTGCCGTGCCGCGCACCGAAAGCGGCAGCAGGCGGCGCAGCACGGGATAGTATTTCGGGATCAGGCGATTGCCGGCATGGTCGACATACCCTGCCACTGCCGGGCCGTGCAGGTAGAGGATGAACAGGGTGAGCAAGGCGAGGAATAAATACAGGGCATTCGTCAGTGCGGTGGTGCCGAGTGAGCGGGCCGTACCTGTAAGGAAGGGGATGAAATCGCCGGCTGTCGACTGGATCAGGGTGGCCAGTCCACCAGGCTGCGCCAGGTTGTCTTGCCACCATTTGATGGCCGCTTCCGCGCTCAGGGGCAAGCGCGCGAGCCACTCGGGCGCCGGGACGCCTGTTTGGTTAATTTGGCCAAGCAATTTTCCGACCGTGGCAATCTCGTTGCCCAAGGTGTTGAACAAGAAGATGGACGGCCCGAGGAAACTCAATACCAGCAGCGTCAGCACGGCACACGCGCTCGACAATCTTGACCAGCCCCGCTTCATGAGCCGTTCGTGCAATGGCCAGGTAATGACAGCCAGCAGTCCGGCCCAGGCAAGCGAGCCGAGAAAGTGTTGCAGCAGGATTGCCAGGAATAGCCCAAAAGACAAGGGCAGGAACAGGGGAAAATTAGGCATGGTGCAAAATCCGGAATTCAAGAGCTGAAGTCAATCGCGCATGGTTCCCAGTGCCCAAGTCCGCGTTGGCGACATCGTCGTTAATTCGCATAGGCAATGAGGACACGCAGAATAGCACGCCCAGGCGCCGTTGTAGACGGCGATAGCGACGTTCACCATGCCGGTTCGCTCCTGGCGCCGAAGCGGCCGCTTCACAATTTCCACAGCGGTACGCGTACCACCAGCGGATTTTTCAGCTCGCCCACATTCTCGATCTCGCCCTTGTCGTTAAAGCGCGGCAGCTGGGTGGTGCCCAGCACAAAGATCGCATTGCCGGAAATGGCGCCCGTGGTCGGCTGCGAAAACAGTGGATTGTGATGCGACTGCAGGGTGTCGACGCGTTCGATTTCCGTGCCTTTTTCGTTCAGGCGCACGCGGATCACGCGGCCCGGCGAGGTGATGTTCTGGATGCCGATCAGGTCGCCCCGGTGCAGATACAGGCCGTCGATGGCGGCCACGGTTTCGCGCGGCGGCGGCGCCAGCTTGCTGACGGCGCCGGTGTCGATGTCGACCCGGACCAGGCCGGTCGAGTGGGCCACGTACAGGATTTTTCCGTCCGGCGACACCGCCAGGCCATTGCTGCCGCCCAGGGTGCCGGCCGGAACGAACGCCTTGGGCTTGATGGTGCTGCCCGGTTCCGTGCTGATCTTCCAGATGGCGCCCGACTGCGAATCGCTGGCGTACACGTCGCCGTTCGGCGCCACCGCCACGTCGTTGAGCTGCAGGGCCTCGGGCACCTGGTATTCGGCGTTGCGCTTGCCGGTTTTTATGTCGAAGGCGAAGACGGAATTGTGCAGCGGCTTGCCTTGGGTCAGCGCGTTGGTGCTGACCGCGTACACGTCGCGCCGCTTGGCGTCCACGGCCACGCCCAGCACTTGTTGCAAGCCGTCGTCGGCATCGGAAAACGGGGTGATCTTGCCGGTCAGGCTGATGCGCACGATTTTCCTGTGCGTGACGCTGCCCATGAAGAAGGACTTGCTGTGCGCATCGAAGGCGATGCCTTCCGGCGCGAAGGTCTTGTCGGGGATGCGGAAGGCCAGCGTGGCGTCGGCGATGATGGGCAGCTTGCGCTCGATGTAGCTGCGCAAGAGGATGTAATCGGGGTCGTTCTTCAGGCTCTCGAAGCCGAAATGGTCACCTGGCATGAAGCCGTCGCCCAGTTCATACACATTGCGCAGGCTGGCCAGCGACTTGTCGCGCTGCTTGGCGCGCGCGTAGAACGATGCCAGGTAGTAGTGCAGGGTGGGGTCGCCCGGGCGCTGGACTACCAGGCGCTGGACGGCATTGATCGATTGCTGGATTTGCTCGGGGGTAGGTTCTTGCGCGAGCACGGCGCCTGACACGAGCGCGAGGAGTAAAGGCAGGAAACGGGACATGGCAACTCCTTCGATGACATGAACCCTCCCGCGGGCAGCGGGAGGGGTGGTGGGGCTTAGCGTTTCAGGTGCTGGTCGAGCCAGGCTTTGACGTTGTGGTGCCACTGGACCGAATTGGCCGGCTTGAGCACCCAGTGATTTTCATCCGGGAACATCAGGAACTTGCTCTCGACGCCCTGGCGCTGCAGCGCGCTGAAGGTGCCCAGCGCCTGGGTGGTCGGCACGCGGTAGTCCAGGTCGCCCTGGATGACCAGCATCGGGGTTTTCCATTTCTTCACGTGGTGTACCGGATTGAACTTTTCATATTCGGCCGGCTTGTCGTAATAGGTACCGAAGTTTTCCCATTCCGTGAACCACAGTTCTTCGGTCGCGTACGCCATGCCGCGCGTGTCGAAAATACCGTCGTGGTTGACCAGGCATTTGAAACCGTCAGACCAGTTACCGGCGATCCAGTTCATCATGAAGCCGCCATAGGATGCACCCAGGGCGCAGCTCTTTTCGCGGTCCAGCCATGGGAACTTGGCTACTGCCGCGTCCATGCCTTTTTTCAGGTCTTCCAAAGGCTTGCCGCCCCAGTCGCCGCTGATCGAATCGGTGAAGGCCTGGCCGTAGCCGGTCGAACCATGGAAATCGATGAACACCGATGCATAGCCTGCGCCGGCGTAGGTCTGCGGATTCCAGCGATAGCTCCAGGAGTTGCCGAAGCTGCCTTGCGGGCCGCCGTGGACGATGAAGGCGATCGGGTATTTCTGGCCCGGCACCGCGTTCCACGGTTTCATGACGTGGCCGTAGACGGTGGCGCCGTTCGCGCCGGTGAAGCTGAACTGCTCGTACTCGCCCATCTTGACGTCGGCCAGCTGCGCCTCGTTGTTGCGGGTGAGCTGGACCGGCGCCGCGCTGTCGCCCAGCTTCATCTTGAACAACTGCGCGCCGGAAGCCAGGTTCGCTTGCGCCATGACCACCGTGCTGCCCTTGACGTCAAAGCCGCTGACATAGCCCTTGCCGCTGACCGGGGTGACCTTGCCGCTGGCCGCGTCGATCGAGAACAGGCGGTGCTGGCCCAGGTCGTAGGCGGCGGCCACGATGGCCTTGCCGTCCGCGCTCCACTGGTAGTCGGAGACCGAGCGGTCCCAGCCGTCAGCCAGGGTGCGTTTGGCGCCTGTGGCCACGTCCATCAGCACGATGCCGAAGCGGTCGGCTTCGAAGCCGGGACGTTTCATGGCCAGGTAAGCCATCGTCTTGCCGTCGGGCGAAAAGAGCGGCTTGGTATCCCAGGCCGGATTGGCGGCCGTCAGGTTGCGCGGAGCGGCGCCGCCGGCCGATGGCACCTGGTACAGGTCGAAGTTGGTCGACCAGGCTTCGGTCTTGCCGGCCACGCGGATCGCAAACACGATGCTCTTGCCGTCCGGGCTGAAACGGTACTCGTCCGGGCCGCCGAAGGGCTTGGAAGGCACATCGCCATCGAGCGGGCCGGACAGGCTGACCGGCGCGGCGCTGACGCGGCCGCTGCTATCGATCGGGGCCGAATACAGCACATTGTTGCGGCCGTCGGCCCAGCTATCCCAGTGGCGCACGAACAGGCGGTCATAAACCTTGCCGGTGGCCTTGTCCTTGGCCTTCGCGTCGGCGCGCGTTTTGCTGCATGCCAGGTCGGCGCAATCGCGGAACACGGCCAGGCTCAGGGCCAGGCGGTCGCCTGCGGGCGAGACGCGGAAATTTTCCACATCGAGGGGCAGGTCGGTGACCTTGGCCGCTTCGCCGCCGGCCATGGGCAGGCGCCATACCTGGGTCGAACCGGATCGTGGCGACAGGAAATAGATGGCGTCGCCCGACGGCGACCATTCGGGATCGGAGCTGCTGGCGTCGCTGTGCGTCAGGCGCACCGGCGTCGGCCTGGCCGCTTTCAGGTCGATCATCCACAGTTGGGTGTTGCCGCGGTTCTTTTCCATATTGGTGCTGCGCACGGTGTACACCACGCGCGAGGCATCGGGCGAGAGCACGGGCGTGCTGACGCGCTCCATGCGGACCATATCTTCAACAGTAAAACCACGTGGCGCGGCAAATGCGCCGTTGGCAGCAAGGGTCGCTGCGGCCAACACTAACAGGCGTGACGTCATTAAATCATCCCCATAATTGAAAAAAAGTGCCGGTAGGCACTGCTAGCACCATCATACCAAGTGTCGGCACCACGGGCGAAAAAAATGCCGCTAACAGCTAGCGGCATTCTTGGGGGAGCGATTTATGTTGCTTAATCGGCAGCGTAAATATCGTTGTCCTTCGTTTCCTTGACGAACAAGCCACCGATGACGACGGTCACCAGGGCGATCACGATCGGATACCACAGGCCGTAGTAAATGTCGCCCTTGAAGGCCACCAGCGCGAAGGAAGTCGTCGGCAGCAGGCCGCCAAACCAGCCGTTACCGATGTGGTAAGGCAGCGACATCGAGGTGTAGCGGATTTTGGTCGGGAACATTTCCACCAGCATGGCGGCGATCGGGCCGTAGACCATGGTCACGTACAGCACCAGGATGAACAGCAGCAAGACCACCATCGGCTTGTTGATCTGGTCCGGATCGGCTTTGGGCGGATAGCCTGCGGCTTTGATCGCGGCGCCGATTTCGGCCTTCAGTGCTTTTTCCTTGGCTTTGCTGTCGGCATCGAAGTTCAGGCCGTCAGGGGTCATGGTGGCGGTGAAGGAAGTGAATTCCTTGTCGCCGATCTTGATCTTGGCCAGGGAGCCGGCCGGCGCATCGACCTTGGTGTAGCTGACCGAGGACTGGGTCAGGAAACCGGCAGCGATATCGCAGGAATCGGCAAACTTCTTGGTGCCGGTCAGGTTGAACTGGAAGTGGCAGGTGGCAGGATCGGCGATCACGGTCACTGGCGAATTCTTCAGGGCCGACTCCAGCGCCGGATTGGCGTAGTGGGTCAGGGCGCCGAAGATCGGGAAGTAGGTCGCGGCGGCAATCAGGCAGCCACCCAGGATGATCCACTTGCGGCCGATCTTGTCGGACAGCGAACCGAAGACGATGAAGAACGGTGTGGCCAGCAGCAGCGAGATGGCGATCAGGATGTTGGCCGTGGCGCCGTCCACTTTCAGGGTCTGGGTCAGGAAGAACAGGGCGTAGAACTGGCCCGTGTACCAGACCACTGCCTGGCCCATGGTCAGGCCGATCAGGGCAAGGATGACGATCTTGGCGTTCTTCGGCTTGAGGAAGGCTTCGGTCAGCGGTGCTTTCGAGGTCTTGCCTTCGGCTTTCATCTTGGCGAATGCCGGCGACTCATTCATCGACAGGCGGATCCACACAGAAACACCGAGCAGCAGGACCGATACCAGGAACGGCACGCGCCAGCCCCAGGCTTCAAATTCGGCTTCGCCAATCGCGGTCCGTACGCCCAGGATAACCATCAGCGACAGGAACAGGCCCATGGTTGCCGTGGTCTGGATCCAGGCGGTGAAGAAGCCACGCTTGCCTTCCGGCGCATGTTCGGCCACGTAGGTTGCCGCGCCGCCGTACTCGCCGCCCAGCGCCAGGCCTTGCAGGATGCGCAGGGACACCAGGATGATCGGAGCGGCGATGCCGATGGTCGCGTAGCTCGGTAACAGCCCCACAAGGAAGGTGGATGCACCCATGATCAGGATGGTGATCAGGAAGGTGTACTTGCGGCCGATCATGTCGCCCAGGCGGCCGAACACCAGCGCGCCGAAGGGGCGGACGATGAAGCCGGCTGCGAAGGCGAGCAGGGCGAAAATGAAGGTGGTGGTCGGGTCGCCGATAAAGAATTGCTTGGCGATAATCGGTGCAAGTGCGCCGTACAGGTAGAAATCGTACCATTCGAAAACGGTGCCGAGGGAAGAAGCAAAAATGACCTTCTGCTCTTCCTTGGTAATGCCTTTGGACGCCGGTACTACTTTGCGCCCGTCAACAGTGCCGGATGTAATTGCCATGTCTGTCTCCGTTATTAAATTTGTGGCTCATCGGATAGCCGATATGTCTTCAGCTGTCACGGAGTGTGGGCCGTTAAACTTACGTCATCCTTGCTTCAAACTTACGCCAAACTTACTCTGGAATCGGCTGGCGCCTGGTCGCGTTCCACCAGTCCATAGTCCCTGATCACGCCGGCGATGCGCAGCCGGTAATCGGCAAAGATGCCGGCACGGCCCTGTGCCTGGGCGACGCGGTGTTCTTCGGTATTGCGCCATTGTTTGACGGCTTCTTCGTCGCGCCAGAAGGATAGCGACAGGATCTTGCCGGGCTCGGTCAGGCTTTGAAAGCGCTCGATCGACAGGAAGCCGTCGATGCCAGCCAGCAGGGGCGCCAGCCGGGCGGCGATGGCCAGGTATTCCTGCCTGTGTTCGGGATGGGGTATGACTTCGAAAATGACGGCAATCATGGGGTCTCCTTGATGAAAAATTCGGGCAGGCGGGCATTGGCCGACGCGCGGTAAGTCCAGCCCAGCACGGCCGGATCGAGCCGGCCTTCCAGGTGGGCCATGGCGGCGTCCGCGATGGTGGTGGCCAGCTGCTGTCCCGGGCAGGCGTGGCGTCCCTGGCCGAAGCCGGATTCACCCAGCATGACAAGGATGGTGGCGCCAGCCTGCATGGCGACGCCGGCGATGGTGCTGTCCTCGGACACAAAACGGCGTGTGTTGACGACCGGCCCCTCGGCCTGGGTTCCGCCATGCAGCACGGCGACGATGCGGTTGCCGATCAGGCCGGCTGTTGCTTCATGGGTCTGGCTCAGCAGGCCAACCAGGTTGGCCACGGCGACGTCGCGCGGCAAGCCGTGGCGGCAAAGCGCCGCGGTCAGGCCGGTGGGCGCCGCCATCAGCGCGCCGATGTCCCGCATGAGTTCATCGGCAGCAAGGTCGGCGGCCGCCAGTTGCACGGGCGTCGACAAGGGCGACAGGCAGTGCACGAAGGCCGCCGTCGCCGGCACGACGGTGCCGGGCGCACCAAGCAGTTCGGCGACCACGCGGGTCGGCACATCGAACACCCATTGCGTGAGCGCCAGGCCATCGCGTTCCTTCGCCAGGCGTCTGGTGACGGCCGTGACCTCGTCCAGGTCCAGCGTTGCCAGGGCCTGGACGATGGCCGCGCGGGCAAGCCGGTGGGCTTCACCTTCGGTCCTCCTGGCCAGCTTCGACAAGATGCCGGCGGCACTGCTGCCCAGTACCGGTTCTCCCAATGGCCGTACACGGCAAGCCGGGTGGGCCAGCACGGCGGCGACGGCGTCAGGGTGGCTGGCGACCCAGAGGCCCCGCTCGGGATCGAATTCTGGCTGCATGGGCATCCTTTCAAAAAAGACCCATGGTACGGATTGATTGCATGGGACGTTTCGTCTACCATCAAAGTGTGCAGTGCCTTACGGAGAGAACAATGCCCGACGATTTTGCCGATACCCGGCTCGCCAGCGTGGCCGGCGCCATCGCCGAACCGGCCCGCGCGCGCATGCTGTGCTGCCTGATGGATGGCCACGCGCGCACCAGTACCGAACTGGCGGTGGTGGCCGAAGTGAGCCCGTCCACCGCCAGCGTGCACCTCGCCAAGCTGAAAGACCAGCGACTGGTCACCGTGCTGGCGCAAGGCAAGCACCGCTACTACACGCTGGCCGGCGGCGACGTGGCCGACGCGCTCGAAGCGCTGATGCGGGTGGCCGGCCTGCCGCGGCCCGCTTTTGAGCCGTCGACGCCGGACCGACTGCGCCGGGCCCGCACCTGCTACGACCACATGGCCGGCAGCATCGCCGTCGGCATGCACGACCACATGATGCGGCAGGGCTGGCTGGACGCCGGCTACCAGCTCAGCGAGGAGGGTGCCGCCTATTTACAACAGCTAGGACTGGATATCGCCCCCTTGCGCAAGGCGCGCCGCCGCTTCGCCTGCGCCTGCGTCGACTGGAGCGAACGGCGCCCCCATCTTGGTGGCGCGCTGGGCGCCGGACTGTTGGACCTGCTGATCCGGAAGGCCTGGGTCGAGCCCGACCTGGACAGCCGCGCGCTCGGCATCAGCCGTGTAGGCGAACGCCAGTTCCAGCGTATTTTCGGCCTCAAATAAATTTGCGAACGACCGTACTAAAATGTGCTATTCTCGTATCAATCACTGCAGTGCAGCGCAAACAACACACCAACTCAGGAGACACAAATGGTAGACGCCGTCATCGTATCGACCGCCCGCACGGGCCTGGCAAAATCGTGGAAAGGCGCCTTCAACATGACCCATGGCGCCACGCTGGGCGGCCATGCGCTGCAAGCGGCCATCGCACGCGCCAATATCGAGCCGGGTGAAGTCGAAGACGTCATCATGGGCTGCGCCAATCCGGAAGGCGCCACCGGCGCCAATATCGCGCGCCAGATCGCCATCCGCGGCGGCTGCCCGGTCAGCACCGGCGGCATGACGGTCAACCGTTTCTGTTCGTCGGGCTTGCAAACCATCGCCCTGGCCGCGCAGCGCATCATTGCCGGCGAGGGCGACATTTACGCCGCCGGCGGCGTCGAATCGATCTCCTGCGTGCAGCAGGAAATGAATACCCACATGCTGGCCGACCCATGGCTCAAGGAACACAAGCCCGAACTGTACTGGCCCATGCTGCAGACGGCCGAAACGGTGGCCAAGCGCTACAACATCGGCCGCGACCGCCAGGATGAATACGGCGTGCAAAGCCAGCAGCGCGCTGCCAATGCCCAGGCGGCAGGCAAGTTCGACGCCGAAATCGCTCCCATGACCACCATCATGGGCGTGGCCGACAAGGCGTCGGGCATGCTGCTCACGCGGGAAGTGACCATTTCGTCCGACGAAGGCATCCGCGCCGACACCACGCTCGAAGCTGTGTCGAAGATCCGTTCGGCGGTGCCGGGCGGCGTGATCAGCGCGGGCAATGCATCCCAGTTTTCGGATGGCGCCTCGGTCTCCATCCTGATGAGCAGCCGCCTGGCCGAAGTGCGCGGCCTGCAGCCGCTCGGCATCTTCCGCGGTTTCGCGGTGGCCGGCTGCGAACCGGACGAAATGGGCATCGGCCCCGTGTACGCCATTCCGAAACTGCTGCAAAAAGCCAGCCTGACGGTCAATGACATCGGCCTGTGGGAGCTGAACGAAGCCTTCGCCGTGCAAGTGCTGTACTGCGCCGACCGCCTCGGCATTCCCATGGACCGCCTGAACGTGAACGGCGGCGCGATCGCCGTCGGCCACCCCTACGGCGTCTCCGGCGCCCGCCTGGTCGGCCACGCGCTGATCGAAGGCAAGCGCCGCGGCGTGAAGTACGTGGTGGTCACCATGTGCATCGGCGGCGGCCAGGGTGCTGCCGGTTTGTTCGAAGTCATCTGAGGCTGGCCATGCAATCGAAGATTCTGTCGCGCCGCGATATCGATTTTCTGTTGTACGAATGGCTGGACGTGGAGTCGCTGACCGCGCGGCCCCGCTTCCAGGACCATAGCCGCGAAACGTTCAACGCCGCGCTCGACACGGCCGAACAGATCGCCACCGACCTGTTCGCGCCGCACAACAAGAAGAACGACAGCAACGAGCCGCATTTCGACGGCGAAAAAGTCACCATCATTCCCGAAGTGAAGGTGGCGCTCGATGCGTTTTCGGCCGCCGGTCTCATGGCGTCCGGCCAGGACTACGATTTCGACGGCATGCAATTGCCCTGCGTGGTCGACAAGGCGCTGTCGGCCTACTTCACGGCCGCCAATATCGCGACCTCGGCCTATATTTTCCTGACCGTCGGCAATGCCAACACCTTGCTCAAGACGGCCACGCCGCAACAGGTGGAGCGCTTCGTGCGTCCTCTGTTGGCGGGCAAGTTTTTCGGGACCATGTGCCTGTCCGAGCCGCAGGCCGGCTCCAGCCTGTCCGACATCACCACCCGCGCCGAGCCCGACCCGGTGGCGGGGCCCGAAGGCGAACGCCAGTACCGGCTGACCGGCAACAAGATGTGGATTTCGGCCGGCGAACACGACCTGGCCGGCAATATCGTGCACCTGGTGCTGGCCAAGATTCCCGGCCCTGACGGCAAGCTCATACCCGGCGTCAAAGGCATTTCCCTGTTCATCGTGCCCAAGTTCATCGTGGGCGAGGACGGCGCCATCGGCGAGCGCAACGACGTCGTGCTGGCCGGCCTGAACCACAAAATGGGCAGCCGCGGCACCACCAATTGCCTGCTCAATTTCGGCGAGGGACGCCACAAGCCGGCCGGCAAGGCCGGCGCCATCGGTTACCTGGTGGGCGAACCGCACCAGGGCCTGGCCAATATGTTCCACATGATGAACGAAGCGCGCATCGGCGTGGGCATGTGCGCCGCCGTGCTGGGCGTGACGGGCTATTTGCATGCGCTCGACTATGCGCGCAACCGTCCCCAGGGCCGCCCGCCGGCCGAAAAGGACCCGGTCAAGCCGCAAGTGGCCATCATCGAACACACCGACGTGCGGCGCATGCTGCTGGCCCAGAAAGCCTATGCCGAAGGCGCCATGGCCCTGGTCATGTATTCGTCGCGCCTGGTGGACGAGCAGAACACCGCGCCCGATCCGGAAGCGCGCGCCAACGCCGGCCGCCTGCTCGATTTCCTGACCCCGATCACCAAGTCGTGGCCGTCGCAGTGGTGCGTGGAAGCGAACAGCCTGGCCATCCAGGTGCACGGCGGCTACGGCTACACCCGCGAATACAATGTCGAACAGTTCTACCGCGACAACCGCCTGAACGCCATCCACGAAGGCACCCACGGCATCCACGGGCTCGACCTGCTGGGCCGCAAGGTGTCCATGCAGGGCGGGGCGCTGTTCAAGGCCATCAGCGCCGAAGTGGCCGCCACCATCGGCAAGGCGCGTGCGGCCGACGTGTCGGTCGACCTGCACGCCAGCGCCGACCTGCTCGAGGAAGAATGGGAACGCATAGGCCGCGTCACGCAAACCCTGTACGGCGCGGGCGACATGAACAAAACGCTGGCCAACGCCAGCCTGTACCTGGAAGCCGTCGGCCACACCATCATTGCGTGGATGTGGCTCGAGCAAGCCCTGGTCGCCTCACAAGGGCTGGCCGGCGCACAGGGCGACGATATCAACTTCTACCAGGGGAAGCTGCAGGCCTGCCGCTATTTCTTCCACTGGGAGCTGCCCAAGGTCCAGCAACAGCTCGAACTGCTGGCCAGCATCGATACCACCACGCTCGACATGCAGGATGCGTGGTTTTAAGGAGCAGCAATGATCAAGCATATCGTGATGTGGAAACTGAAGGACTTCGCCGAAGGTTCCGACCGCGCGGCGAATGCCCGCAAGATGAAGGAAAAGCTCGACGCCTGCGCGGCCCTGTCGCCCGGCACGCTCAAGTTCGAGGTGGCGCTGGCCCAGCCCGGCTTGGAAGCGACTTACGACATCATCCTGTACTCCGAGTTCGCCAGCCGCGAGGCACTGGCCGAGTACGTGGCGCATCCGACACACAAAGCCATTATCCCCTTCATTGGCGCCGTCCGCGACGAGCGCCAGTGCATGGACTACGAAATCTGAACCAAGGAAATCACATGCGTACTACCCAGGAATTATTCAACCTCGCCGGCAAGACGGCACTGATCACCGGCGGTTCGCGCGGGCTGGGCCTGCAGATGGCCGAAGCGCTGGGCGAGCAGGGCGCCACCATCGTGCTGTCCTCGCGCAAGCAGGCCGACCTGGACGAAGCCGTCGCCCACCTGAAGGAACGCGGCATCACGGCCACCGCCATCGCGGCCGACCTGTCGAACGAAGCGCACATCAAGCCCATGGTCGAAGAAGCGCTCAAGCGCCTGGGCCACATCGATATCCTGATCAATAACGCCGGCGCCAGCTGGGGCGCCCCGGCCGAAGACCATCCGGTCGAAGCCTGGGACAAGGTGATGAACCTGAACATCCGCAGCATCTTCATCGTGTCGCAGATGGTGGGCAAGCTGTCGATGATTCCGCGCAAGTACGGCCGCATCATCAATATCGCGTCCATCGCCGGGCTGGCGGGCAACCCGCCGGGCACCATGAAAACCGTGGCCTACAACACGTCCAAGGGCGCGGTCATCAACTTCACGCGCACGCTGGCGGGCGAATGGGGCGAGTACGGCATTACCGTCAATGCCATCGCGCCGGGCTTCTTCCCGTCCAAGATGACCAAAGGCGTGCTCGAAGCGCTCGGCGAAGAGACGCTGGCGAAAGAAGCGCCGCTGCGCCGCATCGGCGACGACGAAGACCTGAAGGGCGCGGCGCTGCTGTTCGCGTCCGACGCGGGCAAGCACATCACCGGCCAGACCCTGGCCGTTGACGGCGGCGTATCGGCCGTTTAACCATGACCACGCATCAAAGAATCGTGCTGGCTGCGCGCCCGCGGGGGAGCGTGTTGCCTGAACACTTACGCCTGGAGACGGTGGAAACGCCGGCGCCGGGCGAAGGCCAGGTGCTGGTGCGCAACCACTATCTGTCGCTCGACCCGTATATGCGTGGCCGCATGAGCGACGCCAAGAGTTACGCCACCGCGCAAGCGCTGAACGACACCATGATCGGCGGCACCGCCGGCGAAGTGCTGGAATCGCGCCATCCGGACTTTGTGCCGGGCGACAAGGTGGTCGGCCTGCTGGGCTGGACGGAGATGGGCGTGGCGGACGGCGCCGAATTGCGCAAGGTCGACGCGAAAGCGGCGCCCCTGTCGGCCTACCTGGGCGTGCTGGGCATGCCGGGCGTGACGGCCTGGTACGGCATCAACCAGATCATGCTGCCGGTGGAAGGCGAAACCGTGCTCGTGTCCGCGGCCAGCGGGGCCGTCGGCAGCGCCGTGGGGCAATTGGCGAAACGGCGCGGCTGCCGCGTGGTGGGCATTGCCGGCGGACCGGGCAAGTGCGCCTATGTGGTCAATGAACTGGGCTTCGACGCCTGCGTCGACTACAAGGCGGGCAATCTGGCCGCGGACCTGGCGGCGGCCGCGCCGGACGGCATCGACGCCCTGTTCGAAAACGTGGGCGGGGCCGGCTTCGACGCCGCGCTGCCTTTGATGAACGCATTCGGGCGCATCGCCCTGTGCGGACTGATCGCCGGCTACAACGGCGACAAGCTGGCCGTGACCAATATGCGCTTCCTGCTCACCAGCAGGCTGTCGCTGCGCGGTTTCATCATCACCGAACACATGGATATCTGGCCCCAGGCACTGCAGGAACTGGCGGCCGGCAAGATCAAATACCGGGAAACCGTGGCGGTGGGGCTGGCCGCCGCACCGGAAGCATTCATCGGCCTGCTCAATGGCCGCAACTTTGGCAAACAACTCGTAAACCTGATTCCATGAAAAATTTCCAAGGCAAAGTCGCCGTCATCACCGGCGGTGCAAGCGGCCTGGGCCGTGAATTCGCCAATAGCGCCGCCAAGCTCGGCATGAAACTGGTGCTGGCCGACGTGCAGCAGGACGCGCTGGACAAGGCCAAGGCCGAACTCGAAGTAGGCGGCGCCTCGGTGCTGGCCATGATCTGCGACGTGCGCAAGGGCGAACAGGTGCAGGCGCTGGCGGACGCCACCATGGCCAAATTCGGCGCGGTGCACCTGCTGTTCAACAACGCCGGCGTCGGTTCGGGCGGCCTGATCTGGGAAAACACGGAAGCGGACTGGGAATGGGTACTGGGCGTGAACGTCTGGGGCGTGGCCCACGGCGTGCGCATTTTCACCAGGCTCATGCTTGAGTGCGCCAAGACCGATCCACAGTTCGAAGGCCATATCGTCAATACCGCATCAATGGCCGGCTTGCTCAATGCGCCGACCATGGGCGTGTACAACGTGTCCAAGCATGCGGTCGTGTCGCTGTCGGAAACCCTGTACCACGACCTGCAGCTGGTCGATGCCCCTATCGGCGCCTCGGTGCTGTGCCCTTATTTTGTTCCGACCGGCATCAGCCAGTCGCACCGCAACCGTCCGGCCGACGTGGCCATGACCGAAGGCGTCACCGCCAGCCAGAAGGCGGCGCAGGCGATGACGGTCAAGGCGGTCGAATCGGGCAAGGTGTCGGCCGCCGACGTGGCCGGCATCACCTTCGATGCCATCCGCGACGGCCAGTTCTACATTTACTCGCATCCGCAGGCACTGGGCGGCGTGGCCGAGCGCATGGGCGACATCGTCAACGCACGCAACCCGAGCGACCCGTACAAGAGCACGCCGCACGTGCGCGAACTGCTGCGCTCGAAGATGGGTTACACCGCCGCCTGAAGCGCGTCGTGCTGATGCAGCTGGTGCTGCATCAGGTGGAAGTACAGGCCGTCGCGCTGGCGCAGCAGTTGTTCATGCGTTCCTTGCTGGCGCACGGCCCCGTCGGCGATCACCAGGATCCGGTCGGCTTTGACGATGGTCGAAAAGCGGTGCGCGATGATGATGGTCGTGCGGCCTTCCATCAGGCGGTCGAGGGCGCGCTGGACCAGCAGTTCGCTGGCCGAGTCCAGCGCGCTGGTCGCCTCGTCCAGGATCAGGATCTTCGGATCGCGCAGCATGGCGCGCGCGATGGCGATGCGCTGCTTCTGGCCACCCGACAGCTGCACCCCGCGTTCGCCGACCACGGTGTCGTACCCCTGAGGGAAACCGGCGATGAAGTCGTGGGCATTGGCCTGCCTGGCCGCTTCCATCACTTCGGCCAGGGGGACGTCGCGCCCGGGCACGGCGAAGGCGATATTTTCGGCGATGGTGCCCGAGAACAGCGACGGTTCCTGTTCCACGATCGCCATGGCGCCGCGGATGCTGGCCACGCCGAGCGCCTGCGCATCCACATTGTCGAACAGGAGGCGCCCCGATCCCGGCTGGTAGTGACCCAGGATCAGGCTGGCGATGGTCGACTTGCCGGCACCAGAGGATCCGACCAGCGCGACTTTCTCGCCTTTGCCGATGCGGAAAGCCACCTTGCGCAGGGCCACGGCGTCGGGCCGTTCCGGGTACGAAAACACCACGTCCTCGAAGGCGATGTCGCCGGCCAGGGGCGCATGCCGGCCCGCCGCGGCCAGCTCCTGGTGCGTGGCCAGGATCTCGAAGATCCGGTCGGTCGCGCCCAGGGTGCGCATCCATGAATTCCAGAATTCGCTGATCGAACTGGCCGCCTCGGTCACCATGCTCGCATAGATGACGAAGGCGGTAAGTTCGCCCACGGTCAGCTTGCCCTGGCTGATCAGGTGCGCGCCGAACCACAGCGTCACCAGCAGCGCCAGCATCACCAGCAGCGATATGGCGCCCTGGAACACCGACAGCAGGCGCGCACTGGCCAGCGATACCTTCAGCAGGTGGGCCGTGGCGCCCACGTATTTGGCGAGGGCGCCGGCCTGCTGGTTGAAGGCATGCACCAGGCGTACGTTGGCGAAGTGCTCGTGCGCGACCTTGCTGCTATCGGCAAGGCTGGCCTGGACGGCGCGCGCGCGGGTGCGGTAGCTGGCGCCGGACAGCTTGCCCAGGTACAGGCTCACGGGCACGAACAGCAGCAGCGGAAGGCTGAGCGATGGCGAGAGCTGCAGCAGCATGGCGATGCCGCCGACGAACACGCACAGCGAACTGAGTGCCCCGGCCGCGCTCATGGTCAGCGTTTCGTGCAGGGCCTGGACGTCGGAACTGAGGCGCCCGGTCAGCTCGCCCACGTGGTGCTTGTCGTAAAAGCCGACCGGCTGGTTGATCAGCACATTGAACAGGCGGCGCCGGATATTCGTCACGATCAGCAGTCCGCTCGACTGGAACAGGTAGTAGCGCAGCGTGGACACGAGCGCATGCGCCACGATCACGGCCAGCATCATGAGCATCGCGCCGGCCGGTATGCCGCCGCCTTTCAGCTGGCCGATATTGTCGATGAACCAGGAGATCGCCTTGGGGAAGGCCAGTTGCACGCCCACGGCCAGCACCAGGCAGGCCAGGCCTGCCGCAATGCGCCCGCGCACGGGAGAGAGCAGGCGCAGGCGTTCGAGATGGGGATTGGCGGTCATGCTGCGCGTTCCTCGGTAAGCTGGTGCTGCAGGGCGGTCCAGTTGTCGTCGCCAATGAAGCCGGCAGCGTCAATGCCGCCTTCATGGTCGACAAACAGGTAGGCCGGCGAGAGCAGGGTGGGGTTGATGCGCTTGTAGTCGCGCAGGCGGGTGCGCACGGCCAGGTCCTTGAGGGGCGAGCCGCCAAGGAAGGCGCGCAGGCGGAAGGCCGGTTCTTCGCTGACCAGCCAGATTGCCAGGCCCGCGTCGCGCGCGGCGGGCAGCAGGCGCTCCAGTTCGGGGATCTTTTCGCGGCATTTCGGGCAGCGGCTGGACAGGAACAGCAGCGCGGCGGGCTGTCCGGGCACGGGCAGCGTCAGGCCCGCGCCACCGGCAAGGGCACGGCCGTCGATGGCCGGCACGGTCTCGCCGGCTTCGAGCGCCACTGCCGGTTCGGCCACCTTGCGCGCCGCCATGGCCAGTTTCAGCGTCAGGGCCAGGCCGAAGGCCAGCAAGCCGAGCGACAGGTAGATGACCTGGGCTTCCATCAAGCCTCCACCAGCAGCGTGGCGATACCGTGGAATTCGATGGCCGCCACGGCCATGAAGGACGCCAGTCCGGCAGCGAGGAACATCAGCGACCAGGATGCGGCGGCGCCGGGCGCCACGGCCAGGAAGGCGGCGATGGCGCCGATGACCAGCAGGTTGCGCAGCAGGTCGTAGCCCGACAGCGGCCGGCCGGTCTCGCCGAAGCAGCTGCAGCGCACCGTGGGCTGGGTGAAGAACCTGTGCGTGACCACGAGCGTGAAGGCAGCGAACATGAGCAGGGCCGCCAGCATGCCGGCCTGGTTCCACGGTCCCAGCACCATGGCCGCGACCAGCACTTCGGCGCCGATCAGCATGGGCGCCACCATGCGCGCCCGCGCCGCCGGCATGCCGAACGAGGTTTCCAGGTTCAGGCGAAAGCCGGCCGCTGCGCGCAGCTTGCCGGCGGCCGCGGCGAGCAGCAGGAAGCCGACGAAAAAACGCAGTATCTCGCCGACGAACAGGGCCATCATGCGGACCAGCGCGGCGCCAGTCCGCCCGGGTGCTTGCGGCGCAGGTTCACGCCGTCGCGCGTGGCCAGCATGGCGTCGATCCAGGGCGCCTCTTCGGCCATGCGCATGGCGCCGCCCAGGTTGGCCTGCACCACTTTCGAGATTTGCCAGGCGATCTGCTCGGTCGCATGCTGGCGCTTCACGCGCAGGCCGATGACTTCCATTTCGGAGCCGGTCAGGGCGTAGTTGTGCGAATGGTAGCCGGACATGAGCTGTTTGACGATGCGCTGGCGCTCCGTCACCGGATGGTAAGGCAGCTGCCATGCCAGCAGTTCTTCGCCGATCGTGGCCACTTCGCGCGTGCTGCGGTAAAAGGCCGTGAGCGAGGGCGGAAACACGCTGTTGCACATCAGCGCCAGCGATTGCTGGCGCGCCTCGTGCGACTCGTGGCCGAACCACTGGGCCGCCATGTCGCCGAACTGCTCGATGTCCAGGCCCGAGAAGCTGCTGTCGTCGGCGCCGGCCAGCTGCGGGTCGAAGGGCGAAAAATGGGCCAGTTCGCCGGCCACGATCTCATCGGCGCACAGCGTGAGCAGGGTGGCCGCCGAAGCGCAGTGGAAGGGCACGATGAACGCCAGCTGGTCGGCGTGGTGGCGCAGCAGCAGGGCGATGCGGCGCGCGGCATTGACCACGCCGCCGCGGCCGTGCAGCAGCACGTCCAGGCGCGGACAGGGGCCGATGGCCTGGAGCTGGTCGTACAGCGCCGGCAGCATTTCGGTATCGAGGTGGGACGCGGCGAGCACCAGCACGCGGCTGTTGCGCTGGCGTTCGAGCTGTTCTACCAGCGCGGGCAGGGAGCCAGGGTCTATTTGCGGCATGTGGCCTCCTTGATCAGTGTAGTGGCAATGGTGTCGAGCATGTCGAGCTCCGGGACCAGCTCCTCGATGTACAGGAACTGCCCGGCGGGGTTATTTTCAAGGAAGACGAACTCGCCTTCGGGCGTGACGATCAGGTCCAGCGCCCCGTAATTGAGGCCGTAGCTGTGCACGAATTCGCGGCAGCGCTGTTCGATTTCGCGCGGCAGGACGTGGGCTGCGTAGCGCACGTCGGCCGCCATGTCGCGCGAATCGATGGCGCTGCGCCGGTCGTCCTGCGAATGAATCCGGGCCGCGAACACGCGCTCGCCAATGACGGTCACGCGCAGTTCGTACTGCTTGGGGATGTATTCCTGGAAGTGGCAGGTCAGTTCGCCGACGGCGTCCAGGTTTTCCATCATGGCGTCGTCGACGAGGGTGGTCAGGACGCCGTCGCTGATGCGCTCGGCCCCGTCCACGTCTTCGGCCGCCAGGGTGGGCGTGGACATGGTCTTGAAGATCATCTGCCCGCCAATGGCGCGCCGGAATGCGCGCACGCGCTCGGCGCAATTGGTGACGATGGAGGCGGGTATCCGGAAGCCCATGCGCATGGCGCGCTGCAGCTGTTCGCCCTTCCACTGCGAGGCGCGCAGGGCGGCAGGGTGGCTCATCCAGTAGCAATCGAGGGTGTACAGCACGCCGAACAGGGCTTGTTCGGTTTCCAGTTTTGCATAGGCGCGCTCCTGGAGCGACAGGTCTTCGCTCAGGAAGGCGTAATTGGCCGCCTTGCGGATCCAGACCGCGCCCACGCGCGCCAGGTCCAGCCATTCGCCGTCCGGGCAGCGCCGCATTTGGGTGCTCATGCAGCCGTTGACGAAGGTCTGGGACAGCTGGTAATCGCGGGGAAAGGCGTCGAGGTCGATGCGGAAGGGCTGGTGATCGCGTGCCAGCATGCGTTCGACGACCAGGTCGGCGTGCAGGTCGCTACTATGGGTAACGATCAAAACCTTGTTGCTCATGAAGTGTCCGACAAGAGGTAAAAACTAAAAAACCTTGCACGTAGCAAGGTTTTTAACGGGGTTGCCGGCGACCGGAATCGCTTAGCAGTAGATACCGTTGTCGGTGCGGCTGCCAGGACGTGCAGCGCGGTAGTTCTCGTACATGTCCGGACCCGAGCAGCCTGCCACGGAAACGCCTTCGCGGACTTTCCATTGCGCTGCTGGTTTGACTTCCTTGGCTTGTTTGTCGGCCAGTTTGAACGCGAACAGCTTGCTTTGTTTCTGATCCATTTTCATTATCCTTCTGAAATAGTGAGATGAAATGACAGAGCGCCATGGTTGATGGCGGAGCAAGATTAACGCGTTGCTAAATTTGAGTCAATGTAAATATTACATGTATAGAAAGATTGTTGTGAAAGCTATTGAAGCACGCGTTCATGCAGCTCGGGCGGTGCGTCGGCATACAGCTTGACGACGGTGGACGTGCGGGTGCCGTAGCCCGGGGTTTCGATGCAGACCGCGGAGAGCACGCGTTCGAGGTCGAGCGCGATGCCGGTATCGGGCAGGCGCAAATCCGGCGCGCGCGTGGTGTCGGCGAGCATTTCGAAGAAGGCGTCTTCGGGCGCGCCCTGGCACAGCAGGCTGGCGAACTGGGCCTTGGTGCGCACCACTTTCGGCCACGGCGCGTCGAGCAGGCTGTTGGAAATGCCGTAGATGCCCGGTTCGAGCTGCTTGCCGTTGCGCGCGTCGTCGGCGCCCCGGTTGGAATACCAGTACAGGCGTTCGCGGTCGCCGATGACCAGGTTGAAGCCGTTGTAGTCGCGTGCGCCCGCGGCAATGGCTGCGATGTACTCTTCCGGCCCCATGTCGCCGGCCAGGAAATCGGCCACCAGCGCACCGCGCGACGGCGCGTCGGTGCGGCGTTCCTGCGGCCCGCGGATATTGGTCAGGGCGGCAAACTTGCCTTCCTGGGTGATGCCCATCCAGCTGCCGCCGCCTTTCAGGTCGCGGCCCGCGAAAATCTTGGGGTTTTCCGGCCAGGCGCCGGCGGCGGCGGCCGGGCGGTCATAGAATTCGTCACGGTTGGCAGCGGCGATCAGGGGAGCGCCAGGGACAAGCTGCCACGCAAATACAATCAGGCACATGAGTCTAGATCCGTAAAAACTTCGGTGTGGCGCTCGCCGCTGATGAGTTCCGATAGTGCGGCTTCCTGCACCGCGGCGTCGAGCGCGGCGTCAAAATCACGGTCGGCGCCGTTGTAGATTTCCATCCAGGTTTGCAAGCCGTCGGCGCTGCCGGGGCGGCGCTTGAGCTGCGCCGTGACCGGGTGCGCCAGCGCCAGGCGCGCCTGCATGGCGCACACGCGGGCGGCCAGCGCCGCCGCGTCGCCATCGCGCACACGGTAATAGATGTACAGGTCGCCCATGGACTACAGGTCCAGCGCGTCGAGGGCGTAGGGCATGGGCAGGAGCAGCACGGGCGCGCCATCGGGGGCGCCCAGGCGGACCTGGCCCTGTTCCAGTGCCGCCAGCTTCAGCTCGACCAGCACGTCGCTGCCGCCCAGGCCGTTCGGGGCCGCGTTGACCACCATGCCGCAGGGCTGGCCGGGGTCGTTTGGCTCGAACACGTCGGCGCCGGCCAGGGCGCTGGCGCTGGCGATGGTGGCCAGGGCCGTGCGACGCTTGAGCTTGCCAAGGTACTGGCTGCGCGCCACGATTTCCTGGCCCGGATAGCAACCCTTCTTGAAATTGACGCCGCCCAGCAGTTCAAAATTGACCATTTGCGGGACAAACTGTTCCTGGGTTGCCAGGGAAATTTGCGGAATGCCGGCATGGATTTCCGACAGGCGCCATGCATCGTTGCCGCCCAGCGCCAGCGCGGGGAAATGCGCCTGCGCCGTGGCGGACGAGGTCAGCCACAGGAAACGCGGGGCGCCAAATGCATCGGCCACGCGAACCAGGGTGCCCAGGGCGTGGTCTATCCTGGAATACGGGGTGGCGGGCAGGGCGCCGAACAGGCGTTCCAGGATCGCGCCGCCAGCGGCGCCGCCCAGGCCAAGCACGGCCTCGGTGGGCGCTTCCAGCGACGCGTCGCTCAGTTTGGCCTTGGCGCGCATGACAAACATGGACAGGCGCTTTTGCAGCGCTGCCTGCAGTTCGCGCGGCAATTGCAGGTAAATGGTGTCGGCCGTGCGCCACATCAGGAAACTGGCTTGCAGCCGGCCCTTGGGGGTGCAATAGCCGGCCAGGCGCACGTCGTGCGCGCCCAAGTGCTGGACGTCATTGGTCAGCTGGCTGTGCAGGAATGCGGCGGCTTCTTCGCCACGCACGGCGATCAATCCCTGGTCGGTAATGGGGGCGACAAAGCCGCCGGCCAGGTCGGCGACCGTCAAGACGGTGCCGAAATCCGCCACGACGCCCGGCACTGTGGCATCATGGCGCGCACCTTGCGATGAGAGATATTCATTCCAGTTGTTCATAAATTCCAATTGTTTGCCGATTAAAGCTTTATCATTACGGACTCATTATAGAGATGTCGAGAAATTCGCGCCGGAGACCGCGCAAAACCACTAAGTCGAGTATGGCATTCATAAAAAAACTGATTTTCCTGCTGGTGCTGCTGACCTTTGCCGCCGGCGCCGGCTTTGTCTACTGGGCGCAGCAAGCCCTCACCACGGACGGTGCGCCGATTCCCTTCACCATCACTCCCGGCAGCAGCGTGGGCGTTGCCGCCCAGCAGATCGCCAAGGCCGGGGTGCCGGTCAATCCCTTCCTGTTCTCGATGCTGGCCCGTGTCACGCAGAAAGCCAGCAAGATCAAGGCCGGTACCTACGAGCTGAAACCGGCCACCACCCCGTTCCGCCTGATCGACCAGCTGGTGCGCGGCGAGTTTGCCCAGGAATCGCTGACCATCATCGAAGGCTGGACCTTCCGCCAGATGCGCCACGCGATTGCCGCCAATGCCGGGCTCAAGCACGATACGGCCGACCTGTCCGATACCGAGCTGATGGCGAAAATTTCGCCCGACTTCAAGCAGCCTGAAGGCTTGTTCTTCCCGGACACTTATCTGTTCGCCAAGGGCTCGAGCGACATGCATATTTACAAGCAGGCGCACACCCTGCTGATCGCCAGGCTGAACGAAGCCTGGGCAAAGCGCGACGCCAGCCTGCCCTATGACACGCCGTACCAGGCGCTGATCATGGCCTCGATCGTGGAAAAGGAAACCGGGCAAAAGTCGGAACGGGCGATGATCGCCGGCGTGTTTGTCAACCGCCTGAAACAGGGCATGCTGCTGCAGACCGACCCGACCGTTATCTATGGCATGAAAGACAAGTACAACGGCGACATCCGCAAGCGCGATCTGGAAACCGATACCCCATACAATACCTATACCCGGGCCGGCCTGCCGCCGACCCCGATCGCCCTGCCGGGCGTGCAATCGCTGGCGGCGGCGCTGGGCCCCGCCAAGACGGACGCGCTGTACTTCGTATCGCGCGGCGACGGCACCAGTGTGTTTTCGGCCAACCTGGCCGACCACAACAAGGCAGTGAACAAATATCAACGATAAGTCCATGACCGCAAAAGGCAAGTTCATCAGTTTCGAAGGCATCGACGGCGCCGGCAAGTCGACCCATATCGCCTTCGTCGTCGCGGCGCTGGAGGCGGCCGGCAAGCGCGTGGTGTCGTCGCGCGAACCGGGCGGCACCAGGCTCGGCGAAAAGCTGCGCGACCTGCTGCTGCACGAAAAAATGCACCTGGAAACCGAAGCCCTGCTGATGTTCGCCAGCCGCCGCGAACACATGGCGCAGGTGATCGAGCCGGCCATGGCGCGCGGCGAGTGGGTCATTTCCGACCGGTTTACCGATGCCAGCTTCGCCTACCAGGGCGGCGGGCGCGGCATGGACCGGGCCAAGATGGAAGTGCTGGAGCACTGGGTGCATCCGGCACTGCAGCCGGACCTGACCTTGCTGTTCGACGTGCCGCTGGACGTGGCGCGCGCGCGCCTCGACGCCACCCGCACCCTGGACAAGTTCGAGCAGGAGCAGGCCGATTTCTTTGCCGCATGCCGCAACGAATACCTGCGCCGCGCGGCCCAGTTTCCGGAGCGGATCGTGGTCATCGATTCGACCCGCAGCATCGCCGATATCCGTGCCGACATCACGGGAATACTTGATAAATTACTTTAATATGCGGGTGGAAAGTCGTTGATTGCATGAGTAATTCTATCTATCCATGGCAGGGCGCGGCGTGGGAGCAGCTTCAGCAGCTGCGACTGCGCATGCCGCATGCCATCCTGTTCCACGGCGCGGCCGGCACCGGCAAGGCGGACTTCATCGAAGCCTTCGCCCAGTCCCTGCTGTGCGAAGCCGTGCAGGCCGGCGGCCATGCCTGCGGCGCTTGCGCGTCCTGCGGCTGGTTTTCCCAGCACAACCATCCCGACTTCCGCCGCGTGCGTCCCGAAGCCTTGGAAGACGAGCCGCCGGAAGGGGAGGAGGGCGCGGACGCCGAGTCGGGCAAGAAAGCCAAGTCGACCAAGGCGCCGTCGAAGGAAATCAAGATCGAGCAGATCCGCGCCTTGTCGGACTTCATGAATATTTCCACCCACCGCCAGGGCTTGCGGGTGGTGGTGGTGTATCCGGCCGAGGCGCTCAACACGCCGGCCTCGAATGCCTTGCTGAAAACGCTGGAAGAGCCGCCGCCTGGCACCGTGTTCCTGCTCTCGTCGAACAGCCTGGACCGCCTGCTGCCGACCATCCTGTCGCGCTGCCGCAAGTTTGCCCTGCCCATGCCCGACAGCGCCCAGGCGCTGGCCTGGCTCAAGGCGCAAGGCCTGGCCGACGCCGAAGGCTGGTTGCTGGAACAGGGCGGGGCGCCGCTGGCCGCGCTGGCCCAGTCCGAGACCGGCAACCGCGACGAGCTGGACACCTTGCTGCAGTTCCTGGCGACGCCCAATATCGATGGCGCGTTGAAAACTGCAGACAAATTGAGCAAGACCGCATTGAGTTTGATTGTATCGTGGCAACAGCGCTGGCTTTACGATCTGTTTTCCTACAAACTGTCGGGAAGCATCAGGTATTACCCGAGGTATACGAAGCAACTTGCAGCCCTGGCTGGGAAAGTGCACACTGCCAAGTTGATGCGCGCCATCAAGAGCGCGAACGAACGCCGCGCGACATCGGACCATCCGCTGTCGCCGAAATTGTTTGTTGAAGACATGTTGCTTGATTACACTGCATGCTGCACCTGAAAGGATTTTGATGACTGGCAAACCAACCGACCCGAATGTACCGCAAGCCGCGCGGCCATCGGTCTTGTCGCTTGCCATTAAGGAAAAGGCTGCGTTGTACGCCGCCTACATGCCGTTCCTCAAGCACGGCGGCATGTTTGTGCCCACCGTCAAGCCTTACAAACTGGGCGACGAGATCTACCTGATTCTCGCCCTGATGGACGACCCCAACAAATACCCGATCGCCGGCAAGGTGGCCTGGATCACGCCCGCGGGCGCGAACAACAACAAGGCCCAGGGCATCGGCGTGCATTTCCCCGACGACGAAACCGGCCACCGCGCCAAGCTGCGCATCGAAGAAATCCTCGGAGCCGCGCTGCGGTCCTCGCGCGCCACCCATACCCTGTAATTGCACCATGTCCTCATTTGTTCACGCATTTGTTCATCGTATTGCCCGTCCTGAAGACTTGCCCGTCATCGTGGCCATCTACAATTCCACGATTGCTTCGCGCGAAGTCACGGCCGATACCGAGCCGGTGTCGGTGGCGTCGCGCCAGCACTGGTTCGACGAGCACAACCCTGAGCGCAGGCCGCTGTGGGTAATCCAGGCCGAAGGCAGCGAGGCCGTCATCGGCTGGATGTCGTATTCCAATTTCTACGGCCGTCCCGCCTATGCCGGCACGGCGGAACTGTCGATCTATATCGCCGAAGACTGGCGCGGCAAGGGCATCGGCCGCTACTGCCTGGAGCAGGCGATCGCCTTCGCGCCGCGGATTGCCGTGCATACCCTGCTCGGTTTCATTTTCGGCCATAACGTCCCCAGCCTGGCGCTGTTCAAGAAGTTCGGCTTCGACACCTGGGCCAATTTGCCGAAGGTGGCCACGCTCGACGGCGTGGAGCGTGATTTGATCATACTGGGCAAGCGCGTAGCCTAGCAGCCTGTCGGACTTAGGATCGTCGGCTGCAAAAATACCTGGGACGGTCCATATTTCGCCGCTTTCTCGGCCCATAGCTCGCTATGGGCACTGCGAAATCGTCAAAATCTGTCCTCGCCCAGCTATTTTTTCGCTTCGACTCCCCAAGTCCGACAGGCTGCTAGCCTTTACAATGGCGGGATGTATATCGATTCCCACTGCCATATCAACTTCCCCGAGCTTGCCGCGCGCATGCCCGAAATCCTGGCCAACATGGCTGAAAACAAGGTCACCCATGCCTTGTGCGTGTCGGTCGACCTGCCGGATTTCCCGCAAGTGCTGGCCCTGGCCGAGCAGTACCCGCATATCTACGCCTCGGTCGGGGTGCACCCGGACTATGTCGACACGCCCGAACCGTCGGTGCAGCAACTGGTCGCGCTGTCGGACCATCCGAAAATCGTGGCCATCGGTGAAACCGGCCTCGATTATTTCCGCCTCGAAGGCGACCTGGAGTGGCAGCGCGAGCGCTTCCGCACGCACATCAAAGCTTCAAGAATCACGCGCAAGCCCGTGATTATTCACACAAGGGCGGCCAGCGAAGACACCATCCGCATCATGCGGGAAGAGGGCGCCGGGACCGACAAGGGCGGCGTCGCGGGCGTCATGCATTGCTTTACCGAATCGCTGGAAGTGGCCGAAGCGGCCCTGGCCATGGGTTTTTACATCTCCTTTTCCGGCATCGTGACCTTCAAGAGCGCGAAGGACTTGCAGGCGGTCGCCCGGGCCGTGCCGCTCGAGCGCATCCTGATCGAAACCGATTCGCCTTACCTGGCCCCGGTGCCGCACCGCGGCAAGATGAACGAACCGGGCTTCGTGTGCCACGTGGCAGAGTACATTGCGACCCTCAAGGGTGTGCCGCCGAGCCAGGTGGCGCAGCAGACGACGGACAATTTCTTCAATCTATTCAATGTTTTACGCGATTAAATTGAAGTTGAATATCATGGCATTCCTGGCCTTGTTGTGGGTGGCGGGAAGCGCTGCGGCCGATGACGCCAGCGCACTCGTCCTCGCTGCCAGGCTCGACAATCCGACGTCGGTGAAGAAACTGCTGGCCAGGGGCGCCAGCCCGAACGCGATCGACCCGGTGTCCGGCGAACCGGTGCTGGTGGCGGCCTTGCGCGAAAACGCCAGCGCCGCCGCCGCCGTGCTGCTGGCCGACAAGCAGATCAATCTCGAGTTGCGTGCGCCGAACGGCAATACCGCCCTCATGATGGCCGCTTTCAAGGGCGACAAGGCCATCGTGGCCAGCTTGCTGGCACGTGGCGCCGTCGTCAACCAGCAGGGCTGGGCGGCCCTGCATTACGCCGCTGCGGGCGGCTTTGCCGACATTGCGGCGCTGCTGCTGGCCAGCCATGCCGCGATCGACGCCGAATCGCCGGGCAAGCAGACGGCGCTGATGATCGCCGCCCGCGAAGGGCACGAAGACGTGGTCGGCCTGCTGCTCAGGGAAGGCGCCAACGCCCGCCTGGCCAATAGCGACAACATGACGGCAGCCCAGCTTGCCCTGTCGCGCGACAAGCCCCGGATAGCGGCCGCCATCGCGCGCCACCTCGCCGCCAAACCCTGAACTGGCACGGAAAAGCGGATTAACTCGCCGCATGGACGCCCCGCATAGTTGACGATAATGATCAGACGATCCGATCACTAGCGTCAATAAGGGACAAACATGCTGAACGAACGCGAAATCGAGAGCTGCTACCTGGGCCAGTTCATCCCGGTTCACTATCACCACAATATGCTGATGGACCAGAACCGCATGCACGGTTTCAAGTCTGCCATTAACTATGCGGTCAAGCCGGGCGCGCGCGTGCTCGAGCTGGGCGGCGGCACGGGCGTGCTGTCCTGGTTCGCCGCTGCCAGGGCGTCCAAGGTCTATTGCGTCGAGTTCAATCCCGACATGGTCAAGGAAGCGCGCAAGATGCTCGCCATGAATCCGAACGGCCACAAGGTCGAGGTGGTGCATGCCGACGCCTTCGAATACCTGCCGCCGGAACCGGTGGACGTGGTCATCTGCGAAATGATCCATGTGGCCATGCTGCGCGAAAAGCAGGTGGAGGTCATGGAATCGTTCAAGCGGCGCTACCTGGCGCGCTTCGGCGGCCCGCTGCCGGTGTTCCTGCCCGAGGCCGCCATCATGGCGGTCCAGCCGCTGCAGCAGGAATACGATTTCGAGGGTTTTTACGCACCCATCGTGCAATTCCAGGAAACCGGTGTCATCTATCCCGGCACGGTTGAACTGGCGCAGCCGGCGGTGTACAGCATCATGGATTTCAGCCAGCCGACAGATACCGCCGTGGCCTGGGAAGGCAGCTTCCTGATCGACAGGCCGGGCTGCGTGAACGCGCTGCGCTTCATCACCAAGAATGTGCTGGCGGTAGTGCAGGAGGAAAACAGCACCATCGACTGGCTCAATCATTACATGACGCTGCCGATGGTCAAGCCGGTCGAGGTGGCCGCCGGCGACATCATCCAGGTGGGTTTCCATTACCGTGCCGGCGGATCGATTCCATCGCTGGAAGCGTCGCTGCGGGTCGAGGTGCTGAGCGGCGCCAATGTCGAGCCGGCATACCGCTCCGCCGTCTACGCCTGATAAAATGGGGGATTCATCTCCCCCATTTACATTGCCCCCATGGAAACAATCGACCAGCGCTACCTCGTCCAGCAAAACAAACTCAGCGACGACGCAATGAAACCTCCCGTCTTTGCCAAGGTAATGCGCAGCAAAGAGGGCAAGTTTGAAGGCGTTTCCTTCATCAAGAACAAGGAAAAAGCCACCATCATGACCGTGGCCGAAGCCCAGGAAGTGATCGACTGGGCCGGCAGCAAGAAAGCCAACGCCCACGAATACGCCACCAAGATCATCTGCGTCGGCCAGTAAGCACCGCTCAACCCCGGAAATCGGCATCCCGTCGCATCGGCTTTGCGCCAGTCTGGACGGCGTTTTACAGTTCACTCCAGTTCAATGACCTTACCGGAGTAATCGATGCTCACTTTCCTGATCTGGCTTGCGGTCCTGTTCCTGTGCTGGCCGCTGGCCTTGCTGGCCCTGTTGCTGTATCCCCTGGTGTGGCTGCTGATGCTGCCTTTCCGTTTGCTGGGAATCGGGGTCGACGCGGTGTTCGACCTCCTGCACGCCATCGTCATGCTCCCGGCGCGCATCCTGCGCGGCAATAGCGGCCGCTAATCGGCCACTAAGCGGCCACCCTGCGCAAGGCTGGCTTGCCCTGCAGGCGAGCACGCTGTTCAGGCGCGCTCGACAGGGCAGGGCGCCTGGTTTGCGGCTCCTCGTTCCCCAGCACGAAAATACTCATCGACGCGACCAGGCTCGAGGCCTGGTCCTTCAGGCTGGCCGAAGCGGCCGCCGTCTGCTCGACCAGAGCGGCATTCTGCTGGGTCATGTCGTCCATCTGGGTCACCGCGTCGTTGATCTGCTCGATGCCGGCCCCCTGTTCCGCCGATGCCGTGGCGATTTCCTGCATGATCTGGGTGATCCGGGTGACGCTGGAGAGGATATTGCCCATCGCAATACCGGCCTGGTCCACCAGGTGATTGCCGGCCTCGACCCGTTCCACGCTGCGGCCGATCAGTTCCTTGATTTCCTTGGCCGCCGATGCCGAGCGCTGCGCCAGGTTGCGCACTTCGCTGGCCACGACCGCAAAGCCGCGGCCCTGTTCGCCGGCGCGCGCCGCTTCCACGGCGGCATTGAGCGCCAGGATATTGGTCTGGAAGGCGATGCCGTCGATGACGGCAATGATGTCGACGATCTTGCGCGAACCGTCGTTGATTTCGCCCATGGTATGCACCACTTGCGAGACCACGTCGCCGCCCTTGCTGGCAGCCAGCGCCGTGCCCTGCACCAGTTCGTTGGCCTGGCGCGCATTCTCGGCATTCTGGCGCACGGTCGAGGTCAGCTCTTCCATGGAAGAAGCGGTTTCCTCGAGGTTGGACGCCTGCGATTCAAGCCGCGCTGAAATGTCGGCATTGCCGACCGCGATATCGCGGGTGGCCGCATTGATGTTGTCGATGCTGCCGCGCACGTCGCCGACGATGGCGCGCAGGCTGTCGTTCATGTCTTTCAGTGCGCGCAGCATCTGGCCAACCTCGTTCGGGGCGCCCACGTCGAAATCGTTGACCAGGTTGCCGCGGGCCACGCTCTGGGCCACGACGATGGCATTGTTGAGCGGGACCGTCACCGCGCGGGTGACCATGACGGCGAAGGCGCCGGCCACGGCGAGCAAGGCGAACATGGCGCCGAGCATGCTCCAGCGCGCGACGTGGAAGGCCCGGATCTTGGCCACGAACATGGCGTCCAGTGCGATCCGCGCGGCCGCATTGACCGCGAACTGGGCATCGATGGCCCTGGTGGCGATGGCGACATACTCCGGCGCGTCATAGCTCAGTTCTTCCTTCGCCACGATCTCGGCGGTGGCCAGGGCGATCAACTTTTTTGCCTGGGACGTGGCCTCGTCCATCGCCTGCCCGAGCTTGCTGGCGATCTCGGGATTGTAGGACGCGGCCTTGCCAAACGCGTTCGAGGTCTGGTCGAGGCGGTCGCTGACACGGGCAATGATCATCGACACGGCTTGCCGGTCCTCGGTCGTGGCCGCATTCTTGACCAGCAAGCCGCCGCCCTTCGCGCGCAGCTGCCCCAGTTCTTCGGTCAACGCCGGCAACTGATAATACGTTGCCTGGATCAACTGATAGGAATCCTTGTCGGGATCGAGACTGAGGCCATAGAAATCTCCCAGCAATTCATTGATCTTGAGTAGCTTGGCGAGCAATTGCACGTGGGCCTGGTAGCTTTCCGGAATGGTGATGCGCTTGCCGCTGACGTTGCCGTGCAAGCTTTCCCAGTCGCGTCGCGCGATGGCCCAGCTTTCACTGAGGCTGCGGCTGCCGACGGCTTTGACATGGTCATCGATCCTGGCGTACAGGGCTTCCGCCTCGCGCTGTTTCTCCGCCCGTTTGTCGCCCGCGCTCGCCACACCGCCGAGCGCCAGCGCCGACAGGCCGCGGTGTTGCTGGGTAAGCTGTATGGTTTTCAATGCATCGGCCACGGCCGGCATCCCGGCCTGTTCGGACTGATAGGCACCCAGGGCCTTGCCTGCTTCGACGGTGTAAAGCCAGGTCGGTATGCTGGCTAAAATGATCCCGATGATGCTCAGGATGGTGAAAGTCTGCCAGAGGCGCAACTTCCCAAAAGCGGAGGTCGTGAACATGATGGACTTTCATTGACTGTTCGACACGCCTCAATATAGACCTGAATCGCCCAAAATACACACTTTGTAACAAAATTATTTTCAGGCAGCACCAATACAACGCGAAGGCAAAGAATAGAGCGACCCAATGTGCTCCATTTAACAGACCGCGGCGCGCGCCTGCGCTATGGTCGATCGCACGCAATCTCAGAGGACACCCCATGCGCATCGACATCTACCGCCGCGCCGAGAGCGATGGCAACTACTCCTACCTTGCCGTTCCGGAAGAAAAAAACATCCCCAACGAAGCGACCAGTACCGACTGGGAAGTCGAGGTGAGGGCGCTCGAAGTGGAGGACGAAGCAGACCAGGTTCCCGAATACGACATCGAACACCTTTCCGAGCAGATCGCGGAAAAAGGCTACGCCGTGACAGCCTTGCACTGAGCCCGGCGGGTCGCTCGCGCAGCCTTGATCCGCCATAAGCGAGATCTTCAATAGGTGAGCCACACTCAGTGACTCTACCTATGACAGGAGCGCTGACATGAACACGGAAGATCAAGCCGCGGAAGGGCAAATCCGGCCCGCCGCGAACGGGAACGAGAACAGCGACGTGCCGCCCGAGCGCGGCAAGTTCAGGGCGCTGATTCTCGCCAATCCCAACTATTTCGGCAATGTAAAGGAGAGCCCGTTCGAGCCGGTGCTCAATATCCAGCTCAACCGCAGCTACGAGGAAATCGGCTGCGTGGGCTTCCAGCCGCAATTCAACCGGCTCGACGCGGTGGTGTACATCAACCAGCCCGGCGGCTACGGTGGCGGCGTGTGCACGCGCGGCACCCCCGAGTATGTGCGCTTCTATACGTCGGCCGACAATGGCGCGACCTGGCAGGACGTTGGGCTGACCAGTTTCACGGCCTGGGACATCCCGTCCGGCACACTGGGCGCGCGCCGGCTCGAATATGCGGTCGCGCTGCAGATCAGTCCGCGCAAGCGCTTCTGCTTCATTAACAACCAGTACCTGGTGCGCGCCATCCTGTCCTGGAACGTGCCGCCGCCGCCGAACGAACCTGGCTTCGTCCCGGTCTGGGGCGATATCCACGATACCCATATCCAGATCGACCCGCTGCGCCTGATCCTGATCGACGAATTGCTGGAACAGGCCCAGATCAAGCTGCCGCCGCAACTGGCCCAAGTGCTCGACCCGGCCCAGCCGCTGGCCGCGGCCGAACCGAAGCCCGTCAGCGCGCTCGAACTGCGGCGCCTGTATGAAGGCAAGGTGGAGCCGCACCGTTTCGCCCTGGCCGAACTGCAGCAACTGGTCGCCGAGCCCGCGCTGGTCGACGGCCTGATGGCGGCCGGCTTCGGTGGCATCCTGGGCGAGCTGGGGATCAAGCTGGAAGACATCATCGACCAGCTGTTCCCGGTGGACGGCAACACCAGCTATGAAGAGCTGGAATGCATCGGGCTCAATCCGAACCAGGATGCGCTGGTGGGCGTGCTGCGCATCAAGCGGCCGCAGGGCTATTCGGGCGGGCCTTGCACGGCGGGCAGCCGCGAATATGTCAGTTTCTGGGCCGACATCAACAATAACGGCAGCTTCGAGACCTTTCTCGGCACCACCTCGGTCAATGTGCACGACATCCAGCCTTTTCCGCGCGGGGGCCTGGAGTATTCGGTGTTCCTGCCTGTGAACCTGGAACGCTATCGCCGGCCCTGCCAGCGCGGCCCGGTAGTGGTGCCGATCCGCGCCATCCTGTCGTGGCAGGTGGCGCCGCCCGGGGCCAACCCGAATTTCATTCCGGTCTGGGGTAACCGCGAGCACACGCTCATCCACATCAAGCCTGGCGTGCGGCAAAGCGGGCACGCGCCGCTGATCGAGACGGTGGGCAGCATGGCGGTGACGAGCATCAACGGGGCAGGGTATGCGAACGGGGCGGCCGTGCTGGCCGGCTTTACCGCCAAGCAAAGCCCGTTCGGCGGCGAGGTCATCGTCACTGGACACCTGGCCAATCCCGCCGACATCAGCGCCGGTGCGCCGCCGCTGAAATACCGCGTCATTGTGAACGATGGCAGCGGCGACCAGGCGGTCACGAACCCGTTCTCGTTGGGCCGGAGCCAGCTGCAAGATGGCGTGTGGAGCTTCCTGCCGAATGTCACCCAGGCGCCCGATGCCCTCAATTTCTACACCTACCGCGAAGACCTGAGCGGTGCGCCGGGCAATCCCCAGATTTTCGTGCTGGGCAATGTGCTGGCGCGCTGGCAGACGGCGGGCAAGACGGGCACCTGGACGATCCGCATCGACGCCAAGGATGCGGCCGACGTGATTTACCCGGGCAATACGGTCACGGTGCGGATCGACAACCAGGCGCCGGTGTTCCCGCCGGGTACCTTCAAGATCACGTCGGGCGGCGGCAGTTGCGCCGACTTCGTGATTGGCGACATCATCGAAGGCACTTACCAGGTCAGCGACGAGCATTTCGGGAGCCTGGGTTTTTCGGTGCAGCCGCCGCTCGGTGGCGTATTCACGGCGCCGGTGCCGCTGCCACGGACGTATCCGACCGTGCCCACGACGGGCGAAGCGGGCATCTGGCGGCTCGATACGAGCGGCATGCCGAAGTGCGGCTATGTGGTGCGGCTCGGCGCCAGCGACCGCACCATCGTCAACAGCGGCTTTGTTGGATTCGGTAATGAAATTTTCGTGGGCTTGTGCCTGAAGTTGCCCGGCGCTGCCGATGCATCGACGTGCACGGCGGAACCGGCGGGCGCCGAGGATTAGAGCGTGAGTTGCCAGTAGCCGACATCGATCCAGCGGTCGAATTTTTTGCCGACCTCTTCGAAATGGGCGACCTTGCGGAAGCCCATTTTTTCATGGAGCGCCACGCTCGCTTCGTTGGGCAGGGCGATGCCGCCGATGGCCGCGTGCAAGCCAGCGGCGCGCAAGCGTTCGATCAGGTTCTTGTAGGTGGTGGAGCCGAGCTTGGAGCCGGCGCGGTCCTTGTGGACATAGACCGAGGTTTCGACCGCGAATCGGTAAGCGGGACGCGCACGCCACTTGGTGGCGTAGGCAAACGCGGCGACCTTGCCATTGAGGGTGGCGACCAGCCAGGGCAGGCCGGCATCGCGCACTTCCGCGATGCGCTGGCGCATGGCCGCGTCCGACACGGGCTCTTCCTCGAAGCTGATGGTGGTCGTGAGGATGAAGTGATTGTAGATCTCAACAATGGCTGCAGCGTCGGCTGCAGTGGCTTCCCGAATGTCCAATCCGACCTCCCTTTGGCGAAAAGTGCATCATAGCATCTTGCAATTAATCGCCGCCACCGCAGCCGCCACCGCCGCAGCCGCTGTCCGCGCTGCTGTCGCCACCGCCGCAGCCGGAACCCGAGCTGCCGAAGTCGGCCGCGCAGTAGGGCGCGGACCCGTCGCCGTGCTGACGCTGCGCGCCGCCGCAGTCGGCCACATACACGAAACCGTTGGGGATATCGAGCTTGCTGTCGAGTGCGAACAGCAGGGGAAGGCGGGTAGGGCTTTTCGGGTTGATGTTTTCTTCGTGGCAGGCGTAGTACCAGGACCGCTTGATGCCGGCATCGCTCTGCTGGCCCTGGCTCATGACGACGGCCGGGGTGTGGTGCAGGAAGCGGCCGAAAGCGGCCTTGCAAAAATGGTCGTAGTTCTTGGTATAGAGGATGAACTCGTGCCACAGGTCGTCGGCCACCTGGGAGGGCATGGCAACATACTGGCGGCCGCTTTTCAAATGGCCCAGGAAAAACTGGCGCAAGCCTTGCGACACCAGCTGGCAATCCTTCAGCGACAAGCCCGGATGCCGCTCGCGCAGCTTTTCGAACAAGCCCTTGGGCAGCACATAACTGCGGATCAGCGCTTCGCGCCGCAGCTTTTGCTGGCGCCGCGCCAGCAGGATGCCCAGGGCGCCCAAGGCGAGGCAAGCGATGAGGAGGGCCGGGCCCATGGCTACTTTTTCTTTGCCGGCGTCAGTAGACGGGTTTTCAATTCCGCATCGACAGGCTTGTCGCCCAGCCAGATGCGCAGCACCGAATTGAAGAACAGAATGTCCGGAATGTCGGGGCCGACCTTCTTGCCGTTCAGGAAGCAGCGGTTGCCGACGCCGGGAATCCAGTCGGTGTCGATGATGTCGCCTTTTCTCAGGAAATCGGTGACGCCGAACATCTCGCCGTACTTGCTGATCTGGGTCGCGACTTTGGCCTTGTCGGCGTCGTTGATGTTGTTGCTCAGGGCAAGCATGAATGCACTGCCCAGGTCGTCGGAAGAGATATCGCGCAGCATGACCAGGCGCACGCGGCGCGGCCCCTCGGCCTTCATGACACCGTCGACCGTGCTTTGCGGCGCCTCAAGATACAGGCCGGCGGCATATACCTTGACCGTGAACTTGTTGCGCACGCCCGCGCCGTTGAGCATCAGCGTCTTGCCGCCGACCGATACCGCGTCCTCGTATTTTGTGCCGGCCACGTCGGTGGCGGCGGCGGCCTGGCCAGCGGCCAGGGTCAGGAATATGCCTGCAAGGAGCGCCTTGAAACTGTATTTACTTACTGCGGTCATCTTTTCTCCATCGCGATCAAGTCAAACTGTCAGAACGAGAGCATTCACAGTTGATCCCATTTTACTGTTTATGTATAGCAACTAGGAGAAGATGTGCCGATTCCTTGTCATTTTTGCGTTTGAATCGTCCGCGGAGCCGGGCTGGCATTCTTTGGCGGTGCTCAAGCAGGCGGGCCTGGTGCTGGACGCCCGCCCCATGACAGCGCGCAGCTGCAGGCGCTGTCGCCGCTGCTTGACTTGACCAGCCAGATGTCCCGGTTCCGGGAAGGCCGGTTCGATGAACTAGTTAAGTTGTTGAAAAGGATGAACTTTGGACAACGGGCGTAGGCGAGGGCGGCGGCAGCTAGTTGCTGCCGGCCTTTGCCAGTCGCTCGGCAAAATCTTCGACCGCCGTGACGGCCGCCGGGCTCCAGCAATTGCAGACGACGGCCACCGCGCGGTTCTTGCTGGGAATTAAGGCGGTGATCGCGAAATAGGTTTGAAAACTGCCATCGTGGATGCTGACGGCGCCCAATCCGGGCTCGGTGTGGATCATCCAGCCGAGTCCATAGTTGTCGATCGGTGTGTGAATCCGGCGAAAGGTTGCCTCACTCAGAAAGCTCGATTTTCCTTGCAGACCTTGCAGGTGTTCCTTCAGGTACTTGCCGTAGTCCGCCATCGACACCATCAGGCCGCCTGCCGGGATGTACAGGGCCAGCGCCTGGCGCTGCTCGGCATAATAGGCGGCGGGCATCCAATTCTTGCCGGAGAGTTCATGTCCGGAAAGGGCGGCGAGACCCGCATCTTCCGGGATGCCGAACGCTGCCTTCATTTGCAGAGGGCCAAAGACATCCTTCTCCATCAGGGTTTCGTAGCTGTCGCCGCCTGCATGCTCGGCAATGAGGCCCGCCAGCATGTAGCCCACGTTCGAATAGTGAAAGCGGGAATCGGGCGTGAATGCGGGCGCCTGCTGCAGCAAGTTGCGCGCAGCCGTTGCACGGTCGAGTTTGACGTTGCCGGTAGCAAGCGGGCGCAGGATGACGGCATCGGCTTCGTCGATATCGCGCTTGAAACCGGCGCGGTGGTGCAGTATCTGTTCGACGGTCACGGTACGCAAGGACGGATGCATGCCGGCATGCCAGTCCGGAAACAGTTCCGACAGCGTGCTATCCCAGCGCAATTTTTTCTGTTCCACCAGGCGCGCGATCAGCATGGCGGAAGCGGCCTTGGTCAGCGAGCCGAGCTGAAACTGGTCGGTGGAGGCGATCGCCGCGGCGCCGTCTGCCCTGCGTTTTCCCGCGGTGACGGCTTCAATCTGCCCATTCTGGACGATCACAACGGTCAGGCCGGGCAAGCCATTGGCCGCACGAATCCGTTCCACCTCGGTTTGCAACGCTGGACCTGTCAGCACCGGGTTGACGGGCGGAGGCGGCGGCGCCTCCGGCTTGCTTGCTCCGCCGCATGCTGTGAGCAGGGCGCCGAGGCACGCTGCGCCTATCATCATCTTCATTTTCATTTTGCTTCCTGGTTCGTTAATGCGTGTACATTGCGAGCCGCAAGGTTCAGGCAAGGCGAAGTCTACGAATCTGGAAGCCTATCGGGCAGTGCCGAAAGTATGGGATGGCCGCTTTTCTGTACACCTGGAAAAAAGCGGATAATAGCGGTCTATCATTTTGAGCACCACTTGGAATACGCACATGGAAATTAAGGTCAACTTTCTCGACAAGCTTCGCCTCGAAGCGAAATTCGATGATTTCACGGTCATTGCCGACCAGCCCATACGCTACAAGGGCGATGGCTCGGCGCCTGGCCCGTTTGACTATTTTCTGGCCTCATCGGCCCTGTGCGCGGCCTATTTCGTGAAGTTGTACTGCGACACACGCAATATCCCTACCGAAAATATCCGCCTGTCGCAGAACAATATTGTTGATCCGGAAAACCGCTACCAGCAGATTTTCAAGATCCAGGTCGAGCTGCCGGCGGATATCTCGGCCAAGGATCGCCAGGGAATCTTGCGCTCCATCGACCGTTGCACGGTGAAAAAAGTGGTGCAGGCCGGGCCCGATTTTGTGATCGAAGAAGTCGCGAACCTGGATGCCGATGCGCAAGCACTGCTGACCTTGAATCCCGCGTCAGACGCCCATACCTACATTGCCGGCAAGGATTTGCCGCTCGAGCAAACCATCGCCAATATGTCGGGTGTGTTGGCAGGCCTGGGCATGAAGATTGAAATCGCGTCGTGGCGCAATATTGTGCCCAATGTGTGGTCGCTGCATATCCGCGATGCGCATTCGCCAATGTGCTTCACCAACGGCAAGGGTTCGACCAAAGAAAGCGCATTGGCTTCCGCGCTGGGCGAGTTTATCGAACGCCTGAGCTGGAATCACTTCTATGGCGGTCAATTCTGGGGCGAAGATATCGCCAACGCTGCGTTTGTGCATTACCCGAACGAGCGCTGGTTCAAGCCTGGCCGCAAGGATGCGCTGCCGGCCGATATGCTGGATGCCTACTGCCTGGATATTTACAATCCCGACGGCGAGCTGCGTGGATCGCACCTGGTCGACACCAATTCCGGCAACGTGGAGCGCGGTATCTGTGCGCTGCCTTATGTGCGCCAGTCGGACGGCGAGGTGGTGTATTTCCCATCCAACCTGGTCGAGAACCTGTACGTCAGCAATGGCATGAGTGCCGGGAACACGCTGGTCGAAGCGCAGGTGCAGTGCTTGTCGGAGATTTTCGAAAGGGCGGTCAAACGCGACATCCTGGAAGGCGAGATGGCATTGCCTGACGTGCCGGCCGAGGTGCTGGCGAAGTATCCCGGCATCCTGGCCGGCATCCAGGGTTTGGAAGAACAGGGATTTCCTGTGCTGGTAAAGGATGCTTCGCTGGGCGGGACCTATCCGGTCATGTGCGTTACCTTGATGAATCCGCGTACGGGCGGCGTGTTTGCCTCGTTCGGCGCGCATCCGAGCTTTGAAGTGGCCCTGGAGCGCAGCCTGACGGAATTGCTGCAGGGGCGTAGTTTTGAAGGCCTGAACGACCTGCCACGGCCAACTTTCGCGAGCAACGCCGTCACCGAGCCGAACAACTTTGTCGAGCACTTCATCGATTCCAGCGGCGTGGTGTCGTGGCGCTTTTTTAGCGCCAAGGCCGATTACGATTTTGTCGAGTGGGACTTTTCAGGCCAGGGTGAAGATTCCAATGCCAAGGAAGCCGCGACCTTGTTCGGCATTCTCGCGGACATGGGCAAAGAGGTGTACATGGCGTCCTATGAACAATTGGGCGCCGCCGCCTGCCGGATTCTGGTGCCGGGGTATTCGGAAGTCTATCCGGTTGAAGATCTGATCTGGGATAACACGAACAAGGCGCTGTTGTTCCGCGCCGATATCCTGAACCTGCATCTGCTCGACGATGCCGGCCTGGAAGCATTGCTCGATCGCCTGGAGAACAGTGAACTGGACGATTACGGCGATATCGCCACCTTGATCGGCATCGAATTTGACGAAAATACAGTCTGGGGCCAGCTGACCGTCCTGGAACTGAGGCTGTTGATCCATCTCGCGCTGGAACTGTTTGAAGGCGCGCAGGAGCTGGTGGAAGCCTTCCTGCAGTACAACGACAACACGGTCGAGCGCCGCTTGTTTTACCAAGCCGTCAATGTGGTGCTGGAAGTGCTGCTCGACGACGAGCTGGAACTGGACGATTACGTGCACAATTTCCGCCGCATGTTTGGCGAGCCGCGGATGGACGCGGTGCTCGGTTCCGTGGACGGCAGCGTACGCTTTTACGGCTTGACGCCGACCAGCATGAAACTGGAGGGGCTCGACCGGCACGCGCGCCTGATCGACAGCTACAAGAAATTGCATGCAGCGCGTGCCATGGCGGCGGCTGGATCCAAAGTAGCCTGAGTAAGCCAAGGCCAGACTTCGGTCTGGTAGCTTGCAAGTTCGCATAATTTATATTATGTTAAATTAGAAAGCGAAGGCGAGCGTGATACGTTGAAGGCGATTATGACAAGGACGCCCTCCGGCGAACTAAATTTGATCAGATAGACGAACTAAATCTGATAATCCCCGTTGGTCGCGAACTAATTTTGATAATAGCGCCAGGGGGCGAAGGCATTTGGACCGTTTCGAACGCTCTGCTGGAAGTATGAAAGAATCTTCAGGTCCCTTCCCACATGTTGCCTTGACTCCGCTTCTATCAGGCGAGCGGCACAGCCGGCCGGCGTGCGTCAACAATGCGAAGAAGATGCGAGGCCAGAAGCACCATTTCCTGTGCCTCCGTAGCATCCACGATGGCGACAGTCCGGTGCGAATGCGGATTCTTGTACGATCCGATGGCGCCGGCAAACAGGCTGGACAACGCCTCTTTTTCGCCTGCGGGGGCTTCCGGATTGCGATCCGCCAAGGGGCCAGTCTGCGGATTAAACGCGCGACGCATCAAGTCTGTGCCAAGGTCGTCAGGCCTGAAGCCGCCAGCGGCCCTCACTGACTCTTCAACCGCCCGAAACGCCTGAAAAACAGCCGTGTCATATTCCCCTCTGGCCAGGCTCAACCAGACGCGGTCTGCTATCGAAGGGTGAAGCAGCGATTTGGGAAAGGCAGCGGCGGCGCGATATCGGTCAAAGGCCTCCCTTTCCAGGGCTGAACGCCCTCTTCTTGTAATAATCTGGTGTCCATTTTGACCATTAATTCCCGGCATCGGCATGATTAGAATGTTGACCGTCAACCACGCCAGCGCTTCGCCAAGAGCGATCTCGGCCTCAGCCCGGCGAAGATCCGGATACCGGTGGCCAGCCCCCTGAGCCTCGAATGACGAGGGATGGAAATGACCGTGCTGGTCGTTTTCCCGCGCCAGCTGTAGGACTTCGTACCCCAGTTCCTCCGGGGCAAGAGCGATAAGAACATCAATGTCCGGGATTTTCTCGGCCAGCGAACGCATGGAACTCTCTCCTGTTGTGACCTTTGAACCCTGGCCCGTCGACACCGCCGGGTTATTAAAAACGCAATACGCCGGCTCGCATATCGCATCCTTCACGGTTTCCGCGGCATTCCAATCATTATGTATTTCGTATCAATTGTAACGCCACGGACGGCGTTGCTCCTATCCAAGTTACGGGTTCCCGGATTTTTCAAATCCAAACACCGCCGGTACAGAAATTCATCGCTTCCCCGGCGGCCCCAAACAAAGTCAGCCAAAACCTTCACTTAGCCTGGTCCAGAAACAGCCCTCGAAAAAGCCGAAAATCCGATACGCCCGGAGAAACGGCGATTTCCTAAGGTCCATTTTGCCGGATGCGCAAAATTTGACTTAGTTAACTTAATATAGATTAAGTTGATTACTGTTGTTTACAGGATTAGCAGTACCTGTTAATGTACCTATTCAATTTTGCCGTTTCGCGTGGAAATTCGATGAGCCGCCCGCCGTTTATCCTGTCCGACGACCAAGCCAGGCGCCTCGGGCCGGCCACTGTCCTCCTGTGCGAGCAGTTCCCGGTCGACCGTCATGGCCACCGGCCGTTCGTCGCCGGCTTCGTGCGCGCCGTGTTCGACGTCACCGGCCGCACCTTCAGTCCGTCCATCTACCGGCGCCTGCTGTCGGCCTACGCCGCGGGCCGCTCTCCCTCAACCACCACGCTCGCGCTGGAAAAGAAGCTGCTGGAACAGGAGCTGGCAAAGGAAGCCCTGGCTGCGGCCCCGCTGCCCCCAAACACCGCCCTGCCCGCTTGTGTCGAAGACACCGCAGCTGCAGTGCGGCAGGTGATGGCCGAATACCTGCCACTGTTCGCCGAGCACGCGGCGGCGCGGGCGCCCGAACAGCAGGACGCCCATTTTGCCTACCTAGTCGGCCGCCTGGCCGAATCCGAAAATGCCAACGCCGGCGCCAAGGCCGTGGCAGCGCGCGAGGCGGCGGAGCTGCAGGCGGCACTGGGCGCCGCGAGCATTTTGCAGGACCAGCTGGCCATCGCCCAGGCGGCGCTGGCGGAACACGCGGGCGCCGCCGCCAGGATGGCGGATGAAATGGCCGAGATGCGCAAGTTCACCCTGATGTCGATCGAGGGCGCGCGCGGCGAAACGCGCGACCTTAAAGAAGTGTGCAGGCAGCTGCGCGCCGATCTGGCGATGCGCGACAACGAACTCGACGCCTTGCGCCGCCTCGGCTACCGCCAGGCTGTCTCGGCCACGCCGAATTCTCCGGGGAGCACGCGATGACGCTGCAGCCCATGGTCCCTTCCGAAACGGATACTGCCGCATTCGAGCCGGGTCTGACGCCGGACAACCGCAGCCATACGCTGGGCGCGGTCGCCGACGACTGGGCCGCGATCGAGGTCTGGCTGGGCGCGGTCGCGGCCAACAGCCCGCATGGTTCCGGGCAGACGATCGCCACCTACCGCTACCACCTGGCCAAGCTGCGCTGGTATTGCGACACGGTCTGCATATTGCCCCCGTCGCGCTGGAGCATGCAGGAGGTGCAGGAATTCAAGGCATTCCTGGGCGACGTGCCCGGGTTTGCGATCACGGCAAGGGACGTCGTGGACGTCTCCGGCGCCGCCTGCGGGACGCGTCCGGGGCCGTTCCGCAAGCGGCCATCGGCTAGCAGCCAGGGCGACATCATGCGCTTTGTCAGCGCCATGTTCACGGCCTTGCATCAGACAGGCTATATCGCGCGCGACCCCACTGCCCTGCTCAAGTCCCGCAAGCCGAAGCGGCTCGACAAGACGCGCACCGTCGACCTCGACGTGTTTGCCGAGCTACTGGGCAGTATAGATCCGCATCATAGCGAAGCGCCGACATCGGCCAGCAGACTATACCGGCGCGACCGGTTCGTCCTGATCGCGCTGCGCGAACTCGGCCTGCGGGCATCCGAGTTGGTTGGCGCCTCGATGGCGTCGGTCTACCGCCTGTCCGATCCGGCGACAGGAAAATCGTACTGGGTCATCAAGGTCAGCGACGAATCGGCAAAAGGCGGTACCGGGCGCACCGTCCCGATGACGAAAACCGCCATGGACGCACTGGTCGCCTACCGGATCGAGTTCGGCCTGCTGCCGCTGCCGTGTGCAACCGACACCCACCGGTTGCTGCTGTCGCCGCGCACCGCGCCGATGGTTCGTGGTGAACGCACCATCACAGCCGCGCGCGACTTGCGCTATTTCCGGCAATGGGGCAGTGTCGGCACCCGCCATGGTCTCTACCGGATCGTCAAGGGCCGGTTGCGTGAGGCGGCCCATGTCCTCGACGCGCGGCGGGAGCACGATGCTGCCGAGCGGCTGCGCAAGTCGTCGCCCCACTGGCTGCGGCACACTTTCGCCACCGCCGCCCTGCTTGGTGGGCACGATATCCGCCAGGTTGCCGCGGCCCTGGGGCACAGCAACCTGCGGACAACGATGGACTATACGGAACAGGAGGCGCTCGATCAGATCCGGGCGTGGGAATCGACCTCGCCTGGCACCGTGGCCTCGGCTTGACTTTGTTCGGTTGAAAAAATGGACTTTCGCGCGCGAAAGTGGCTTATTGCGAGCGAATCTACCTCTTAGGAATGCACACGAGCTAAACGGCCTATTTAGAAGAACTATCACTGTGATACTTTGTCAGTCCCATGAGCGCTACCACGCAGAAGGCGGCGCCAGCATAGAATGTGGATGAAGCTCCAAGCCGATCCCAGAGCAGCCCTGCCAGAACGCTTGCGACCAGCATGGCGATGCCACTCATCAGGTTGAACACTCAATAAGCCGTGCCGCGCAGATCGGCCGGCGCGGTTTTCGTGACCATAGTCGCCAGCAGCCCCTGCGTGATCCCCATGTGTACGCCCCATAGCGCGACACCGGCCAACACGATAGCCCAGTGGTCATCAATAGCAAAAACCAAGTCGGCGGCAATTAAAACGATGATACCCAGCGTGAGCAACTTGGAATGGCTCATGCGGTCGGATAGCTTTCCGAAGGGATAGAGGATTGGCCGGAATTCGCGTAAAATTCCGCAATATTTATCGTAAGCCATTGAATTTAATGGAAAGTTCTAATCACTTTTTTTTGCTGGGCGAAATGCCAGAACGATACTTGATCAGTCCTATCAATGCCACTATACAAAAGAAGGCCCCGGCATGGAAAGTGGACGAGGCTCCAAAGCGATCCCAAAACAACCCTGCCACGACGCTTGCGACCAGCATGGCGATGCCGCTCATCAGGTTGAACACTCCATAGGCTGTTCCGCGCAAATCGGCCGGTGCCGTATCCGCCACCATCGTCGCCAACAAGCCCTGCGTGATCCCCATGTGCACGCCCCACAGCGCGACTCCAGCTAAAACGACAGCCCAATGGTCATTGGTAGCTAAAACCATGTCGGCGGCGATCAAAACGATAAGGCCCAGCGCAAGCAGTTTAGTGTGGCTCATTCGGTCTGAGAGCTTTCCAAACGGATACGCCGACATGGCGTAAATCAGATTCATTGCGACCATCACCAGCGGCACCAGTGCAACCGGGATGCCACCCTGCTGGGCACGCAGTACAAGAAACGCTTCACTGAATCGGGCCAATGTAAACATAGCGCCGATCCCCACCACCCACCAGTACGGGGCACTTAGGCGCTTGAAATTCTCGCGACGGATAGGATTCGTTCGCTTGCCATTTTGATGTTGCTGCGGCTCGCGCACGCCGAACAATAGCAAAGCAACAGCCAACACGCCGGGGATTGCGGCGACCCAAAACACCCGCCGGAAATCGTTAGTCCACAGAAGCATCAAGCCGACGGCGAGCAGCGGACCTAGAAATGCGCCCACCGTATCGAGGGACTGTCGCAGGCCAAAAGCCGCCCCGCGCAAATTTGGCGGCGCGAGATCCGCGACCAATGCATCGCGCGGTGCGCCCCGCACGCCTTTGCCGACTCGGTCCAGCAATCTGGCAGTCAGCACAATACCGGTTGTGTTCGCCATCGCAAAGAGTGGTTTAGTCAGTGCACCCAGGGCGTAGCCGAACAGTGCCAAGCCCTTGCGTTTACCAAGAAAGTCGCTCAGCGCGCCTGAGAACACTTTGACAATCAGTGCTGTCGATTCGGCCAGCCCTTCTATTAAACCGACCGTGAGGGCGCTAGCGCCAAGTGTGCCTACCATGAACATCGGAAGTAGGCTGTGGACCATTTCCGACGAAATGTCCATCAACATGCTCACGAAGCCAAGCATCCAAATTCCGAAGGGAATTTGTCGAAGTGTGCTGCCCATGTTCTTTGTTGTCATTATATTTTCATTTTTTCAACACCGACGGCCTGAATGCCAACGGATAGGTGGCCTGTCACAATGCGATCCTGCGCAAACGGATCGGAGCCCTCGACATAGCGCAATGCCGACTGCACATTCCTCCATCCTACGTATTCCATCAGCGTCTTGATGTCCCATCCGTTTGCGGTTGCCCATTGGGCGAAACCACGCCGTAGCGAATGTCCGCTGTACTGAACTGCGAAATCGATGCCGGCATCGGTGAAGAGCGAGCGCAGTAGCGGGATAAAACTATTGATGTGCAATCCCTGGGCCCCAACATGGCCCCAACGATCGATGCGACGAAATACTGCGCCTTCGGTCAGCCCGGTCACGGCGATCCAGGCGGCATAGGCTTCAACCGGGCATAGCCGCGCTAGCGCCGGCGCCTTGAACATGGTGCCTTTGTGGCTTCGGTCGCCTTTGGTGTGTGGCAGAAAGCACGTCATCCCCTCGTCGACCGTGATGTTGATGTATTCGACCTGCAACCGCGTCAATTCATCGCCGCGAAAGCCCCGCCAGAAGCCCAGCAGCAGAACGGCCTTGTCGCGCGCGCAGCGCAATTGCGCCGCCCTGTCTCCTGCAGCTGCCGCAGTAGCGATCTGGCCGTCGAGCCACTGGGCCACCATTTCGAGCTGCTCAAGCTGCAGCGGCCGCGCGCGCTTTTCCCGGGAGGGATGCAATGCCTGAATGCCACGAAATACCTTGCGCACCAGCGGCGCCTTGGTCGGATCCGGGAATCCCTGGTCGATGTGCCATTGCGCAAGCGCTGCCAGGCGTTGGCGCAAAGTGTTGATGGCCAGGGTTTCGGCATGGTCGACCAGGTAGCGAGCGATCGCGTCGGCCGTCGCAGGCAGGAACCCGCCCCACTCAACCTCGAAGTGGCGCGCTGCCGCCTGATAGCTGCGGCGGGTGTTGTCCCTTGTGGCAGCATGCAAATAGTCGTCAATCTTCGTCATGGCATTTTTCGGAGTTGGGCTGGTCATTACAGGCGGGACTGGGTAAATCATACGGCCTATTAAGCAACACATGGGATAATTAGTCATTATCCATTGTTACAAATGGATATGCATTCACAAGCAATTCAGATAAAATTGCCACGTTATTACGTGGTATGTAATCTATTACGCTATTTCGTGGAGGCCTGATGGCCCGGACCGGACTGTATCAATCGGAAGTGAAGAAGGCGCGCGACGCCCTGATCGCACAGGGCAGGCATCCGTCCGTCGACGCGGTGCGGGTGGCGCTCGGCAACACCGGTTCGAAGACGACTATCCACAAGTACCTGAAGGAACTCGACGAGCAGGACGGTGGCGCGGACGGCCGCAAGGCATCCATCTCCGAGGCATTGCACGATTTCGTCGCCCGGCTGGCGGCCCAATTACACGAGGAAGGCAATGTGCGAGTCGTCGAGGTCGAGGCGCAGAGCCTTGAGAAGGGCCGCGCCCACGCCGTGGCCCTCGCCGCGCTGCGCAGCGACATCGAATCGCTGGACGGCCGGCTCGAACGCGCCCAAGCCGCGGCAGATTGGGAAAGTGCAGCGCACGCCCAGACCCGCGCGAACCTTCAAGATGAGACGATCGTGCGACACACGGCCGAGCAGCAGGTGGCAGACCTCAAGGAGCGGCTTACTGAAAACGATGCTCACCGGCTCTCAATCGAAGAAAAACACAAGCATGCCCGCGAGGCGCTGGAGCACTATCGCCAGTCGGTCAAGGAGCAGCGCGAGCAGGACCAGCGCCGGCACGAGCAGCAAATACAGCAGTTGCAGGCCGAACTGCGCCAGCTGCAGCAAAGCCTGGTCGTGAAACAGGACGACATCACCCGGCTGAACCAGGAAGGCGCGCGCCTGGTCGCGGACCTCTCGCATGCGCAGGCGACACTATACGACCAACAAGCCCAGGGTCGGCAGTTGGTGCAGCAGATTGCAACGCTGCAGGATGCCGCCCAACAGGCTTTGATCCGGCTCGCAGCCAAAGATGCACAGACAGAGGCGCTGCACGACCAGGCGGCGGCGGCCGCGTCGAAGGCGGAGGCGGCATTCGGCCTGGTGCGCGAGCTCGAACTGGCGCTGGCGACGGCGCACGCGACGCTGGCGTCGCAGCATGAGGTGGCCAGCGAACTTCGCGCCCATCTCGCAAGCCGGGTACAGAAAGCGGATGAGGCCCCCGAACCCCGGATCGGATCCTGATTCGCGCAGCATGCTAACCCAACGGCATTTAAAGGGTAGCTGGCCAATTCGTGTCTGCTTAAAAGAGCAAATTGTTGCGGCATGTCCCCGAGACGCCTCCTCCTGGGGACGAGGCGTGATCGATTGACTTGTGATCATGTCGCAGTGGACGACTACTGCTCAGACATCATAAGCAGGCTAATTGGCGTACATAGGGTTTTCACCCACATGGACGGTAACGTCCGACGAGCCAGACAAGATCTTTGATAATGGAAACGTCGGCAGGCCAAACGTGTCGAATGTCCAAACCACAACAGCGGAACCATTGACAATACGGTAGGTTTCAAGTCGGACTACTTTGATGTGACGTGTCTTACCCGCCAAAATAATGATTTCCTCGGCAGCAGTACCAGGGGCGGCCACATACCCCAACGGGCTATCCTCACGAACTTCCTTGTTGGTCCTGACTTTATTGGCCGCCGGCGCTTGCGACGAACTAGCGTCAGCGGCCGATGTGGTCGACGAAATGACAAATGCGGCAGCGACTGCGCATGGGAGAAATATAGATGAAAGTTTCATTTTTTGAGTCCTTGTTTTTTAGTGAAAAGACGGCGAACGCCGCCTGGTGGAGCGATATCTCTATAGTGGATCCACATTTTGAGACAGCGATCACAGGGTAGTTTAAGCTCTCGT
>JAZKBE010000049.1:0-2409 GCA_040388805.1 Pseudomonadota bacterium
AGGCCTGGCCCCCGCCGAACCAACAAAAAAGCCGCTCGCGGCTTGTGGCCCGAGCGGCTTTCCGGTGCGGCAAAAGTTGAGACTTATGCCACTTTCTTCTCGTCGAAGAATTGCGCATCTTCGGTCGATCCATGGAGTGCCGTGGTCGAACTCAGATTTTGCCCGATGGCCTGGGTGACCGCGTCGAAGTAGCCGGTACCTACTTCGCGTTGATGCTTGACTGCCGTGAAGCCCTTGTCGGCGGCGGCGAATTCTGCTTCCTGCAATTCCACGAAGGCCGGCATCTGGCGCCGCGCATAGCCGTGCGCCAGATTGAACATGCCGTAATTGAGGGCGTGGAAGCCGGCCAGGGTGATGAACTGGAATTTGTAACCCATGGCGCCCAGCTCTTTCTGGAACTTGGCGATGGTGGCGTCGTCCAGGTTCTTTTTCCAGTTGAACGAGGGCGAGCAGTTGTAGGCCAGCATCTTGCCGGGGAATTTGGCGTGCACGGCTTCGGCGAACTGCTTGGCGAAATGCAGGTCCGGCTTGCCGGTCTCGCACCACACCAGGTCGGCGAAAGGGGCATACGCCAGGGCGCGCGCGATGGCTTGCTCGATGCCGGGACGGACCTTGTAAAAGCCTTCCACCGTGCGTTCGCCCGTGCAGAAAGGCTGGTCGTTGCCATCCACGTCCGAGGTCAGCAGGTCGGCCGCTTCGGCGTCGGTGCGGGCGATCACCAGGGTCGCCGTGCCCATGACGTCGGCCGCCAGGCGCGCCGCGGTCAGCTTTTCGATCGCTTCGCGGGTCGGCACCAGCACCTTGCCGCCCATGTGGCCGCATTTCTTTACCGATGCCAGCTGGTCTTCGAAGTGCACGCCCGCCGCGCCGGCTTCGATCATCGATTTCATCAGTTCATAGGCGTTCAGGACGCCGCCGAAACCGGCTTCCGCATCGGCGACGATGGGAGCGAAGTAGTCGATGTCGTCCCTGCCTTCGGACCACTGGATCTGGTCGGCGCGCTGGAAGGTGTTGTTGATGCGGCGCACCACCAGCGGCACCGAATTGGCGGGATACAGGGATTGGTCGGGGTACATTTCGCCGGCCGCGTTGGCGTCGCCGGCAACTTGCCAGCCCGACAGGTAGATCGCCTTCAGGCCGGCTTTCACCTGCTGCAGGGCCTGGTTGCCCGTCATGGCGCCCAGGGCATTGACGTAGGTTTCCTTGTTCAGCAGCTGCCACAGCTTGTCGGCGCCGCGTTTGGCCAGGGTGTGCTCGATGGCCAGCGATCCGCGCAGCCGTACCACGTCGGCGGCGCTGTAGTTGCGCACGACGCCTTTCCAGCGCGGGTTGCTGTCCCAGTCTGCTTGCAGGGCGGCTGCCTGCTGCTCACGAGTGGCCATGGTGTTTTCTCCAAATTGAAAGCTGGTTGCGAAGTGAATTCAGTTATACAAATCATAGGCCGTTTTGCGCATTGCAACAACAGTCTTATATAAGACATATAACTAAATATAAACACTTACAAATCAAACAGTTATCGCCTGCATCTCGCGATACGAAACGAAATTTCTTAAAATGGAAGAAATGGTGTGCAGCGGCCATAGCGTCATTTCACATCATGAAATGACGAAGCCGCCTGATGAAAAAAATGGAATCAGCCGAGTTTTTGCCGGGAGACGAGCACGCCGTCGGCGTCGGCATAGATCCAGTCGCCCGGATTGACGGCCACGCCGCACACCACAACCTGGATATTGCGCTCCCCTGCCCCCAGCTTGCTGCTCTTGCGGGGATGGGTGGCGAGGGCGCGCACGCCGATGGCGCAGGCATTGATTTCGTCGCTGTCGCGCACGCAGCCGTCGACCACGATGCCGGACCAGCCGTTGTCCTGCGCCAGCACGGCCAGCTGGCCGCCCACCAGGGCGCGCCGCAAGCTGCCCCCGCCATCGATGACGAGCACATTGCCGTTGCCGGGCGCTTCCAGGGTCGACCGCACCAAGGCGTTGTCTTCGAACACCTTGAGCGTGGTGGCGTGGCCGCTGAAACTGGCCTTCTGCCCGTACTTCTGGAACACCGGCGGAAGGACGGCCAGGCGGCCATCCTCCAGCAGTTGGGGATGGTCGTCGCACAGGTCGGTGGTGGCAAAGGTCATGGTGAAGTCCGCATGGGCAAATAGGAACGCCTATTATGCCTTGCCGAGCTCCACCGGAACCGCCGCATCGAACACCAGGCTGCCACCCCGCACCCGCACCGGGATCACATCCTTCGGCCCGAATTTCCCTGACAGAATCAGCTTGGACAAAGGATTTTCGATCTGCGCCTGGATCGCGCGCTTGAGCGGCCGCGCGCCATACACGGGGTCGTAGCCGGCTTCGGCAATCTTTTGCAGCGCCTCGTCGTCGATATCGAGCGTCATCTCCATTTTCGCGAGGC
>JAZKBE010000050.1:0-23963 GCA_040388805.1 Pseudomonadota bacterium
TCAATCCTCTGCTCTACCGACTGAGCTACCAGGCCAAGAGGCATGATTATAGACACCCGATCGGTGCTTTGCAAGTCCGGCTGACAACTTTCCCTGAAATTTGATGAAATTCAGTCTAAATCTGTGTTGTTTCAAGCCGCTATAATGCTTTGCATGACTAGCAAAATTACTACCCCGACACGCAGCCAGAGCGCTGTTTGCATCGTAGGCAACGGCGCCATCGCCAAAACCGCCGCGCTGGGATTCGCCCAGGCCGGCCGCAGCGTCACCGTGCTGATGCCGCCCGGCCCTTCGGCCGCGCCGCCGTCCGGCGAACAGCCCTGGGACGTGCGGGTCTACGCCCTGAACCACACCGCCCATACCTTATTGTCATCCCTGAAAGTGTGGGACGCCCTGGACCAGGACCGCATTGCGCCGGTCGACGCCATGGTCGTCAATGGCGACGGCGCCCAGCCCGGCGACCTGGCGTTCGACGCCTTTGGCGCCCACGTCGGCGCCCTGGCCTGGATCGTCGAGGACCGCAACCTGAACCAGGCGCTCGACGCCGCCCTCAAATTTGCCCCGAACGTGCAGCTCGTTTGCGGGCGGGCCACCGGCTTGCACTGCGACGATGCCGGCGCCACCGTCCAGCTCGAAGGCGGCGCCAGCATCGCCAGCGACCTGGTCGTGGGCGCCGACGGCGGCCAGTCCTGGGTGCGCGGGCAGTGCGATATCGGCATCGACTACCGGTCCTATCACCAGCGCGCCGTGGTCGCCAATTTTTCCTGCGAAAAGCCGCACCACGGCAAGGCTTACCAGTGGTTCACCGGCGAGGAAGGCATCGTGGCGCTGCTGCCGCTGCCCGGCAACCGGGTATCGCTGGTCTGGTCCGCACCGGACACCCTGGCCGACACCCTGATGGCGGAAACCCTGGGCGAACTGGCGATACGCCTGGCCGTGTGGTCGGAACAGCAGCTTGGGCCCTTGCGCCCCTTGCAGCCCGAAACGGTGAAAGACTTGCCGCTGGCGCTGATCCGCCCGCATTCCATCGTGGCGCCGCGCGTGGCCCTGGTGGGCGACGCGGCCCACGTGGTGCATCCGCTGGCCGGACATGGCATGAATCTGGGCTTTGCCGACATCGATGCGCTGCTGTCGGCCATCGCCGCGCGCGAGGAACACCGCGGCATCGGCGACGAACGGGTGCTGGCGCGTTATGCCCGCGCCCGCAAGGAAGACGTGCTTCTCATGCAACTGGCCACCGATGGACTGGCGCGCCTGTTCGCCACCAATATCGAGCCAGTACGCATTGCGCGCAATTTCGGATTAAACTTGCTGGATAAGTTGCCTATGCTTAAGCGTCGCCTGATGGCACATGCCTTGGGTAAATAACTCGGAGATTTCATGGTAAAAAATAAAGTTGTTTTTTTCGCGCTGTCGGCCATCGCGGCTTCCCTGGCCCAGGCGCAGGCGCCCACCCCCACCGAAGCGGCGCTCAGGAAAATCATCGAGCCGCGCCTCGGCGATGGCGCCAAGATCGATTCCGTCAAGGAGACGCCGTATGCGGGCCTTTACGAGATCCGCGCCGCCGGCGACATCCTGTACACCGACAAGAAGGGCGACTACCTCTTCATCGGCCAGGTGTTCGATGCCAAGACCTCGCAAAACCTGACCAAGGACCGGGTCGACGAGATCAACAAGATCAAGTTTTCGGACCTGCCTTTGCAGAGCGCGCTCAAGCTGGTCAAGGGCGACGGCAAGCGCGTCATCGCCATCTTCGAAGATCCGAACTGCGGCTACTGCAAGCGCTTCCGCCAGACCACGCTGCAGGAAATCGACAACGTCACCGTGTACACCTTCATGTACAACATCCTGTCGGAAGATTCCGCCACCAAGTCGAAGAACATCTGGTGCTCGCCCGACCGCAACAAGGCATGGGACGATTGGATGATCTCCGGGAAAATCGCCGCCACCGCGCCGGAAAAATGCGACAACCCGAACAACAAGATCTCGGCGCTGGGCCAAAAGCTGCGCATCAACGGCACCCCGGCCATCTTTTTTGTCGACGGCTCGCGCCTTCCGGGCGCGGTCGATACCAAGACGCTGGAATCGAAGTTCTCGACACTGAAAAAAGCAGTCAACTAGGACGCGTCGACGTCCGACACGGGGGAGGTGCAATGGTCACACTGAACATCAACGGGCGCGACATGCAGGTCGACGCCGATCCGTCCACGCCCATACTCTGGGCGCTGCGCGACAATCTCAATATGACCGGCACCAAGTTCGGCTGCGGCGCCGCCCTGTGCGGGGCCTGCACGGTGCACCTGGACGGCAATCCGGTCCGCTCCTGCGTGACGCCCATCTCCGCTGCGGCGGTCCAGAAAATCACCACCATCGAAGCGATGGAAAACGACAAGGTCGGCAAGGCCGTGCAGGACGCCTGGGTGCGCCACGACGTGCCCCAGTGCGGCTACTGCCAAAGCGGCCAGGTGATGAGCGCCACCGCGCTGCTGCGCACCAACAAGGCGCCCAGCGACGCCGACATCGACGGCGCCATGAGCGGCAATGTGTGCCGCTGCGGTACCTACCAACGAATCCGCGCCGCTATCAAGGACGCAGCAAAAACCCTGGCTTGAGGAGAAACGCATGCGTACCGAATGGATCGACCACGCGGCGCTGGTGCGCCCACCCGAAGGCGGCATGTCGCGCCGCAGTTTCATGAAAGCCGGCGCAGTGGCCACCAGCGGCCTGATACTCGGCTTCTTCATGCCGGGTGCGAACAAGTTCGCCAACGCGCAGCAGGCCAAGGCGGTCCATGCGCCGAACGCCTTCCTGCGCATCGCGCCCGACAATTCGGTCACGGTGATGGTCAACCGGCTCGAATTCGGCCAGGGCGTGCAAACGTCGTTGCCGATGCTGATCGCCGAAGAACTCGACGCCGACTGGACGCAGATGCGCGGCGAACTGGCCCCGGCCGGCGCCGCCTATGCCGACCCGGCTTTCGGCATGCAGATGACCGGCGGCTCGGGCAGCATCGCCCGCTCCTTCATGCAGTACCGCGAAATCGGCGCCAAGGCGCGCGCCATGCTGATCGCGGCGGCGGCCGAACAGTGGAAGGTCAAGCCGGAGCAGGTGACGACGTCGCAAGGCTTCCTTCTGGGCCCGGCAGGACAGAAGGCGAGCTACGGGTCGCTGGCCGATGCCGCCATGAAGCAGCTCATGCCGGCCACCGTGGCGCTCAAGGATCCCAAGGATTTCCGCTATATCGGCAAGCCCGTCAAGCGGCTCGACGCGCGCGTCAAGTCGAGCGGCAAGCAGCAGTTCGGCATCGACTTCATGCTGCCCGGGGCGAAGGTGGCGCTGGTGGCGCGTGCGCCCGTGTTCGGCGGCAAAGTGGGCAAGTTCGACGCCACGAAAGCGCTGGCCATCAAGGGCGTGGTCGCGGTGCTGGAAGTGCCGACCGACCGCGGCGGCAGCGGCGTGGCCGTCATCGCCGACGGCTACTGGCCGGCCAAGCAGGGGCGCGACGCCCTCGTCATCGACTGGAACACGAGTGCCGTGGAAAAGGTCAGCAGCAGCAAGCAGATGGCCGACTTCCGGGCGCTGGCAAAAACGCCGGGCGTGTCGGCCATGAAGGCCGATATCTCGAAGCTGGCCGGCGCGCCGAAAAAAATCTCGGCGGTCTACGAATTTCCTTACCTGGCGCACGCGCCCATGGAACCGCTCAACTGCGTGGTCGACCTGAAGGCGGACAGCTGCACCGTGTGGGCCGGCAGCCAGTTCCAGACCTTCGACCATGCCGCGATTGCCGCCACGTCCGGCCTGAAGCCCGAACAGGTGACCCTGCACACCATGATGGCCGGCGGCGGTTTCGGCCGGCGCGCGGTTCCCACGTCCGACTATGTCGTCGAAGCGGTCAACGTGGCCAAGGCCTACAAGGGCGGACCGGTCAAGGTCATATGGAGCCGCGAGGACGACATCAAGGGCGGCTACTACCGGCCGTCGCATGTGCACCGCGCCGACATCGGACTCGACGCCAAGGGCAATATCCTGGCCTGGGACCATGCCATCGTGGGCCAGTCCATCATTTCCGGCACGCCGTTCGAGCCTTTCATGGTCAAGAACGGCGTGGACAGCACCATGGTCGAAGGCATGGGCGCACCCTACAATGTGCCGCTGAACCTGACGGCGCACATGGCCAAGGCCAACGTGCCGGTATTGTGGTGGCGCTCGGTGGGCTCGACCCACACGGCCTTCGTCATGGAGACCCTGATCGACGAAGCGGCCCACGTCGCAAAAATGGACCCGGTCGCGTACCGCAAGAAGCTCATGGGCGACAAGCACCAGCGCCATATGGCGGCGCTCGACCTGGCAGTGGCCAAGTCCGGCTACGGCAAGCGCAAGCTGCCCAAGGGGCGCGCCTGGGGCGTGGCAATGCACGAATCATTCAATACGGTGGTCGCCTACGTGGTCGAAGCGTCCGTCGCCAGGGGCGTGCCAAGGCTGCACAAGGTGACCGCCGGCGTTCACTGCAACCTGGCCGTCAACCCGCTGACCATCGAGGCGCAGGTGCAGGGCGCGGCGCTGATGGCGCTTGGCACCACGCTGCCGGGTGCTGCCATCACGCTCAAGGACGGCGTGGTCGAACAGCAGAACTTCGGCGACTACACGGTGGCGCGCATGAGCGACATGCCGCACGTGGACGTGCATATCGTGCCATCAAACGACGCGCCGACCGGCATGGGCGAACCCGGCCTGCCGCCGCTGGCGCCGGCGTTTGCCAACGCCATTTTCAAGGTCACGGGCAAGCGCTTGCGCAAGCTGCCGTTCGACCTGAAGACGGCGTAATACGTGAGCACTGCCGGCATCCTTCTCGCTGCCGGCAGGGGCCGGCGTTTCGATCCTTCGGGCGCCAGCAACAAGCTGCTCGCGCAGTTGCGCTCCAGTGAACCGGTGGTCATCTCCAGCGCCCGCGCCTTGCTGGCGGTGCTCCCCAGGGTGATCGCCGTGGTGCCCGTCGACGACGGCGGCGTCGGCGAGGCGCTGCGCGCGCTCGGATGCGACGTCACCGTCTGCCCCACCGCCGAAGAGGGCATGGCCGCCTCGCTGGTCCATGCGGTGCGCCATTCGCTTCCTGCCGCCTCGTCCTGGCTGATCGCCCTGGGCGACATGCCGCATGTGCGGGCCGCCACCATTGCCGCCTTGTGCCGCGCGCTGGAAGAGGGGGCCGGTATCGCCGCCCCCATGTACGCAGGCCGGCGCGGCAATCCCGTGGCGTTCAATAACCGGTATTTACAATCCCTGCTGGCGCTGGAAGGCGACCAGGGCGCACGCGCCATCCTGCAGGCGAGTGTGGTTTGTGGCGTCGACGTCGACGATCCCGGTGTATTGCACGACATAGATAGCCCCTCCGACCTGTATAAAACCGTTACACTTCCGGTAGGGCGCACAAGTTAAGACATCATGAAAAAAACACAGACGAAGCAGCTGGCGGTCAAGTACGCCATCAACCCCAAGGATTTGGCCGGCCACCTGTTTGAAGTAACGGTGACCGTGGCCACCCCCGATGCAGGTGGACAGGTGTTCGCCCTGCCGGCCTGGATCCCCGGCAGCTACATGATCCGCGAGTTCTCGCGCAATATCGTGCGGATCCGCGCCGAAGCGGACGGCAAGCCGGTACCGCTGAAAAAAATCGACAAGCATACCTGGCAGGCCGCGCCCGCAGCCGGTCCGCTCACGGTGGTCTACGAAGTCTACGCCTGGGATTTGTCGGTACGCGCCGCGCACCTGGACCAGACCCACGGCTTCTTCAACGGCACCAGCGTGTGCCTGCGCGTCGACGGCCAGGAACAACTTCCCCACCAGGTCGACATCCAGCGGCCCGCCGATCCGGCCGCCAGGAACTGGCGCGTGGCCACGGCGCTGCCTGAACTGGGCGCCAGGCGCTATGGCTTCGGCACCTACGTCGCCGCCAATTACGATGAGCTGATCGACCATCCGGTCGAAATGGCCGATTTCGCGCTGGCCACGTTCAAGGCCCACGGCATCGCGCACGACATCGTCATTACGGGGCGCGTGCCCAACCTGGACATGCAGCGCCTGCAAACCGACCTTAAGGCCATCTGCGAAGCCCAGATCGCATTCTTCGAGCCGCGCACCAGGCGCGCGCCCATGGACCGCTATGTGTTCCTCACGCTGGCCGTGGGCGATGGCTATGGCGGCCTCGAACACCGCGCCTCCACCGCCCTGATCTGTGCGCGCGCCGACCTGCCCACGACCGCCGCGCCAAGGACGGCCGAGAACAACGAGGGCTACCTCAAGTTCCTGGGCCTGTGCAGCCACGAGTACTTCCACACCTGGAACGTGAAGCGTATCAAGCCGGCGGTGTTCGCACCCTACGACCTGCAAGCGGAAACCTATACCCCGCTTCTGTGGCTGTTCGAAGGCTTTACCAGCTATTACGACGACCTGATGCTGGTCCGCGCCGGCATCATTGGCGAAGCGGCTTACCTGAAATTGCTGGCCAAGACCGTCGCCAGCACGCTGCGCGGCAGCGGCCGCACCAAGCAGAGCGTGGCCGATTCCAGCTTCGACGCCTGGGGCAAGTACTACCGCCAGGACGAAAACGCGCCGAACGCCATCGTCAGCTATTACGGCAAGGGTTCATTGATCGCGCTGGCCTTCGACCTGACCATCCGTGCAAAGACCAAGGGAAAGAAGTCGCTCGACGACGTCATGCTGGCCCTGTGGCAGCGCTACGGCCGCGACTTTTATCCGACGGTTGGCCGCGGTGTCACCGAGGCCGAAGTCGAAGCCCTGTTCGACGAAGTGAGCGGCCTGAAACTCAAGCCCCTGTTCGAGCGCTACGTGCGCGGCACGGTGGACCTGCCGCTGGCCAAGCTGTATGCGCCGTTCGGGGTCAAGCTGGCCGATGAACGCAGGAGCAGCAAGCCTTCGCTCGACGTGGGACTCGGGCGCGACGGCGCCGATTGCAAGCTCACGCAGGTGCACGAAGGCGGCGCCGCGCACAAGGCTGGACTGTCGGCGGGCGATATCCTGATGGCGGTCGACGGCTTGCGGGTGGCCGGTCAGCCGTGCAACCTTGATGCCATGCTGTCGCGCTACAAGGTGGGCGACAAGGTGGGCGTGCACGCCTTCCGGCGCGACGAGCTGATGACCTTTGACGTCACGCTGCAGGGTGACCGCGTGCCGGGTGTCACCTTGTCGCTGGTGGACGAGCGCAAAAAATCGGGCCGTCCGAGCAGCGTGTGAATTAACTGAACAGGCGTTCCAGTTCCACGCCCGGATCGGGCGCGCGCATGAATGCCTCGCCTACCAGGAAGGCATGCACGTCTGCGTCGCGCATGCGCTTCACGTCGGCGGGTCCCATGATGCCGGACTCGGTGACCACCAGCTTGCCGGCCGGGATAGATGGCAGCAGGTCAAGCGTGGTATCGAGGGACGTTTCGAACGTGCGCAGGCTGCGGTTGTTGATGCCGATCAGCGGCGTGCGCAGCTTGAGGGCGGCGGTCAGTTCTTCGCCGTCGTGTGACTCCACCAGCACATCCATCCCCAGTTCGAGGGCGCAGGCTTCCAGTTCTGCCATCAGGCCGTGATCGAGCGCTGACACGATCAGCAGGATCGCGTCGGCGCCCATGGCGCGCGCTTCGTACACCTGGTACATGTCGATCATGAAGTCCTTGCGGATCACGGGGATCTCGCATGCGGCGCGGGCCTGCTTCAGGTATTCCACGTCGCCCTGGAAGAAATGCACATCCGTCAGGACCGACAGGCATGCCGCGCCATGGCGCGCGTAGGTTTCCGCGATATTGGCCGGTTTGAAATCGGCGCGCAGCACGCCTTTCGACGGCGACGCTTTTTTCACTTCGGCGATCACGCCTGCCTTGCCGGCCGCGATGTGGCGGCGCAGGCTCGCTTCGAAGCCGCGTACATTGCGGCGACCCTCGGCGTCGGTTTCCACTTCGCGGCGCAGGCTGGCCAGGTCGCGGTGCTTTTTGGCCGCGGCCACTTCGTCTGCCTTGACGGCCAGGATCTTGTTGAGAATGTCGGACATGGTGTGTTTCAGCTTTGTTTGGAGAGGGCCAGCTTGATGCCGAGCCAGATGAACAGGCCGCCGGTGACGCGGTTGAGCCACAATGCGGCCACGGGATTGACCTTCAGGCGCGCACTGGCCAGCGCCGTGAACAGCGCCAGCGATACGCACCACAGCATGCCGTTCACATTGAAGATCAGACCCAGGATGATGAAGGCCAGCGCCTTGCTGGGCGCGGCCGTATCGATAAACTGGGGCACGAAGGCGAGGAAGAAAATCGCCACTTTCGGATTCAGGATATTCGTCAGCAGTCCCTGCATGAAGATTTTTCGGTAGGGCAGGGGCGGCACCTTGATGGCATCCGGCGCGTCGCTGCGTTTGCTGCGCAGCAGGCCGACCGCCATGTAGATGATGTACGCCGCGCCGATGTACTTGACCACCGTGAAGGCCGTGGCGGATGTGGCCAGGATGGCCGACAGGCCGATCGCGGCGGCCAGCACGTGCACCATGACGCCGGTGCCGATGCCGAGGGTCGCCATCACGCCCGCGCGCCAGCCCTGCGAGGCGCTGCGCGCCATGATCAGCAGCGAATCGGGCCCCGGCATGATATTGAGCAGCAGGCCGGAGATGACGAACAGTGTCAGGTCGTGGATGCCGAACATGGCCGCACTCAGCTGGCGCCGAGCTGCTGGGTGACCTGGACGAACTGCTCCAGCTTCGCTTTCGCCGCGCCGCTTTCGATGGCCGCGCGCGCCTTGACCAGGCCTTCGCCGATCGAACTGGCCACGCCCGCCGCAAACAGCGCGGTACCTGCATTCAGGGCCACGATGTCGTACGCCGCACCCGGTTCTCCGCTCAGCGCTTCCATCATTTTCGCTTTCGATTCCACCGCATCGGCGACCTTCAGGTTGCGGCTGGCGATCATCTGCAAGCCGAAATCTTCCGGATGAATCTCGTATTCGCGAATCTCGCCATTGACCAGTTCACCGACCATGGTCGCGGCGCCCAGCGACACTTCATCCATATTGTCGCGGCCCCACACGACCACGGCATGCTGGGTGCCCAGGCGCTGCAGCACGCGCACCTGGATGCCGACCAGGTCGGGGTGGAACACGCCCATCAGGATATTCGGCGCGCCGGCCGGATTGGTCAGCGGTCCCAGGATATTGAAAATGGTGCGCACGCCCAGTTCGCGCCGCACAGGCGCCGCATGCTTCATGGCCGCATGGTGATTGGGCGCGAACATGAAACCGATGCCGGTCTGCGCGATCGACTGGGCGATCTGTTCGGGCTTGAGGTTGATATTGGCGCCCAGCGATTCGAGCACGTCGGCGCTGCCGGACGACGACGACACGCTGCGCCCGCCGTGCTTGGCCACGCGCGCGCCGGCTGCGGCGGCGACGAACATCGACGCGGTGGAGATGTTAAATGTGTGCGCGCCGTCACCACCGGTGCCGACGATGTCGAGCAGATTGGTGGTGTCGGCCATCGGCACCTTGGTCGAAAATTCGCGCATCACCTGGGCGGCTGCGGCGATTTCGCCGATGGTTTCTTTTTTCACGCGCAGGCCGAGCGTGAGCGCCGCGATCATGGTCGGCGACATTTCGCCCGACATGATCTGGCGGAACAGGTGCAGCATCTCGTCGTGGAAAATTTCGCGGTGTTCGATGCAGCGCAGCAGGGCTTCTTGTGGGGTAATCGGCATGATGGTTCCAGGTTAGCGTTCGAGGAAATTCTTCAGCAGGGCATGGCCATGCTCGGACAGGATGGACTCGGGGTGGAACTGCACACCCTCGATGTCGTACTCCTTGTGCCGCACGCCCATGATTTCTCCGTCATCGGTCCACGCCGTCACTTCCAGGCAGGCCGGCAGCGACGAACGCTCGATGGCCAGCGAGTGATAGCGAATCACGGTGAACGGGCTTGGAAGTCCCTTGAATACGCCAACGCCGGTATGGGCGATCAGCGACGTCTTGCCATGCATGACCTGCTTGGCGCGAATGACCTTGCCGCCGAACGCCGCTCCCATGGCCTGGTGCCCAAGGCATACGCCCAGGATCGGCAGCTTGCCCTTGAATTGCTGCAGGATGGCGATCGAGATGCCCGCTTCGGCCGGCGTCTTGGGGCCGGGCGAGATGCAGATGCGGTCCGGCTTCATGGCCGCGATCTCTTCGAGCGTGATTTCGTCGTTGCGCACCGTGCGCACTTCCTCGCCCAGCTCCCCGAAATACTGCACCAGGTTGTAGGTGAACGAGTCGTAGTTATCGATCATCAGCAGCATGTCAGAGCTCCCCATCCAGGCCGTCTTGCACCTGTTCGGCCGCGCGCAGCACGGCGCGCGCCTTGTTTTCAGTTTCCTGCCATTCCATCTCGGGGATCGAATCGGCCACGATGCCGGCCGCGGCCTGCACGTACAGCATGCCGTCCTTGATCACGCCGGTGCGGATTGCGATGGCCACGTCCATCTCGCCGCCGAAGGACAGGTAGCCGCAGGCGCCGCCGTAGATGCCGCGCTTGGTCGGCTCCAGTTCGTCGATCACTTCCATGGCGCGCACTTTCGGCGCGCCGGTCAGGGTGCCGGCAGGGAAGGTGGCGCGCAGCACGTCCAGGTTGGACATGCCGCGCTTCAGCTTGCCCTCGACGTTGGACACGATGTGCTGCACATGCGAGTATTTTTCCACGACCAGGCGTTCGGTGACCTTCACGCTGCCGATGTCCGAGATGCGTCCCAGGTCGTTGCGCGCCAGGTCGATCAGCATCACGTGTTCGGCGATTTCCTTCGGGTCGGCCAGCAATTCCTTCGACAGTTCGGCGTCGCGTTCCGGTGTGGCGCCGCGCGGGCGGGTGCCGGCGATTGGGCGCAGCGTGACTTTCTTGCTGCCGTCGGTCAGGGTCTCATTGCGCACCAAAATCTCGGGCGAGGCGCCGACAATCTGCATGTCGCCGAAATTGTAGTAGTACATGTAGGGCGACGGGTTCAGCGAACGCAGTGCGCGGTACAGGGTGAGGGGATTGTCCACATAGGGCTTGCGGATGCGCTGGCCGATCTGCACCTGCATCAGGTCACCGGCCATCACGTATTCGTGGGCGCGCGCCACGGCCTTCAGGTAGTCTTCCTTGCTGAAGTCGCGGATCGCTTCGGTGCGCACCGAACTTGACGTGACCGGCGCGTCGACGCCACGCCGCAGCATCATGCGTAGGTCCTTCAGGCGCTGGCGCGCCTTCGAAAACGCTTCCGGCTCGGTGGTGTCGGCATACACGATCAGGTACAGCTTGCCCGACAGGTTGTCGATGACGGCCAGTTCCTCGGTCACCATCAACTGGATGTCGGGCAGGCCCAGGTCGTCCCTGGGCATCGACGCGGCCAGCTTTTTCTCGATGTGGCGCACGGTGTCGTAGCCGAAGTAGCCGGCCAGGCCGCCGCAGAAGCGCGGCAGGCCGGGGCGCAGCGCCACCTTGAAGCGGGCCTGGAATTGTTCGATGAAGTCGAGCGGATTGCCTTCGTGGGTTTCGACGACGCTGCCGTTTTTCACGATTTCGGTGCGGCGCCCGAAGGTGCGCAGCACCGTGTTGGCCGGCAGGCCGATGAAGGAATAGCGGCCGAAACGCTCGCCGCCCACCACCGATTCGAGCAGGAAGGTGTTGCGCCCGGCGTTCTGGGTCTGGGCCAGCTTGAGGTAGAGCGTGAGGGGCGTTTCGAGATCGGCGAAGGCTTCCGCGATCAATGGAATACGGTTGTAGCCTTCGTTGGCCAGCGATTTGAATTCGAGTTCAGTCATGCTTTTCTCCAGGCCGCCCGGACGTAGTTGTGGGCGGTGGGTTTCAAAAAACCTGCCGGCGCAGATAGGCGGCCGACAGCAATCAATACGGGGTTACTTAGCCCAGGATTGCCAGCGTCGCCAAAGCCAGGCCTCAATCGAGCCTGTTTGCGTGACATGGTGTTTTTTGGTGAAAAACATGTGTTTGTGGTTCAGTTTGCGGTGTTGTTGTGCGAACTTATCAAGGTTGCTGCTTCTAACAGCGAAGTAACTATACCATCGGAATCGGTTTCGTGTATAGCCTGCCCGTGGTTATAACCATATGGCACGGTGAGCACGAAGCAGCCGGCCGCGCGCGCCGCTTCGGCATCGTTCGAGGAGTCGCCGATGGCCACCACCTGGCGGGGCGCCAGCCCGAAGTCGGTGCATACCTGCAGCAGGGGCATGGGGTCGGGCTTCTTGCGCGGCAGGGAGTCGCCGCCGTACACCACGTCAAAGTAGCCGGCCAGGCCCTTCAGGGCCAGCAGCGGGGTGGCGAAGGCGATCGGCTTGTTGGTCACGCAGGCCAGGCGCAGGCCGGCCAGTTTCATGGCCTCCAGGCCTTCGATCACGCCCGGGTACAGCGCGCTGTGGTCGCCATTGATGTCCAGGTAGTGGCGCTGGTAGGCTTGCATGGCGTCGTCGAAGTGGTGGTCGACCACGGCCGGTTCATAGTCCAGCCCCAGCACGCGCCGGATCAGGTTTTCCGAGCCTTTGCCCACCATCAGGGCAATCTGGTCCTGTCCGATGGAGGCCAGGTCGAAGCCGGCGCGCATGCGGTTGATGGCGATATGGAAGTCGGGCACCGTGTCGAGCATGGTGCCGTCGAGGTCGATGATGGCGGCGCGGATGGGAATGTGGGGCGACTGTGTGGCGCTGGTGAACATGGAATAGTGTCGAGAAATATTAATCCATTGTAGCGGAAGCTGCGATGAATCATGTCTGCCGTGACGGACAGATTATTGGCAATTTTGCAATTCTGCCGATTGTTCAACGTATAATTGCCCGCTGATCGCGGGATTGCCCGTACACGTAAAAAGGCAGGGCGCATGACGAGCGTAGTGCAACTGGAAAACATTACCCATCGCTTCGGCAAGGTACTTGCGCTCGATGGCTTGTCCCTGACGGTCAAGCAAGGCGAGATGTACGGCTTCCTGGGCCGCAATGGCGCCGGCAAGACCACCACCCTGCGCTTGCTGATGGGCTTGCTACGTCCCGATGCCGGCAGCATCACGCTGCTGGGCCAGCCGGTGAAACGGGTCCCGGTCGCGCTCAAGCAGCGCATCGGCTATGTATGCCAGGAACCGAATTTTTATCCCTGGATGACGGCCGACCAGCTGGGCGGCTTTGTCGGCAGCTTCTATCCCAAGTGGGACGCGCCGGAATTCCAGCGCCTGCTGCGCCTGCTCGACGTGCCGCGCGACCGCCGCGCTTCCGAGATGTCGGGTGGCACCCGCACCAAGCTGGGCCTGGCGCTGGCCCTGGCGCCGCGGCCCGAATTGTTGCTGCTCGACGAGCCCACCGCCGGCCTCGATCCGGTGGCCAGGCGCGAATTCAACGACCAGCTGCAAGCGCTGCAGCGCCAGCAAGGCACCACCGTGATGTTTTCCTCGCACCTGGTGGGCGAAGTCGAACAACTGGCGCAGCGGGTCGGCATCGTCCAGGCCGGACGCTGCTGCTTCGAAGGCGAAGTGGGCCTGCTGCGCGCCAGCGTGCGACGCCTGGCGGCCGACGCGCCGGGTGAGGGTTTCTCCCGCCTGCGCGGCGATATCTGGCGCGCCGAACCGGCCCTGTGGGACGGGGTTCCCTCCGACAGCCTGTCGCTGGAAGATATTTTCCTGGCCTACGCGCGCACCGACAGCGTGCCGGCCTGATGGGCGCGCTGCTGCGCAAGGAACTGCACGAACACCGCTGGGTGCTGCTCGTGCTGTGCCTGTTGCTCTGCCTGGTCCAAGGCGTGACGCTGCTCTCGGCGCGGCAGTCGGGCAGCCCGATGGCGGCGTTCCAGGCCATGGTCGCGAGCATGGGTCCGCTGATCGCACTGATGCTGGCAAACCGGCTGGTGGTGCGCGAATACATGGGACGCACGCAACTGTTCCTGGAAACCCTGCCGGTCAGCCGCCTGCAGGTCATCGCCGTGAAGTGGCTGCTCGGCGCCACGCTGCTGTTCCTGGTGATGGCCGCCAGCCTGGCCATCGTCCTGTTCGCCGCGCGCGGCAAGGTGGTGCTGACGCCGCACTTTGTGGCGCTGGTGGCGCTGCGCGCCGCAAGTTTCTTGTTGCTGATGTACGCGCTGGCCTTCGCGATCGGCCTCACGGGCCGCTACCGCTTCCTGATCTGGGGCACGCTGGTGGTGTCGTGCATTCTCGCCGACGCCCAGGGGCAGTTCGCTTTTTCCAAGTGGCCGCCGATTTTCCTGGTACAGGAATCGATGATCTACGAGCGCTTGCGCCTGCCGCTGCGGGAAGTGCTGATCACCTGCGCCGCGGCGCTGGCGCTGGTCGGTGCCACGTTTGCGCTGGCGCTGTCGGCGCAAGGATCGCTGGTGGTCGCCTTGTCGCGCCGCATGTCGCCGCGCGAAAAGTCGATTGTGACCGTTGCCCTGGTGGCCTTGCTGGCGGCCGCGGCCATGGTCGACGACCGCAAGGACAAGCCGGCATTCGCGTTGAAGCGCGCCGCGCATAGCCAGCAAGGGCCGGCCGTCGCGGTCGGCGCCGGTACCGATCCGGCCGCTGCGCAAAGCCTGGCCAACCGCCTGGCGGGCGACATGCTGCGCTTGCAGGAATTCCTGGCGCTGCCCCTGGAGCCGGCGCTGGCGGTACTGCCCGACCAGGCGCTCGACGCGGACGTCTTCCAGCAGGCCGCCTTGCCCAATGCCGACGGGGTGGTGGTGCGCGCCGCCTTCAACAGCGCGGGCTTCGACCATGACGGCTTCCGCGCCTATGCGCTGGCGGCGTGGCTGCGCTGGCATGCGCGCGAGAACGCGTCCCGGGAAGAGCGGCGCTGGCTGCTGGACGGCTTCGCACAATGGATGGCCGCGCGCGACCAGCCGGAGCGGCAGCAGCTCCTGTCCCTGCGCGCAGCTGTCGCGGGGCGCATGCTGGAGGCCCAGCCTGCCGGCAGCGGCAGCGCCATGCAGCAATGGTTCAGCGTGCGCGAACGCTTGGGCACTTGCCTGGCCGATGCGCTGGCCTGGCGCATGGTGTCGTCGCTGGAACAAGGCCTGGGCGAGCAGCGCTTCCAGGCTGTCAGCCGTGCCGCGTTGGCGGCGCGCCCGCCGAACGATGCGCGCGCGGTCCTGCTGGCGCCGTCGCTGGACCAGTTGCTGGAACAGGCGGGGGCGCCGCACGGTGCAGCGCTGGCTAGGCAGTTCGACGCCATGTTCAAGGCCGACCAGCTGCGCCTGGCCACGCGCCTGGACCTGATCGCGCTGCCGCCTGTGGTTTTCCGAGCGCGGCCCATGCGCGGCAGCAGCTACGAAATCCACTACCGGGTCGGCGAGCCTGGCGCCGTCGAGGCCCCGTTCTCGGTGCACTACGCCGAACTGGGGCCGTGGGATGGCCAACTGGCGGGCGAAACGCTGGCGCGGATCGACACGGCGCGCTCGGGCATCCTGCCGGCCTCGTATGTGGCAGGCACCCGGCTGTTCACGGCGGTGGAACGGCGCGAAGCGCTGCTCGGCTGCAGCGTGCGGATCGCGGCGCAGCGCTGGGAGGTCAAATGATGTACGCCCTGTTGCGCAAGGAATTGCGCTATCTGCGCCCCTTCATTTTCATCGGCATCGCGTTTTTCCTGATCGACGTGATCGACTTGCTATGGTCGCCGCTGGGGGAACAAACATTCGGCGCGCGCCTCGATTCCATGTCCACCGATCTGGCCATCACCCAGATCGGACTGGCCTTCGCGCTTGGCACCGGCTTGCTGGTGCGCGAAATCGACGACGGCACCCTGAACTTCCTCGATGGCTTGCCGCTGACGCGCAGCGCCGTGTTCCTGTCGAAGATCATGGCCGCCATGCTGGTGCTCGGTTTCCGGCCATTGCTCCTGATCGCCATGCATGCTTTGGTGCATCTGGGCATGCGCGACTCGCTCGATGACGCGCTGCATCCTGGCCTGCTGCTGACTTTTTTCGCCTTGTCCATCCTGGTGACGGCCGTTGGCCTCGGCCTGGGCATGCTGCTCGGCTTCCTGCGCTACCTGAGCTGGCTGGTACTTGGCCTGTGCGCGCTCGGGATCGCCCTGCTGGGTGACGAATCGCCAACGCTCGCTGCTGCCCTCAATACCGCCGACTTGCTGACCTTGCGCTTCACCGGCGCGGCATGGCAGCTGCCGCTGGCCAGCATCTGGACCCAGCTTGGCGCGGTGCTGGTGTCAAGCCTGCTGGCGTTTGGCCTGTTCCAGTCGGCCGGCGCGGTGCTGGCGCTGGTGCGCAAGTGGCGCAAGACGCGCTATGCGGTGCTGGCGGTCCTGGTGGTCGCCCTGGCCACCGCTTTCACCATGGTCATGAACGCGCAGTCGTCGAAGGGCAAGCGCGCAACCGGTGATGATTCCGATGCCGTCGAGTTCACCCCCATCGCTTCCGGCCACGCCACCACGCGGCACTATACGTTCAGCTATCCGGCCCTGAGCGGCGAACGCCTGAAGCCCTTTATCGCGGATGCCGACCGGGTCTTCGAACAGGTTGCAGCCTTGCTGGGCAGCGACGCCGGCGCGCCTGTCGACGTCGACCTGGGCGGCACGACCGACAACCATGTGGGCACGGCCTACCACGACCGGATCCGCATGCAGGTGAGCGGCGTAAGCGCGAAGGGCGTGCTGGCGCACGAAACCGCGCACGTGTTCGCCCGGCGCCTGGCCGGCAGTGAGTATGGGCGCCACCTCGGCCACATGACGGTATTTAACGAGGGCCTGGCGGAGTGGGTGCAGGGCAAGGTGGACGGGGGAGTCGAGGACGAGGGGCACGCCATGGCCGCGGCCATCGTGTCGAAACGGCGCCTGGTGGCGCCACGTCAGCTGACCGAATTCGAGGAATTTGCCAGCGCCGTCGATGAAAACCTGAAGTATTCCCTGGGTGCGATTTTCATCGACCAGTTCGTGCGCAGGTACGGGGGCGCAGCCCCGAAGACCTTGCTGCACACCCTGGCGCGCGAAGACTTCCCGCGTGACCTGGATGGCTATGTCCTGTGGCAGGCGGCATTCCAGATGAGTGGCTATGACCTCGACCTGGTGTTTGACGACTATGCCCGCCATCTTGCCATGCTCGAAGTGCGCTTTGCGCGCCAGATCGCCGCCATGCCCCGGCCGCGCGGCAGCCTGGTGGTGAAAGACGAGATCTACCGGGTGGCCCTGAAGTTCGACCAGCCCTTGCCCGATGGCGCGATCGCGCTGGTGCGCTTCCGGCCCGGAACGAAGAGCAAGTCCTCGCTGTACAGGCTCAGTTTCAGTTCGGACGGAGAAGGGGGCGACCCCATTGCCATCGTGCCCCAGGACATGATCACCCGGGGCCAGGTGTGTTTCCAGGCCGGCGTGATGGACAGCGGCACCACGATCTATGAACCCTGGGTTTGCCTGCCGGCCAGTTCGGCCGGCAAGCTTTAGCTTCTTAGCGCCTGGCCAGCTCGGCGCGCATGGCGTCGATCACGGCCTTGTAGTCCGGTTTGCCGAAAATGGCGGAACCGGCCACGAAGGTATCGGCGCCGGCGGCAGCGGCGGCGGCGATATTGTCGACCTTGATGCCGCCATCGACTTCGAGCATGATGTCGCGGCCCGATTCATCGATCATGCGGCGCGCAATGGCGATTTTTTTCAGCGCTTCCGGAATGAAGGACTGGCCCCCGAAGCCCGGATTGACCGACATGATGAGGATCATGTCGATCTTGTCCATCACGTGCTGCAGGTAGTGCATCGGCGTGCCCGGATTGAACACCAGGCCGGCCTTGCAGCCATTGTCGCGGATCAGCTGCAGGGTGCGGTCGATGTGCTCCGACGCTTCCGGGTGGAAGGTGATGATGTTGGCGCCGGCCTTGGCGAAGTCGGGAATGATGCGGTCGACCGGCTTGACCATCAGGTGCACGTCGATCGGCACTTGCACGTGAGGGCGGATCGCTTCGCAAACGAGCGGGCCGATGGTCAGGTTCGGAACATAATGGTTGTCCATGACGTCGAAGTGAATGATGTCGGCGCCGGCGGCGACAACATTGCGCACTTCTTCGCCGAGGCGGGCGAAGTCGGCGGACAGGATGCTGGGAGCGATACGGAATTGTGTCATGGCAGGAGGGCTTGCAGTTTATAAAGATGCGTCATTTTACGCCTTTGGCGCAGCAAGGTATGATGCTGGCAATGACTTTTACTAAGGAATGCAATGGCTGCTTATGAATTCACTGTCGCCGTCAGGACACAATACCTGCCGGAACAGTCCGATCCGAGCCGGACCAATTTTGTATTCACCTACTCGATCACCATCAAGAATACCGGCAGCATCCCGGCCCAGCTCATCTCGCGGCACTGGGTCATTACGGACGCCAACAATAAAATCGATGAAGTGCGCGGCCTGGGCGTTGTAGGTCACCAGCCGCTGCTGCAGCCGGGCGAGCAGTTCGAATACACCAGCGGCACCCAGCTGGCCACGCCGCAAGGCTCCATGACGGGCGAATACTTCTGCGTGGCCGAAGACGGGCACCAGTTCGAAGCGAAAATTCCCGAATTCGTGCTGTCGCTGCCGCGCACCCTGCACTAATCAGGCCGGCGGCAGTTCGGGCGGGTCTTTCTTGTCGGGCGCCGCCAGGGTGTCCTGTTGCTGGTCGTCCGGCTTCTTGTCCGCGTACATGGTCCACCACACGATAAATACCAGCAGGAACAGCGCGATCCCCGCTTCCACCATCAAAATCCACATATCGGTCCTTATGTCTTCAATCCGCAGCAGTTTACTCGTTTCGCTGGGCGCCGTGGCATTGCTTGTTGCCGGATGCGGCACGCCGCCCCCGCCCGCGCCAACGCCACCGCCGCCCGTGCCGCCCGTAGTCTTGCCCCCTCCCGTGATCGAACACGTGCCGCCGGTCAAACCGGAGCCGGCGCCCCTGATGACGCCGACGACCTTCAGCGCGCTGCCCGGCTGGGACCGGGACGAACTGCGCCAGGCCTGGCCGGCGTTTATTGCCTCCTGCAATGTGCTGGTGCGCAAACCTGAATGGCAGGGCGCCTGTACCGCGGCGCGCACCGTCGCATCCACGGACGAGGCCGCGGTACGCGCCTATTTCGAAGCCTGGTTCGTGCCCAACCAGATCCGCGCGGCCGACGGCGCCGATACCGGCCTGATCACCGGCTACTACGAGCCCTTGCTGCGCGGATCGCGCCAGCGCGGCGGCGCCTACCAGACGCCCCTGTACGCCGTGCCGGACGACATGCTGACGATCGACCTGGCCAGCCTGTATCCCGAATTGAAGGGCAAGCGCGTGCGCGGCCGCCTGGTCGGCAAGAAAGTCGTGCCCTACAACAGCCGGGCCGAGATTGTCAGCGGCAAGGCCTTGCTGTGGGTGGATGATGCGGTCGAAGCCTTCTTCCTGGAAGTGCAGGGTTCGGGCCGGGTGGAGCTGCCGGAGACCGGCGAAACGGTGCGCATTGCCTACGCCGACCAGAACGGCCACCCGTACAAGGCCATCGGCCGCTGGCTCATCGAGCAGGGCGAGCTGGCCCCGGGCCAGGCCACGGCGCAGGCCATCAAGGCATGGATCGTGGCCAATCCCGCGCGCCGCCAGGAATTATTCAACGCCAATCCGAGTTTCGTGTTCTTCAAGGAAGAGCGCTTGCCGGATCCGAAAGTCGGTCCGAAGGGCGCCTTGGGCGTGCCGCTGACGCCGGCCCGTTCGGTGGCGGTCGATCCCCAGTTCCTGCCCCTGGGTGCCCCGGTGTTCCTGGCGACCACTTACCCGAACGGCGGCGCGCTGCAGCGCCTGGTCAAGGCCCAGGACACGGGCGGCGCCATCCGCGGCGCCGTGCGGGCCGATTTCTTTTACGGTTTCGGCAACGAGGCGATGGACAATGCCGGCCGCATGAAGCAGCCCGGCCAGGTCTGGGTGCTGATGCCGAAGCCGGCCGAAATGCGCTGAGACGATACAATTGCCGATTCCATACTACTAACTCAAGGGGTGTTCCATGCAATACGCAGACTTGCTGATCGAGACCCACGGCCGTGTTGCCGTGATTCGCCTGAACCGTCCGAAGGCGCTCAACGCGCTGAACGACAACATGATGAACGAGCTGGGCGATGCCCTGAGCAAGTTTGACGCCGACAACAACATCGGCTGCATCGTGCTCACCGGCAGCGAAAAGGCCTTTGCGGCCGGCGCCGACATCGCGGCCATGGCCAACTACAATTACCAGGACACCTACGGCGGCAACTACATCGGCCGCAACTGGGAACACATCCTGAGCGTGCGCAAGCCGGTCATCGGCGCGGCAGCGGGCTATGTGCTGGGCGGCGGCTGCGAGCTGGCCATGATGTGCGATTTCCTGATCGCTGCCGACAATGCCAAGTTCGGCCAGCCCGAAATCAAGGTCGGCGTCACGCCGGGCGCGGGCGGCACGCAACGCCTGCCGCGCGCCATTTCGAAATCGAAAGCGATGGACATGCTGCTGACCGCACGCATGATCGATGCGGCCGAAGCCGAGCGCACCGGCCTGGTGTCGCGCGTGGTGCCTGCCGACAAACTGATGGAAGAGGCGATTGCCGCCGCGACCACCATCGCCGCGATGCCGCTCTCGGTGGCCATGCAGATCAAGGATTGCGTCAACCGCGCCTATGAAACCACGCTGACCGAAGGCGTGCGCTACGAGCGCCGCTATTTCCACGCCGGCTTCGGTACCCCGGCCCAGAAAGAAGGCATGTCGGCCTTCCTTGAAAAGCGCCCGGCCAACTTTGAAGGCCTGTAAGCAAAAAAAGCCGTTCTCCACCAGGAAGAACGGCTTTTTTACAGGGCGGGCGCTTATTGCGCTTTTGCCAGGTTGGTCAGGGCGGTCGCTTCGATAATGTCCGCCATTGCCGATTTTCCTGGTCCCATGCCCGCCGTGATGCTGCGGATCGCATACCATTTCTGCTGCTGGTGTAGCGACAGCAGCAAGGCCTCGGTCGCATATGCCTTGCTGGTGGGATCGAACATGCCGCTGCCCAGGATGGTGGAGGCGGCTTTTTCCAGCGCCGGCATGTCGCGCGCGGCGATGGCGTCCATCATGTCCAGCATGTTGCGGTTCGCTTGTGCGTGGGGTGTGTCGCACAGCTGGCCACGCAGGCGGGCCAGCATCGGCCTGGCCTTCTCGGCACTGGTGTAAGGCAACGTGAGCATGCCCAGTCGCACCAGTTCCACATTCCAGCCATTTTGCGCGCCCTGGTCGCTGCAGGCGGGCTTGCTGCTGAGGACCGTCAGCATGGCATAGCCAGAGTTGCCGATTTTCTGCTGTCCGCTGTCATCGCTCAGGTAGCGCACCGCCGAACTGGCCGCACGGGTGCGCGCGCGCATGGCGTAGTGGCCGCTGAAGCCGCCGAACGAGTCGACCAGCTTGCCGTCGAAATTGGCGCCGGGGAAGGGCACGCTGCTCTGGAACAGGGTCGTCAGGTTGTTGAACGGCGCATTGATGATGCGCGCCTTGTGCGCATTCTGGTCGACGTAGGGAAAGAAATCCGAATTGACCGGAATCTGGGAATTGGCAAACAGCGGATCGAGGAATTCGCGGCGGCCGATTTCATGCAACTGGACGTCGTCGATCGTTTTCCAGCCGACCCGGGTCATTTCGGCCGCCAGCGCCTGGTTGTTCATGGCGTTCGGATCGAGTTCCGGCAGCTTGCCGGTGGCCTTGGCAATGACCACCATCACGCCGTCGGTGGCGGCATAGATGCGGTAGTCCGCAAAATTTTTCCCCAGCGCTTGCATCTTGGACGCCACCAGGTTGGGCGAGGACGTGTAGGTGGCGACCCATTGCACCAGCACGCCATCGTCGGTCAGGTGCTTGCGCATGCGGCGGTAGAATTCGTCCGTGAACAGGCTGGACACGCCGCTGACCCAGGTATCGGACGGTTCCGAAATGATCAGGTCATAGCGCGTCTTGTGGGCCGCGAAATAGCTCTTGGCATCGTCGATATGGATATGGCTGCGCGGATCGGTAAATACGCGTTCCGATGCCTTGCCGAACATGCGCGCGCCCTCGATCATGGCAGCTTCAATTTCAATCACGTCGAGGCGCTTGAGCGTGGTGCTGGTGAGCATGACGTCGGCGGACATGCCGGCGCCCATGCCGATGATGGCCGCATTCTGGGCGTCGGGCTTGACCAGCAGGGGCAGTGCGCCCAGCAGGACCATGGTGGGCTCGTCGCCGCTGGGGTTGCCTTTTTCCGGCATGTAGCTGGCATCGGGCTTGCCATTGGTGCTCAGGACCAGCAGGCCGTCGCGCAGGCGGACCACGTCGACGCTGGCGGTGCGGCCGTCCACGTGCAGCACGCTGGTTTGCTGGGACGGGTCGGAGTTGCTGTGCAGGCGGAAAATGCCCGAGGCCATGCGGCTCGAATCGAAGGCCGGCGCCAGGAAGGTGCCCAGCACGGCCACGCCCACGACGCCCCAGGCGGCCAGGCGCGGCAGGCGCTCGGCCTTGCCGCGGGTGAGCAGGTAGAGTGCCAGCGCCATGTCGAGCGTTGCGCCGATGAGGACGGCCATCTTCAGTCCAAGCAGCGGAAGCAGGAACATCGATGCCAGCACCACGCCCAGGATCGCGCCCAGGGTATTGAAGGCATACACCTTGCCGATGGCGGACTCGCCGGCGCCGCCGCGGAACAGCACCAGGGTGATCAGCGGCAGGGTCATGCCGGCCATGAAGGTGGCCGGCAGCATGAGGGTCATCGCGGCCAGCTGGCTGCCCGAGTTGAACATGTAGTAGCCGGCCTCGGACGGGCGCAAGGCGCGGAAGACCATGCTCATGACTTCCATGAGCTGGTTGTAGCCGAGGACGGTGCAGATCGCCAGCAGGCCCATCAGCAGCTGGATGACGCCCAGGGTGATCAGGGGCTCTTTATAGGTATCGATGCGCTTGCGTAGCCACAGCCCGCCCAGGGCGAGCCCGAGGATAAAGGCCGAGAGCATCAGTTCGAAGGCGTGGGTGGAGGCGCCGGTCACGATGCTCAGCATGCGGATCCAGCTGATCTCGTAGATGAAGGACGCCATGCCGGTGATCAGGGCCACCAGCAGCATGGGGCGCAGCAGGGGCGTTGGCGTGCCTTTCGCTTCCGGCGCCGGCATGGCGCTGAAGCTCAGCTTCTTCTGGATGCCGTACACCACGAAGGCGAGCAGGAAGTTGACCAGGCCCGCCGTCATGATGGTGCCAGGCAAACCGACCAGGCCGATCAGGAAGAAGCCGCTGGCCAGTACGCCGACCACGGCGCCGATGCTGTTCGTAAAGTACAGCATCGAAATCGAGCTGCCCGGCGCATTCGGGAAAGCGCGCAGGATGCCGATCGACATCAGGGGGAAGGTGGCGCCCAGCAGCAGGGTTTGCGGCAGGATCAGGCAGGCGGCGAAGGTCCAGCGAATCATTTCGATGGCCTGGGGCGAATCGATGCCCGGCAGGATGGTGTCGAACACGAAGCTGTTGGTCGCCACGAACAGTTCATGGAACAGCAGGCCAAACAGGCCGATGACGACTTCGACAATGGCATAGCCGATCAGGGGGCTGCGCATGCGCGGCACGTAGCGGCCGGCGAGCCAGGCGCCGCCGGCCATGCCGCCCATGAACATGGCCAGGACCAGGGCTTGCGCGTAAGCGGCATGGCCCAGGAAGAACTTCAGGTAATTGGTCCAGATCGATTCGTAGATGAGTCCTGAGAATCCGGAGAGGGAGAACGCGGCAAACAAGATGTATTGCAGATACGGGGTTGAACGTTGATTCATTTCCATCTTCCCAAGGCAATGTGTCGAAGGAGTCTAGCACGTTGCTTCCATGTAATAAACAAGGCTGTATGCACGAGGCCATGCGAAAGATAATCCTTGCCAGCCCGCGGGGCGCTTTGCTATAGTTCGCCTCCCCGCAGAAACGGCAGCAGTTAGCCGGCTCGGAAGGGAAAAAAGAGGGGTTGACGAGAAACGCGAAACGCTGCATAA
>JAZKBE010000051.1:0-49026 GCA_040388805.1 Pseudomonadota bacterium
GGCCGAACAGGTCGCCGACCACGTTCATGCCGTCCATCAGCGGGCCTTCGATCACGTGGATGGGACGGCCGCCATTGCCCAGCAATTCCTGGCGCGCTTCCTCGGTGTCTTCCACGATCCACTGGGTGATGCCGTGCACCAGCGCGTGCGACAGGCGCTGCTGCACCGTGCCGTCGCGCCAGGCGAGGTTCTGCACGTCCTGCTTGTCGCCGGCCTTCAGGGTGCCGGCGATCTCGATCATGCGTTCGGTGGCGTCCTCGCGGCGGTTGAGCACCACGTCTTCGACCCGTTCGCGCAGCTCGGGGGCGATGTCGTCGTACACGCCCATCATGCCCGCGTTGACGATCCCCATGGTCATGCCGGCCTTGATGGCGTGGTACAGGAACACGGTGTGGATGGCTTCGCGCGCCGGGTCGTTGCCGCGGAAGCTGAACGACACGTTCGAGACGCCGCCCGAGATCTTCGCGTGCGGCAGGTTGTCCTTGATCCAGCGCGTGGCGTTGATGAAGTCGACCGCGTAGTTGTTGTGTTCCTCGATACCGGTGGCGATCGCGAAAATGTTCGGGTCGAAGATGATGTCTTCGGGCGGGAAGCCCACCTTTTCGGTCAGCACCTTGTAGGCGCGCGCGCAAATTTCCGTCTTGCGCTCGAAGGTGTCGGCCTGGCCTTTTTCATCGAAGGCCATGACGATGACGGCCGCGCCGTAGCGGCGGCACAGGCGCGCCTGGCGGATGAATTCTTCCTCGCCTTCCTTCATGGAGATCGAGTTGACGATGGCCTTGCCCTGCACGCATTTGAGGCCCGCTTCGATGACCGACCACTTGGACGAGTCGATCATGATGGGCACGCGCGAAATGTCCGGCTCGGACGCGATCAGGTTCAGGAAGCGTTCCATGGCCGCCTTCGAATCGAGCATGGCCTCGTCCATGTTGATGTCGATGACCTGGGCGCCGTTTTCCACCTGCTGGCGCGCCACCGACAGCGCTTCGTCGTACTGCTCGCCTATGATCATGCGCGCGAACGCTTTCGAGCCGGTGACGTTGGTGCGCTCGCCCACGTTGACGAACAGGGACGTTTCGTCGATGGTGAAGGGCTCCAGGCCGGACAGGCGCTGCGCCACCGGGATATCGGGCACGGCGCGCGGCGCGGTGGCGGCCAGCATGTCGGCGATGGCCTTGATATGGTCGGGCGTGGTGCCGCAGCAGCCGCCCGCGATGTTGATGAAGCCGCTGTCGGCGAATTCGCGCAGCAGCGACGAGGTGTCGGCCGGCAGTTCGTCGAAGCCGGTGTCGCTCATGGGGTTGGGCAGGCCGGCGTTCGGGTAGATGCACACAAACGTGTCGGCAATCTGCGACAGTTCTTCGGCGTAGGGGCGCATCAGGGCCGCGCCCAGGGCGCAGTTCAGGCCGATGGTGAGCGGCTTCGCGTGGCGCACCGAATTCCAGAAGGCCGGCACGGTCTGGCCCGACAAGATACGGCCGGAAGCGTCGGTGACGGTCCCGGAAATCATGATCGGCAGGCGCACCTGGGCCGGGTTTTCGTCGAAATACAGGTCGATCGCGAACAGCGCCGCCTTGCAGTTGAGGGTGTCGAAAATGGTTTCGACCAGCAGCACGTCCGAGCCGCCCTCGACCAGGCCGCGCACCTGCTCGTGGTAGCTGGCCACCAGTTGGTCGAAAGTGACGTTGCGCGCCGCCGGGTCGTTCACGTCGGGCGAAATGGAAGCCGTTTTCGGGGTCGGACCCAGGGCGCCGCACACGAAGCGCGGCTTGTCGGGCGTCGAATACTTGTCGCAGGCGGCACGCGCCAGTTTTGCCGCAGCCACGTTCATCTCATAGGCCAGGTGGGCCATGTGATAGTCGTCCTGGGCGATGCCGGTGGCGCCGAAGGTGTTCGTTTCGATCAGGTCGGCGCCGGCCGCCAGGTAGCGTTCGTGGATTTCCTGGATGATGTGCGGCTGGGTCAGGGTCAGCAGTTCGTTATTGCCCTTGACGAAGAGTTCGCGCGCGCCGCTGCCTGTGGGGGCGGCGAAATCGATGAAGCGTCCGGCCGGTCCGCCGCGGTAAGCCTGCTCGTCCAGCTTGTACTGCTGGATGATGGTGCCCATCGCGCCGTCGAGGATCATGATGCGGCGCGACAGAATGGCGCGCAGCTGGGTTTCGACGGGGGAGATGGGGTGTGCGGCGGTGGACATGGTGTACTTTCAGAGGCAAACGGCCAGAACCGGACCGGGTCTAAAATTATACGTCATCAGGCAAGCATGGACTTGCCGTGGGTATAGACAGTTTCTTTGTATCCTTATGTGTTTTTTAACCGGTTTGATACATGCCGATACAAATCCCGGGGTCCCAGCAATCATGTCGTTACATAGCGAGACGACAATTCTGTTGAACGCGGCGACACCCGTCGTGATTGGAAGAAACTATTATGAACGAAGATTTTCAGGCTACATGGCCGGAGCAGGCACCTTTGCACACCACTAACGACGCCCCTGTGCGCACTTCGGGCAATGTCCCGCTCAAGCAGATCGTCACGATCCGCCTCGATATCGATATGCTGAACTGGTTCAAGGCGGCAGGTCCAGGCTACCAGACCCGCATCAACCAGATCCTGCGCGACCACATGGACGCCCAGCGCAAGGCTGAAGCACAACAGCAGTAAGCAATCCGCCCGTTGCCGGGCTCAGTCGAAACTGAGCTCGTCGAGGGGGAAGCCTTTCAGGAATTCGGCGGCCGGCAAGCGTTTGCCGCCCGGCTTTTGCAATTGCGTCAGGCGCAGCGTGCCTTGCTTGCACGCCACCACAATGCCGTGCTGCGCGTCCGCCGCCAGCACCTGGCCGGGCAGCGCATTGCTCCCGGCGCCCATCGCTTCCGCACCCCAGATCTTGATCGTGACGCCGTTGACTTCGGCGTGCGCGCCCGGGAAGGGATTGAAAGCGCGGATCTTGCGCTCCAGCGTGATCGCGGGCAGCGTGAAGTCGAGTTTCGCTTCATCCTTGCTGATCTTGGCCGCGTAGCTGACGCCTGCTTCCGGTTGCGGCACCGGCGTCAGTTTTCCATCTTTCAACATTGTCAGCGCGCTCACGATCATCCGTCCGCCCAGGGCGGCCAGCGTATCGTGCAGCGCTGCCGTGGTGGCCGTATCGGCGATGGCCACCCTTTCGGTCAGCAGCATGGGGCCGGTGTCCAGGCCTTCTTCCATTTCCATGATGGTGATGCCGGTTTCCGTGTCACCGGCCTCGATGGCGCGGTGAATCGGCGCGGCGCCGCGCCAGCGCGGCAGCAGCGAGCCATGGATATTGATGCAGGGTTTGATGTCGAGCGTACTGCGCGGCAAGATGAGGCCATAGGCGGCCACCACCATGACGTCATAGTCGGTAGCGAGCAGGCGGGCATGGGCGGCGGCGGCCTGGGCCGCGCGTTCGGGGTCCTTGCTGTCGATCCGCAGCGACAGCGGCTGCAATACCTCGATGCCGTGCGCCAGCGCGAATTGCTTCACCGCCGAGGCATGCAGCTGCATGCCGCGCCCGGCAGGGCGGTCGGGCTGGGTCAGCACCAGCGGAATCGAGAACCCTGCCCGGTGCAGGGACGCGAGGGCGGCCGCGGCGAACTCGGGTGTGCCGGCGAAGACGACTTTCATGTGCTCAGAAACGGCGTCCGGCGGCCTTCAGGGCGGCTTCGCGTTCGATGCCGCGGCCTTCCTTGATCATTTTGGCCTTGATGCGGTTGCGCTTGAGCGGCGACAGGTATTCCACGAACACCTTGCCCAGCAAATGGTCCATTTCGTGCTGGATGCAGACGGCCAGCAAGCCGTCGGCCGACAGTTCGAAGGGCTTGCCGTCGGCGTCGAGGGCGCTGACCTTGACCTGGGCCGGGCGTTCGACGCCGTCGTAAATGCCCGGTACCGACAGGCAGCCTTCGTCGTAGATCTGCTTTTCCGCGCTGGCCCAGACGATGGTCGGGTTGATGAAGACCTTCAGGTCGTCCTTGGTGTCCGAGGTGTCGATGATGACCAGTTGCTCGTGCACGTCGACCTGGCTGGCGGCCAGGCCCACGCCCGGCGCGTCGTACATGGTTTCGGCCATGTCGGCGACCAGTTTGTGGATGCGGTCGCCGAATTCGGTGACCGGTTTGGCAACCTTGTGCAAACGTGCATCTGGGTAGCGGAGGATATTAAGTATTGCCATATATGTAATAAAGTCAGTAGTATTTCGGGCCGGGCGCGGTCAAATTTCGTGCATGCAAGTGCATTTAATGCTCAAACACAACAAAAACGCAACAGTTGCAGGGGAGGGCTGAGCGCGGTTTTTCTTGCTAGTTCAAGGATTTATGTGCAGAATTTGATCCAGTTCGGCAAGCTTTCCCCCAAGTCGACACCAGGGTAGCAATAAATCGCGCTCTTTGTTGCGCTCCGGCTGGCAAGGGTGGTGTGTCCAGCTAGCAATTCCGTGTTAATGCCGCACTTTACGGACATCTCAATGAAAAATTTTAGCACAGTCAGCGCCCGCGTAGCAGTAGCGGCGCTATTCGCAGGGCTCCTGGCAGCACCTGCGCAAGCCATCACTTGCGAATTCAAGGCCAATGCGCCCGACCAGCACCTGGTGGTCAAGGGTGACACCCTGTGGGACATCTCCGGGAAATTCCTGGAGCACCCCTGGTGCTGGCCCCAGGTATGGGGCATGAACAAGGATGAAATCCGCGATCCGCACTGGATTTATCCGGGCCAGATCGTGTATTTCGACCGCGAAGGGCGCCGTTTGTCGCTCAACCGCCCGGGTTCCGGCAGTGGCAGCGGCAGCGGCAGCGGCTCGGGCGCCAACGGCACCCTGCGCCTGTCGCCGCAGGTGCGCACCGAAGGCCTGGGGCGCGACGCGATCGCGTCGATTTCATCGAACGTGATCGAACCGTTCCTGTCCCAGCCGCTGGTGGTCGAGAGCGAATACATGGCCGGCGCCCCGCGCATCGTGGCCGCTTCCGAGGGCCACGTCTTCCTGGGCAAGGATGACAAGGTGTATGTGCGCGGCGACTTGAAGGGCAACAGTTCCTTCCAGGTTTTCCGTCCGGGCAATCCCCTGAAGGATCCGGCGACCAAGAAACTGATCGCCTATGAAGCGGTGTACCTGGGCACGGTCAAGCTGTTTGCCGAAGCCAAGCCGGGCGTGGATGCGCATACCTTCATCGTGGCCAGTTCCAAGCAGGAAATCGGCGTGGGCGACCGCCTGATTCCGGCCCCGCCTACCGGCTTGCGCAATTATGTGCCGCACCAGCCGGACCGCAAGATCGACGCGCGCGTGGTATCGATCTATTCGGGCGTGTCGTATGCCGGCCAGAACCAGGTAGTCTCGATTAACAAGGGTTCGGTTGACGGACTCGATGTCGCCTCCGTTCTGCAGCTTTACACTCTGGGCAAGACTGTCAAGGATAGAACGGCGGACAAGGGCATGATGGGCATACGCGCCAACATGATCAAGCTGCCTGATGAACAGTCCGGGACCCTGTTCATTTTCCGGGTGTTCAAGAACATTTCGTATGGCCTGATCATGCAAGTAACGGAGCCGGTGGAAGTGGGCGACGTGGCCAAATCACCGGAGTAAGATCGCCGTGCAAGACACGGACCCCGCCCCATCACCGAGCCAGGCAGCACGCCTGGCTGCCTGGATACGCCTGGAACAGGCGCCAGGCGTGGGGCGCTTCACTGCCGGCAACTTGCTGGCGCAGTACCACACCCCCGACGCCATTTTCGCAGCCAGCCATGCCACGCTGGCGGGCCTGGTCACGCCGCGCCAGGCCGCGGCCCTGCTGGCCCCGCCCGAGCCCGGCGCCATCGCCCGCGCCCTGGCCTGGGATGCGGCCGAAAACCAGGCCATCCTGACCCTGGACGATCCGCGCTACCCGGCCATCCTGCGCGAAATCGCCGATCCGCCCCTGCTGCTGTACGTCATCGGCCGCCCGGCCGTGCTGGCCGGCCCCGCGCTGGCCATCGTGGGCAGCCGCAACGCCACCGCCCAGGGTGTGGCCAATGCGCGCGCCTTTGCCCAGGCCCTGTCGGCGACCGGCCTGACCATCGTGTCGGGCATGGCCTTGGGCATCGACACGGCGGCCCACGACGGCGCTCTGCAGGCGGCCGGTTCGACGGTGGCCGTGATCGGCACCGGCGCCGACCTGGTTTATCCGCCACGCAACGAAGCGCTGGCGCGCCGCATCGCCGCCGCCGGCTGCATCGTCAGCGAGTACGCGCTGGGCACGCCGCCCCTGCCGGAAAATTTCCCGCGCCGCAACCGCATCATCAGCGGCCTGTGCCGCGGAGTGCTGGTGGTCGAGGCGGCCAAGCGCTCGGGGTCGCTGATCACGGCCCATGTGGCCAACGACCAGGGACGCGATGTGTTCGCCATTCCCGGTTCCATCCATGCGCCGCTGTCCAAGGGGTGCCACAAGCTGATCAAGGAAGGCGCCAAGCTGGTCGAATCGGCGGCCGACATCCTGCAGGAGCTGGGGATGGCAGCCGGCCCGGCGCCGATGCCGGGGCCGGCGCCGGGACCTGATGATGCGGGCCAGCACGGCGCTTTGCTGCATGCGCTGGGGCATGATCCGGTGAGCGCCGAGCGCCTGCTGGCGCTCACCGGCACCCCGCCCAGCGCCTTGTCCAGCCAGTTGCTGGCACTGGAGCTGGCCGGCCATGTCGAACGATTGCCGGGGGGATTGTTCCAGCGCGTGAAACACTAAGCCGGGGCGTGCAGGACTTGTGTGACAAGGAACTTAGCTGATAGAGTAGAGCCATGTTCGATATCCTGGTCTATCTTTACGAGACGTACTACCGTCCGGACGCCTGCCCTGAGCCGGCGGCCTTGGCGCGCAAATTGTCCGCCGTGGGATTTGACGATGTCGAAATCTCCGAAGCCCTCGTGTGGCTGACCGACCTGACCGAAATGGCCGGGGCCGAACCATCGGAAGGCTTTTCCTCGGCCGGCACCCGTTTCTACGTCGAGCAGGAATACGACGCCCTGGGCAGCGCCGCGGTCGGCTTCATCCAGTTCCTCGAAAGCGCCAAGGTGCTCAGCCCGGTCCAGCGCGAAATCGTGGTGGAACGCGCGCTGGCGCTCGAAGAATCGCCCGTCGGCCTGGGCAAGCTGAAGATCATCGTCCTCATGTTGCTCTGGAGCCAGGGCAAGGAACCGGACGCGCTCATGTTCGACGACCTGTTCGGCTCCGACGACGAGCAAGCCCCCCGCCTGCTGCATTAAACCGCTAGTCTCCGCGCAACAGCAATGTTGCCGCAGCTGTACAGCCCCCTTGCAGATTTCCGGCCAACGCGCTTATCATTGGCCCGCTCCTATCGAATGTTACAAATCAGATATCAAACTGACAAATTGTCGGTGATTGCGGCCAAGCATGTATGATGCGCGTGCCGAACCACTAATAAGTACGACGAGAAACCATATGACAAAAACCCTCATCATCGCCGAGAAGCCTTCTGTCGCGAACGATATCGCCAAGACGCTGGGCGGCTTCACCAAGCACGATGAGTACTTCGAATCCGACGAATACGTTCTCTCGTCGGCGGTCGGCCACCTGCTGGAAATCGCGGTGCCGGAAGAACATGACGTCAAGCGCGGCAAATGGAGCTTCGCCCACCTGCCGATGATTCCGCCGTATTTCGCGCTCAACCCGATCGCCAAGACCGAAGCGCGCCTGAAGGTGCTCAACCGCCTGATCAAGCGCAAGGACGTCAGCGCCCTGATCAACGCATGCGATGCGGGCCGCGAAGGTGAGCTGATCTTCCGCCTGATCGCCCAGAACGCCAAGGCCAAGCAGCCGGTCAAGCGCCTGTGGCTGCAATCGATGACGCCGGGCGCGATCCGCGACGGCTTCCAGAACCTGCGCAGCGACGAAGAGATGCTGCCGCTGGCCGACGCCGCGCGCTGCCGTTCCGAGGCCGACTGGCTGATCGGCATCAACGGCACCCGCGCCATGACCGCATTCAACTCGAAAGAGGGCGGCTTCTACCTGACCACCGTGGGCCGCGTGCAGACGCCGACCCTGTCGATCGTGGTCGAACGCGAAGACAAGATCAAGCGCTTCGTCTCGCGCGACTTCTGGGAAGTGCGCGCCGAATTCGTGTGCGCCGCCGGCGTGTACGAAGGGCGCTGGCTGGACCAGTCCTTCAAGAAGGACGAGAACGACCCCGAGAAGCGCGCCGAGCGCCTGTGGAGCCGCGCCGCCGCCGACACCATCGCCATGGCCTGCAAGGGCCGCGAAGGCAAGGTCACGGAAGAATCGAAGCCGACCACGTCGATGGCGCCGGCCCTGTTCGACCTGACCAGCTTGCAGCGCGAGGCCAACGGCCGCTTTGGTTTTTCGGCCAAGAACACGCTGGGCCTGGCCCAGGCGCTGTACGAAAAGCACAAGGTGCTGACCTACCCGCGTACCGATTCGCGCCACCTGCCGGAAGACTACATCGCCACCGTCAAGGACACGATGGTCAGCCTGGCGGAGAACAATAACTACCATCAGTTCGCCAAGCAGATCACCGACAAGGGCTGGGTCAAGCCGAACAAGCGCATCTTCGACAACACCAAGATCTCGGATCACTTCGCGATCATTCCGACCACGCTGGCGCCGAAGAACCTGTCCGAGCCCGAACAGAAGCTGTACGACCTGGTGACGCGCCGCTTCATGGCCGTGTTCTTCCCGCCTGCCGAATTCCAGGTCACCACGCGCTTTACCGAAGTGTCGGGCCACCAGTTCAAGACCGAAGGCAAGGTCATGACCAATCCGGGCTGGCTCGCCATCTACGGCAAGGAAGCGTCGACCGACAGCGACAAGGACGACAACACCGGCGGCAACCTGGTCCCGGTGGCCAAGGGCGAGAAGGTCCACACCGACACCGTCACCGCCAACGGCCTGGTGACCAAGCCGCCCGCGCGCTACACCGAGGCGACGCTGCTGTCGGCCATGGAAGGCGCGGGCAAGCTGATTGACGACGACGAACTGCGCGACGCGATGGCCGGCAAGGGCCTGGGCACGCCAGCGACGCGCGCCGCCATCATCGAGGGCCTGCTGGGCGAACGCTATCTGCTGCGCGAAGGTCGCGAACTGATTCCGACCGCGAAAGCGTCGCAGCTCATGACGCTCTTGCGCGGCCTGGGCGTGAACGAACTGACCGCGCCGGAGCTGACCGGCGAATGGGAATACAAGCTGTCGCAGATGGAGAAGGGCAAAATTTCGCGTGAAGAATTCATGCGCGAGATCGAGAAGATGACCCAGATCATCGTCAAGCGAGCCAAGGAATACAACAACGACACCATCCCGGGCGACTATGCGACACTGGTGACGCCGTGCCCGAACTGCGGTGGCGTGGTCAAGGAAAACTACCGCCGTTTTGCCTGCACCAAGTGCGAATTCAACATGAGCAAAACGCCGGGCAGCCGCCAGTTCGAGATCGCCGAAGTCGAAGAGCTGCTGACCAATAAAACCATCGGCCCGATGCAGGGTTTCCGCTCCAAGATGGGCCGTCCGTTCGCCGCCATCCTGCGCATCGTGCGTGACGAAGACATCAAGAACATGAAGCTCGAATTCGACTTCGGCCAGAACGACGGCGAAGGCGAAGACGGCGAAGGCGTGGACTTCACCGGCCAGACCCCGATCGGACCGTGCCCGAAATGCGCGGCCGGCGTGTTCGAAATGGGCCTGGCCTATGTGTGCCAGAACAGCGTGGCCAAGCCGAAGACTTGCGACTTCCGCAGCGGGCGCATCATCCTGCAGCAGGAAATTCTTCCGGAACAGATGGTCAAGCTGCTCAACGAAGGCAAGACCGATCTGATGCCGGGCTTCGTTTCGCAGCGTACGCGCCGTCCGTTCAAGGCCTTCCTGGTCAAGGGCAAGGACGGCAAGATCAGCTTCGAGTTCGAAGAGCGCAAGGCAAAGGCTCCGGCCAAGGGCAAGGTAGCGGCAGAACCGGCGGAGGGCGAAGAAGCCGTCGCCGCGCCAGCGAAGAAGGCAGCGGCCAAGAAGGCGCCTGCGAAGAAAGCGCCGGCCAAGAAAGCGGCCGCCAAAAAAGCGCCTGCCAAGAAGGCCGCAGCAAAGAAAGAGTAAGCTTCGCGCTTGCCGTGAAAGCCGCTCCCGTCAGGGCAGCGGCTTTTTTTTCGCCATTTCACGAGTGAGATTGATGCGCGCCTGCTCGGTGTACAGGGCGTCGAAATAGGGATCGGCGTACAACGTTCCCGCGTTGGCCTTGTCGAGGAAATGCCCGAGTACCTGCAGCCGTCCGGCGTGGTAGGCGTCGTCGTCCACGTGCGCATACTCGACGCGTACCGATGCGGCGTAGGCATCGTAGACATCGTCCGGCTGTCCCAGGATGGCCAGGTCGGCGCCCAGCATGGCGTCTTGCAGCGGGTGCAGGCGCGCCTGTGCGTAGCGGTGGTCCGTGGCGCGGATCAGCGCGGCCGGGCCGGCGCCACCCAGCCCTGATGCGAGCCAGAGCAGGGCGCTCTGCTCTTCGTTCGACGATGCCTGCGGCCCCGCGTTGTAGACGGCGTCATGAAACCAGAACGCCTTCTTCAGTTCCGCCAGGTCCTGCGCGCCGGCGCCCGTGTTGGCCGCCCAGACGGCGAGCTCGGTCAGGCCATGCACGAGGTGGTCGAGGTTGTGATACGCGCGCCGCGTTGCGCCGTACGCTGACGGGCCGGTCAGGCGGGCGAACCATGCCGCATCCTTGGGATCGGGCCACAGGCTGCGCCATTCCTTGTCCAGCCAGTCCAGGATCCACGCTTCATAGGCTGGCGCCGGCATGAAAGTGCGCGTGGTCCAGTGCCATCCGACGGGGCCCTGCAATCCGCGCACGAAGCTTAAGCTGACCGATCCGAGGTCGCGCGGCGGCATCACGAACAAGGTCTTGGCGCCGTGCAGGACGTCCACGTTCGCTTGCTGGATCAGGTTCTCGTAGTCGAAGTCGGACGTATTGCGAATGCCGCGAATCAGGAAATCGATGCCGTGGCGTTTCGCCGCGCGGGCAGTATAGTCTCCGCGCACCAGCATCACGCTGACATTGTCCCAGCCCTGCGCCGCGACGCTTTGTTCGACGATCTGTTTGCGCCTGTCCGCGGCAAACTGCGGCTTCTTGAAGGGATTTTCCGAAATGAGCACGACCACTTCGTCGGCGAGCTGGCGCGCTTCCTGGATAACCCACATGTGGCCATTGGTGATCGGATCGAGGGTCCCGGAAAAGGCGATTTTTTTCATGGCGTGCTCCAGAGGGAGGTGTATTTGCGGTGCAGGTCCTGCACCATGCGGGCGAGCGCGTCGGGTGTGCCTTCGTTGACGATCACGTCGTGGGCGCCTTCAATGTAGGCTTCGCGCGAAGGCTGCATGGCGAAAATGGCGGCCACTTGCGTCGGCGTCCAGTCCGGGTTGCGCAATGCCAGGCGCGCCATGCGGACCTGCGATGGCGCATCGACCACCAGCACGCGCGCGGCCGGAATGGCCTGGTCGCCGATCAACGCCGATTCCCACACCACGTATGGTGCGTGCCGGGCCGCGGTCCAGCTTCGTGCGGCTTCCAGGACCCATGGCCGCAGCAGTTGCTTGAGTTGCGCATTGGCTGCCGCGTCGCGCGCGAACACGCTGCGCAGGCTTCCCCGGGCCAGGCGGCCATCGCTGTCCATCGCCTGCGGGAAGGCGGCGGCAATGGCTGCCATGGCGGGATGCGCAGGGTCCTGATGGATGGCCCGCGCGACGAGGTCGGCGTCAAGGCAGGGGACGTCCAAGGCGGCGAAAGCGCTGGCAACGGTCGATTTTCCGCTGCCGACGGCGCCGGTGAGCGCGAGCACATGGGGATCTGGATGGGTCATCGAATAGTTGGTTGGCTGTCCAATATTTGCAGACTATCGAAGATTGGGTGGGAAAGCAAGTATAATTTGGTCAAGCAACCAAATTTGAGGCAGGGATGTCGAGAAAGTCAAATTCCGCGCAGCGCCGTAGCGAAATTGTTGCCGGGATGCTGGCGGCGATGGCGGAACAAGGATATGAAAAGGCGACCGTCCAACTGATCGCGCAGCATGCCGGACTGGCGCCGGGCCTGCTGCATTACCACTTCAAGTCGAAAGCCGAGATCCTGCTGGCGCTGATGGACGCCCTGGCGGCGCAGGGCAAGCAGCGCTTCGAACAGATGTCCGCGAACGCGGTGGACGCGCGCGCCCGCTTGCATGCCTATGTCGACGCGAGGCTGGGCCTGGGTGAGGGCGCGGACGCGAAAGCCGCGGCGGCCTGGGTGATGATCGGCGCGGAAGCCGTGCGCCAGGGCGAGGTGAGGGAGTTGTACCAGCGCGCGGTGGCCGGGGAAATGGCGCTGGTCGAAGGCTTGCTGGCGGACTGCCCTGGCGCGCAAGACCAGCCTGCGGAGGACGTCCGGGCAGTGGCGGCGGGCTTACTGGCGCTGGTGGAGGGCGCCTTCCAGTTGGCGAGCGCGGCTCCGCAGGCCATGCCGACCGGGTATGCCGCCAAGGCCGCCAGGCAGATGCTGGCTGACTATTTCAGGTCGGCGGTCTCGTAGTACACGCTGCCGACGACTGCTATCCCGGGCAGCACCCGCGCCAGTTCCGCCGCAGGCGTTTCATTGAGCGCGTGCTTTTCGACCGACAGGTCGCCACGGCCCGTTTGCGGTGACGCCGCAATGGCAACGATGTGATCGAAGTCGGGCCGGCTGTCGACTTCCTTGACCAGGTAGCGGCGCGCCCCGCTGCCCACTTGCAGGTAGCGCGCGGTCTTGCGGGCAGCCGCGCGCGGGTCGAGCCGTTTGAAGAACAGGACCTTTTCGACGATGACCATGGCGTTGGCGAACTGCGTCCTGCCACCCTGCTCGAAGTGGCCTTCCACCATGTCCGCCCTGAAGCTGGCCAGCGGATTGGCGCTGCCCTTGGCAAGGCGCGCCAGGTCGAATTTTTCGGGCGCCACCGACCACATTGTCGTGTTCCCGTCCAGGCGTGCGCGCAGCGCCGCATCCTGCGCCTTGTCGGCCAGCCGCACTTGCAGGATGACCTGGTAGTCATGCGGGGTATGGAACATCGGCAGGTGCGACGCGTACAGTCCCGGCTGGCCGCCGAACAGCGCCATGCCGTGCAGGCCGTAGGTGGGGCCGACGGCCATGGCCGGGCTTGCGCCCAGGAGCAGCCAGGCTGCCAGTGTCTTGAGAATGGTTTTCATAGGCCTGATGGTAGATTTGGCGTGGTGTCCTGTAAAGCAACTTATAATCATGTTTTGTGTCGCATTGGGACATCATGAACCTGGCCGACCTGCGCATTTTCGTCGGGGCGGCGCGTTGCGCCACGCTCGGCGCCGCAGCACTGGAACTGCACCTGACGCCGTCGGCGGTATCGAAGGCGCTGCGCCGGCTCGAAGAGAGCCTGGGCGCGCCGCTGTTCGACCGCTCCGCCAAGCTGCTGGCGCTGAACGACAGCGGCCGGCGCCTGCTGGGCCGCGCACAGACCCTGCTGGCGCTGGCCGAACAGGCGCGCGACGACATCATGGGCGAGCGCGCGGCGCTCGAATGCAAACTGGGCGGGCCATCGATCCTGCTGTGGCGACACGGTTCCGGCATCAGCGCGGCGCTGGCCGCGTACCCGGAAGCGAGCGTGCGCCTGCTGCCCGTGTTCGAGGACGACGCGATGGCGGCCCTGGCGCGCGGCGACATCCACGGCGCCATCGTCACCAGCGAAGCGCTCCGTGGGCGCGGCGAACAATGGGAAGCGACGCCGCTGGGCAGCCTGGCGCTGCACCTGGTCGCGCACCGCAAGCATCCGCTGGCCAGGAAGCGCGTGGTGCGCGCGGCCGACGTGCTGGCCCACGATTTCGCCTGTCCCACGCGGTCCTTGGTGTGCGGCGTGCAGCGCGGCGTGCGTTCGGACGGCTGGCGCGCCGATGCGCCCGCGCGCAAGATCCGCTACTGGACCGACGACCTGCACCTGCTGCTCGGCTTCGTCAGGTCGGGCGCGGCGCTGGCCTACCTGCCCGAGGTGGCGCTGCAGGACCCGGAGCTGGTGCGCATCGAACTTGCCGACAGCGAGCTGCAATGCGACGAACAGGTATGGCTTGTCTGGCAGCGCGCCAATGCCAGCGAATGGCAGCACAAGCTGGCGGCCGCCCTGGCGCACCGGCATTCGGCGGGGGCCAGGCCTGACATCTGGACACGAACAGAACAGTAGTTCAGGCATAGCGACGAGCTCGTGTCCTGATGTCAGGCCTGGCCCCCTGCGGTTGGGCCCCCTGCGGTCGGCGCCAATCTCAAGCTGAACGTGCTGGCCAGGGCCAGCTACCTGTTCACGCTGGACGTGTCCGATCCGGAAGCTCCGGTGCTGACGGTGCGCCAGTAAGGCCGGCGTCCAGCGGCAGGGTCAGGCGAAACGCCGAACCCTGCTCGGGGACGCTATCGACGGCCAGCGTGCCGGCATGCGATTCGGCCAGCTGGCGCGCGATGTACAGGCCCAGTCCCAGTCCTTCGCGCACATCCTTGGTGCCGGCCCGCTCGAAAGGCGAGAAGATGCGTTCCTGGTCGGCCGGCGCAATACCCACGCCCTGGTCGCGTACTTCGATGGTGGCCTGGCCGCCGCCTGCCGCCAGGATGATTTTCACGGGCTTGCTGCCCCCGTAGCGCAGCGCATTGGTCAGCAGGTTGATGATGATCTGCTCGACCCGGAATTCGTCCCACACGCCGGTGACCGGCTGCGGCGCATGCAGCTCGATGGTGCTGCCTGCGGCCTCGGTGCGCTGGCCAAGGTCGCTGACGATGCGCGCCAGCAGGGCGCCCAGTTCGGTTTCGGCCGGGCGGATCGACAGCTTGCCGCTGCGGATGCGCGACACGTCCACCATGTCGTTGATCAGGCGGATCATGCTCTGGATCTGGCGCCCGTCGCGCGCCACCATCTTGCGCACATTCTCTTCGCTGAAGGCCGCCATGTTGCCGCGGTCAAGGTGCATGCCGCGCATCTGCGCTTCCAGGAACAGGGTATTGAGCGGCGTGCGCAATTCATGCGCCACCATCGACATGAAGTCGTCGCGCATCCGCACCGCGTGCTCCAGTTCGGCCTGGGTGGCGCGCAGCTCGCGCCGGCTCGCTTCCAGCGCTTCCACCTGGCGCTTGACTTCCAGCCGCTGGTGGCACAGCGCGACGAAGACATTGACCTTGCTCTTGACGGCGGCTATGTCGAGCGGCTTGTGGAGGAAATCGACGGCGCCCGTTTCATAGCCCTTGAAGGCGTGGTTCAGCTCCTTGCCGGCGGCGCTGACGAAGACGATCGGCACGTTGCGCGTGCGCTCGGTGCCGCGCATCAGCTCCGCCAGTTCGAAGCCGTCCATGCCCGGCATCATGACGTCCAGGATGGCCAACGCGAAGTCGTGTTCGAGCAGCAGCGACAGCGCTTCTTCGCCGGAACTGGCCTGGTAGATGATGCGGTCGTCCTGGGCGATGATCTTCGACAGGGCGAGCAGGTTTTCCGGCAGGTCGTCGACGATCAGGAGCTTGGTGCTGTGCTGGACCGATGTCATGGCGCGGCCTCCAGCCCGGCCAGCATGGCGCGCAGTTCGGACAGGGGCAATATCAGGTCCGGCGCGCGCAGGCGGATCGCGGCGGCCGGCATGGTGGGAATGGCCGCTTCCTGCGGAGCCTGGACCACGGTCAGGCCGCCCGCCGCGCCGATCGCGGCAAGGCCGGCGGCGCCGTCATGGCTGGCGCCGGTCAGCAGCACGCCGCACAGGCGTTCGCCATAGACGTCGGCGGCGGACGCCATCAGGATGTCGATCGCGGGACGGGAGTAATGCACGGGCTCTTCCTGGCTCAGCGAAAAACTGCGGTCCGCTTCGATCGACAGGTGGTAGCCGGACGGCGCGAAGTAGACGGTGCCCGTTTCCAGGACGGCCTTGTCGTCGGCCTGGCGCACCGGCATCGGCAAGTGCTGCTGGAAGACTTCGGCCAGCCGGCTTTCGCGTTCGTGGGGCAGGTGCACCACCACCACCACCGGGAAGGCGAAGCGCGGCGGCAGGCCGGGGAGCACCGTGAGCAGGGCGTCGATGGCGCCGGCCGAGCCGCCGATGACCAGCGCGTCGATCTTGCGGGCGGCGTTCATGCGCCCACCTTGCGGTAGATGCGCTCCGGCTTGACCAGCGGCCCGAAGCCGCCGGCCCAGGCCGAAAAGTCGATGCTTTCCTTGCTGCCCAGTCCCAGGAAACCGCGGTGGCACAGCGATTCGTGGAACAGGCCCAGTGCGCGTTCCTGCAGCTTGCGGTTGAAGTAGATCAGCACATTGCGGCAGCACACCAGCTGGGTTTCGGAGAACACGCTGTCGGTGGCCAGGCTGTGGTCGGCGAAGCTGACGTTCTCGATCAGGCTGCGGTCGAACAGGGCGCCGTCGTAGGCGGCCGTGTAGTAGTCGGAAAAGGTGCTGCGCCCGCCCGCCATCTGGTAGCTGGCGGTATAGGCGCGCATGCGGTCGATCGGGAACACGCCCTTGCGGGCGCGCTCCAGCGATTCCGGATTGATGTCGGTGGCGTAGATGATGGAGCGTTCGAGCAGGCCTTCCTCGCGCAGCATGATGGCCATCGACCACACTTCCTCGCCGGTGCTGCAGCCGGCTATCCAGATCTTCAGCGAAGGATAGGTGTGCAGGTGGGGAACCACCTGGTCGCGCAGCGCCTTGAAGTAGGCGGGGTCGCGGAACATTTCGCTGGTGGGGATGGTGAGGTACTGCAGCAGCTGCGTGAAGCCGTTGTGGTCGTGCAGCACGCGCGCCTGCAGTTCCGAGATGCTGGCGCAGTCCATCTGGTGCAGCGCGTGCAGCACGCGCCGCTTTTGCGAGGCGCGCGAGTAGTCGCGGAAGTCGTAGCTGTATTTCTGGTAGATCGCTTCCATCAGCAAGTCCAGTTCGATGCTGGCGCTGTCCTTCTCGCTCATGGCAGGCGCTCCATGTTCGGCAGCCACACCCGCAGCAGCGAATACAGGCGGTCAAGGTCGATCGGCTTGGCCAGGTAGTCGGATGCGCCGGCCTTCATGCACTGCTCCTGGTCGTCCTTCATGGCCTTGGCGGTGATGGCGATCACGGGCAGCTTGGAAAAGCGCGGGTCGGCGCGCAGGCGGCGCGTCGCTTCCAGGCCATCCATCCCCGGCATCATGACGTCCATCAGCACCAGGTCGATGTCCGGGTTCTGATCCAGCCGGGCCAAAGCCTCGAAGCCATTGCGGCCAACGTCGACCTTGATGCCTTTCTGTTCCAGTGCGCTGGTGAGCGAGAAGATATTGCGCACGTCGTCGTCGACCAGCAGGATGCGGCGCCCGTCGAAAATGCGGTCGCGGCTGCGCACGGTCTTGAGCATGGTCTGGCGTTCGGCCGACATCCCGGCCTCGACCTTGTGCAGGAACAGCGTCACTTCGTCGAGCAGGCGTTCGGGCGAACGCGCGCCCTTGATGATGATCGAGCGCGAGTATTTGAGCAGCTCGTTTTCCTCGTCGCGCGTCAGGTTGCGGCCGGTGTAGACGATCACCGGCGGGAAGGCGCTGATTTCTTCGGCGGCCATGGTGCGCAGCAGTTCGTGCCCCTGCATGTCGGGCAGCTTCAGGTCGATGATCATGCAGTCGAAGATCGCGCTGCGCAGCAGGGCCAGCGCTTCGGCGCCGGTGGCCACGGCCGTGATGTCGACGTCGTCGTCGCCGATCAGGTGGATCACGCTGTCGCGCTGGCGCTCGTCATCCTCGACCAGCAGCACGCGCTTGACCTTCTGGGTGAACTTGCCTTCCAGCGTCTGGAACACCTGGCGCAGCTGTTCGCGCGTGGCCGGCTTGACCACGTAGCCGATGGCGCCCAGCTGCAGCGCCGCGTCGGCGCGGTCGTTGGCCGACACGATGTGCACGGGGATGTGGCGCGCGCGCGGATTGTCCTTGAGCTTTTGCAGCACGTCCAGGCCGGAGCCGTCGGGCAGGCCCAGGTCGAGCAGGATCGCGGCCGGAAGCAGCGTATCGGCCACGTGCAGGCCGTCGGCCGCGCTGTGCGCCACGAAGCAGCGGTACTGCAGTTCGCGCGCCAGGTCGTACAGGATGCGCGCGAAGTCGGGGTCGTCCTCGATCACCAGCACGCTGCGCGCATTGCTGCTGTCGCGCTGGCGGTCGTCGGGGAAGCCGGGCGCTGCCGCCCGTGGCGCCGCCGCTGGCAGCGGCAGGGGCGCGCGGACCGGCGCCGCCGCCGGCTCCGGCGCCACGGCCGGCGCCTGCAGTGCGGGCGGCATCACAAGGGTGAAGGTGCTGCCCTGGCCGGGCGTGCTGGAAATCTCGATCGCGCCGCCCAGCAGGGTTGCCAGGTCGCGCGAGATCGACAGTCCCAGGCCGGTGCCGCCATAGCGCCGGCTGGTGGTGCCGTCGGCCTGGCGGAAGGCGTCGAAGATGATGGCTTGCTGGTCGGCCGGGATGCCGATGCCCGAATCGCGCACGGCGAAGGCCAGCATGCCGTCGGGACGCCCGGAAATGGTCAGCGACACCTGGCCCTGGTCAGTGAACTTGATCGCGTTCGACAGCAGGTTGCGCAGGATCTGCTGCAGGCGCTGGCCGTCGGTCTGCAGGCTGGGCGGGGCGCTGGCGTCGACAGCGAAGGTGAAGGACAGCTGTTTTTGTCCTGCCAGGGGGGCGAAGGTCATGCGCATCGCTTCGGCCAGCGCTTGCGGGCGGATCGCTTCGATCGTCAGTTCCAGCTTGCCCGCCTCCACCTTGGAGATATCGAGGATGTCGTTGATCAGCTTGAGCAGGTCGTTGCCGGCCGCGTAAATGGTGTTGGCGAACTGGATCTGTTCCGGCTCCAGGTTGCCCCTGGCATTCTCGGACAGCAGCTTGGCCAGGATCAGGGAACTGTTGAGCGGGGTGCGCAGCTCGTGCGACATATTGGCCAGGAATTCGGACTTGTATTTGCTGGCGCGCTGCAATTCGAGCGCGCGTTCCTCGAGCGCGCCCTGGGCTTCTCCCAGCGCCGTGTTCTTCTGGTCCAGCACATTGGCCTGGTCGGCCAGCTGCTCGTTGGTCTGCTCCAGCTCGGCCTTCTGGTTTTCCAGGATGGTTTGCGATTCTTCCAGCACGCGCGACTGCTCTTCCAGTTCCTCGTTGGCGGTGCGCAGCTCTTCCTGCTGGACCTGGAGTTCTTCGTTGAGCTGCTGGGTCTCTGCCAGCACGTCCTGCAGGCGGCGGCGCGCGAACGCGGCGTCGATGGCGCGCGCGATGCTGGGCGCGACCAGTTCGATGAATTCGAGCGCGCGCGGCGCCGGCAGTTGCAGGAAGCCCAGTTCCAGCACGCCGTTGGCGATGCCCTCGTGTTCGATGGGCGCCAGCACCAGGTGGCGCACATTGGCGCTGCCCAGGCCCGTGCTCACCTTCAGGTAGTGGTCCGGCAGTTCGCCCACCACCATCAGGCGGCGCGAGCGGATGGCTTGCATGACCAGGTCCTGGGCCTGGGCGTCGGCGTCTCCCTGCGCCGGCACGCCGAAGCCGGCGATGCGGCGCAGGCTGCCATTTTCTTCGCGTGCATACAGCGCGCCGACCGCGGCGAGCGTGTAGTCCGCCACGAAATCGAGCGCCGCGGCGCCCAGCAGGGACAAGGAGCCGTGGCCGATGATGCATTCGGCCAGCCGGGTCTGGCCACTGCGCTGCCAGCCCTGGCGTTCGAGCAGTTCGGCATGTTCGCGCTGGCGCCCGAGCGCGCTGCCGAACATGGCCGACAATCCCATCAGCTCGCGCCGCCCGAACCAGGCCAGGGCGCCGGCCAGGACCAGGCTGACGGACAGGTACACGCCGACGCCGACCCGGATCACCATCTGGGCGTCGGCATTGCGCTCGAACAGCAGGCGCTGCTCGACCGCCATGAAGGCGGCGAACTGGTCGCGGATCTCGTCGAAGGTCAGTTTGCTGCGCCGGCTGGCGACAAAGCTGACCACGTCGCCCTTGGCGCGGGCCAGGGCAATCCCCTCGGCGGCGTAGCCATGCCACTGCGCCTGCAGGGCCTGGATCTGGCGCAAACGGACCACCTGGGCCGGGTTGTCGGACACGCTCGCCAGCAGCGTCTCCATGGCGGGAACGGACTTGGCGCGCGACGTCGTGTAGGGAGTGAGGAAGGTTTCGTCGCCCGTCAGCATGAAGCCGCGCACGCCCGACTCCTGGTCGACCGCCAGCTTGGACGCTTCGCTGGCCTGGCCGATGACGGTCTGGGAATGCTCGACCCGGGCCAGCATCGACAGCAGGTAGCTGATCATGGCCACGAACACGAGGGCGCTGAACACGCCGATGGCCAGCGGCAGCGCGACATTGCGGGCGAGGATGCGCCTGAAGCCATCCTGGTCGATCGAATCGGTCTTGCTCATGCTGGCCATTGTCGTATAAAACTGGAGAGTCTATACAAAAAACAATTTCCGCAGCGCCAGCTTCGACTTAGTGTTCGACCTCGATCATATTGTCCGACGGTTTGCGGTCGATCAGCTTGTTGTCGGGGTCGATCCCGGCCCTGGCCGGGCGCGCGGCCACGGTCATGGTCAGTTTGACAGTCTTGCCATCGACGATGCGGCGCTCGCGCAGCAGCGGATTGCCATCCTTGTCGTCCACCCCGAATTCGATGTAATCCTTGAGCGGCGCTTCCTTCTCGTCGCCCAGTTCGCCGGCCCGCATCTTGCCCGCGCTGGCCGTCAGGGTCACGTCGTATTTGCCGTCGGCGCGGCGCACCGACCTGGCCGACACCGCGCGGTTTTCGTACAGGACGATGGCATTGAACAGGTCCTCGACCAGGTAGGCCTGGTCCGGCGTGGCCACGGCGCGCAAGCCGTCGACCAGCGCGTTCACGCTGGCGTAGGGCGCGGCGCCGAAGGCATAGTGCGCCAGCAGGTCGTGCAGCACCTTGTTGACCTTGGCCTCGCCCAGCACTTCCTGCAGCTGGTACATGGCCAGCGCGCCCTTGTGATAGTAGACGTAGCCCTGGTCTTCCACCTGGGCCAGCGGCAGTTCTCGCCGGCTTTCCAGCGCGCGGCCCATCAGGTAGCGGTCCAGGCCATAGCGCAGGAAGCGGCGCATCTTGGCCGGGCCGACCTGCTGCTTCATCACCATCAGGGCCGAATACTCGGACAGGGTTTCCGACAGCACGGTGGCGCCGCGCACGTTGCCGCCCACGACCTGGTGGCCCCACCACTGGTGGCCCACTTCATGCGCCGTGATGTAGAAGGGGTAGTCGATATCCTTGGGATTCTTGTCCTCGACCTTGGCGATGAAGCCCACGCTCTCCGAATACGGAATCGTGTTCGGATAGGATTGCGCGAAGGCGGCATAGCGCGGGAACTCGACGATGCGCAGCACCTTGTGCTGGTAGGGGCTGAAGTGCTTCGAGTTGTATTCCAGGCCCGCCTTGACGCCCTTGATGATGCGGTCGAGATTGAATTCGTGGCCCGGATGGTAGTAGACGTCGATCGTCACGTCCTGCCAGCGGTCGTGCCGCACTTCGTAGCGGGCCGACTGCACGGCATAGAAATTGAGGATGGGCTTGTCCATCTTGTAGAAGAAGTAGCGGCGCCCGTTGCCTATCCATTCCTTTTCCAGCGTGCCCGGCGCGATCGCGATCTGGTCCGGGCTGGTGCTGATGACGGCCTGGAAGTTGATCCAGTCGGCGTCGCCGGCGATGTAATTGCGCGCCAGGCCGGGGGCATCGTCGGCCGGCGGCAGGGGCGCGCGCGGCGCCAGGCCGTGCTTCTTGCGGTCGCGGTCGTCCGTGAGCTCGGTTTGCTGGCGGTAGCCGATGCGCGGCAGCACATCGTTGTTGAAGAAGGTGCCGTTGCCCAGCACCGGCGTATCGCCGCCCAGGCCGGCCGTGCCCTTCGGTTCGAACACCAGCGAGAAATCGAGCCCCAGGCGCGCGCCCGGCGCCAGCGGCGTGGCCAGCTGGTAGCCGTGGAAGCCGCGTTCGCGGTCGGCGAACAGCAGGCGCGCCTTTTGCCCGAACACCAGCTTCATGGCGGCGCCGCGCGCCTGGTGGATATAGATGGTCGCCAGCGGCATGGCCGTGCGGTTTTCCATCTGGTAGCTGCCGCGCATGAGCAGGCGCCGTTCCTCGGGCACGATGTCGGCCTTGAGCGAGACGTCGGTGATGCTCGGCTGCGGCGCCCCCGCCATGGCCTTGTAGCGCAGCTCGTACTGGGCGCGCTGGTGGTCGCGTTCCCAGTTGGTCTGGAAGTCGCCGGCCACATGCAGGTTGTAGTACATGAAGGCGCCGGCGCCGGCGAACAGGCCCAGGCCGATGCCGAAGCACACCAGCACGGGCAGCGTGAGCTGCTGGCGCGCCAGTTGCAGGCGGCTGGAAAATTCGGCGTTGTAGCCGCGCGGCCAGAACACCAGCGACAGTACCAGCAGCATCAGCGCCGCGCCGGCCCAGTACAGCCCGAACCAGCGTTCGCGCGCCACATAGTGGCCGAAGCCGTTCATGGCCGAATACATGAAGTCGGGCGAGGTGCCGTACATGAGCATCGGATGGTCCAGGCCCATCGAATCGGCGGTGACCATGCCCACGAAGTAGACGATCATGGCGAAATAGGCCAGGTATTTCTGGTTGATCAGCACCTGGACGGCGATCGCCAGCACCGCCATCAGGATGTAGGCCGGCAGCTGCAGCAGGAACAGCGAATACAGGTACAAGCCCGGTTCGAGCTGGAAGTAGCCGCGGAACAGTTGGATCAGCATGCCGCACACCATGACCACCAGCAGCATCATCGCTTGCAGGCCGATCAGGGCGAACAGCTTGGACAGCAGCGGCACCCAGCTTGGCAGCGGCAGGGCGTCGATCATCTGGGCCACGCGCGCTTCGCGTTCGCGCCACACCAGTTCACCGGCGTAGAAGGTGGTGATGACCAGCATGAACAGCGCCATCACGCCGCTGATCAGCTCCAGTACCTGGTAGGTGACCGGGTAGGTGGTGGTGCCGTACATCGACCCCAGGCTGAGCGAGGCCGCGAACACGGCCAGCACGGCGGCCAGCGCGATGACCACGAAATAGATGTTCTTGACCGATTCGCGGAAATTGAGCCAGCTCGATTTGAGCAGCAGCAGGGCCAGGCTGCGCCCGGCCAGGTCGGGCTTTTCGGCGGTGTTGATGGCGCTGTGCGACAGGTGCAGGGGCGCTTCGCCTTCGCTGCGCTGGGCGGCGCGGCTGTCGATGGTGCTGATGAAATGGAAGCGCCAGTAGCCGAGCAGCAGCACCACCAGGCCGAAGCCGCACCAGATGGCGCGGTTGATCAGGTACACGCCCTCGAACGGCACCATGCGCGTATTGCGCTCGGCGATGGTCCAGTATTCGGTCATGCGGATCAGCGCGGTGGTGCCGAACGGGTCGATCAGGGCGGCCAGGGTCTTGTAATCGAGGTCGCGCGCCAGCGTGGGCGCCACGATATAGCCGATCATCATGACCACGCTGGCCACGTACACCGGCAGCATGCGGCGCGTGAGGGCGGCCAGCACGAAGAAGATCGAGCCGAAAATGAAGATGTTCGGGATCAGGAGCAGGAAGTAGGGGCTCAGGTAGGTCCAGGGCGAGACGGGGCCCAGGCGGGCCGGATCGACGCCCGGCACATAGGTGCCCAGCCAGGCGCCCAGCAGGATGGACGAGAAGATGATCGCCAGCGCCGTCATGGCGCCGAAGAAGCGCCCGAACACATAGGCGTGCTTCCTGATCGGCGCGCTGAAAAAGAAGTGGTGCATATCGTATTCGAAGTCTTGCTGCACCGAGCGCCCCATCATGGCGGCGATCACCACCACCCCGATGCAGCCCAGGAAGGCCACCGTGAACGCCACCGAACGGGGGGCGTTGATGAAGACCTTGCCGCCGAAGGTGACGTAGGCTTCCTTGAACACGCCGCCGGCGGCGGCCATCCACAGCATGGCCAGCGCGAAGAACATGCCGAAGTAGACCCAGGTCGACAGCATCTTGAGGCGCTGGCGCGCTTCGAACAGGGCGATGGCCAACATGGCGCCGCCCCTTAACAGTTGGTGGCCGCGACGTGGCGGCCGGCGATGGTGGCGAAGTAGACGTCCTCGAGGTCGCCCGGGATCTCTTCGAAGCCTTCGCCCGGATCGCGGTCGGCATACACGTGGATCAGGGTGCGGCCGCTGAGCAGGCGGGTGGAGATGACGGCGTGCTCCTGCTGGAAGTGGGCCAGTTCGGGCTTGGCCACGAAGCGCGCCCAGATTTTGCCGTCGATATCGTCGATCAGCTTTTGCGGTTCGCCGCACAGCAGCACGTGGCCCTTGTTGATGATGGCCATGTTGGCGCACAGGTCCGACACGTCCGAGACGATGTGGGTGGACAGGATCACGGTCTTGTCTTCGCCGATATCGGACAGCAGGTTATGGAAGCGCACCCTTTCCTGTGGATCGAGGCCGGCGGTCGGTTCGTCGACGATGATCAGCTGAGGGTCGCCCAAGAGGGCCTGGGCAATGCCGAAGCGCTGGCGCATGCCGCCCGAAAAACCGCCCAGGCGCTGGTGGCGCACTTCGAACAGATTGGTTTGCTGGAGCAGGCCGTCCACCACTTCGCGCCGGCGGGCGCGGTTGGACAAGCCTTTCAGGGTGGCGAAATGGTCCAGCAGTTCGTAGGCGGTGACCTTGGGGTAGACCCCGAAGTCCTGGGGCAGGTAGCCGAGCAGGCTGCGGATTTCATCCTTTTCATCCAGCACGTCCAGTTCGCCGAAGAAGACCGAGCCGGAATCGCATTCCTGCAGCGTGGCCAGGGTGCGCATCAGGGTCGACTTGCCGGCGCCATTCGGGCCGAGCAGGCCGAACATCCCGGTGGGGATGCTGAGGGTGACCTTGTCCAGCGCCACGACGCCATTGGCGTAGGTCTTGGACAGATTCCTGATGCGTAATTCCATTCCAGCTCCTGATCCTGTGCGGTGCCTGTCGCGGCACACTATTCTATGCTTGCATTGTATTAAATTTGAGCCGGGCACGGCGGCCCATTGCGACGCACGGCATTTTGGCCGCCCCAGATTGCAGAAACGCGGGAGCAGGGCGTCGCCTGTATTTATATGCATGTCGCATGCACGGGCCCCGCGGCATTATCCACTGTATACGGACGAAGTCCCAAACCGGGTTCAATTCCGGAAAAGTACTTCTTCGCGGGTGAACCACCAGCGGCACCAGGCCAGCAGCAGGCCGGCGATCAGGGTGGTCGAGAGCAGGATGACGAAGAACATGCGGTAATCCATGGTGCCCTTGACCAGCTCCTTCATGGCCAGCGACACATTCGTCAGCGGCACCATGGACCAGAACCAGTTCAGCTCCACGCCCGGCAGCATGGCCACCACGATGGGCACCAGGATCAGCATCATCAGCGGCGAGATCATGCCGGCCGCTTCCTTGTAGCTCTTGGCGTAGATCGAGATCGAGAGCAGGATGGCGGCGAAAATGGCGGCCGTGGGCACCAGCATCAGTGCCACCATGAACAGGTCGAGCAGGCCCATGGCGCGCACCATCTGGGTCACCTGGCCGCCCAGCGCATCGCCGAACAGGGACAGCACCACGCCCATGCTGGCCACCATCAAGAGGGCCGAGGTCAGGCCGACCGTAAACAGCACCAGGAACTTGGCAAGCACCAACTGGGTGCGCGGGATGGGGGCCAGCAGCAGCGTTTCGAGCGTGCCGCGCTCCTTTTCGCCGGCGCCCAGGTCGATCGCCGGGTACATGGCGGCCATCAGGCACACCATCAGCAGGATATACGGCAGGAAGCCGCCCACCACCGCGCCCATGCGTTCGCGGTTGCCGGCGGTGGAATGTTCTTCGAGCTTGATCGGGTTCAGGGCGTAGCGCAATTCGGCCTTGCTCATGTTCAGGGCCGACAGGGCCGCTTCGCGCAGGGCGCCGTTGTGGGCATCGATGACGGCGGTGACGCGTTTGCGGGTCAGGTCGACCGCCACCGCATTGTTGTAGTGCAGGGCCACGGCCACCTGGCGGTGCCTGTCCAGCGATTGCTCGAAGCCGGGCGGGATCACCAGCGCGAACTTGATCTTTTCCTGGTCGATGGCTTGCTTGATCAGGGCGGGATCGCTGACGGGCACTTCGCGAAAGCCCTTTTCGCGGGCGAAGCGTTCGCTCAGTTGGGGCGCGTGCTCCTTGCCGAACACGGCGTAGGTCAGTTCGGCATGCTCGGATTTCTTGAACATCGTCGAGGTCAGGTAGCCCAGGCCGCCGAAAATGAGGGGCATGGCCACGATCGGCACCAGCACGGTGAAGATGAAGGTCTTCTTGTCGCGCACCAGTTCCAGCAATTCCTTGAAGTACACGGTCCACATCGTTACTGGTCCTCGTTGATGACGCTGACAAAGGCGTCGTACAGGTCGTCGCTGCGGCCCAGGTGGCGGAACTCGGCCAGGCTGCCGCTGAAGGCGGTCTTGCCATGGTTGATGATGCAGACTCGGTCGCACAGCTTGTCGACTTCGTGCAGGTGGTGGGTGGAAAAGATCAGCGGAATGCCGAGCGCCTTGTAGCTGGCGATGAAGTCGAGCAGGATCTTGGCCGACATGACGTCCAGGCCGGTGGTGGGCTCGTCCAGGATGACGACCTGGGGTTCATGGATGACGGCGCGGGCGATGGCGCATTTCTGGCGCATGCCGGTCGACAGGTGGTCGGCGCGCTTGTGGGCGAACTCGTTCATCTGCAGCTGGTCGAACAGGAGGTCGCAGCGGCGTTTCAGGTGGTCCGGCGCCATATTGTGCAGGCGGCCGAAGTATTCCACGTTTTCGCGGGCGGACAGGCGTCCGTACAGGCCGGTGCTGCCCGACAAAAAACCGATGCGCTGGCGCGCCAGCAGGGGCGTGGCCAGAATGTCGAGCCCGTTAATGGTGGCCACGCCGGCGTCCGGGCGCAGCGCGGTCGACAGGATGCGCAGGGTGGTGGTCTTGCCGGCGCCATTGGGGCCCAGCAGGCCCAGCACTTCGCCGGGGGCGCACTGGAAAGACACGTCGCGCACCGCGTGGAACCAGCCGTCATGCTCGCGCGGGTCGCGCGCATGGGCGCGCCGTTCCTTGTGGACGGGCGCGGCAAAGCGCTTTGCCAGTCCTTTGACCTCGATCATCGGGGGTTCCTTGCGGTTAAACCGTGAGGGTAGCACGCCAAAATTCGGCGATGCAAGCCGCAGCGTGCCACATCCGGCCCGGAAATGTGCATAATGGGCCCATGGACGGTCTCATCAAACAAAATGTACTGGCGGTCATGCGGCGCGGACACAGCACCGTGGAAGCGACTGCCTGGTTCCGCGTCTCGCTCGGCCTGTACTACCTGGCCGGGCTCATGACGGACGAAACCATCGACTTCAAGAAGATCGACCGCGACTTCAACCGCTTCATCTACCAGACCATCGGCAAGGGGCACAGCATCACCAGCGTGCTGCAATTCATGAGCGGCGAAAAAGTAGTGCCGGTGGTGGCGAGCAAGGCCTTTACCGCCGCCTTCGCCGAATTCTGCCCGCAGGTGCCGGTCGATACCATCCCCTTCCTGCTGTCGCTGAACCTGGGCGTGGCGAAGAATATTTCCCGTATTGACATCGGCGGGCCGCTGCTCGACTGGATCGAACGCCAGCCGCCGGCGGCCGACGCTCTATAATGGGGTTTTCGCCCATTGCGAGCACCATCATGGCAAATACCCGTTCCATCAATCCCCTGGACCACCTGATCGTCGGCATGGACAAGGCCCTGCGCGTGATCGCGGGCGTGGCGTCGGCCTCGCGCCCCACGCCGGCCGCGCACGCCGCCGACGGCCAGATGGACGCCGGCGAGCAGCGCCACGCGGCCGGCCTGATGCGCGTGAACCACGTGGGCGAGGTCTGCGCCCAGGCGCTGTACAACTCGCAGGCGCGCTTCGCGAAAAGCGACAAGATGCGGGAGCAGTTCGCCCAGGCCGGGCGCGAGGAAGAAGACCACCTGGCATGGACCGCGCAGCGCCTGGCCGAACTCGGTTCGCAGCCGAGCCTGCTCAATCCCCTGTGGTATGCGGGCGCCTATGCGCTCGGCACCGTGGCCGCCCAGCTGGGCGATGCGCGCAGCCTGGGCTTTGTGGTGGAAACCGAACGCCAGGTCGAAGAACACTTGAACGGGCATTTGTCGCAGCTGCCGGCGCAGGACGCCAAGTCGCGCGCGATCGTCGAGCAGATGCGCACCGATGAAGCGGCGCATGGCGCGGCCGCCAAAGAAATGGGCGCCATCGAGGCGCCCGCACCGGTCAAGGCAGCCATGTCGGCCATGGCCAAGGTGATGACCACGACTGCTTACTACATTTAGCCTTCGACGATTTCGAAGGAATGCGTGATCTCGGCCGACTTGGCCAGCATGATCGAGGCCGAGCAGTATTTGTCGTGCGACAGGCTGACCGCCCGTTCGACCGTGGTCTGCTTCAGGTTCTTGCCGGTCACGACAAAGTGGAAATGGATCTTGGTAAACACCTTCGGATCGGTTTCCGCGCGTTCGGCCTTGAGCGTGACGTCGCAGCCGCGCACGTCTTCGCGCCCCCGTTTTAAAATCAGCACCACATCGTAGGCGGTGCAGCCGCCGGTGCCCAGCAAGACCATTTCCATCGGCCGCGGCGCCAGGTTATGGCCGCCGCCTTCCGGCGCGCCATCCATGCTGACCATGTGGCCGGACCCCGTCTGGGCCCGGAAACTCATCCCCGCCGGACCGTTCCAGCTGACTTTCACTTCCATTGCATTCTCCGTTAATGTGGTGCCTGTCCTATTGTAAAGGACCCTGCAAAGCGGCGCTCAGACCGCCAGCACGTAGCGCTCGCTCTTCATGCGCCAGCTGGCAAAGGCCACGATCGCCAGCGCCGGCAGCAGGGAGCTCAGGAAGGTCAGCGCGAAAGGCAGCATGCCCATTTCCTGGCCCTTGGCCAGTTCGCGCAGCAAAGTCTGGTTGGCCAGCATCGGCACCGTGTACATCCAGTCGGCCGTTTCCAGTTCCAGCATCGACACCGCCAGGCCGGGCAGCATCGGCGCCAGGGTGAAGATACTGAGCACGCTCTGGGCTTCCTTGAACGACTTCGAATTCATGGCCAGCGCGATCTGGGCGGCGGCCGCGAACAGCGACAGCGGCACCGAGGCGATGCACACCAGCGCCAGGCTCCACGAGGTGACGCGCCAGGACATGCCGATTTCTTCGAGCGGCAGCCAGCCCAGGACGCCGTGCGCCAGCGCCAGTTCGAGCGTGATGCCGATGATCGACAGCGCGCCGGCGGCCATCCATTTGCCGCCGACCAGCATCAGCGGGTTGACCGGCTGCGCCATCAGCACTTCGAGCGAGCGCCGTTCGCGTTCGCCGGCCGTGCTGTCGACCGCGGCCGACAGGCAGCACAGGAAGGCCGGCAGGAACAGGAAGCCGAGCATGGCGCCGATCACGGTGGCCGAGCGCGCCGCATTGCTGCCGGTGTCGTAGCGCTGCACCTTGACCGGCTGCATATTGGCCGGCGAGACGCCGTGCGCCAGCAGGCGCGCCCCGGCAATGCTGGAGCTGTAGGCATTGAGCACGTCTTCGATGTCGCGCTGGCGCGGGCCGTCGTCGCTGGCCGAGTCGTACCACAGCTCGATGCCGGCCGGGCGCATGTCATTGTAGTTGTCGGCGTACTTCTCTTCCAGGCGCAGCAGGGCCACGGCTTTGCGCGCGCGCAGCAGCTCGGTGATGGCCTTCTCGTCCATCGGTTCGAGATGCTTGACGGTGACGTTTTTCTGCTTGAGCTGCGCCATCAGCGTGGGCGCCTGGGCGCCGCCGATGACGGCCAGTTCCATGCCTTCGCGTTCTGGCTTGGTGGCCCGTTCGATCAGGTGGTTCAGGGCCCAGCCCAGCATGACCGGGTACATCAGCACGAACAGGGCGACCATGGCCAGCGAGCGGCGGTCGCGCAAGTGTTCGCGCAATTCCTTCAGGAAGACGATGGACAATTTCGACCTCATGCCGCGATCCCTTCTTCGGTGCCGACCAGGCTGACGAAAGCGTCTTCCAGGTTGGGGATGCCGGTACGCTGGCACAGTTGCTGGGGCGAGCCCTGGGCCACGGTATGGCCCTTGGCGATCACGATGACGTCGTCGCACAAATGGGTCACTTCCTGCATCACGTGGGTGGCCATGATGACGCAGCAGCCATCCTGGCGCAGCGCGGTCAGGGCGCTGCGCAGGGCGCGCGTGCTCATCACGTCCAGGCCGCGGCTCGGTTCGTCGAGCAGCAGGTTGCGCGGGCGGTGCAGCAGCGTGCGCGCCAGCGCCACCTTGATGCGCTGGCCCTGCGAAAAGCCTTTCGAGCGGCGCTCGAGGATATCGTCCATCACCAAGAGGTGCGACACTTCATCGACGCGCTCGTTGGCGGCCCTGGCCGTCATGCCATTGAGTTCGCCGAAATAGACCAGGTATTCTCGCGTGCTCATGCGCTCGTACAGGCCGAACTGGTCGGTCAGGAAGCCGATATTGGTGCGCACCGCCATCGGGTCCTTTTCCGGGTCGGCGCCGTCGATGGTGATGGTCCCGGTGTCGCGCTTGAGCAGGCCCACCAGCAGGCGCAGCAGGGTGGTCTTGCCGGCGCCGTTGGGGCCCAGCAGGGCGGTGATCTGGCCGTCGCGGGCGGTAAAACTCACCCCGCCCAGGGCTTGCACCGCGCCGAATTTCTTGCGTACGTCGTTTACTTCGATCATGGCGTTCCCGATTCTTATGGTTGTGGCCCGGCGCTGCCGAGCTGGAAGGTGGGAGCGGGGATCTCTTTCAGGCAGGCGCCGTCGACCTGCTGTTCCGGCTTGTCGAGAAATTCGCGCAGCAGGCGTGGCGCGCAACCGAGTTGCGAGATGCCGTGGCCGGCGAAGGTCACCACCAGGTGCTGCGACTTCTGCAGGTATTTGGCGGCGGCTTGCGCGCGGCGCGGCGGGGTGACCGGGTCCATGGCGCCGGACAGCATCAGCACCGGCGTGGCCACCGGCATGGGCGCGGCAAATGGCGCCGGCGCCACTTTCATGCGATCGCACATATAGCCCACCCGCTCGAGCAGCGGGGCGGTCAGCGGCGACGCATCGTCGGCGCGCAGTTGCGGCGTCAGGCGCGGAAAGTCTTCGGCGCAGACCACGGCCATGTGCATCAGCTGCGACACCGGGCCATCGATCGAAAAGTCGCTCGATGCGTTGCGGCGCGCCACGAAGGGTTCCCAGCGGCCGTTGTAGGCGCTGTTGATCAGGAAGGGCAGGCGGCGGCTGTCGAGCGGGCTGTACAAAATGTTGTGGACCGTGGCCAGGAAGCGGTCGCTGGTCATGTGCAGCTTGAGCGGGCGCGCGGTGCGGGGATCGGCGATGTCGAGCCTGACGCCGCCGCCGGCCACGCGCTCGGCCAGCGCCGCGTAGTCGGCGCGCAGGGTGGGGAAGGCCTTGCCGCAAGCCTTGTCGGCGGCGCACTGCTTGAACAGGAGCTCGAGCGCGGCCTGGCCATCGCGGCCGGCGGCCGGGATCACCTGGTCGGGCGCGGCGACGCCGTCGAGGATGATGGCGCGCGAGACGCCGGGATAGGCGCGCGCATAGGCTTGCGCCAGGCGCGTGCCGTAGGACGCGCCCCACAGGTTGATCTTGTTGTAGCCGAGCGCCTTGCGCACTTCTTCGATGTCGCGCGCGGCGTTGGCCGTGCTGTAGGCGGAAAAAGGCTGCCTGACCGAGGCGATGCAGGCGCGCACATAGGCGTCCAGGTCGGCATCGTTCATGTCCTCGTCTTCGGCCTTTTTGGCGCAATCGAGCTTGCCCGACAGGCCGGTGCCGCGCTGGTCGATGAAGACGATGTCGCGCGTGGCGCGCACGCGCCGGAACACCATGTTCAGCAGGGGCAGCACGTCGCTGCCGGCCTGGCCAGGGCCGCCGGCCAGCACGAACAGGGGGTCGGGACGGGCCGATTCGCGAAACGCGGGGGCGACGGTGACGTGCAGATTGAGCCTGGCGCCGCCGCTGGCGGCGTAGTCGAGCGCGAGCGGCAGGGTGATGCAGCGCAGCGCTTCTTCGGAACCGGGCAGGTGGCAGCTTTTTCCCTGCTGGGTGACCGGCGCCGCGACAGCCCCGGCCGACAGCATTGCCGCGACCAGAAAACTTGGAATACGTCTTGATTTCACTAGGTGTCTCCTCCTTGTATGCCGAGACATACTAATAGTCCGTCGTTCTCGCGGTCAAGAATAAAGTGACGATATGCAGGCGGGGTGGCACGAAGCACGCCCTGCCTGGAACGAACGCCGTTTTTCAACTCGCGACATACACCACGGCCGCGCCGCCGACGGTCGTGCCCTGGCTGTTTTGCTGGGCCAGCTGGACCTGGTAGTGGGCGGCGCCGGCGGCGGGAATGGTGGTGTGCAGCGACAGGGGATACAGGGTATTGGCCGCCTTCTCGATGCGCACCACCGCCTGCGAGAGCGTCACCTGCACGTAGCGGCGCTCGTTGCGCACGATGACGTCGCCGCCGACGACCGTCACGCGGCCCGGCCTGGTGCTTGGCTTGCAATCGAAGCGCGAGCCTTTTTCCAGGGTCATCACGCCCAGGCAGCATCCCAGCTTGGTCTGGATGCGGGTGCGCTCGAGGAAGACCACGGCCGCGTCCGCGCAATGGTCGCCGCCATTGTCCTGGTTCGGCGCGGGCGTGAAGTCGACCAGCGGGAAGGCGCTGCCGTCGTCGTCGATCGATAGCAGCAGCGGCATGGAGGCGGGCAGGCGCGAGCGGTCGATCACGAGCGTGAGCACGCGTTCGGCGTTGTAGCGGCTGCCGGCGATGAAGGGGAAGCTGGCCGCGGCGCCGGCCAGCACGTCGATCACCGACAGGTTGCGCTGGGCCAGGTTGTTGCGGCGCGTGGTGATGGGCGTGCCGCCCAGCGGCGCGGTGGCGAAGGCGTAGTCGTTGTCGGCGTTGACGGACGCGAGCAGGCAGGGATGCCAGCCGCTGCCGGCGACCCAGCCGTACAGCAGTTCGGTCTGGGCCGCTTCGATGCGGAACTTGGCCATCGCCGTGCCGCCGGCCGGAATGGTGGCGAACGAGGCGGTGATGGGCGCCGGCGCCACGTGCATGGCGTCCGATAGCGTCCAGTCGGGCGGGTAGGCGAATTCCAGGCCCACGTAGGGCGTGATGCGGACATTGACGGCCACGTTGCGGGCTTCGCGCGGGCCCTTGTTGGTGACCCGTACATAAATGTAGTTGGCCTGGCCGCGTTCCACGTTCTTCGATTGCAGCGGGTCGCCGGGCACGAACACGGCATCGTCGTTGATGCGCACCACGATGTCGGAGAAGTCCCAGAAATTGCCGCCCGTGAAAGGCTCGGCGCCGCTGTCGGCAGGCGCATCCTTGATCAGGATGTCGGCCGCGTCGAGCGCGCGGAACACATTGATGCGGCCGTAGCCCATTTCCTGGTTCCAGCTGCCGCTGGCGTAGCCGGCCGTGTCGAGGTAGGCGGCGGCGCCGGTTTTTTCGGCCGACTTTTCGATCAGGGCGCGCACTTCCAGGTTGTCGAGCGCCGGGTAGAGGCTGCGGATCAGGGCCGCCAGGCCGGCCACGTGCGGCGTGGCCGACGAGGTGCCGTTGAAGGTCAGGGTGAAGTCGCCGGCGATGCCGGGCGTGGTGTTGTAGCCGGCCCCGCCCTGGCGGTCGGTGGTGGGAATGTGCACGCCGGGCGCCACGACCGACATGGCCGCGCCAAAGTTCGAGCCCCACCAGGTTTCGCCGTCCGGGCTGGCCGGGCTCTTGCGGTTGTCGATTTCGTCCGAGGCGCCGACCGCCATCACCAGGGGATTGGTGGCCGGGTAGGTGATGGCGCTGTTGTAATTGTGGGTGGCCACGCACATGACCAGGTTGTTGTCGAAGGCGGTCTGGATGGCCGGGTCGATGATGGCGTGGCTCCAGGCGTTGTAGCCGAAGCTCATGCTGATCACGTCGGCGCCGTTGGCGCTGGCCCAGGTGATGCCGGCGGCCACTTCGACGTCGCTCCAGGTATCGAAGGCCACCGGCATGATGCGCGCGTTGCCGGCCACGCCGGACACGCCGAGCGCATTGTTGAAGGTGGCCGCCACGATGCCGGCGCAGGCGGTGCCGTGGTTGCCGGTGGGCGCGCCGTCCGGCAGCATGGTGCCCAGGTTGATGCCGGGCGTGGAAAAGCGCAGGTCGGGGTGGGACAGGTCGACGCCTTCGTCGAGCACGCACACCACCACCGTGGCCACGCCGGTGCCGATATCCCAGCCGGTGGCGCCGGGCCCGCCGGCGCCGATCCGGATCATGTCCCATTGCTGGGGGAACAGGGTGTCGGTGGGGACGATGGCGGTGGGGCGGATCAGGGGCATGGTTTCGAACTGGACGTCGACCACCTGGCCGCCATTGCCCGTTTCCAGGCGCTGGCGCAGCTCGAAGGCGTTCACTTCGCGCACATTGACGATGCGAAAGTGGCGGAAACCGTTCAGGTAGCGCGATTTTTCGACCGTTTCCTCGAGCTGGGGTTCGGCCGCGCTGGCGCTGGCCAGCAGGCGCGTGTCGAGGTCGTGGGCCACGCCTTCGCGTTCGCGCAGGCGCACCACCAGCACATTGGGCAGGGGCGTGAGCAGGGCGCGCCGGCCCTGTTCGCCGGCCAGGCGGTAGACCGGGCCGATCCAGTCCGAACCGAGCGCCTGGGCCGCCTTGTCGATCAGTTCGAAGCGTTCCTGGGTAATGGCGCGGCGGGCGCTGACGAAAAAGCGCCGGCTGGTGTGATTGACAACTTCGCCCGGCACCGGTTCGCCGTCGTCGCCGTTTTCCAGCTGCAGGTCGAGTTCGGCGAGAAAACCGAGGATGGCGGCGCGCTCCTGCGGCGCCAGGAAGGAGAGCAGCAGGCGGGTGGGGTCGAGCAGCAGGGGGGCGCCGGAACTGTGCTTCAACTCGCGCGGGAAGTTCTTCATGATGGATCACTCCTTGGATGGGTGAAGGAGAGTCTATGGCTGTGCTTGCTGTGGGCGATTGCGCTACATCTAGGGCGAACGCTGATGTTTTTATGACAGGGCCAGGGCGGGCTTGACGCGGAGAGGCGAAATGCGCTATAGTTGCCGGCTTTCCGTTTGCTCAGGAAAGACAATAAGGCAGAGTCCGCAGGCAGCAAGAGCGGAACCACCATTTGAGCGATTTAAAATATTAGGAAGTCAACATGAAAACTTTTTCCGCTAAAGGACATGAAGTCCAGCGCGATTGGTTCGTGGTTGACGCGACGGACTTGGTCCTCGGACGTGTTGCCAGCGAAGTGGCACTCCGACTGCGCGGCAAACACAAACCAGAATTCACTCCGCACGTCGACACCGGCGATTTCATCGTCGTGGTTAACGCAGGCAAACTGCGCGTAACCGGCACCAAGGCAACCGAGAAGACGTACTACCGTCACTCCGGCTACCCAGGTGGCATCTACGAAACCAACTTCAAGAAAATGCAAGAGCGTTTTCCAGGTCGTGCGCTTGAAAAAGCGGTCAAGGGCATGCTGCCTAAGGGCCCGCTTGGCTACGCCATGATCAAGAAGCTCAAAGTGTACGCGGAAGGTTCCCACCCGCACGCTGCCCAGCAACCTACAGCACTCGTTCTCTTTAAGTAAGGAGCTGACATGATCGGTAACTACAATTACGGCACCGGCCGTCGCAAGAGTGCAGTCGCTCGCGTCTTCATCAAAGTTGGCACTGGCCAAATCATCGTCAACGGCAAGCCAGCGTCGGATTACTTCTCGCGCGAAACCGGCCTGATGGTCATTCGTCAACCACTGGAACTGACCGGCAACGTCGAGCGTTTCGACATCAAGGTCAACGTTCACGGCGGCGGCGAGTCCGGCCAGGCTGGCGCAGTTCGCCACGGTATCACCCGCGCCCTGATCGACTACGACGCAGCATTGAAGGGCGACCTGGCACGTGCCGGTTTCGTTACCCGCGATGCACGTGAAGTCGAGCGTAAAAAAGTTGGTCTGCGCAAAGCACGTCGCGCAAAGCAATTCTCGAAGCGTTAATTCGCCTCCTGCAGCGCGCTGTTGCGCGCTGTGCGAAAGCCGCCGCCCGCAAGGTCCGGCGGCTTTTTGCTTTCTATCCTTGTTGCACAACCGGGGTCAGACCTCCGGCGTGCAATATTTCTCCACCGAGGTCTGACCCCGGTTGTGCAACATTGCAATCGGCAAGGGCGCGCGCGGGGTTTTTCCTGCGCTGTTAAAATTGCACTGTTCGGGCGCAGCCCACCATTTTTTGAGGGATAGTCATGATTAAAGTTGGCATCGTTGGCGGTACCGGTTACACCGGCGTGGAATTGCTTCGCTTGCTGTCGGTCCACCCCGATGTGAAGATCACGGCGATTACTTCGCGCAAGGAAGATGGTCTGCCCGTGGCCGAGATGTTCCCGTCGCTGCGCGGCGCCGTCGATATCGCATTTTCCGCGCCCGACAAGGTCGACCTGAAAGAATGCGACGTCGTGTTCTTCGCCACCCCGCACGGCGTGGCCATGGCCCAGGCACCCGAGCTGCTGGCCGCCGGCGTCAAGGTCATCGACCTGGCCGCCGATTTCCGCCTGAAAGACCGGGCCGCCTTCGAGCAGTGGTACAAGATTCCCCATACCTGCCCCGAGTTGCTGGACGAGGCAGTCTACGGCTTGCCGGAACTGAACCGCGAAGCCATCAAGGGTGCGCGCCTGATCGCCAATCCGGGCTGCTATCCGACCACCATGCAGCTGGGCTACTATCCGCTGCTCAAGGCGAAGCTGGTCGATGCCTCTTCCCTGATCGCGGACGCCAAGTCGGGCGTGTCCGGCGCCGGCCGCAAAGCCGAGATCGGCACCCTGTTCTCCGAAGCGAGCGACAATTTCAAGGCTTACGGCGTGTCCGGCCACCGCCATACCCCGGAAACCGTGGCCCAGCTGCAGCGCTTCACCGGCTCGCCCGTCAACCTGATCTTCACGCCGCACCTGGTGCCCATGATCCGCGGCATGCATTCGACCCTGTACGCGCGCCTGACCTCGCCGATCGACAATGAAGCCCTGCAAGCCCTGTTCGAAGAGCAATACAAGGATGCGGCCTTCGTCGATGTGATGCCCTTCGGCTCGCATCCGGAAACCCGCTCCACGCGCGGTTCGAACATGCTGCGCCTGGCCCTGCATCGCCCGGGCAATGGCAATACGGTGGTGATCCTGGTGGTGCAGGACAACCTGGTCAAGGGCGCATCCGGCCAGGCCGTCCAGTGCATGAATTTGATGTTTGGCCTGGACGAAAGCACGGGATTGAAACAGATCGCGCTGTTGCCTTAACGGATTTGACCAAGGTCATGGGACCTTGCGCGGAATAATGTGTTGATACTGGCAAGATTGCGGATCCAGATCAAGGCGCTCGAGGGTGAGCGTTGTAAATTAAAACTGAGGATCTGGTCAGTTTTGCAAGGCCCACATTTTCCGCACGCGTGCTCGAAGCCAGGGCAGGTGCGCTCTTTAGCAACCTGCCACTTTGAGGAGTGCCAATCATGTTTGGTCGAACCGCGAAAACGGACATTGATAGCCTGGTCGGAATATCCGCCAGGATTGAAGGCGATATTTGCTTTACCGGCGGCCTGCGCATCGATGGCGAGGTGCATGGCAACGTCATCGGCGGCGAAAGTACCGAAAACGTGCTGGTCGTGTCCGAGCACGCCCGGGTCGAGGGCGATGTCCATTGCGCAACGCTGGTGGTCAACGGCTATATCGCGGGCGATGTATTTGCGTCCGAACTCCTTGAATTGCGCCCAAAAGGCCGCATTGTCGGTAATGTCCATTACAAAAGGCTGGAAATGCACAATGGGGCCACGGTGGCCGGCACTCTCACGCACACCCAGGGCGCCGAACCGGTATTCCAGTTGCAGGCAGTCGATTCCTTCCCGCATTCCTTCAATGATCCGCAGCTGGACGTGGTATCCGAAGCGTGAGGGGCGACAACAGTCTATAATGGCTTTAAATTGTTCCTTGTAGGAGTACGAAATGAATGCAGTAGCAGAAGCGCAAGATGTCATGCCGGCACCAATCATCTTTACCGACAGCGCGGCCCAAAAGGTCGCCCAGCTGATCGAGGAAGAGGGCAATCCGGACCTGAAACTGCGCGTCTTCGTGCAAGGTGGCGGTTGCTCGGGTTTCCAGTACGGTTTCACCTTCGATGAAATCGTCAACGAAGACGACACCACCATGGAAAAGAATGGCGTCCAGCTGTTGATCGATTCGATGAGCTACCAGTACCTGGTGGGCGCGGAGATCGACTACAAGGATGACCTTGAAGGCGCCCAGTTCGTCATCAAGAATCCAAGCGCCACCTCGACCTGCGGCTGCGGTTCGTCGTTCTCGGCCTAAGCTGCACCAGCATCACGCGGGGTAGAGGGCGCCCAGGATCCTGGGTCCCCTCGCTCCGGTTACAGCGGGCATATTGCCCGCTTTGCGTTTGGTGAAGCAGTATCCCAGCCAGGCGAAGGCCAGCGCTTCCACCCGGTTCGGCGCCACGCCGAGCACCGCCGTCGATTCCACCGTCGTGCCCAGTTCCGCCGCCAGCGCGCGCAGCAGGGCGCCGTTGTACGCTCCGCCCCCGCACACATAGACCGCGTCCACCAGGCCCGCACCGCTGCCCCGGATGCCGTCGGCGATCGTGCGCGCGCTCAGCGCCAGCAGCGTCGCTTGCACGTCCTGCGCCGCCAGGCCCGGCACATCGGCCAGGCGCGCGTCGAGCCAGTCGAGGTGGAACAGGTCGCGCCCCGTGCTCTTGGGGGCCGGCAAGGCGAAATAGGGTTCGGCCAGCAAGACGCGCAGCAGGGGTTGGCAGACCTTGCCGCCGGCCGCCCAGGCGCCGTCGGCGTCATATTCCAGGCCCTGGTGGCGTCCGATCCAGGCATCCATCAGGACATTGCCGGGACCGGTGTCGAAGCCGCCCGTGCGGCCGTCCGCGTGCAACACGCTGATATTGCCGAAGCCGCCGATGTTGACCACCACCCGGGTCTTGCCTTCCTGGCCAAATTGCGCCTGGTGGAAGGCGGGCACCAGCGGCGCGCCCTGGCCGCCGGCGGCCACGTCGCGGCTGCGGAAGTCGGCGATGACGTCGATGCCCGTCAGTTCGGCCAGCAGGGCGGGGTTGTTGGTCTGGCGCGTGAAGCCCAGTTCGGGACGGTGGCGCGTGGTCTGGCCATGCACGGCGATCGCCTGCACCTTGCCGCCAGGCGGCAGCAGGGCTTCCACGCAGGCGGCGTAGCTGGCGGCCAGGCCGTTGGCGGCCAGGGCTTCCCGTTCGATCTCATTGTCGCCGGCCGCTTGCAGCGCCATCAGGGCGCTGCGCAGTTCGGCAGGGAAGGGCATGAAGGCCGAGGCCAGGGTGTTGATGGCGCCGCCGGCAAAGTCGGCCAGCACGCCATCCACGCCGTCCATGCTGGTGCCGGACATGAGGCCGATGAAGAGTTCAGGAGAAGCCGTCATGTGATCGCCTCAAAAGGGGAGGGTAAAAAAAAGCGGGGGGGTAAAAAGCAAAACGCCTTGCATGATGCTGCAAGGCGTTTCGTTTTTCAAGCGGAGCGTGCTTTAGCGCGCTGCCATCGACGTGCCCGACGGGCGCAGCAGGGCAAAGCGGTGGGTCATGTCGGCCGCTGCCGTCTTGAAGCGGTGCATTTCGGTCGGCGACAGGGGCGCCTGGGCAATGACTTTCACCGACATCGGATCGCGCGCCTGGTTGTTGACGCGGAATTCGTAGTGCAGGTGGGCGCCGGTCGACCAGCCGGTGGAGCCGACGTAGCCGATGACCTGGCCCTGGGTGACCTTGGAACCGCGGCGTATGCCAGGTGCGAAGCGGCTCATGTGGGCATAGGCCGTGGTGTAGTCGGCCCAGTGCTTGATGAGGACGAAATTGCCGTAGCCGCCCTGGACGCCGGCGAAATCGACCACGCCGTCGCCGGAAGCGCGGATCGGCGTGCCCAGCGCGGCGGCGAAATCGACGCCCTTGTGCGCTTTCCAGACGCCAGAAATCGGGTGCACGCGGTTCGAGAAGCCCGACGAAATACGCGAGAATTCCAGCGGCGACTTGAGGAAGGCCTTTTTCAGCGCCTTGCCGTCGAAGCTGTAGTAACCGCCTTGCTTGGTGACCGGGTCTTCGTACCAGACCGACTGGTAGGTGACGCCGCGGTTGGTGAATTCACCTGCCAGGATACGGCCGGCACGAACCATTTCACCATCCTGCCAGAACGTCTCGTAGACCACATTGAAGCGGTCGCCGCGTTTCAGGTCGGAGCGGAAGTCGATATCGGTCGAGAACATTTCGATGATCTGGGCCACGATGGCGTCCGGCAGCTTGCCGCCGTCGGTGGTGGCATCGGTGGCGCCGTACAGCGAGGTGGTGATTTCGCGGGCACGCATTTCAATGCGGCGCTCGAGCTGGGCTGCGGATTCGCGGGCGCTGAACTTGTCGCCGTTGCGGGTGATCGAAATCTGTTTGACCGGGTTGTCGCGGCCGTCGACGATGGTGGCGCGCAGCCACTGCAGTTCGCCGTTTTCGCCGGTTTGCGCCTGGACCCGCTTGCCGGTCTTGAGCTGCATGACGCCTTTGGCGATTTTGTCGGACTTGATGAAATTGACAGCTTCCGCGTCGTCCACGCCCAGGCGGTTGAGCAGGACGGCGAGCGTATCGCCCGCACGGACTTTTTCTTCGTGGATGAATTGCTGTTCGTCTTGCTGGAGTGCGGCGATCTGTTCGGCCAGGTTCGGCAGTTCGAGATCCTGTGCAATCGAGACGACTGGCAGGTCGGACGCATCGGGGGCCAGCGGCGCTACGCCGGCGGCACCAAATGCGCAGACTGCAAGAAAAATCGCACCGGCGCTGATAATGCGCGCCTTTCGCGTTGTTCCTAGCAGGCCAGACCAGCGTTTGCCTGTGATTTTGTTTATAGGGTCCATGCAATCAGTTAAAATTTGCCGCTTGAACATCCGCGTGTGGAGCGTAACTTTTTCTTATTATTGTATTTAGTTTGCGTTCGGCAAGATTAATCGGATCGAGCATTATATCAAACTCCAGCCTCAGCCCATCTTTTTCGACATATCGCGAAGAACTTTTACATTTATCTATGACCACTTCCGCACCCGCCACGCCCCTGTCCGACACCGTTCTTGAAGCCCTTGCCATCACCAAACGGGGTGTCGACGAGCTGCTGATCGAGAGCGAATTCGCCCGGAAGCTCACCCGTTCCGAGCAGACTGGCAAGCCTTTGCGCATCAAACTGGGCCTGGACCCGACCGCCCCCGACCTGCACCTGGGGCATACCGTGGTACTGAACAAGATGCGCCAGCTGCAAAACCTGGGGCACCAGGTGATTTTTCTGATCGGCGACTTTACGTCCATGATCGGCGATCCTTCGGGCCGCAATGCCACGCGGCCACCGTTGACGAAAGAACAAATCGAACAAAACGCGATGACCTACTTTAAACAGGCATCGCTGGTGCTGGACCCGGCGCGCACGGAAATCCGCTACAACTCCGAATGGTGCGACCCGCTCGGCGCACGCGGCATGATCGAGCTTTCCTCGCGCTACACCGTGGCCCGGATGATGGAAAGGGACGATTTCACCAAGCGCTACAAGAGTGGGACACCGATCTCGATCCATGAGTTCCTCTATCCTTTGATGCAAGGCTACGATTCGGTCGCTTTGAAGGCCGACCTTGAGCTAGGTGGAACAGACCAGAAATTCAACTTGCTTGTTGGGCGCGAGCTGCAGAAGGATTACGGCCAGGAGCAGCAATGCATCCTGACCATGCCTTTGCTCGAAGGCCTGGACGGCGTCGAAAAAATGTCCAAGTCCAAGAACAATTATATTGGCATCACTGAACCTGCCAATACGATGTTCGGCAAGATCATGAGCATTTCCGACGTCATGATGTGGCGCTACTTCGAATTGCTGTCATTTGGTTCAAGCGCCGACATCGCGGCCCTGAAGGCGGAAGTGGACGGCGGCCGCAACCCGCGTGATGCCAAAGTGACACTGGCCAAGGAAATCGTCACCCGTTTCCATTCGCAGCAGGCAGCCGACGATGCGCTGGCCGACTTCGTCAACCGTTCCAAGGGCGGGATTCCCGATGACGTGCCGGAAATCACCCTGTCCGGCGCGCCGATGGGTATTTCCCACCTGCTCAAGCAGGCCGGACTGTGTGCCTCGACGTCGGAAGCGATGCGCATGGTCGACCAGGGCGGGGTGCGGATCGACGGCGCGGTGATCAGCGACAAGGCGCTGCAAGTGCAAGCCGGCACCGTCGTGCTGCAGGTTGGCAAGCGCAAGTTCGCCCGCGTGACCTTCAGCGCATGATCGCCCTGCTGCAACGGGTCAGTCACGCCAGCGTGGTGGTGGACGGCGCGACCGTGGGCGCCATCGGGGCCGGCCTGCTGGTGCTGCTGTGCGCCGAAAAAGGCGACAGCGAGAAGGAAGCCGACGCCTTGCTGGCCAAATTGCTGGCCTACCGGGTATTTGGCGACGAGGCCGGCAAAATGAACCGCAGCCTGAGCGATGTTGCCGGCGGCTTGCTGCTGGTGCCCCAGTTCACGCTGGCGGCCGACACCAATTCCGGCACCCGGCCGTCGTTCACGCCGGCGGCGAAGCCCGAAGACGGCTTGCGCCTGTTTAATTACGTCGAGCGGCAGGCGCGGGCGCGCCATGCCATCGTGGCAAGCGGACAGTTTGGCGCCGACATGAAAGTGTCGCTGACCAATGACGGGCCAGTGACTTTCTGGCTCCAGGTGGCACCCAAATGAAACCTGGTGCACATTTTGCGGTCAAACAGGCAGGAGAGGGCGATGAGACTCTGGAGTGATTCATTTACGGAAGGCGGCCTCATTCCGCCTGAATACGCATTCGCCACGATCGATCCGGCTACGCGCGTGCGCCTGTCGGCCAACCGCAACCCGCACCTTGCCTGGGATGACGTGCCCGCCGGCACAGAATCGCTGATCTTGCTGTGCCGGGATGCCGACGCGCCCACCGTCGGCACCGACGTCAACAAGGAAGGCCGCTTCCTGGCCGAAGAAATGCCGCGCGCCGATTTCTATCACTGGACCCTGGCCGATATCCCCGTGGCCATGCGTTCCATCAGCAAGGGCTTGCTGTCGGAACTGGTCACGCCCCACGGCAAGCCGGGTCCGCTGGTGCCCTTCACCATCAAGAACGGTACCGAACACCAGCTGCGCCAGGGCATCAACGACTACACCAGCTGGTTCCAGGCCGATCCCGACATGGCCGGCGAATACTATGGCTACGATGGCCCCTGTCCGCCATGGAACGACTTGCGCGTGCATACTTATATATTCTGCCTGTACGCGCTCGACATTCCGCGCCTGCCGCTCGAAGGCCGCTTCACCGGTCCCGAAGCGCGCCTGGCCATCCGCGGCCACATCCTGGATGAAGCCCAGATTTTCGGCGTGTATTCGCTCAATCCCCAGATCGCCGATACGCTTTCTTAAGTACCCGACAGCCGCATGCCAACGACCCGCATCGTATTGATCCGCCATGGCGAAACCGCCTGGAATGCCGAACGCCGCCTGCAAGGCCACATCGATATCGCCCTCAATGGCGAAGGCGTGCGCCAGGCCGATGCGCTGTCCCGCGCGCTGGCGGGCGAGCAGGTCGACGCCGTCATTTCCAGCGACTTGCAGCGCGCGCACCAGACCGCGCAGGCCGTGGCGCGCCCGCACGGCATGCAAGTGAGCACTGACCCCTTGCTGCGCGAACGCTGCTTCGGGGGCTTCGAGGGCTTGCTGTATGCCGACATCGAAGCGCGCTTCCCGCGCGAATTCAAGGCCTGGCAAGCGCGCGATGTCGATTCCGTCATGCCGCCCGGCCTGCGCGTGGGCGAAACTTTTCGCCAGTTCTACGATCGCTGCGTGGCGGCCATTGCCTTTCATGCCGCACGCCATCCTGGCCAGGTGCTGGCGCTGGTCGCCCACGGCGGCGTGCTCGAATGCGCCTACCGCGCCGCCCTCGGCCTGTCGCTCGAAACCCCGCGCGACTTCCCTGTCATGAACGCCAGCATCAACCGCTTCACCTTCCGGGCCGGCAAGCTGGAACTTGCCAGCTGGGGCGAGGTCGAACACTTGCAGCGCAATGTGCTAGACGAACTGAGCTAGATCCGTCAAGCGGGCGCACACGCTTCTTTAGTTCTGCCAAGCTAATCCTTCATACAAAAAAGTGCTTATTATTTGAGCAGCAAATCAGGTAAAATAGCCGGTTCCCGCTAATTCTTTCCGGTCCGCCTGTGCAAATCGGTAATCACTTGCTGCGCAATAATGTATTCGTCGCTCCCATGGCGGGCGTGACGGATCGGCCTTTCCGCCAGCTGTGCAAACAGCTGGGGGCGGGCTACGCCGTGTCCGAAATGGCAGCTTCGAATCCGCGCCTGTGGGCCACGGAAAAGAGTTCGCGCCGCACCGACCACGATGGTGAAATGGAGCCGAAAGCGGTCCAGATCGCCGGCGCCGATCCGCAAGACCTGGCCGATTGCGCCAAATTCAATGTCGACCGCGGCGCCCAGATCATCGATATCAATATGGGTTGCCCGGTCAAGAAAGTGTGCAATAGCTGGTGTGGTTCCGCCCTGCTGCAGCACGAAGACCTGGTCGAACGCATCCTGCAGGCGGTGGTGGCGGCGGTCGACGTGCCGGTCACGCTGAAATTCCGTACCGGCTGGAACCGCGAAAATAAAAATGCATTGCGCATTGCGCGCATCGCCGAACAGGCAGGCATCGCCATGCTCACCTTGCATGGCCGCACCCGCGCCGACGGCTACACCGGCGACGCCGAATACGACACCATTGCGGCCGTTAAAGCCGAGGTGCGCATTCCGGTGGTGGCCAACGGCGACATCACCACCCCCGAAAAAGCGAAGTACGTGCTGGCGCAAACCGGCGCCGACGCCGTCATGATCGGGCGCGCCGCGCAAGGCCGTCCCTGGATCTGCCGCGAGATCGACCACTACCTGCGCACCGGCCTGCATTTGCCGGCGCCCACGGTGGCTGAAGTGCGCGCCCTGATGGACGAACATCTGCAGGCGCATTACGCCTTCTATGGCGAATTCCTGGGCGTGCGCACGGCGCGCAAACACATCGGCTGGTACGTGCGCGACCTGGCCGGTGGCGAAGATTTCCGCCAGCAAATGAACCTGCTGGAATCGACCGATGCCCAGTTGCGCGCGGTCGACCGTTTTTTCGAATTTCAGCTTGAGCACGGCGAGCGGTTACAATACCGGCCCGCGCCAGTTGTTGAGGTGGCATTGGCAGCATAGCAGCAGACAATAAAAAGATTTGGGACACACACTGCCTAGAGAGCAGTGCTTAGAACATCAATCACCAAGTGAAGCACGAAAAAATGAGCAAAGAAAGTATCCAGGAAGTCGTCCAGAAGAGCCTTGAAGAGTACTTCAATGACCTGGGCGAGCAGCAAGCATCGAATATCTATGACATGGTGGTCCTGACGGTCGAACGGCCGATTCTCGAGGTCGTCATGACGCGTGCCGACGGCAACCAGTCGCAGGCCGCGCAGATGCTCGGCATCAATCGCAATACCTTGCGAAAAAAATTGCAGGAACACGGACTGCTGTAAACCGCTTTAGCACACTGAGTGGCCGTGCTATCGGAGCGCGAGCCAATCGCGCCCGGTGGCGCGCCAGTGCACCCACAGAATACTCAACAACCAGGCCACTCTCATGATCCAACAAGCTCTCATTTCCGTTTCCGACAAAACTGGCGTGCTCGACTTTGCGCGCGCGCTGTCCGCCATGGGCGTCAAGATCCTGTCCACCGGCGGCACGGCCAAGCTGCTGGCCGACAACGGCGTTGCCGTCACCGAAGTGGCGGACTACACCGGCTTTCCCGAAATGCTGGACGGCCGCGTCAAGACCCTGCATCCCAAGGTTCACGGCGGCATCCTGGCGCGCCGCGATTTCCCCGAGCACGTCGCCAAGCTGGAAGAACACAATATCCCGACCATCGACATGGTGGTCGTGAACCTGTACCCCTTCCAGTCGACCGTGGCCAAGGAAACCTGCTCGCTGGAAGACGCGATCGAAAATATCGACATCGGCGGCCCGACCATGTTGCGCTCGGCTGCCAAGAACCACAAGGACGTGGTGGTCGTGTGCGATCCGGTCGACTACGCTGCCGTGCTCGAGCAGGTCAAGGCTGGCGTCGTGTCCTATGACACCCGTTTCATGTTGGCGAAAAAAGTGTTCGCCCACACCGCGCAATACGACGGCGCCATCACCAATTACCTGACCAGCCTGGGTGAAGACAAGGCCCACGCCACGCGCGCGGCCTATCCGCAGACGCTGAACATGACGTTCGAAAAAGTGCAGGACATGCGCTACGGCGAAAACCCGCACCAGTCGGCCGCGTTCTACCGCGACCTGGTGCCGGCGGTCGGCGCGCTGGCCAGCTACAAGCAGCTGCAAGGCAAGGAACTGTCGTACAACAATATCGCCGATGCCGATGCTGCATGGGAATGCGTCAAGTCGCTGGGCGGCCTGGGCCAGCCGGCCGGCTGCGTCATCGTCAAGCACGCCAATCCCTGCGGCGTGGCGATCGGCACCGATGCGCTGGACGCCTACTCGCGCGCGCTGCAGACCGATCCGACCTCGGCTTTCGGCGGCATCATTGCCCTGAACACCGAAGTGGATGCGAAAACCGCGGAAGCGATCGCCAAGCTGTTCGTTGAAGTGCTGATCGCACCATCGTTCTCCGCCGAAGCGCGTTCCATCATGTCGGCCAAACAGAATGTGCGCCTGCTGGAAATTGCGCTGGGTAACGGCAACAACCCGTTCGACGTCAAGCGCGTCGGCGGCGGCCTGCTGGTGCAGTCGCCGGATGCCAAGAATGTCGGCCTGGGCGAACTGCGCGTGGTGACCAAGCTGCAACCTACCCAGCAGCAACTCCAGGACATGATGTTCGCCTGGCGGGTTGCCAAGTTCGTCAAGTCGAACGCCATCGTGTTCTGCGCCAACGGCATGACCCTGGGCGTGGGCGCCGGCCAGATGAGCCGTATCGATTCGGCCCGCATCGCGTCGATCAAGGCCCAGAACGCCGGCCTGACCCTGGCTGGTTCGGCCGTGGCGTCGGATGCCTTCTTCCCGTTCCGCGACGGTCTCGATGTGGTGGTTGACGCTGGCGCCACCTGCGTGATCCAGCCGGGCGGTTCGATGCGCGACCAGGAAGTGATCGACGCGGCCGACGAGCGCGGCGTGGTCATGCTGTACACGGGTGCGCGTCATTTCCGTCATTGATCGAAAAAATCGCCCACGCATTATTGCTGGGCGGTATAACATTCGATCATGATAATTCTAGGCATAGACCCGGGCCTGCGCACCACAGGCTTCGGCGTGATCGAAAAGCAGGGCAACAAGCTGCGCTACATCGCTTCCGGCACCATCAAAACGGTGGCCGAAGGCGACCTGCCCAGCCGCCTGAAGGTGATCCTGCAAGGGATCACCGAAGTGGCGCGTACCTATCGGCCCGACTGTGCGGCCATCGAAAAAGTCTTCGTCAACGTCAATCCCCAATCGACCCTGCTGCTCGGCCAGGCGCGCGGCGCCGCCATCACGGCCCTGGTTGGCGCGGACCTGTCGGTGGCCGAATACACCGCGCTGCAAGTCAAGCAAGCCGTGGTCGGCACCGGCCGCGCAGCCAAGGAGCAAGTGCAGGACATGGTCGCGCGCCTGCTGGTGCTGCCAGGCCTGCCCGGCACCGACGCCGCCGATGCGCTGGGCGTTGCCATTTGCCACGCCAACAGCCACGACGCGCTGGCGCTGATCAGCGCGCTGGCGCCATCGCTTACCGGCTTGCGCATGAAGCGCGGCCGCCTCGTTTAAGGACATCCATGATTGGTCGCATTTCCGGCATCCTGCTCGAAAAAAATCCTCCCCAGCTGCTGGTCGATTGCAATGGTGTCGGCTACGAAGTCGACGTGCCCATGAGCACCTACTACAACTTGCCGCAGCTCGGCGAAAAAGTCACCCTGTTCACGCACCAGGCCATCCGCGAAGATGCACACTTGCTGTTTGGCTTCGGCAACGCGGCCGAACGCGCCGTGTTCCGCCAGCTGATCAAGATTACCGGCGTCGGCGCGCGCACCGCGCTGTCCATCCTGTCGGGCATGACGATTGCCGACCTGGCCCAGGCGGTCACGCTGCAGGAAGCCGGGCGCCTGGTCAAGGTACCGGGCATCGGCAAGAAGACCGCCGAACGCCTGCTGCTGGAACTGAAGGGCAAGCTGGGCGCGGACCTCGGTTCCGTCGGCGGCGTGGTCCAGCACGATGCGCAATCGGATATCCTGAATGCGCTGCTGGCTTTGGGGTATTCTGACAAGGAAGCAGTGGCCGCGCTGAAGAACATGCCGGCCGGTAGCAGTGTTTCCGACGGTATCAAATACGCGCTCAAGGCGCTGTCAAAGGGATAACAGATTGTGAGCATCCAGACCGACAATTTCAGCGAGCAGCGGATCATCGCCGCCACGCCGGCGTCGCCGAACGAAGAGGCGATCGAGCGCGCGCTGCGTCCCAAGCAGCTCGACGAATACGTCGGCCAGGAAAAGATTCGCGGTCAACTCGAAATTTTCATTGCAGCGGCCCGCAAGCGGCGCGAAGCGCTCGACCATACCTTGCTGTTCGGGCCTCCCGGCCTGGGCAAGACCACGCTGGCCCACATCATCGCGCGCGAAATGGGCGTCAACCTGCGCCAGACATCCGGACCGGTACTGGAACGCCCGGGCGACCTGGCCGCCATCCTGACCAACCTCGAAGCGAACGACGTGCTGTTCATCGACGAGATCCACCGCCTGTCGCCCGTGGTCGAAGAGATTTTGTACCCGGCGCTCGAGGACTACCAGATCGACATCATGATCGGCGAAGGCCCGGCCGCGCGCTCGGTCAAGCTCGACCTGCAACCGTTCACGCTGGTGGGCGCCACCACGCGCGCCGGCATGCTGACCAACCCGCTGCGCGACCGCTTCGGCATCGTGGCGCGG
>JAZKBE010000052.1:0-72461 GCA_040388805.1 Pseudomonadota bacterium
GACTGGGTGGCCAGTTTGGCGTGGAACGGGTGGCCACTTTGCGTGGAATACGCAGTTAGCGCAATTAAGCGTGATAGCGCACAGAGCCGGCCTTGCCGCGGAGATATTCTTGTAAAAAACAAGGAGATCACCATGATGTTCATCATCCCTCGCTGCAACAACGCCGGCCCGCTTGGCAAGCCCATTCCAACCCGCTCGTTTGCCGTTGCGTTGCTGGCCCGGATTGTCGTCTCCAGGTTGCGATGGTGAAATCTGCTCATACCTGGCTGCGCGGCTTGCTGCGCGCCGGGAAAAAGCAGCAACGCACGGCTACCCGGGCGTTGAAAGTATTGCTCGCGACGCCCAAGGCCAGGCCGAAGCCAAAGCCGAAGCCGAAGGTCACAGCGAAGCCCACACCAAAACCAAAAGTACGCGTCGCACTTAACCCTGTCGCGCCGGCGAGCGGGAAATGGCTTGCCTCGTACTATGCAGGCCGTTCCGACAGCGGGGTGGGGCGGCGCATGAGCTACTGGCTCTACCTGCCCGACACCGCGCCCGCCAGCACCGGCTACCCTCTCATCGTCATGCTGCACGGCTGTGACCAGAGCGCAACCATGTTTGCCCAGGGCACGCGCATGAACCAGCTGGCCGGCAAGGCCGGCTACGCCGTCGTGTACCCACAACAGTCGGTCAGCACCCATCCCCACCGCTGCTGGAAATGGTATGACCGCGCGACCCAGCTGGGCGGCGGCGATGTGCCCATGATCGTGGGCATCGTCGACAAAGTCATGCAAAACTACCCCATCGACAGCACGCGCATCTATATCGGCGGCATTTCGGCCGGCGCCGGCATGGCCAATATTGTTGCCCTCAACCATCCCGATAAATTTGCCGCCATCGGCCTGCATTCCGGCCCGCTGTACGGAGCAGGGCACAGCACGGTGGGCGCGCTGGCGGTGATGCGGCACGGGGCTGCGCTGCGCGTCGACAGCGCCATCCACGAAGTGCTGGCCAGGCAGCCAGGCTTTCCGGCCATGCCGACCATGCTGATCCAGGGCGAAGACGATGAGGTGGTGCGCCCCGTGAACCAGGCGCAGCTGACGCGCCAGGCGATGCTGATCAATGGCCTCGGGGCCGGTTCGCCCGTGCAGGTGACGGACAAGGCGGGCCACAAGCGGCTGCTGCCGCACCGGCTGCATGATGTGTACCAGGACAGGAAGCTGATGCTGCGCGTGGCGCAGATCGCGGAACTGAAGCACGCCTGGAGCGGCGGCGACGAACGGTTATCGTTCAATTCGGGCACGGGGCCCGATGCCAGCAAGATGCTGCTCGACTTCTTTGCCCGCCACCGGCGGGCGCAAGTCTAGTCTAGTCGGCGGCGATAAAGAAGGCCATCTTCCATCCGCGCCAGGTGCTGACGAAACCGGCGCGCAAGCCCACGTTGGTGCCGTTCGGGCACACGATCAGGCCGTCCTCGCGCAGCGAGCAGCGCTTGCGGGTGACGTCGCGCAGCTGGCGGAATACACCGGGCTTCTCGGACCACGCCGCCAGTACTTCACGCGCGCTGGCATTGCCGCCGGCGCCCCATACCCGGTCGCTCACCATCAGCGCTTCGAGCGCCTTCACGTCCTTGGCCTTGGCCGCGGCGTTGACCTGGTCGATGACCGCTTCCGCTTCCGGGGGAATCGGTTCGCCGGCGCTGGCGCCCAAGGACGCGAGCAGGGCGCAGCCCAGGAGAAAAGTTCGGATTGCTAAAGTCATAAGGTCCTCGAATCTGGCGTCGTGTTGTTGGCAGCAGTATGCACTATCCCTGCTTCGGTGCGGCAGCGGCGCTCGCTTTCAGTTCATTCCGCAATCCCCGGAGGTTGCCGTTGATGCTGTGATGCGAGGTAATGATCTGGTTCACCATCCGGTACACATCGCGCGCCGCCGCCGCGCCCATCTGCGCATCACTGGCGATGTCCAGCATGCGCGGGCCGTCGAGGAAGTAGTTATTCATGCCGCTGTTGGCGCTTTGCATGTCACGCATGTTGGCGTACGCGACCGAATACCGGTTCAATTCCGCGTTCGGCATCCAGCTGACCGACTGGTTCGCCACCGCCACTTCCCACGCCTCCCGCCGTAGCGACGGCGACTGGATGCTCAGGTCGAATGCTCCCTGGTAATCGGTGAGCACGCGCTTGGCCAGCTCGGCATCGCTCAGCCCGCTCTTGATATCCTTCAGCATGAGCTTGCGCACCTGCTCCAGTTTCTGGACCTGGCCTTCGTTATGGGCCAGTATTTTTTCCACTTCGACGATATTGGCCTGGATCTCGGCATCGATCTTGACGCTCGCCTGCTTGGCCAGGCTGCGGTGATTCATGTCCTGGGCGAAATCCTCGAGCGCGAGTGCGGTCAGGATACTGAGGACGATCATCAGGTACTCGCCGTCGAATTTCTTGAAGTTGCCTGTTTGTAGAATTTCAAAACGCATGGAACGATTCCCAGGATTAGACATCCGGAAACATACACGACCCATATAATTTGTGCAATCTTGATTGTTTGGCGTCACCCGTATTAGTCGCCTGCCACGAAATAGGCCATGCGCCATCCGGCAGCAGTTTGTATGAAACCGGCACGGTAGCCGGTTCCTGCTCCACGCGGACATTCGATACTTCCGTCCGCTTGCAGGATGCATCTTTTTGCAGTCACTTCACGAAGTTTCCGGAATGCCATGGGACGGCGTTTCCACGCTGCGAGTGCCTGTTTTGCATCGGCGTCACCGCCGAAGCTCCATGTGAACTCTGGCACCATCAGTTCTTCGAGCGCACTTACATCCCTGACAGCAGCTGCTTGATGGACGCGATATATGACTTTGACGGCCGCTGCCGGAACAGCGGAAATTGCATGGGCAGATACGCTCATCAATGTGAGAGCAAGCAAGTGACGCAATTTTTTCTTCGCCTTCGAGAAATATTTCATACTAGCTCTATATGAAAATGATCGTCATGATCCTTGCAGTAACGTACACCGGGAATCTCTATATCGTTGAAGTAGGCGAGTTTGAAAAAAGCGCCTTTGCAAAATAGCGCAATGAGGGTTGACGTGGCCTCGCGATCATATTGCGCATCGAATCGGGAGACCGGTTGCTGACGACCATCCTTTCGGAGAGGACGAATATCAACCGCAAGTCCGTTGTCGTGGGTACGGTGAGGTTTGAAATGACTACCGTTCGCTAAACTGATGTTCCCGACGCCGAATTTCCGCCTGTCGAGTGCAAGCCAGTCATGCTCAACCGACAAGATCAAACTCATTAGCTTGGGATCGGCGTACTGTCCTGCACCGTTGCGGGGCGTTCCATATGTATAGTAACCGGCGCCCTCTGGAGCCTGCGGAAGCACGAAGAATCCGCGTGTGTCTTTCATTGCCAGCCCTCGATTGGAAATGGAGAGACTGAATTGTTCACCGGCAACGGGATGAGGTGATTGATATTGCTCAATTCTCCGTGAACGCCAAATTCTGAGAGTTGTTAGCGGCTTGGCGGTTCCACCGCGACAGGGGGAGGGGTGACCACCGGCGGTGGTGTGACAGCCGGCGGTGGCGTGACGACCGGCGGCGTTGCAGGCGGCTCGGCCGCAGCGGGCGGAATCGCCGGCGTCGTGGCCTGCACCGCCCCGCCTTGCGTCGGCCGCACCAGCCGGTCCGACAGCTGGCTGCTGCGGCTGGCGTCCGACGTGGCGCGGGCGGCACGGCGCGCGGTCCGGTCGTCCGCCGCCAGCCTGGCTTCGGCTTCCGGATTGAGCGCGTTGACGCGGATCCGCTCCTGCGCCGGCCCGCCCGCCAGGCGGTCGAGCGCTACATAGTCGGTCTTGAACACCAGCTCCACCGACGAATTCAGGTCCAGCTCCGTGTTCATTTCCTCGGACGTCTGGGTGCGCTCGGTCGACACGTAGCCCACCGTATTTTGCATCTTCGCATCCACGCCCCACGGCCCCACGCGCGCGCCCACGCCGACGGATGTATCGTTGCGCATGTCGAAGCTCGAACCCCGGTCGTCATTGGCGGCGCTGTGGGTATCGATATGAAAGCGCATCGACGCATTCAGGCGGCCGCTTTCAATGACGATGCGCTGCAATCCCATCATCACCATGGTCGACAGCATCTGCTGCCGGTTGCGCGCCATCGCGCTGCGCGCCAGCGGCACCAGGTTTTCCGGGTCGCCTCCGCCTATAGAGTCCTGCGGCCCCAGTCCCAGCCCGGTGCGCAGCGCCGCCTCGGTCGGCATCGACGCGCCGGGCCGCAGCACCAGGCGCGTGGCGGCGTCGCGCTCGGCCTGCAGTTCGGCCCTTTCCTCGGGCGACAGCTGCGCGGCCGGCGTGGCGAAATCGTCGGTCTCTTCACCCTGCACCATGAAGTTGGCCGGGAAGCGCTCGGCCAGCCAGGCGCGCGCGCCGCTGATGCCGATATTGGCGTCGGCGAAGCCTTCCGTGGTCGCGGCCACGTTCTGGATCAATTCCACAAAGCTGTGCAACTGCTGCTGGTTGGAGTCGTTCAGGGAGCGGAACACGCCGTTGATCAGGTCCGTCACGAAGCGCGGGAACGAAACCGCGTTGAGGATGTTGCGGGTGGTGTCGGCCACGCGGCTGGCCGACACGCCGGAAAACTGGCTGCCCGCGTTCTGCGCCATGGCCAGCGGGGCGCGCGGTGCCTCGGCGTCGGCCAGCGCCACCGCGGTATTGGCGATCCGCACCAGCGAACTGGCGATCGCGCGCCGGGTGTCGGCGTCCTTGGTCTGGTATGCGCTGCTCGAGGCCAGCAGGTCGCGCACCGTCTCGCGGACGGCAGGCGATGGCGGGGCATCGGCTGCGAGGGCCAGCATCGCTATCCGGCAAACGCCGACCAGGGCGATTGCGCGGCCTGTGGCGGCGCGCTGGACGCTTCGGTTTCGCCGATCGCCAGCGCCGCCTGCATCCAGTCGAACGCCGCGCTGATGACCGGGTGGTCCAGTTTCACCAGCGCGCCCGACTGGCGTTCCAGGTGCGGTGCTGCGTCGGCCAGCCAGCTCAGGACCGTCATGCCGGCGCGGCCGCGCTGCACGTACATGCGCGCTTCGCGGTGGCGCGCATGGGCCAGCCGGTCGATGCGGGCAATCGCTGTCCAGACGTCGCGCGCTCCCAGCGCCGCCAGCAGTTCGCGGTGCTTCAGGATGGCGATCGCTTCGCGCAGGCTTTGCAAGATTTCCTGCGCCAGGAATACCGTAATGCCGCCCGCCGATTCAAGCAGAACGCCAAGCACGCGGGCCGCGCCTGAACGCACCCGCATCTGCTGCGATATGCCGCCGTAGTCGGCGTTGCTGGCATTCTCATCGAGCTTGTACAGCGCTTCGCACAGCGACAGCATGCTGTCGGTGAAGCTGTTGCGCGCGGCGTCGGCGCCGAACAGGCTGGCGAAGCAGTGTTCGCGTTCTTCGCGGCTGGCACGCTGGTTGCGAGCTTGCCAGAACTTGAGCAGCATGGGCGTGGCCGCGCCCGTGTCCACTTCCAGCGCCCCGGTGCGCGCCAGCCCGGCCAGCGTTTCGACCGACGCAATCAGGCCGGTCTGCTCCAGCTCCGCGGCCAGGTACAGGCTGGCGATGGCGCGCAACTGGGCCTGGTCGATGCGCGCTGCCTGCATGGGCGGCAGTTCGATCCCGATCTGGTCGAGCGCCAGCGCAAAGCCGGCGGCCGTGGCGACCAGGCGGCCGGCATCGCCGACCAGTCTGTCGAGCACGCCGTCATCGGACCCAGGTGGTGGCGGCTTGATCATTGTCCTCCGGCCGCCGCCGTCCTCGGTGTGTTCGGATTGTATGGCGTGGAATTACCCTGAATGACAGACATCATTTCCGGTGTCGCCATTTTCTCCATCGGCAGGTAGTCGCTCTTGAAGTTGACGCGTACTTCGCCGGTCAGCTTGGCCTTGACTTCCGCCTTCGATTCGCTGGTCTCATCGACCGACGACCCCACCGTGGCCATGTGGGTCTGCTCCGCTTCGAAACTGGTATTGACGTCGATCGGCGTGAACCAGCCGCCATAGCTCGCGCTGACGGTTTCCTTGGCGCGCTGGGCTTCCTCGTCATGCATCGATGCCGTGTACTTGCGCTTGGCCTTGTCTTCGGCGCGCATGTCGAACACCACCTTGGCCGTAATCGAGCCGTCAGTGACGACGATGCGGTTAATCCCCAGCATGACCATCGATGCCAGCAACTGCTGACGCGACTTGGCCATCTGCAGGCGCGCCGCCGTCACCAGCCGCAGTTCGGCATTGGCGTCGGTGATATCCGACACCGGCGGATTCAAATTCAGGTCGCGGCTGATTTCGGCCAGGCGCACGGCGGCGTCGTCGCCACGCGCCACCAGCGTGGCCGTGGGGGCGGGCGTTTCGGCGCCTTCGGCAAAGCTCATGGAATCGGCATTTGTTTCCACGCCCAGCGCGTCCGGGTACTTTTGCGCCAGCCAGTCGCGCCCCGCGCCGGAGGTGATGTTGTCCTGCATGAAGGAGTCCACCGTCTTCGACACATTCGCGATCAGCTCACCGTAGGCGCGCATCTGCTCGATGGACGACTCCACGATGGCCTGGAACACGTTCTTGATCAGGCCACCGACAAACTTGGGGAAGTCGACCTTCTTGACCATAGCCCCGAACTGGTCCACGCCTTCGCGCACGGCGCCGGCCTTGAAGTCCTTGCCCACCATGCCGGGCGACGCCGACAGATTCTGCTTGGTGGCCTCCACCGCGTCGTTCTGGGCCACGGCCAGCGGCTGCTTGCGGACCGCGTCGGTCACGCCGTTCGGGTCGGAGATGTACGACATGACCTTCACCATATTGGCCGCCAGCGCCTTCTGTTCGGCGGGGGCGAGCGCATGGAAGGCCGGAATGTCGGTCAGGAGCTTGCGGACCTCGGGCCGGACAGCATCGATCGATTCCGGCGTGGTCCATTGCGGCAGGGTGTTCATGACGACTCCAGTTTAATGGGCGGCTGGCACGGCGGCGGCTGCTGGTGGCGGATTGACCGCCGACGGCACCACGTTCGGGTCGACCGGCGTCGAATTGCCCTGGATGGCGGCGATCATGCCCGGCGTGGCCATCTTGTCGAGCGGGAGGTAATCGCTCTTGAAGTTGACTTCCACCGCGCCGGTCAACTGGGCGCGCGTCTGCAACTGGGTCTCGGACGCATCGGTGGCCGTGCTCATGGCCGTCATCACGGGGGTCTGCTGGTATTTGTAGTTGCCGTTGGCGTAGGATTCGGCGCTGTTATCGTAGTTCATGGTGGCGCCGTCACGGCTGCCGCTGCGGTTGCGCGTGTTGCCCGATTCGTATTCGCCTTCGCCCGAATTGGTCACCGCCAGTGTGCCGTCCGGATTGCGCGCGTAGTCGTAGGCCGCGGCCGTGCGCGACAGGCGCCGATTGTCCTTGGCCTGGAAGTCGTACATGATCTTGGCCGACATTTTGCCGTCGGTGATGACGATCCGGTTGATGCCCATCAGGACCAGGCTGGCCATGAGCTGCTGGCGCTGGCGCGCAAGCTGGGTGCGCGCCGCCGTCACGATGGCAAGCTCGGTGTTTTCGTCCGACAGGTCCATGCTGTTCAACTGGCCGTCGGTAAAACTGAGCTGGCTGTTGACGCGCTTGAGCGCCGTGCTTTCCTCGATGCCTTCGCGCAGGCGCAGGCGCGGACTGGGGTTGTCGGCCATGTCGTCCACGCCGATCTCGAACAGGTCGGGGAATTTCTCGGCCATATGGTCGCGGCCCTGGTTCTCGGTCACGTTATCGTCGCGGAACTGCTGCAGCGACTTGGCCACCGAGGCGATCATCTTCTGGTACGCCTCCATCTGCTGGATCGACGAGGCCACGATCGACGAGAACACACCCTGTATCAGGCTGCTCACGAAGGCGGGGAAGGAAACCGCCTTCATGAATTCCTTGGCCACGGCAGCGCCTTCGTGGGCGGCGTCGGCACGGAACTTGTCGTCGCCGATCTCGGTGACGGCCTTGCGCGCGCTGCTGTAGGACTCCTGTGGCGCCGTGTACGTGGCGGGCGGATCGGCCAGGGCGCTTGCGGGCGGCATGCCCAGGCCGCCCTTGATCTTGTTGCCCGGGATGCCCTCGGGCGCGGCCAGGTAGTCGGCGATCATGGCGGTGCTTTGCGCCACCGACAGCTGCTTTTCGGGCGATAGCTGCCGGAATGCCGGCGACTGGGTCAGCAATTGTTTGACGGCGTCCCGTACTTCGGGACGCGGCAGTGGTGGTGCTTGAACGGCGGTGGCAGGCATGGCGGGCCTCGTCTTGGTGGAAGGTTACTGCATGGTGCTGTGCAGCGGTATTTCAAACTCGGCCGGACGCAGATACAGCGACACGCGCGGCGCGGAGGCACGGCTGGTATGGATCGACAGGATCGAGAAGCGCCCCGGCCACACGTCGTCTTCGGGCGTGAAGGCGTCCATCCAGCGTTCGAGCGCCATCAGTTCGCGCGGGCGTTCGTTCAGGCCCAGCGACAGCAGCGACAGGAAGTTGGGCGGCAGGTCGGGGATCATGCCGAGCATGACGTAGATTTCGAACTCCGGTCCGCGGTCGGTCTGGCCGAACGCCACCAGGCAGGAATTGGCCGGCAGGTCGAAGCGTCCGCCCAGGCACAGCCCGATGATCTGCATGATGCCGGGCATGCGGTCGCCCAGGCCCAGCGAGTCGAGCAGGCTCTGGAAGTCGCCCACCCGCAGCGCGTTCGGCGCCACATAGGTCAGGCGCTGGCCGCCGGCGTGGCGCGTGGTGGCAATGGTGGTAAACAGCGGCCGCAGGGTTGGCATCAGGTTCGTCACGTTGCGCACGATGTTCAGCAGGCCGTTGGGAAGCGCCTCGATCTGGTTGGGCCGCGTTTCGTAGTACACCTTCGATCCGGCCAGGCCGTTGCGGTCGTAATTGGCGCCGAAGAAGGCGCCGTAACCCAGCCCGCCGCCTGATCCGAATCCGCGCCAGGCTTCGGAGCGGTCGTCGAACCAGTGCAGCGCATCGCGCCCGAAATGGGTGCCGACCAGGCGCCGCATTTCGCGGGTGGCTTCGTCGCGCCGGTCGACGCCGGTGGCGCCCGGGCCAAGCGGCTCGATGGTAAAGCGCAGCATGCCCGGCTGCAGTTCCGAAAAACTGGGCTCGAACGGTGCGGCCATGGGCGTGAGCGCATTTTCGCCGTAGCGGGGATCGCCTTCGGGCAGGCTGAAGGTGCGCTTCAGGAGTTCCTGGATCGAGTACACCGGGTTGCAGGTGCCCAGGCGTTCGGCGGCCGTCATCAGGCGGCGGCCAACCAGGTCGGACAAGGGATGTTGCGGCATGGTGGTTCTCCTTGGCTTAGTGGTGGCGTGCGTAGCCGTTCGAATGCGCGGCGCTGCCCGGGTAGCTCAGGCCCATGCCCACGCTCTCGAGCATGTCGCGCGCGATCGATGGAATCTGGACCGGTTTCGACGTCATCACCGGTGCTTCGCGCGGCTGCGACATTTCGTCCACGCGCAGGTCGGACGTGGCGGTATCGGCCAGCCACAGTTCGCAGGCGTTCACCAGGTCGTAGTCGGACGGATGGGTTGTCGCTTTCTGGCCGGACGATTTTGGCACCGGCGAGAGCACTTCCTTGATGTCGATGATCGGACCGGTGGGGCGCATGATGCGCGACACATTGTCCGCCAGCCAGGCGGTGATGATGGCGCCGCAGGTGGCCAGGGTACGGTAGCGCGAACTGGTTTTTGCGCCGCCCAGTTCCAGCGTGGCCACCTGGTCGACGACCTGCCACATGTCGCGCGCGCCGTAGGCCGAGCGGATATCCGGGTCCGACAGCAGCTTGATGATGGTGCGGATCTGGTCCTGCATGTCGAGCGCGGCGTAGTAAGCCATGCCGTAGCCGTGCAGCGACAGGTTGGCGGCCAGGTCGCGCGCGGCCTTGCGCACCTGCTGTCCGCTGATCGCCGACGGCATGCCGGAGCGCAGCAGCTTGTCGACTTCGTTCTGGCGCACAAAGGACGATACCGACGACACGAAACGCAGCCACAGGTCGTTGAAGTCGCGGTTGACCATGCCCGACGACTCGCCGCCCGGGATCCCCATGGTCATGGCATAGAAGTTCTTGCGTTCGCTCTCCGACATGCGGTTGGGCGCTTCCTTCCAGTATTTGTAGAGCAGCTTGCCGGCTTCGCCGGAGCCGATCGGCAGCATCCCGTGCTGGAACAGTTCGACCAGCTTGTCGACCACCTGGAAGGCTTTCAGTTCGTCGAACATGGCGGCGCATACCATGGGGCCCATCAGGCGCACATTGTCGGAGACGACATCGGCGTCGGTGGTGGTGTCCAGGTCGGGCAGGTCGATCCCCAGTTCGGTGATCGGCCGGTTCTCGCCCACGTACTGGATCTTGTCGAGGCATTCGTTGATGCGGCGCCGCAGCTGCGGTTCCTTGGTGTTGATTTCTTTCTCGACCAGGGCCCGCATGACTTCCGCAAATTCGCCGGTATCGACCAGGCTGGGATTGCCGCCCCGGCCATCGGGGTCGCCTTCGATGCCGAGCAGCGGCAGGGCCATGGCGGCCAGGTCGAACATGGACTGGGTTTCGCCGATGGCTGCAAAGAAGCCGCGCGAGAGTTGGGCGTAAAGTGGGTTGCTGCGGTCGGTGCGCACTTCGCCGGTGGACGTGACGTAGACAGGTGGATGAGCGACCTTGTCGGCCAGCGCCAGTCCTACCGTCAGCGCGGCGCGGATATACGCCGCTGGAGGCGCCGTATGCGAGGCCGCGCCTTTCTTCTGGTTCTGCTCCTGCTCGGCGGTGGTGGTGGGCGTGAACTTGAGCCTGCCGTTTTCGTGGCCCTTCAGTTCGAATCCCAGGATGCCCTGGTTGGCGTTGAACAGGTCGCGGATGCCGACGAACATGGGATCGCACACTTCCTTGCGTTCGCCCACGGCCTTGAGGATCTTCTTGATGCGATCCATGTCCTTCTCTTCGTCGCTGGTCAGGCCCGGACGGTTCTTTTCGAAATTGAGCAGCTGCTGCATGCGGTTGCGCAGGTCGTCCTGCTGGTCCTGTTCGCGTTTGGCCAGGTCCCGAAAATGGATTTCAGTTACGTCAAGCATGGTGTTCTCCTGTTAAAAAATAATGGGGTCGGTATTGCTACGCTGCTGTCTATCCATCTTCGGTATCTTCCTCGCTGCGCATTCGGTCGATCATGGCGTCCAGCGCCACCAGGGCGGCTGCCGCGTCCAGGATGCCTGCTCCGCACCCGCTGTGGTCCTTGCCCGCGAAGGGCTGGCACGATCTGGTCAGGAGCTCGATCGCGCACTCGGCGTCGACCGGCATCGCACGCCGGGCGCCGCGGGCTACCAGCAGCGCGCAGGCGCCGGCCACGAAGGGGGCCGCGAAGCTGGTGCCTGTCACGTGCTGGTAACCGGTCAGCCCGGCGGACAGGATCCGTTCGCCGGGGGCGCAAATCGATACATGGTCGCCACGTGTGCTGAAGGTGGCCGGGGCGCGGTTTTCGCCCACCGCACCGACCGCGATCACGGACGGATGCGCGGCCGGCCAGTAGCGCGTCCACTGGCCGTTGTTGCCGGAAGCGGCGATCAGGATGCAGCCGTGTTCGAGCGCATAGCGCACCACGTCGGCATGCGGCTTGGGGCTTTCCGGCGAGAGGGCGGCGTCGTCCGTGCCGAAGCTCATGTTGATTATTTTCGCGCCCAGGTCCACGGCCAGCTTGACGGCGGCGTCCAGGTCGGCGATGGCGCCCAGGCCGACGGGGTTGGCGCGGCCCGGCAGGCGGGCCGCGGCCAGCGCGCGCATGGGGATGATCTGCGCTTCGCCGGCCAGGCCGGGCGCCAGCTGCAGCCCCAGGCCGGACATGATGCCGGCGCAGCCCATGCCGTGGCCCACATACTGGTCGCGCGGATTGCTGTCGAAGTTCTGGTGTTCGCCAAGCAGGGTGATGCCGGGCGAAACGCCGTCGTCGGACAGGTGCACCGTGTCGAGCCCCGCGCGCAGGCGGCCTGCCAGTTCCGGGTGGTCGGTGACGATGCCGCTGTCGACCAGCCCAAGCAGGACCGCGTTGTCGCCCGGTTCGTGGGCCAGCGCTTCGGGTGCGCGCACCATCAGGTGCGGCGCCCAGGCGGCGTCGGGCTGCACTGGCGCGCCCAGGTCGCAGGGACTGACGCACATGTAATTGGGAGTGACCGAAGCGACTTTCGACAGCTGCGCCAGTTCCCGGACCAGGTCGCGCACGGCGGTGCCGGGCATCACTTCGATCAGGAAGGTGCGCGCCACGCCGCAGGTCTGCTCCAGGGCGTCGAAACGCACGTGGCGCTGGCCGCGCAAATGCCAGGAGGCGCGCGCGCCGTGCACGCGGGCGATGCGGGCCGCTCCCGCGAAGCGCGTCACGATGCGGTCCAGCGCTCCGCCATCGAGGCCTTGCACGGCGCGCGCATGGCCGCTGCGCACGTCGAGCAAAGCCGGAACCGAGTCGGGCGCTTCGCCCAGGGTCATGGTGACAATCAGGCTGTTGCTATTCATGGCGCGCCTCCGGTTTCCTGTGGTGGCGCAGGCGGCGCAAACGGCGACAGGTCGAATGCCAGGCTGGCGGCCGTTCCTTCGCCATGGCTCACGCTCAGTTCTCCCGCCCACTGGTGCGCCTGCGGCGCGAGCAGCAGTTCGCGCGCGCTGGCCTTGATGACGGCCACCGGCGTGTTCCCCATCATCACGCGCGGCGAACCCTGGCCGGGTGCACCCATCAGGTTGTGGCCGCGCACGCGCAGGAACTGGTGCTTGCCGCCCGAGATTTCGGGCTCCACCGGCGTCACATGTTCCAGCGCCGGGGCCGAAGCGCGCGCCAGCGCCTGGCGCAGCCGGTCCACCGGCAAGCCTGTCACGCGGCCGATGGCGCCCACGCCACCCTTGCTGTCCATCTCCTGCAGCTTGTCGACGGTGCGCACGCCTATCCATTCGAGCTGGCGGCGGTTTTCCTCGGTCAGGCTGTCGTCTTTCAGCTCGTCGATCTGGCGCGCTTCCGGGTCGTCCGCGAGGGTGGTGGCGTTTTCTTCGATCATGGGGCGCGTGATGGCGGTGAACACCAGGTGGAACATGCTGGCCTGGGTATCGGCCGGGCCGGCGGGGCGGATCCGGATTTCATTGCGCGCAAATTCCACATGGGCGCGCAGGTCGAGCGTGATGTCCTTGATGGCGAACGTCAGCGGCAGGTTCAGGTTGCGCGCCTTCATGGCCATGGCCGCCTGGGCCTTGTCCAACTGGCTTTGCACCGCCTGGATGAAATGCTCCAGCGGCAGCGTTGCGCTCTGGTCGCTCACGTGGGTTCACCTTCCTGCCACAACACCGTCAGGGTGGACGGCACATGGTCGAACGCGGTGCGGTAAATGAAGCGCGGCAGGTCGGCCAGGAAGACCTGTTCGCCGGCCTGCTCCTCCATCGAAATCTCCACCGGCAGCGTGAGCTCGATCGAGGTCGCACGCAGGCCGGGGCCGGGCGCAATGCCGATCCCGTCGACCACGTCGACCAGGGTGTCGGACAGGGCGCGCCGGGTGTTCATGTGGTGCTACCCGGTGGCGTGGGTGGCGTGGCCGGCGCGATGGGCACCACGGCGGCGGGCGCGGCGCGCGGCGGCGTGGGCAGCTTGCGCGAATGGCGTTCGAGCAGCGTGCGCTGGGCGTCGTCCAGGAAGCGGTCCAGCGGCAGCGTTTCGCTGGCGAAGTTGATCTTCACTTCGCCAAACAGCTCCGCTTTCAGCTCGCTGTCGGACTGCACGTTCACGCCCACGGTCGACACCATGGTCGACGCGCTCGGCTGGCTGCCGCGTGCTCCCCATTGCGAACCGCCCGTGTCCGGATCGTTCCCGGTGGCGAACTGCACGGCCGCGTGGTCGCTGGCCGCGGCCCGGAAACGCAGGCGCGCGCCGATGGTGCCGTCCTTGATGACGATGCGGTTCATGCCCAGCAGGACCATGGTCGACAGGGTTTGCAAGCGCCCCTTGGCCAGGCGTTCGCGCGCGATCGGCAGCAGTTCTTCTTCGAGCAGTTCGGCCGTCAGGTCGGCGCCTTCGTGGCCGTAGTCGGCCAGCCAGCCCGGTGGCGCAGCGTCGCTGTCGCGCGCGGTGGGCGCGAGCGAAAATTCGCCATTTTCGCCCACCAGCATGACGTCGCGCGGATGCTGTTCCACCATGTAGTCGCGCGCCTGGTTGATGGTGACGTTCTCCATCTTGAATTGTTCCAGCGGCTTCGACACCGCGGCCACCAGGTCGGCAAAGCTTTGCATCTGGCGGATCGACGAATCGACCATGGCGTCGAAGGTGCCGTGCACCAGCGACGACACGAAGGATGGGAAATCAAGTTCGTCGGACAGGGCGCCGGCGCGCCGCCCCAGGGCGTCGGTGGCCGATTCCTTCTTCGGCTTGTTCTCGCCGCCGGTGATGCCTTCGAACGGGTCGCCTTGCGGCTGCTGGCTTGGCTCGACGATCTCGCGCCCGAATGCATCGCGCGCCAGCGCGTACGACGCTGGCGGCGGTGGCAGGGGACGATGGGAGTTGGACTGGCTCATGATCAGGCCGACAGCAGGCTGTCAGCCGCTTCCCATTCGCTGTCGCGCACAAACTTGCCGGCGCCGTAGAAGCGGATGGTGGTCACGGCCACCTGGTCGCGTTCCCCGGCCTTGGCGAAGGCGTAGCGGATGGTGGCCACCAGCAGCGCATTGCCCGGCGTGCCTTCGCCAGGCGCCACCACGCTCGATACGGTCAGCGTGCGCCCGGTGCCGCTGGTGCTGCGGCCGGGGATGATGCGCACGCCGCCGACCGAGCCGGTGGCGTCATAGGCCCAGGCCACGTCCAGCGCGAGCTGGGTGCGGGTGCCGTCGGTCTCTTCCAGGTAGGGCCAGTCGGCCAGGCTGATGGCTTCGCCCGGGATGCGGGCGCTGGGCACCGCCTCGGTGGACGCGGGATGGAACTCGGGATACTGCATCAGGTCCCAGGCCACGCTGCCGTTGCTGCCGGTGGTGCGCGGCGTGGCCGGCGTGGCGGCGTCCAGGCCCAGGGCCGACGATTGCAGCCACTGGCTGCTTTGCTCGTACGAGCCATTGCCGTACAGGTGCACGTCGGTGACGCCGATGACGTCCGAACCGATGCTGCGGCTGAAGCGGTAGTGGAAGCGCAGGCGCAGGGCGGCGCACTGGTTCGGTTCGTACAGGATGTTGTCGTCCATGATCTGGGCGCGCACGTGCAAGGCCCAGCCCACGGCGTCGTTGGTGCCGATATTGCTGATCCTGACATTGCCCAGCGAGCGGCCATTGAACTGCCAGTCGATCGAGAACCAGGCGCTGATGTCGTCCACCAGGCCGCCCGACACCGGCCAGCGATTCAGGCGGATGGTGTTCGCATCGCGGTATGCCACGGCCGTCGCGGGAACAGCATCGTTGGGGTGCTTGCGGTGGGCGAACTGGTCGAGTTCCCAGGTCACGTCGCCGGCGCTGTCGCGGATTGATTCGACGATGAAGCCGCCGATCGCGATCGCGGCCGAGGCGCCGCCGTCCATGGCCCGTGCGCGTGGCGGCGGAGGGGCGGGCATCTGGATTTCTTCGGACGGCGCGCCGGACATGGCCAGGGCCGATGACTGGATCCACTGGCCGGTCTGCTCCCAGCTGCCATTGCCGTACAGGTGGATGTCGGTCACCGCCAGCACGTCGGAACCGATGCTGCGCGAGAAGCGGTAGTGCAGGCGGATGCGCAGCGCGGCGCACTGGTTCGGGTTGTACAGGATATTGTCGTCCATGATCTGGGCGCGCACCGACAGGCCCCAGCCCACCGCGTCGTTGGTGCCGATATTGCTGATCCGGATATTGCCCAGCGAACGGCCGTTGAACTGCCAGTCGATCGAGAACCATGCGCTGATGTCGTCCACCAGCCCGCCCGACACGGGCCAGGTATTGAGGCGGATGGTGGCCGCATCACGGAATGGCACGGCCGTCGCGGGCGCCACATCGTTGGGGTGCTTGAGGTGGGCGAACTGGTCCAGCTCCCAGGTGACGTCGCCCGCGCTGTCGCGGATCGACGACAGGATGAAGCCGCCGATGGCGATCGCCGCCGAGGCGCCGCCGTCCATGGCCCGTGCGCGCGGTGGCGGCGGGGCCGGCATGCGGATTTCCTCGGGCGCGGCATCGAGCGCCGACGACTGCAGGAACTGGTGGCTCTGGCGCACGGTGCCGTCGCCCAGCAAGTGGACGTCGGCCACGGCGATCACGTCCGAACCGATGCCGCGCGAGAAACGGTAGTGCAGGCGGATGCGCAGCGCGGCCGCCTGGGCCGGGGCGTACAGGATATTGTCGTCCATGATCTGGGCGCGCACATGCAGGCTCCAGCCGACGGCGTCGTTGGTGCCGATATTGCTGATCCTGACGTTGCCCAGCGAACGGCCGTTGAACTGCCAGTCGATAGAGAACCAGGCGCTGATGTCGTCCACCAGGCCGCCCGATATCGGCCAGGTATCGAGGCGGATGGTGGGTGCGTCGCGGAAGGCGGCGGGCGAGGCGGGCGCGGTATCGTTGGGATGCTTGATGTGGGCGAACTGGTCGAGTTCCCAGGTGACGTCGCCCACGCTGTCGCGCACCGTCTGCAGCACAAAGCCGCCGATGGCGGTGGCGGCGCCGGCAGCGCCGCTCATGCCCTGTGCGGTGGCGTTCGGCACGGTGACCCAGGAAGTGTGCGCGGTGACGTCCATCGGCGGCATGAGCGCTTCCGGCGAGCTGCCCGCGGCCACCGGATCGTAGGAGTAGATGCGCTGGCCGTTGACATACAGCTCGTGGCAGGGAAAGCCGTCGTGCGAACCGTCGACCCGCACTTCCACGTTCGAGCCGTTCATGCGGATGAAGAGCGTGATGTCGGCATCGATGGCCGGCGCCACCATCGACAGCGGCAGCTGGCCGACGGCGTCGATGGTGACCATGGCCGCGTTCTCCAGGTTGGCCGTGATGGGCCGGGTGGAACCGGGCGCACCTGCGTAGATGCGCAGGTTGTCGTCCGAGGCGGCCAGGGTGGCGCGCCTGGTCGGCTGGGCGCCGGCGTTCCTGTCGCGCCACCAGGACGGCTTGCCGGCCACGGTGTGGGTGTCGCCCGTGTTGTATTCGGTGCTCTCGCCCCAGCTGCGGCGCACCAGGTCGACGCCGGCGATGGTGCCGTTGGCGGCAATGCGCACGCGCGACGTGATCTCGCCGCGGCTGGTGCCGCCCGCATACGAGAAGCTGCGCCCGTCGCCGCCGAAGACGGCGGTGGGCGCATCGATCAGCGGCGACGGGATGAACATGCGGTACTTGACTTCGATCGAGCGTTCGCCTGCCTGCATGGCCTGCGCGACGTTCTGGCGTTCGGGTGTGTAGTACATGCCGCCGCCCATGGCGCCGGCGCGCGCTTCCTGCGCCACCGGGGCGGTGGCGGCCGGCATGGGGCCGAAACCGTCGTCATAGGCTTGCGGCTGTTGCGGGGCGCTAGTCGGAGCGACGGCAACGGGCGAGGCCACCATGCCCGGCGTGGCGGCGTCGCCGGCCCATTCGAGCGACGACATGCCTGCGCCGTTGTAGCCGGCCGCGCGCTGCTGGCGGTTGGGCAGGATGCGCACGCGCGTCATGCTGCGCGACGACAGGCCGCGCAGCGAGATATAGGGGCTGTCCTTGCCGGGGCGGACATCGACCCGCATCGGCGTCGAAGCGTCGGTGCTGGTGGCCAGGCCGAAGTACATCTTTTCATTGCCGACGAAGCGGGCCAGCACTTCGGGCGGGACGATGTACATGGTTTCGCCGAGCGCCAGCGCCAGGCCGCCAGTGGAACGGTTGCAGTAGAAATTGGACGGCGTGCGCTGCGCCTTGTTCTGCGCGTCGAACAGCGCAGGGTCGGCGGCCAGCGCCAGTTCGCTGCGCGTGGCGGCGCCGTCGCTGCGGATGCTGAAGCCCAGCATGGGGAAACGGTCGGAAACTTCGAGCCGGGTAGGGCGGATCGTGGCTGGCATAGGGTTCACCTTTTCGCTTTGAACTGGGGATTACGGGAGTGTCTGTTTGCTGCCCACCGCGCATGGCAGCGGCGTGTAGATGGCGTCGAGCGGATCGGCGTCGGGCATGGGTTCGCGCACGACGCCATGGGCGGCTTCGAATTCGTCCATGGCGTGGCTCAGCACCGCCACCAGCAGCTTGGCGTGGGTGGGGCCGAAGGCCATGCGGCTGTGCACCGAGACCGCTTCGGCTTCGGGCTGGTACTGGCCGAAGTCGAGCAGGAATTCCACGGCGTTGTGACTGACCTGAAAATAATTAACGTAGCGCGCGAGCGGCAGTTTTTTTGGACGGTGATCGGTCTGGCTCGACATGGCATGCCTCGAAGTTGGTATCGAAAGCTTGAGCAAACGCCATGCCTGGCCTGGCTTCCTGCTAAGTTGTTGATTTTTCTCGATGGGATGTGCAGCGTGTGACAGCCGCCGTGTCACTTCATGCGGATCGGGGTGTTACACCTGTGACAGCGCGCTCAATCGATCGGCGACTCCACTTCGGGATACAGATTCGGAAGGAGCACGTGCAGGCAATCGAGCGGCAGTCCCAGCCGCACCGGGCCGAGCGGGGTGTCACTCACCAGCAAGCCGCCCTGCTGCAGCCTGGCCATCAGCGTACGGGCCGTCCGTTCGCCCAGTCCCGTCATCTGGGAGAATTCACCCCTGCTCAGGGGGCCGGCGGCAAACACATGGTGCAGTGGCAGGACGGCTTCGCGCCGGATTGAACGGATCAGGATGAGTGCTTCGATGCGTTGCTTCATCTCGTCCAGCGCCAGCATCCTGGCCATGAAGCTGACCTGGTCGTCGCAAATGTCGAGGAAGTAGCTCGCCCATTCCAGCAAGCCCTGTTCGCTCAGGTTGCCGCGGCCATCACGGTCTCCGCGCCGTGGAGAATCGGCATTGGCCAGCGCGGTGTAGTAAGCCCCGACGCTCCGGGCCAGGCCCCGATTCGGCGACCATAGTCCCTGCGACAATTCCCAGAGCGCACAATGGCTTTGCAGGCGCGTGGCCCTGCCATTGCCGTCCAGGAAGGGATGCACCCATGCGATGCGGTGATGCGCGCATGCCGCTGCCATGAGCAATCGCTCACTTCCTGGCGCGGTGCCGTACACATGGTCGAATCGGGCGAGAAAGGCGGGCAGAAAACCGGCGTCGGGCGGCACGTGGCGGCCGACCTGGACATTCTGCTGGCGGATTTCACCGGGAACGACGACGACACCATCGTCTGACATGCGATCGGCGGCGTCCAGCCGAGCGTACAGGGCGCGGTGCGCCTTGGCCAGGAACGCGGAGTTCAGCGCCGGCGCGCCGGTCTGCACCAGCTCCAGTTCCCGCTCTGCTTCAATGTGGGCCCGGGCGATGCGCTGCAGGCGTGCGATTTCTGGCCGGTGCGAAAAGTCGTTGCGCAAGGCGCGTTCGATGTTGCGGGGATGGGTACTCTGGCCTTCGATCCGGTTGCTGTAGAACGAATTCATGGAACGCACAAGTTCACGCAGCGTCGCCCTGGTGCTTGCATGGGCCGCCTGCGTCAGCCTCATCGATGAGGCCGAAATCCTGGCCGCCAGCGGCTGCAGTTTTTCCAGCTGGCGCTCAGCGAGCATGACAGGCTCGAACTGATGGGGTGAGGTGAACATGTTGCCGACTTTTTTGCCGCTTTGTGCGCAGTCCAAGTGCTTGATATTACGCTTAAAATTGGGACGTGACGCGGGAAATGGCGACTATTTTTTGCCGACTTTGCGGCTCAGGGCGTGGCGCGTGTGACAGCGTGCATGGACGCGTAGTCCATACCTTCGGTGACGTGGTATTTGGCCAGCTTGCGGTACAACGTCATGCGCGAGCATTGCAGCGTCTTGGCCGCTTCCACCTTGTTCCACTGATGGTGTTCGAGCACGGCGATCATGTGCGCCAGTTCCGAGCCTGGCGTGCTGCGGTACTGGCGGAACAAGGCCTGGAAGGCGGGCGCCAGGTGTTCGAGGTCGAGCTGGCCGTCGGGCGGATCGATGAAGACCGATTCGACCAGGTTGCGCAGTTCGCGCACATTGCCCGGCCAGTGATGCGCCTCGAGCGATTCGGCCAGCGCAGGCGCGATGCCGCTGACATGGCCGCCGTCGCGCAGATTGAGTTCGTCGATTACATGGCGCACCAGCGGCACGATGTCGCCAGGCCGCTCGCGCAAAGGCGGCAGCGCCAGGCGCGCCACGTTGAGGCGGTAGAACAGGTCGGAGCGGAAGCGGCGCGCTTCGACTTCTTCTTCCAGCGCGCGGTTGGTGGCGGCGATGATGCGGATGTCGACCTTCTCGCTGCGCGCGCTGCCCACCGGCTGCACTTCGTGCGTTTCGAGCACGCGCAGCAGGCGCGATTGCGCGAACAGCGACATCTCGCCGATCTCGTCGAGGAACAGGGTGCCGCCATCGGCATGCGCGATCTTGCCGCGCGCGTTGGCATGGGCGCCGGTGAAGGCCCCCTTCACGTGGCCGAACAATTCGGATTCGATCAGCGAGTCGGGCAGGGCGCCGCAATTGACCACCACAAACTGGCCGTGCGCGCGCGGACTGAGCGTATGGATGGCCTGCGCCACGCACTCCTTGCCGGTGCCTGTTTCCCCGGTAATGAGTACCGCGGCCGCCGACTTCGCAACCTTGGGCAGATAGCCGCGCAATGCTTCCATCGACGGGCTGCTGCCGACCAGCGTGTGACTCAGATTAAGCACGGACACTCCCCTGGAGCCTGCGGGAATGGTCACGGCAGGCCTGGTTTGGCGTGTTATGGAAGATGGTGCACAAGTGCACTGTTGACGACGATGATGGAATACGCCGATTGTGAAGTCAAGACATATTTTGGGCTAAATGACAATGTTTCCAATGCCCATTTGAACCTGTTTTTGGGAACCGTTTGTTGGATGACCATTGCTCAGTTTGACGTCTCCTCGATGACCGAAAAGCGGTTCACTTTGGCGGCCTTGTTGAAATCGATTGCGACCAGTAGCGGCGTGCCGGCGCAGCGTGCGCGGTACAGGTACTGGCGGTCTTCACCCTTGGTTGTCCTGTCGAGCAATTCAAGTTCGGCGGACGTGGCGCATTTGCGCAACAGCGATTTGATGGCGGCCAGTTGCGGGTCGGCCAGCGCGGTGCGTGCATTGTCGGTGAGCTGGTCCGGCGCCAGCGCGCCATGCGTGGCTTGCGCCAGCAGCGCGCCGACTTGCCGCGTGACTTCGGGTTCGGTATCGGGGATGGATTTTGCTGCGCGCGTTTGCGCGTGCGCACATGCACTGAGCATGAATGCGGCAACGATGACAGGCAGGGTCGGGCGCATGAAGCGTCTCCTCGTGACATTAAAAATTGCATGCTACTCCATACCTGTTCGCGCACGAAAACATTGTCCTAAATGGGACATCTGTATGTGTTTTGTCCAATAACATCCGGTTTTCAAATTGCGCGAAATTCGTGGCTATACTCCGCCAACGCGGGCAGCACCAGGCTCGCTTTCCATTGAACTCGTTCGATTTTCTCGACAGGAGACTGACCAGTATGCGCACCATTTCACGCTCGATTCTCGCTTCCATGATCGTCCTCGCCTACGCCGCTCCTGCGTTCGCTGCCAGCAATGTCGTTGACAACCTGACCGTCTTTTCCAACACCAAAGCCAAGTCGCCGCAGGACGTGCTGCGCCAGCACGCCGACCGCTTCGGCCTGCCGAAGTCGCTCGAGAACCTGGAATTGACCAAGGTCCAGGAATCGCTGACCGGCAAGCACTACCACTTCCAGCAGATGCTGCGTGGCTTGCCCGTCGACCGTGCCGAAATCATTGTGTCGATCAGCAAGAACGGCGAGCTGCAGAAAATTTTCAATGAGACCAAACACATCTCGCGCGACGTCGACGCCAAGGCCGTCAACCAGCTGTACAACAAGGCCCAGATCGGCGACGAGCAGGCGCTCGACCGCGGCTGGGCCAACATGAAAGTGCAGCACCCGCTGGTGGCCGTGCCGCGCAGCGAGCTGGTGTGGCTGCCAACCAAGGATGGCGTGCAACTGGCGCGCAAGGTCACCATCGAAGCGCAGATGCCCACCGGCGGCTTCGTGCAATACCTGAACGCCCATGACGGCGCGCTGCTCGATTCGTATTCGCTGTCGCTGCCGCGCACCAACAAGGGCGGCGAACGCAGCATTGAAGCGCGTTCGCGCATGGCAGGCGGCGCGCTCGAACGCAAGGGCGCCACCGAGATGGCGAAGGCGAACCAGCGCGTGGCGCCGGCGGCGGTCACCATCGCGGCGGCATCGGGCATCAACGGCACCGGCCTGGTCTTCGATCCGGACCCGCGCACCACGCTCAATACCGAGTCGTTGACCGACACCTCGGCCGCATCGGCATTCGACGCGGCCTACTTCACCAAGAGCCTGAAAGACCTCACGGTTGTCGGCAGCACCTACAGCCTGTCGGGCCCGTACGTGAACATCAAGAATATCGAGTCGCCGGCCACAGCGCCGAGCACGACCACCAATGGCATCTGGACCGCCAAGCGCGGCAACAATGCCTTCGACGACACCAACGTCTACTACCACCTGGACACGAACCAGCGCTATATCCAGTCGCTGGGCTTTACCGGCACCAAGTCCATCATCAACCGTCCGCTGGACGTGGATACCGACGGCGTGAACGGCGACGACAATTCGCATTACAGCCGCGGCAGCACCGACTACCTGGCCTTCGGCCACGGCTGCGTGAACGATAGCGAAGACGCGGACGTGATCCTGCACGAGTACGGCCATGCGATCCAGGCCAACATCAATTCGGGCTGGTCGGGCGGCGACACCGGCGCCATGGGCGAAGGCTTCGGCGACTACTGGGCGGCGTCGGCTTCGTATGCGGCACCGAACGGCGCGACCTTCCATCCGGAATGGGCTTTCAGCTGGGACGGCCACGGCGCTTGCTGGGCCGGCCGCCTGACCAACCGCACCAATGCCTGGTACAACAGTAGCAAGAGCTACAGCGCGCACCAGTCGGTGACCGAGAATGGCGTCACCTTCCAGTCCGACGAACTGTGGTCGGCGCCGCTGTACGAATCGATGGTGTCGCTGCTGGCCGCCGGCAAGCCGCGCGCGAACATCGACAAGATCATTCTGGAAGCGCACTTCGGCCTGGGCAGCAATATCAAGATGCCGGCCATGGCGACGGCCATCGTGAATGCCGCGACGGCGCTGTTCCCGTCCGACACCACGTACGCGAATACCTTCAAGGCCAAGTTCGAAGCGCAGAAGATTTTGTCGGGCACCATCATCGTCGGGCCGACCATGAATGAAACCGAGGCGAACAACACCATCGCCACGGCCAATACCGTCACCACCGCCAATACCACGGTGAGCGCGGCCATGAGCGCCAGTAGCGATGTCGACTACTTCAAAGTCACCCTGCCAGCCGGCAAAACCCTGAGCGCGAAGATGACGCCGAACGCCACGTCGGACTACGACCTGGAGCTCTACAGCAGCACCGGCACCAAACTGGCGTCGAGCGTGAAGGGCACGGGCCAGATGGATACCGTAACGCGCGTCAATTCGACGTCGTCGGCGGTGGTGCTGTACGTGAAAGTGTATTTCTACAGTGGCGGCACCGGCGCCACGAATGGCAAGTATTCCCTGGTGACCGGCTGGTAAGTCGGTCTTTTTGCAGTCCCCGCTCCGGCGGGGGCTTTTTTTCCGGATTCAGCAGGGGGAAGGTGCTGTGCCTTCCGCCCTGATCGCCGCTTATTTCGGCACGGGATTCATCGTCCACATCACGCTGGCGATCTTCCAGCCGGCAGGTACCTTGATCATCTGCCAGGTTTCCGCCCCGTAGTTCTCCGCCTTGCCGCCCACCAGGATTTCATCGTCGAACATGACCCACGCCAGGATTGCGCGTTTGACTTTCTGTCACATGTCAGATATTGTTGACGGGTGAAAGAGAAAAACCAATCCCTGGAAGGCGATCAGTTGCTGGCGGTACTGGCAGCGCTGTCCAATCCGCACCGGCTGCGCATCATCGAGGCGTTGCAGGTGGGCGGGCGCAATTACGTCAGCCAGCTGGCGCGCGAGATCGGCATCAGCCGTCCCTTGTTGCACCTGCACTTGCAAAAGCTGGAAGAGGCCGGCCTGGTCAGCAGCCAGCTCGAGCTGTCGCACGACGGCAAGGCATTGAACTATTTCGCAGTCAACAGCTTCCGTTTTGAACTGTCACCGGCCGCCATTGCGGAAGCGGTGAAAACCCTGAAATCACCCAACGACGAGTAGAGGTTCCCCATGGCTGAGCATATATACCTGTTGACGATCTGCCTCCCGCTCGGCGCGGCAGTCCTCATTTTCGGCATGAAGTATTTTTCGGCGGCGGTCGCTGCCCGTGCCCGCGTGGCCGGCGACACGGCCTACAGCGAACTGGCCGCCAAGGCGGTCGCCGCGCAAGTGGCCAACCAGGCCGCGCTGGCCGGCATGCAGGCGGAGCTGGCCAAGCTGGGCAAGGATGTCGGATCGATCGAGAAAATCCTGAAGCAGGTTGAATAGCATGGGACATATGCACCTCGACAGGGACGCCGTGCAAAGGATGGCGCGCTTCGGTGGCTTGCTCTACCTGATCATCATCGTGATCGGCGTGCTGGGCGAAGCGGTCATCCGCAACGGCCTGGTGGTGCCGCACGACGCGGCGGCCACGGCCGCGAATATCCTGGGGGCGAAATTGCTGTGGCGCGTGGGCGTGGCCGCGCAGATGTTCCTGCTGCTGTGCGCCGTGGGCCTGACCTTCGTTTTTTATGTCCTGCTGCGTCCGGTGAGCAGGAAGCTGGCGGCGGTGGTAGTGGGCTTTGCGCTGGTGTCGCTGGCGGTCGAAAGCGTCGGCGCGCTATCGCTGAGCAATGTGTTGACGCCTTTGCTGGCGGCCAAATACCTGAATGTCGACCCGGCACTGCTCCATGCCCAGGCTTACCTGGCGATCCTCGAGCATGGGAACGCGTTCGGAATCGCCCTGATGTTCTTTGGCGTGGAGATCCTGTTTGTTGGTCACCTGATCCGCAAGGCGAGCTACCTGCCTTCATGGGTCGGCGTGCTGATGCAGCTGGGCGGCGCCTGCTACCTGGTCAACAGTTTCGCGCGCGTGCTGTTTCCTGCGCTGGCCGGCATGCTGTTTCCCGCCATCCTGATGCCGGCATTTATTGCCGAGAGTGCGTTCTGCCTGTGGCTGCTGTTCAAGGGTGTGAACGTGGCCGAGTGGGAACGCCAGGCTGTCAGATCAGCCGGTACTTGACCCGGTACGGCTGAAACCCCAGCATCGCCTTGAAGTGGCGCAGCCCTTCCGATGCACCGAAGTACATGTCGTACATCACGAAGCGCACGACTTTTTCATCGATGAGCTGGCTGATGATTTCAGTCAGCAGCAAGTGCATGGCGCCATCGTTGTTGCGGTAGCCAAGCAGGCGCGAGAAGAGGGCGAAGTTGCCGTACAGGCCCACTTCGCAGTATGCCACCAGCTGTCCTGCAGCATCGAGCACGCCGTAGTAGCGGTAATTGTCCAGGTCGGTGTAGTGGGTGACCCGCGTGGCGTAGGACGGCGCCATGACGTGTCCTTGCCGGATGTTCATGGATGAATTGATGGCGTGAATGTCGTCGATGTACTGGTTGCGGTCGATCTCGGCCAGGCGATAGCCGCGCTGGCGGGCGCGGCGCGCGAAGCCGCCGGCCAACTGGCGCCTGGCGATGGTGGCCAGGTAATCGCCGGCCGTGGCGAAGGGCACGGTATCGATCAGTGCCGCGCCGATGGTCTTGCGCCGGAATAGCAGGAAGCGCGGATGCCTGGCCGTGAAGCTGCGATAGGTGGCCAGCGCATGGTGCGGGCTGATCGCCGACAGGAAGTGCAGTTCAGCGGTGGGCAGCCGCAGGATGTGGCGAATGTCGTCGATGAGCCGGGCCAGCGGCGACATGATGGCGTGCATGGTGAAATCCTCGGTAGTCAGCGGTAGTCAGTGCGATACTGATCAGACCAGCGCCAGGGACGGAAGTTCGGGCGGGCGGGGGGCTAAGCCTTCTTGAAGACCTGCGCGGACGTGGGAACCAGGACCTTGTTGCCGTATTCACTCAGGTGGTCGTCATCGGAGTACAGCGGGCGGCCGTTTCCGCTACCGTAGCATTTGCCTGCGTCGTACGATGGTGGCGTATGTTTGACTTACTTGTTCGTTTTGCTTTTCCAATGCTTGAGCGCATCGCCAGGGTAGATGGTTTCCCAAGGTGCCGGCCCCCAGTCGTCGTAGTAGTCTTCTCGAAACAGTCGTCGCCCACATACTGAGCAGACCATGCGTTGGTGATCTTTTTCGATCCACGAATGAATGGTCAGAATTTCCACAAACTGACGCAGCTTCATGCTTGCTTTGCCGGGAGGCGGATATTACTGTCCTTTGACGCAATGGTAGGTTGAATTTGATTCAGCCGTTTCCTCGCAGGATTCTCAAGAAGGTAGTACGAGGCGACGCCGATCAACATTGCTATGCCAAATCCCAGCCACTCAGGAATCTCGCCTGTTTTCACCGCTAGATAGAATGGTTGCTGCCATAGGTACACGGAAAAGGAGCATGTTCCGATCCAGCATAGTTGGCGCGACGAGAGCAGTGCATTGATCAATCGCGGGGCTTTGTCGAGGAAATTGATGCCGATAGCGAGTGCGATGGGTGCCATTGTCAGGTGAACGCCTTTGTGCTGATAGGTGCTGTAGCACAATGCTGCAAAAATCACTGATCCGATAGCGATTGCACTCTCTATTCTTCCCATGGAAAAGTGGAAATCGTGCTTGACGACGCGGATCGTAGCTGCGGCGATCAATCCCAACGCCGCGCATTCTGTCCGCAGATCCCAGTTGGCCGCGCCCGCAGGCGGATGCGATGGGTAGTACAGTAGAACCGTAAGAATCGCTGCGATACTTGCCGCCAGCAGTAATAGTAGTGTGGATTTATTGGACGACCAGCGGGCGATCAGCGCAACGGCTGCCAAGTAGATATAGCTATGTTCTTCAACGTTCAGCGACCACAAATTCCCAATTGCCCAACCGCTGTTCCATATGTCGATGTGTGCCGGAAGATACGTTCTTAGAAATGTCAACGTGGCGAGAATCTCGTCGAGCTGAGGGGGCGTCCCTGTGATGCTGGCATAAACGGCCATTGTCAGCACATAGAGGACGAACGTAGGCAGCACGCGCGCCAAACGACGCCAAAAAAACGAGGCTAGGTCGACTTTTTTGATGAACAATAGATTCGACATGAGATAGCCGGATAGTACGAAGAACAGCTGTACGCCGAGTTCGCCGATCCATGAGCTGTTTAGGCGAGGACAGAAATGCGCGATGAGTACAGCGCTGATTGCAATTCCTCTCCATCCGTCGAGATGGGGGATGAGCTTGGTCTTTTCCAAGTGATGTTTCCAGTAAAATATCTGATTTGTTATCTAGGATAAACTAAAACATCCAGAAAGAATTATTATTTCCAGTATTGTAACTATCTTTCATCTAGAAATGAATGTTTTTTGACATCATTCCCTCTCCAAGTCTTTTGATTTCACGGGCGCAGAGCTGAGTCGCGTGTGTTTCGCAACACTTTGTGAATTTCAGATCCGCGCAAGTTGACCTTGCCAAATTCAGGGCTAGATAGTACTGTATATTCATACAGTATTTTTCGGTTCCCACACATGATTTCCCCACCTAGCTCCACCGCGCCGGAAGCCTTGCATCCTTCGCTCTGGCTGGCATCGCAGCTGGCGCACGCGACCACGCGCTGCATCGATACCGGCCATCCCGTGCTGTCGGGCCAGCTGCCTGGCGGCGGCTGGCCCACCGGCACCCTGATCGATTTGCTGCTGCAGCAAGCCGGTATCGGCGAACTGCGCCTGCTGCGGCCGGCCCTGGCCAGCGTGGCCCAGCGCCGCATCGTGCTGCTGCAGCCGCCGCACCCGCCGCAGGCGCTGGCGCTGGCCGCGCTGGGGCTGGCGCCGTCGCAACTGGTCTGGATCCGCAGCAGCCGCAGCAGCGACGCCCTGTGGGCCGCCGAGCAGGTGCTGCGCAGCGGCAGTTGCGGCGCCTTGCTGTTCTGGCAAAACCATGCCCGTGGCGAAACGCTGCGCCGCCTGCACCTGGCTGCGCAAAGCGCCGAGACCCTGTTCTTCATGCTGCGTCCGCTGGCGGCGGCCCAGGATGCCTCGCCGGCGCCGCTGCGCCTGTCCCTGCGGCCGGCGGCCGGCGGCATCGAGATCGGCTTCGTCAAACGCCGGGGGCCGCAGCGCGATGCGCCGCTGTTCCTGCCACTCACTCCTTCTTTACTGCAGCGCCATGCGACTTTGGATCGGCCTCTACCTGCCCCAGCTACCGCTCGACGTGTTCTGCCCGCACTGGTCGGCTGACCAGGGCAGCGTGGTGCTGGAGCAGGGGCGCGTGCTGGCCATGTCGGCGCGCGCCCATGCGGCCGGGGTGCAGCCGGGCATGCGCCGTGGTGGCGTGCTCATGCTCATGCCCGACGCGCGCCTGCACGAGCGCACCCCCGAGCGCGAAGCGCAAGCTTTGCACGACGTGGCCATGGCCATGCTGCAGTACACGCCGCTGGTGGCCCAGGCCGAGGAAGCCACGCTGCTGATGGACGTGGGCGCCAGCCTGCGCCTGTTCGGCGGCATCCGCGCGTTGTGCGGGCGCATCCGCGCCAACATGCGCGCGCTGGGCTTCACGGCCGCGCTCAGCTGCGCCCCCACCGCGCGCGGCGCCTGGCTGCTGGCGCGCCAGCGGGCCGGGCGCGCCTTGCGCATGCCCGCCCTGGTGCGCCGCCTCGACCGCCTGCCCAGCGCCCTGCTGCCGCCCGGACGGCCTTTCGGCGCCTGGTTCGACGGCATCGGCTGCTTCACCCTGGGCGACATGCGGCGCCTGCCGCGGCCCGGCCTGCAGCGCCGCTGCGGCCGGCCCCTGCTCGACATGCTCGACGCCGCCTACGGCATGACGCCCGAACTGTTCGACTGGATCGAAGCGCCCACCACCTTCAGCGCCAAACTCGAGCTGTTCGACCGGGTGGAAAATGCCGAAGCCCTGCTGTTCGGCGCCCAGCGCCTGCTGCTGCAACTGACGGGCTGGCTGTGCGCGCGCCAGCTGGCGGTCGAGCGCATCACCCTGCAGCTTGAACACGAGCGGGGCAGGGTGGCGCGCCCGCCCACCCTCATCGAGATCGTGCTGGCCGAAGCAACCTGGCGCGACGAGCACCTGGTGCGCCTGCTCAAGGAGCGCCTGGGCAAGGTGGAACTGGTGGCGCACGTGATCGGCCTGTGCCTGGAAGCGCCCCAGGTGCAGCCCATGGCGCCGCCCAGCGCATCGCTGTTTCCCGAACCGGGCGGCAGCGAAGAGGACCAGCTGCGCATGTTCGAACTGCTGGTGGCGCGGCTGGGGCCGGAAAACGTGCTGCAAGCCGCGCCCCAGGCCGATTACCGGCCCGAGTCGGCCAATATGTGGGTGCCGGTGCAAAAGAAAATCCGCGCCGCTGCCATGCAGGCGCAGATGCCGCCCGACGTGCTCAGCCTGCCGCGCCCGGCCTGGCTGCTGGCCAAGCCGATCGCGCTCTTGATGCGCAATCACCGGCCGTTTTATGGCTCGCCCTTGCGCATGGCGTCCACGCCCGAGCGCATCGAGGCCGGCTGGTGGAACCAGTCGCAGATGCGCGATTATTTTATTGCGGAAGGGCAGGATCACGCGCATTACTGGGTGTACCGCGAGCGCATCGTGGGCGCGGCCGGGGATGCCGAGCCGCGCTGGTTCTTGCATGGTTTGTTTGGCTAAGCATTGACATGCGCATCGCGACCTTGCTCAATACTACGCCGGAGCGCCGGCTGCATATGCAGCAGGCGGTCGATCTTTGGGAACTTGGGCATGTCGAGGCGCTGGACGTACAGCCATTGCCGGCATCGCGTCTGGCAGGCCTGGCAGATGCAAAAGCCGAATGACAATGCCCTGTCAAATCTAAAATGTAGCCAGCTTGAATTGAAACAGACTGGCCAGATTGACAGGCGGCTATCGCCCACGGACGAACGTTTACAGGCTCAGCGATGTCCACCGAACTCATGGCGATTCACTGTTCGCCCCCTAAGACTCATCGATGGCAACTTCGGTGCTGGTGTCGAGCATCGTTCCATCGCCATAGCTCTCAATCACCGGATCTAAGTTTTCGGGCGCATGAAGGATTGCTGGGCCCCTTGAGCACGCTTGCCGCGTCAGGTACTCCGTCAAGCCCTCAGCCTGAATTTCCGGAGGGATCGCTGCCTGCATTTCCCCCAGCAATTCAACAGCCGCAGTCACGATCCATCCTACCGACCGAAATTTTGGGCTGACGATCTGGATATTTTGCGAGTCGGTCTGGTCGAAGAAACCGTGTTGCAATTTGTGTCGAACATACGAAAGCGTAGTAATTCCACCTATGATGCGTCTCTCCAAATATGCCTGGCTTTCGTCGTCATCGTAGCGAACGACATTGTCCGGAAACTCGTATCCCTCGGCTTCCAGAAGCGTTTCGGTGATGATGCTTGGCAGTAGCGGTCGTCCATCTTCGTGGCCGACTTCAAATAGCAGGATCTTCTTGAGTTTCTTGATCTCTTTCTGCAGCTCCGTATCGGATTTTTGAACGACGATCGTCGCAAGATAGTCCCGAATGAAGCGATTGGACGCCTCCATGATTTCGTCGCTGCTCATGTGCGGATGTGCTTGCAAGAATCTGTCATCCATATCGAGCATTTTCCATGCGTGGTTCAGGTCATGGATGAGAAATTCGAGCGGAGATTGCCAGAACTCATCCACATACACGGGCTCGGTCGACAACCCTACGAAATAGATAGCGGTGCCCCGAACCTTCAAGAAGTCAGTCGCAGAGATGTTATCGAACGTCGGAATGATGATTGCTTCCGGGATTCGGCTCATCAGGCTTTCGAAGCGGTACCAGTAATTCTTCTGAAAGTGCGTGCTCAGATTTTTTCTGCTGCGCCATACCACGTCGAAGAAACCTACAGCTTCGAACAAGACGCGCAAGGTCGGAGCATACGGACACATCGGTCCATTCTCGATCGTGACATGATGAAGCTTGTGCAGCACCTGGTCTCGCATGATCAATAATGCCGCATTGCCGCGGCAAGTTTCATCGACCGCTGGGGAAATCATCTGGCTGCGGACATAGTCGACGACCGGCAATAACTCTATGATCGGCGTGTCCGCCCTGTCATTATTCTGGCTGAACCGCGCCCTGATACCACGGTACACGTCCAACGGACTAGTTACCGTTTTCCGGATCCATTCATGATGGGAAACGCCTTCGGTCTTCGTGAAATTCTTTGCAAGGAGCGCGGCAACAATCTGCTTGTGATGTCCAAAAGCAAATGTGCCGTTTTTCGTGCTAGGTGTGGTAACCAGGCTCTCAGCGATCCATCGGCCCTGAACCCCGTCCGTATCCGGAATCTCGACGAGGAAGCCGATTGTGTCGACGATATGGCGCGGGTCCGACGGGGCGGAAATGTCCTTGAGGTGATCGCGGAATCCGTGCGATATGGTCCGGTCCATATAGACTCGGGCTTCTTTGCCAGCATCGGTCGCAGAAAAATAGTATTTTCGTCCGTTGCGTTCCGCGATTCCATAATGGATGGCGCTAGCTCGCAGCACCTTTGATGCGGTAATCCTTAACGCGGCAAAAATGTTGCCAGGGATTCCAATGTCGTTCAGCTCGTCTTCGTCCCGGAGCAACCCGCCTGGCAGTGCCATGCCTGTGGGAAAAAAGGCCCGGTCAAGGATCAGAAATTCCTTTCCGCTCGACCCTTCGCGCATGACAAGTACGTCGACAGTTCTGCGAACTAGAGTGCCCTGTTCAATCCGGACCTTCACGAGCGCCTTGAGCTCTTGATCGGATAGCAGTGAGGCGATCACTGGGGATTGGGGCTCGATGCTCAGATATCGGGCGATGTCAACTTCGATGCAATTCTTCCGAATTGGGTCACGCAGGCGATGAAACCAGTAGATCATATACATCAGCGACTCGGCATATAGCGTTGCCGGAAAACTTTGCGTATCGAGAGTCACCCGATACCGGCCGAGTATGTCGAGAACGATTTCAGTCAAGATGTCGGAACGTTCATGCGAATAAGGAGTCGACCGAGTTGGTCCCGAAACTTTCCCAGTATCCTGCAAATCAAGTCGCGGAGCGGGCTCGTCAAATACCATCCTATCGTCCTCAATGTATTCGTCGCGTTGAAATTCTTCGTGAAGCTCGGCAGGCACACTGAATAAGTATTCATGTTCAGTCCTCTCCAAGCGCTGATGCAGCCATTTGCCCTTCCATTCGCCAAAGAAGAAGCAAACTTAAGTTTACCGTCATCCGGTGCACTCCCTTTGATCGTTTGCTTTCGGCCGAACTTGCTTGCCCAGGCTATGGGCTCAAATCGCTTCCAAGTCTACCATCTTGGCGGCGGCTCTTTTCCTGCGGAGATTCTTTCGAAAACCATCATAGGGTCCTTCCGACACCAATACGCAAAAGTGATGCTCAGCCGGCCATGGGACTGAGCCTGTTCCGCACTCAAGAATCATCCTCGGAGTCGGTGTCGTGATTGTCGTCAGGAGCGCCGGTATGGCGGTCGAGTGATACGTAGCTGAGCAGGCCATGCGCGGCTGCATAAGCCTTGATCTCCGCCGTCAGGGCATCTTTCTCGGATGTCTCGCGCGCGCCCAGTCCCGCCTTGGAGGTGTACAGCAAGCCCGCATGGGAGCTGTTGTCCAGCTGGAGCTTGACGGCGCACGCCATGCACGCCCGGCGCGTCCCTGCCAGGAAATTGGGATCGAGTCTGGCCACGCCCAGAGCGTGCGCGATGCGCCGTTCGGCGTGGAAGTCGCAGCCATAGTCATGCGGGGCCACAACCACGATGGCATGCTTGGCCAGGAGGGCCTTGACCGCAGCTTCGTCGGCAGTCGTCGCGGCGCGGGCGAGTTTCCATTGATGGCGCGCTACGCGTTCCTGCGGCACTGCGCCCGCACTCGCATGCGCAGGCAGCAGCGTCTTGCCCTTCAGCGCGCGATCGATTCCCGCGTTGATGGAATCCTTGTTCGAGGAGACATAAATGACATCGCGATGGAGATAGCACTGAATCTCTACGCCTTTGGGAAACTGAGCGAGTATCGACGTGGCAAGCCAGCGCAAGACTTGCCGGACGGGCTGAGCGCGAAAGCTGCGCGGCAGGCGCACATGCTCCGGATTGGCGAATGCGGTCGCCATTTTTCCCGTGGCAGCGGTCGCTACCGGTACGACGTGCGCATGCATGCCGCCGTGCGAGCTGTTGTCGCTGACGACTTCCTTCCATCCCGGCGCCGCGCGCGGGGCGGCGCGCTGAATAACCGCGCTGGCACGCGGCGCAGCGACAGCGGGCAGGGCACGTTTCGGGGCGGCGGATGGGACCACGGGCGCGGCCGCGCGCTGCAGTGGCCATGCACGCGCAAGACTGGCTGCGGACGGGACGGCCCGGCGCGCGATCAAGGCCGACGGGGGTGGAATGGGCGATGCCGCGCGGTCGGGCGCCCGAGGGGGCTTGGGCGGAACAACTGGTTTTCGCATTGCGGCCCTCTACAGGTGCTGGCAACTGGCTAACGCAAGGGGCGGACCGGCCTTACTCGTCGTCGAATTCTTCGGCCAGGTTCTTCCAGCCCTTGAGCTTGGCAAACGCGGAAAACTCTTCCGGCGCTTCCAGCACGATCAGCTTGCGGTCCTGCAAACCTGGGTCGCTGTGGCTGAAATTGGGCCCCACATAGCCGAGCGCGCGCAGACGGTCGATGATGGCGCCGACCAGCACTTTGTCCTTGTACATGCCGCCGTCCAGCGGCGCGGCGAAGTCCACGTACACGTCAATAATCCCGTAGCCCTCGTCGAAAATGCGTACTGCCTTGACGTCGTGGGAACGGCCGCTGCTGTCGCTGGCCTTGAACGGGCCGGAAAGCTGGATGTCGGTATCGGTTGTCATGGCGCCAGCATAGCATCAACGGCCGGCTTAGCGCGAGACGCTGTTGCGTCCCAGGTGCTTGGCCCGGTACAGGGCCTGGTCCGCCATTTCATAGGCGTCGGCCAGGGCCATCTCCGTGTCGGGCGGCAGGAATGCCAGTCCCAGCGACAAGGTGACATGGCCGAAGGGCAGGTTTTCCGTATGGGGAACCGGCACCGCATCCATGTGCGCGCGGATGCGCCCGGCCAGTTCGACGCTTTCCTGCTCGGTGCTGGTGGCGAACAGGCAGGCGAATTCGTCGCCGCCGATGCGAAACACCAGGTCGCCCGGCCGGTTCAGGGTGGCGCTGAGCGTGCGCGCCACCCGCATCAGCACGGTGTCGCCCTGGGGATGGCCGTAGGTATCGTTGTAACCCTTGAAACGGTCGACGTCGGCCAGCATCAGGGTCAGGGTACGGCGGTCGCGGTGGGCGCGGCGCTGCTCTTCGTGAAAGCGCATATTGAAGTAGCGCCGGTTCTTCAGGCCGGTCAGCTCGTCGGTGACGCTGTCGATCTGGGCGCTGCGGGCGTCCGTGATGTCGCTTGACACGGCGCAGGTGCCGCAAACCTGGCCCGCGTCATCGTGCAGCGGAAACTTGACCGTGGCATAGGTGTGCAGGGTTTTGTCGCGGTGGTAGACCGCTTCTTCGTCGTGGATGGCGCGTTGCTCCTGGGCCGCCCGCTGGTCGTTGCGCCACAGGGTGGCGGCGATTTCCGGCGGGAAGGCATCGAACACATTGCTGCCGATGAAAGTGTCCGGATTGTAGCCGTCCAGCACGTCGAAATGGCGGTTCGCCGACAGGATGGTGCCCTGCAAATCCTTGGTGGAAATGAGCAAGGGGGCGTTGTCGAGGATGGCGCGATAGACGCGGCCCGCTTCGCGCAGGCGGCGTATTTCCTCGTGCAAGAGGGCGATGTCATGCATGGAAGATGCTGGACTCATTGGCCGCCGGAGATGAAAAGAGGGTGGGCCCAATATAGCAGCAAGCACCGGCGATTCACGCGCCCGGTCTTATTAAATTTTCATGGGCTGCGCAAATCCAACAAATTATTTTTTGGGCCATTGGGACAAAAAACGCGATTTTCAAGGCCTTGAAAAGCCCTTGCGCAGCCCTAGATTGGACTCAGCGGATGCTCAACGGAGGTCCGCCAACCTATCGCTTAACTCATACAAGGATATTTATCATGCGTACATTCGACCTGACCCCTCTCTATCGTTCCGCCATCGGCTTCGACCGCCTGGCCAACCTGCTGGAATCCCAGCGCGCTGACGCCCAGCCCAGCTACCCGCCCTACAACATTGAACTGGTGAGCGAAGACAAATACCGCATCGTCATGGCGCTGGCTGGCTTCGACCGCTCGGAAGTCGAGATCGTTGCCGAACGCGACAGCCTGCATGTGACCGGCCGCAAGCAGAAGGATGAGCAGCAGCGCACCTTCCTGCACCGCGGCATCGCGGCGCGCGATTTCGAGCAGCGCTTCCAGCTGGCCAACCACGTCAAGGTGACCACGGCCTCCTTCGACAACGGCATGCTGACCATCGAACTGGTGCGCGAAGTGCCCGAAGCGCTCAAGCCACGCCGCATCGTCATCGACGGTGGCGACAATGTGCAGGCGCTGGAGCAGCGCCAGGCGGCATAAGCCCCGGCAATAGCAAGGCATAGACGGGGCGTCCGCGGTACGGGGCGCCCCGCTCCACGTGGACGAGAAGTTTCCTGAAAACCTGGGACAGTCCCCACGGGAGGAGGGTGGAAAGTTTCCTGAAAACCTGGGACAGTCCCCATGGGAGGGTGTCCCGCTGGACCGTGTGGCGCGGAAATTAAGGCAAGTCTAAGTCTGTTGCGGCATCATGTATTCATCAGATCAACCATTCCAGTCAAGGAGTAAGTCATGCAAAAAGAAGGTGCCGTCAGTGCCATCTCCGCAAAACGGCTCACACTCGCCCTGGTCGCCGCCGGCGCCATCGGGGGGGCAGTTGGTGCCATTACAGTCAACCATAACAATGCGATCGCCGAACGCGCGCCCGCTACGGCGGCGGCCGTCGTGTCCGCACCGGCCGTGGCCGCCGCACCCGTCGTGGCCGCACCGCCACCGGTACCCGTCGCGGCCGGCGTCATGCTGCCCGACTTCACCGCCATGGTGGCCCGCAACGGCCCGGCCGTGGTCAATATCCGCGTCATCGGCAGCACCAAGACCGCCGGCGGCCAGCGCATGCCGCAGTTCGATGAGAACGATCCTTTCTATGAGTTTTTCCGTCGCTTCCAGGGCCCGCAGCAAAATCCGCGCGCCCAACGCGACAGGCCCGTTTTTGGCGCCGGTTCCGGGTTCATTATCAGCCCCGACGGCGTCATCCTGACCAATGCCCACGTGGTGCGCGACGCCAAGGAAGTCACGGTCAAGATGCAGGACCGGCGCGAATACCGCGCCAAGGTGCTCGGTTCCGATCCGAAAACCGACGTGGCCGTCCTCAAGATCGAGGCCAAGAACCTGCCCGTGGTCCCGATCGGCAAGTCGAGCGACCTGAAAGTGGGCGAGTGGGTGCTGGCCATCGGTTCGCCTTTCGGCCTGGACAGCTCGGTCACCGCCGGCGTGGTCAGCGCCAAGGGCCGCTCGCTGCCGGACGACAGCAATGTGCCCTTCATCCAGACCGACGTGGCCGTCAATCCCGGCAACTCGGGCGGTCCGCTGTTCAATACCAAGGGCGAAGTGGTCGGCATCAATTCGCAGATCTACAGCCAGACCGGCGGCTACATGGGCCTCTCGTTCGCCATCCCCATCGATGTGGCTTTCCGCATCAAGGACCAGATCGTGGCCACCGGCAAGGTGCAGCACGCCAAGCTGGGCGTGACGATCCAGGAAGTGAACCAGGGCTTCGCCGATTCCTTCAAGCTCGATTCGATCGAGGGCGCGCTGGTGTCGAACGTGGAACGGGGCGGCGCCGCCGACAAGGCCGGCATCAAGCCGGGCGACATCGTGCGCAAGTTGAATGGCCAGCCCATCGTGCAATCGTCCGACCTGCCGTCGATGCTCAGCCTGGCCAAGCCGGGCGACAAGGCTACCCTGGAAGTTTGGCGCGACGGCAAGATCGTGCGCATCGATGCCCGCCTGGCCGACGCCAGCGACAAGGCCAATGGCGACGACGACACCGAACTGGCCAGCGCGGACTCGCCGTCCAGGCTGGGCCTGGCGCTGCGCCCGCTCGACCCGAACGAGCGGCGCCAGTCGGGCATCGCGTCCGGCCTGGTGATCGAAGACGCCAACGGCGCGGCGGCAAACGCCGGGGTGCAGCCGGGTGACGTATTATTGTCGGTGAATGGACGTGCCGTGAATACGGTCGACCAGGTGCGCGACGTGGTGGGCAAGTCGAGCAAGTCGGTCGCCCTGCTGATCCAGCGCGGCGCGAACAAGATTTTCATTCCGGTGCGGATAGGCTAAGGCCCGTCGTCCAGCCGGCGTTTTTCGAAGAACGGGGAAGTAATGCGTTTGCTGCTGGTGGAAGACGATACGATGATCGGCGAAGTGGTGCTCGACCTGCTCAGGGCCGAGCACTACGCCGTCGATTGGGTGAAGGATGGCGAAATGGCGGACACGGCGCTGCGGCAATCGCAAAGCTATGACCTGGTCCTGCTCGACCTGGGCTTGCCGCGCAAGGATGGCCTCGACGTGCTGCGCGCCATGCGCAGCCGCAAGGACCGCACCCCGGTGCTGGTGGCCACCGCGCGCGACGCCGTGGCCCAGCGCATCGCCGGCCTCGATGCCGGCGCCGACGACTACGTCCTGAAACCCTACGACCTCGACGAACTGCTGGCGCGCCTGCGCGCCCTGCTGCGGCGCGCCGCCGGCCGCGCCGAGCCGGTGTTCCAGTACAAGAATATTTCCATCAATCCCGCCACGCGCGAAGTGCAGGTCGACGAAACCCCGGTCACGCTGTCGGCCCGCGAATGGGCCGTGCTCGAAGCGCTGATCGCCCGTCCCGGCGTGGTGCTCTCGCGCGCCCAGCTCGAGGAAAAGCTGTACAGCTGGCGCGATGAAGTGAGCAGCAACGCGGTGGAAGTGTATATCCACGGCTTGCGCAAGAAGCTGGGCAGCGACCTGATCCAGAACGTGCGCGGCGTCGGCTATATGGTGCCCAAGCCATGACCATGTCGCATTCGCTGCGCGGCCGCCTGCTGTGGTTTCTGCTGGCCGCCATCAGCATCGCCGCCATCGCCCAGGCGTCGATCGCCTACCGCACGGCGCTCGACAATGCCGACCAGATTTTCGACTACCACATGCAGCAGATGGCGCTGGCGCTGCGCTCCTCCGCGCCGCTGTCGAATGCCGAAACCACCACCCACCTGGAAGCGGAGGCCGAAAACAATGACCTGATGGTGCAGGTGTGGACCCCGGACGGGGTGCAGGTATTCCGCACGGTGTCGCGCGCGCGCCTGCCGCAGCATGCGGTGCTGGGTTTTTCGAATGTCGACGCCAACAACACCACCTACCGCGTGTTCTCGGTGCAGACCAGCACCCAGACGCTGCAGGTAGCCCAGGACATGGCGGTGCGCCGCAACATGGCCGGCAACATGGCGCTGCGCACGGTGGGCCCGATCGCGGTCATGATGCCGATCCTGATGCTGGTGGTGTGGTGGGTGGTCAGCGGATCGCTCCAGCCGGTGGCGCGGGTGCGCTCGCAGGTGGCCGCGCGCCAGGCCGACGACTTGTCGCCGGTGTCCGATTCCGGGCTGCCCGACGAAGTGCTGCCGCTGGTGCAGGAATTGAACCTGCTGTTCGGGCGCGTGAAAACCGCCTTCGACGCCCAGCAGAATTTCGTGGCCGACGCCGCGCACGAATTGCGCACGCCGCTCGCCGCGCTCAAGCTGCAGGCGCTGAGCCTGGAGCGGGCCGACAGCGGCGAAGCGCGCGCGGTGGCGATCGGGCGCCTGACGGCCGGCATCGAACGCGCCACCCGCCTGGTGGAACAATTGCTGGTGCTGGCACGCCAGGAAGCCACGGCGGCCGGCAGCGGCACGGCGCAGCCGGTGGACCTGGCCGAGCTGGCGCGCCGCAACCTGGCCGACCTGGCCGGCGCGGCGCAGGCCGCGCAGATCGACCTGGGGCTGCAGCGCGCCGACCAGGCGACCATCGACGGCCAGCCCGAGGCACTCAATATCCTGATGCGCAACCTGATCGACAATGCCATCAAGTACACGCCGGCCGGCGGGCGCATCGACGTGCATGTGACGAGGGAAGGCGAGGGCGCGGTGCTGGCGGTGGAGGACAGCGGCCCCGGCATTCCGGTCGAGGAACGCGAGCGCGTGTTCGACCGCTTCTACCGGATCGCGGGCAGCGAAGCCAATGGCAGCGGCCTGGGCCTGGCCATCATCAAGGCCATCGCCGAACGCCACGGCGCCACGCTGGCGCTGGGCGAATCGACGGCGCTGGGCGGCTTGCGCGTGGCGGTCAGCTTCCCGGCACGCGCCGCGTAAGCCTTATTTCGCTTTCGAAATCGCTTGCAGCAGCAGGAATACTTCATGCCGGATCATGTCGTCGACGGCAGCCAGGTCCTTCTGCGCCTTGACCAATTCCGGGCGCTTCATGTCCTTCAGTTCGGCCGGGGAGGCCGCCGGTGCTTGCCCGCCACCGATGGACGGCCCCGAATTGTAGGTGCTGTGGATCACCTTCTTGCCGTAGGGCGTGGTGTAGAACTTCGTCATTTCCTGCGCCGTTTCGATCGATACCAGCTTGGCGATCGGCGTGGACAGGCGCGCGTGAATCTGGGCCGGCGGTATTTTCGCGATTTTCGCGTACACGGCATTGCGCTGGGCGGGGGTGGAATAGCCGCTGGCGCCGGCCACCGAATTGAGCATTTTTTCAATCTGCATCGCTGCCAGCAAATCCATGGTCGCCTTCAGGTGCTTGATACTGGGCGCGGCAGCGGACGGCCTGGCGGCAGGGGCTGCAGCGTGCGCGAGGGAGCCAGCGGCAAGCAAAGTTGCCAGGGTCAGTGCTTTCATCGATCTCATGTGGATCCTTTGGAATGGCGGGCGGTTGCCCGTACAGCTTGCATCATAGTATCGAAACTTCCACAGCGCCACCCACCAGGATGTCCTGGCCCAGGATCCGGGTGACGATGCGGCAATCCTTGCCCGTCGCCCGGCCCTGGTACAGGGTCAGCCCGTGGCCCAGCAGCGCGCTCAGGGCGCCCGCGGCCACGCCGGTGGCGCTGTCTTCCAGCGCGGGGTCGAGATGGTTGAAGTTGCGCCCTGCGTATTCACGCTCGCCTACCTTGCAATAAACATAGCAACCGTTCACGCCATGCGCCCGGCCCCAGGCAAGCAGCTGGGCCAGGGGCGGCTGCAAGGCGTGCAAGGTGGCGGCGTCGGCCACTTCGACCAGCAGCTTGGGACTGCCGACCGAGGCGACCCGCGGCGCCGACACCGGCGCCAGGCCCGGCCAGTCTGGCAACTGCGCGGGCGTGGCGGCCGCTTGCTGCTGCACGGCGACGAACACGGCGCCGTCCGTGCACGACAGCCTCAGCTGCTGGCCCTGCATGGCGGTGCGCAGCAGCAGCGGCCCGTGCAAGCCGCCCACGGCCAGGCTGGCGTGCAGGCACAGGGGACTGCGGGTGTGCGGGTAGTAATAATCGGCTTCCAACTGCCCGCCGGGCAATGGCGTCACAAAGACGCAGGTGCGCCGGCTTTCCCTGGCGTAATCCTGGCGCGCGCTGGCGCTGGCGGGCCCCTCGCCGATGACCAGGGCAGGATTGCCCAGTCCCGGGCGGGCGCCGAAACACATCAGTTCGGTGATTTGCATATGATGGTATATACTGTGTTTTTATACAGTAGTTTTTTCCCAGCTATCATTGTAGCCTGCCCGCATGCATTCCGCCCCTACGCCCCAGAGCCTGCCCGATTACGCCGAGCTGTTCTGCCTGACCAATTTTTCATTCCTGCATGGCGCCTCGCATGCGGAGGAACTGGTGGCGCGCGCGGTGCAGCTTGGGTACGCGGCCCTGGCCATCACCGATGAATGTTCGCTGGCCGGCGTGGTGCGCGCCCATGCCGTGGCAAAAAAGGCGGCGCTGCCGCTGATCATCGGCGCCCATTTCCACCTGAGCAGCCGCGATGGCAGCCATGCGCTCTCGCTCATCGTGCTGGCGCAAAACCGCAATGGCTACGGCAACCTGTCCGAGCTGATCACCCTGGCGCGCACGCGCAGCGACAAGGGCACTTACCTGGCCACCCCGGCCGACTTCGCCGCGCCGGCGCCGGAACAGGTCCACCTGAAGGGCTTGCCCGATTGCCTGGCCATCCTGCTGCCAGCCTATCCCGGCCACAGCGCGGCCGACGCCGACCGCCTGCATGCCCAGGCCGCGTGGATGGCGGCCACCTTTCCCGGCCGCGCCTGGGTCGGCCTGAACCTGCTGCACCGCGCCTTCGACGACGCCCACCGCGCCACCGTGGAAGAAGTCGCGTGGCAGCACGGCTTGCCGATCACCGCGCTGGGGCATGTGTGCATGCATGTGCGTTCGCGCAAGCCGCTGCACGACACCCTGTGCGCGGTGCGCATCGGCAAGGCGGTGTCCGACTGCGGCTATGCGCTGGCGCAAAATGCCGAGCAGCACCTGCGCGCGCGCCTGCGCCTGGCCAATATCTACGCCCCCGAGGTGCTGGCCGAAACGCTGCGCATCGCGCGCCTGTGCACCTTTTCGCTGGACGAATTGCGCTACGAATACCCCGACGAGCTGGTGCCGCACGGCCAGACGGCCAGCGGTTATTTGCGCGCCGAAACCTATATCGGCGCCCACCACCGCTTTCCGCTGGGCATTCCGGCGCGGGTGCAGGCCCAGATCGAACACGAACTGGCCCTGATCGCCGACTTGCGCTACGAACCGTACTTCCTGACGGTGTACGACATTGTCCGGTTCGCGCGCGCCCAGGGCATCCTGTGCCAGGGCCGCGGCTCGGCGGCCAATTCGGCGGTGTGCTATTGCCTGGGCGTCACCGAGGTCGACCCGGCGCGCGGCAACCTGCTGTTCGAACGCTTCATTTCCAAAGAGCGTGCCGAGCCGCCCGACATCGACGTCGACTTCGAGCACCAGCGGCGCGAAGAAGTCATCCAGTACATCTACGGCAAGTACGGGCGCCACCGTGCGGCGCTGGCGGCCGTGGTGATCAGCTACCGCCCCAAGAGCGCGCTGCGCGACAGCGGCAAGGCGCTCGGCATCGACCTGGCCATTGTCGAGAAAGTCGCCAAGACCCATCACTGGTTCGACAGCAAGGAAGACTTGCTCAAGCGGCTGGCCGAAAGCGGGCTCGACCCCGACTCCGCGCTGGCCCAGCAATGGGCCACGCTGGCCCAGCGCCTGCTGGGCTTCCCGCGCCACCTGTCGCAGCATCCGGGCGGCTTCGTGATCGCGCGCGGCAAGCTGTCGCGCCTGGTGCCCATCGAAAACGCGGCCATGGCCGAGCGCAGCGTCATCCAGTGGGACAAGGACGACCTGGAAGAACTGGGCTTGCTCAAGGTCGACATCCTGGCGCTGGGCATGCTGTCGGCGCTGCGCCGCACGCTCGACCTGGTGGGCCAGCAGCGAGGCACGGTGTTTTCCATGCAGGATATTCCGGCCGAGGATGGCGCGACCTACGACATGATTTGCGCGGCCGACACCATCGGCGTGTTCCAGATCGAATCGCGCGCGCAGATGAGCATGCTGCCGCGCATGCGGCCGCGCACCTTCTACGACCTGGTGATCGAGGTCGCCATCGTGCGTCCCGGCCCGATCCAGGGCGGCATGGTCCATCCCTATCTGCGGCGCAGGCAGGGGCTGGAAGCGCCCGTGTATCCCAAGGAAGAACTGAAGGTGGCGCTCGAACGCACCCTGGGGGTGCCGATTTTCCAGGAACAGGTGATGCAGGTGGCCATGGTGGCGGCCGGTTTTTCGCCGGGCGAGGCCGACCAGCTGCGGCGCGCCATGGCCGCCTGGAAACGCAAGGGCGGGCTGGAAAAATACTATGGGCGCATCGTCAGCGGCATGCTCGAGCGCGGCTACGAGCTGGCCTTTGCCGAAGCCATCTTCAGCCAGATCCAGGGCTTTGGCGAATACGGCTTTCCCGAATCGCATGCCGCCAGTTTCGCGCTGCTGGCCTACGCCAGTTCCTGGCTCAAGTGCCACGAACCGGCCGCCTTCGTGTGCGCGCTGCTCAACAGCCAGCCCATGGGTTTCTACAGTCCCTCGGCGCTGGTGCAGGATGTGCGGCGCCACGGGGTGGAGGTGCGGGCGGTGGACATCGCCATCAGCGGCTGGGATTCCACGCTGGAGCCGGGCGCCGGCACGCAGCCGGCCATCCGCCTGGGCTTGTCGCTGCAGCGCGGCATGCGGCGCGAGGTGGCGGCGCGCATCGAGGATGCGCGCGCGATCCGCCCCTTCGACAGCGTGGCCGACCTGGCGCGCCGGGCCCAGCTCGACCGCCACGACCTGCAGGTGCTGGCCCAGTCCAATGCCCTCCATTCGCTGGCCGGCAACCGGCGTCAGGCGCTGTGGCAGGCGGTGGGGGCGGTGCCCGACAAGGACTTGCTGCGCCCCACCACGCCGCGCGAGGAAACGCCCTCGCTGAGCGCGCCCAGCGAGGGCGAAGACATCGTGGGCGACTACCGCTCGCAGGGGCTGACGCTGGGGCGCCATCCGCTGGCGCTGCTGCGTTCGCGCCTGCTGGCGCAGCGCTTCATGCCGGCCTCCACGCTCAACGATTACAAGGATGGCATGCTGGCGCGCGCCTGCGGCATCGTCACCGTGCGCCAGCGGCCGGGCACCGCCAAGGGCGTGCTGTTCATGACGCTCGAAGACGAGACCGGCAACGTGAATGTGATTGTCTGGCCCAGCCTGGTGGAGCAGCAGCGCAAGGAAGTGCTGGGCGCCACCTTGCTGGGCGTGTACGGGGTGTGGCAGCGCCAGGGCGAGGTGCGCCACCTGGTGGCCAAGCGCCTGGTCGACATGTCGCTGCTGCTGGGGCGGCTGGATACGACCAGCCGCAACTTTTGCTAGCGTAATGAGTTATAAAGCGTGCATCATTGTCATAAGGAGGGGAAGTCATGCCGGTAGCGATGCAAGTCGAGTTGGCCTAAGCACAGCTAGTCGAAGGCACAGTCGGCAATCTGCACGTCGCTGCTTCGACGCAGGCCTTGAATACGGCGTTCGGACGGCGGCGCGGATTGTTCGGTCGCGCGGTCGGCCAGCAGCAGGGCTGCCCGCAGGGCGTTCGACATTGCAGCGGCGGTTTCGGCCATCGCGTCACTCACGGTGGAATCCGGCCTGTTCTGCATGCGCTCACTTTGCCGGCGGCAGGTCTGTGTCTGTTTCCAAAAGCGCTCGCCAGGAAGCATGAGCCACAGGCCGCGCCAGGCATTGCGGCGCTCGCCGGCAATGGCAATCGTCATGCCGCGCGGGGACACGCTGCGGCCTTCGAAGACAATGTCATCGCCTTCGACCCGGGCGTAGCGGGCGGTGGCGCGACACGTCATGCGCACCTGCGTACCTTCCGGTAGAAAGAGCGTTTTCCATTGATAGCCCTGCGATGGCCCTGCGGCTTGCTTCGCTTGCTGCTCCAGCGCGATCCAGGTGTCGATGGCGGCGCCGAGTGCTTCAGTAGGGGACATTTTCTTTCCCGAACGACGTAGCTGCTCGGCAAGGCTAGCCACCAGAGGGACTTGGGAACCGAGCGTTCGGCGCATTTGGCATGCCCATAGTCTCAAGCCGCATCGGGTATCGACCTTTAGGGCTATCGACAGCCGTTCCGCTGGTGCTGCTGCAGGCAAAGACGGTGCGCTGGGTGACCAATGTACAGCGTGCACAACCTTCCGAAACGTTTCGTACAGCTTGACTAGCAAGTTCTTCAGTTAAAGAGATTGAGGAACTTGGCAAGCTTACGGCACAGCAAAGGAGCGTCCCCTGCTGTGCTGAATGCAATCCGCAAAAATTATTTTCATGGTTCCTTCATCGAACTCGAATTGGGCCAATCCTGATTCGGCCGAGATTCTATGGCAGAAAACGTTACTTAATACGGGCAATCCGTTTGCGAATATTTTCGCATCAAGGTTTCCGTCGACCTCATTCAAGAACGAACAGGCCATTTTTTCAATTCCAAAAAACGTCAACTCAACTTGGAACTCCAAGAACGGGTAGAACTCTTGCTTCCTCATCACGAGACGCATCAATCTAGCAATTCGTTTTTTCCATCGCCAGCCGACAACAGGACAGTCAAATTTTAGCCGCAAATTCCCGTCGATCCGCTCACATGACGATAGCTCTGAATACTCGATATCAAAATTGTCAAAATTAGGTAAGTTCATGTCAGTTACATCCACATTGGTGGTTTACAGCGGCTCCAATGCCTCCACCGAGTGCTGCGGCTTCACCGATTGTGGCTTCCAATGGAATATGAGCAGCATCACTTCTTAGTGGGCCTGTCTTTCCGCTAAACGGATCTAGATACGACTTTGGAACGCCATCAGGACTACCTGGTGCTACCTTATATCGGGCGCGGGGGAACCAGCTTCCAGAATTATTGAGCTGCCCGCCAGGGCTCAGGATGTTACCGACTGACTTGATTTCGATTGACGTTCCCTCTCCAACATATTTCTCGACCCCCTTTTGTGTCGCTGTCATGATCATGCCATCTTCTTTTGCAATAGCACGAAGTTTAGAAATTCGATAGAGTGAACGGGCCTTGTTAAAGATGCCCACTCCAGCTGCGCCGAGCGCGGCGTCGAGCACGGCGTCATTTCCGGAATAACACTGTCCGGTCAATTTTGCAATCGCCCATCCCATTGCCACACTCGCGCGCTCTGGTTGGTCATCACGTCGTTTAACAGATTTTTGGCCATGTCACGGGGCGGAAAATTTCAAGCTAGTTGTCGTCTAAACGTTGCATTCATGCCGCTTTTTTGAGTTCTGTTTTTTCGTCCTTTTTGTTGGAAGCTTCCTTGATGTCTTATCTGGATTGAGATGCACAATCGTGACCGGTTCCCAGTCCCGCGTAGCGCCGCTTCAGCGCTCTGGGTGCTCGGCCTTGGCCGCTGCATAGACCTCGACGCGTTTGCTCAGCAGCGCGCCAGTTACAAAAAACCGAAAACTTTATCGATGGACTTGATAGGTCCAATACGTATCAGTGAACTGTAACGGATAGATCGAGAGCGCCTGCCTCGTGCCTGCGGCGCATGGCGGGAGGAGTTCGCCCTTGCAAGGGCGAACCGTACGCAGGCGCGGGACCTTGTCCCACGAATTCCCTGCTACACCGCTGCAAATGCTCGCAATAGCTCGCTTCTGCTGCGCTTTGCGCCTTGCCTTGCACCACATGCACGCGTCCTTCACTCTCTATTCATCCGTTGCAGTCCATTAGTGGGAATTCATCCCGTAATAGCTGTGAATCTGGCTTTGCCACTGCTGATTGGCCATGTCCGGCCAGTTGTCGGTGTCGAAGCCCGGGGCTTGCGCAATGCGTTCCTTGTCGATGTCCAGGCGAAATTGCCGGTTGACGGTATCGAGCTTGAGCGCTTCCCATGGCACGGCAAACAGGCGCTCGCCCAGCGACAGCACGCCGCCGCTCGACATGACTGCATAGGCAATTCTCCCGGTGCGCATGTCCAGCATGATTTCCTTGATCTCACCCAGGTGTTCGTTCTGCATGTTGTGCACATGATCGCCAATGAGGGTATCGGCGCCCATCAGTTCCGGACCGGGACCCTTGTGGCCTTTGTCGGCATACATGCCATATACATCGCGTTCTAGATAGGACATTTTGTACTCCTTCGGTGAAAACCCGAGGATGGCAGGCCCGGCATTGCCGGTCTGTTCGCGGCTGCACGTAATGCATTTCATTTCCAACTTAATGCCTTCCATCGCACTTTCTGTATGGACAGAAGCAGGATTCAATACAGTGTGGCCTGGACAAGAAATGAGGATTGCAAGCATGAAACTTCAACACCGCATCGCCGGCCTGTGCGCCTTCGGCCTCGCCACCCTGGCCGCGGCCGCCGAGCCCGCGCCCATCACCCTGGCCCAGGCACGCGCCCTGGCCGGCAGCTACCAGCTGGCGCCTGGCCACGTGATCGACATGGGGCCGATGGACGAAGCCGGCGGCCAGCTCATTTTCCTCGACAGCAAAACCCGGCGCATGGGGCCGCTGCACAATCTGTCGGACACCCGCTTCATTTCGGGCCACACGATCGGTTCCAGAATGCCGGTGGCGATCCGCGCCGAGTTCATCAAGACCAAGGATGGCAAGGTCACGGCCATGCGCTGGACCGAAGGCCAGAAAACCGTCACCGCCAAAAAATAGCGCCGCACCGGGTCGAGGAAGTGACTGTCGTCAATGGCGACCTCACCCTCAAAGGCACGCTCAGCATCCCGCTGGCGCCGGGCCCGCATCCGGCCGTGGTGTTTGCCCACGGTTCCGGCGACGCCACCCGCAACGTGGGGGTCTGGAATACCTACTTCGTGCGCCAGGGCATCGTTGTGCTCTCGCTCGACAAGCGCGGCGCCGGCGCTTCCGGCGGCGACTGGCACAAGGCCGGCATGATGGATATCGCCGGCGACTGGCTGGCCGGCGTGGCCATGCTCAAGGCGCGCGCCGACATCGATCCGAAACGCATCGGCGTGCATGGCTCCAGCCAGGGCGGCTGGACCGGGGCCCTGATGGCGGCGAATTCGCCCGACGTGGCTTACCTGATCATCCGCGCCGGTTCGGCCAACAGCGTGATCGACACCATGGTCCATGAAATCGGCTGGAGCGTGCGCGAGGCGGGGTTTTCGGACGCCGACTTGGGCGAGGCCGAAGCCGGCTCGCGCCGCCTGTTCGAGCTGGCCGGCGCCAGCTGGGAAGAATTTGGCGCCGTGTCGGCGCCCTTGAAGGCGAAGCCCTGGGCCGACGCGGCGTGGGTCGTGCACATGACGGAAGCGGGCTGGGGCAGGGGCTGGAGCGTACTCAACGCCAGTTTCGATCCGGCCGCGACGCTGGCCAGGGTCCATGTGCCGGTGCTGTGGTTCCTGGGCGAGCTGGACCACAATGTGCCGTTCGCAGCAAGCGCGGCCCGCCTGGACGCGGCGCGCAAGGCGTCGGGCAATGCGGACTTTACCGTCGTGCGCATGCCCAGGGCCGGCCACGCTTTCCTGGAAACGGATACCGGCAATGGCGCCGAGTTCCCCCAGCTGAGCCACGCATCCCCGGGCTACTGGGATGCGAAGGAAGCCTGGCTGCGCCAGCGCGGCTTCAGTCGGCCTTAGGCGCGGCTTCGGCTTCGGCTTCGTCGGCAGCTTCCTGTTCGGCCGCCGCCGCGCGGAAGCGTGCGCTGCGCGCTTCGGAAGACGGATGGCTGCTGATGTAGCCCATCTGCGATTTCATCCAGCGCGGCATGTCGCGCGAGCCCGGAAACAGCTTGTCCAGGGAATCGAAGAAGTCGGCCAGCGCGGCCGGCGTATGCTTCGTTTCCCGCAGGCGGGTGATGGCGAACTCATCGGCCGCCGTTTCCATCTGGCGCGAGTAATCCATGTTCAGCAGGATCACCGGCGCGCCCGCCACCACGGCGGAAAAGTCGCCGAACAGCGTGGCCGAGCCCAGCGCCAGCATCGAGGCGCGCGCGATGGCCCGCATCGAATGGCGGCCTTCCACGTGGCCGATTTCGTGCGCCAGGACGCCGGCAAAGGCATTGTGCATGTCGTCGTCGATGTCGGATTCTTCGCCCATGATGTGCTTGATCATGCCGTCGGTCATCATGATGGTGCCGTTCGGCAGCGCGAATGCGTTGGGCGACGCGTCCTTCATTTCCACCACGCGCAGCTTGATGGGCATGCGGGTTTTGGCCGGCAGCACTTCCTTCAGGATGTCCTGGATTTCCGCGATGCGCTGGTCCGACAGCCGGCTCTGGGTGAACATGCGGCCATCGAGCGAGCGCTCGGCTTCGTCGCCCACGCGCTTGTCGACCGCCGCCGGCATGGCGGCCACGACCCGTTCGGCCAGGGCCGGCACGCCCCACTGCACGAAGCTGACAATGCTGGCGATCAGCAGGGCCAGCGCGATCAGCGCGCCATACCAGTGCTGTTGCCAGCGCATGACCGCCGACTTGCGAAAGCCCAGGGCGGCGACCATGGCCGCCTTGGCCGAGGCGTCGGAGAGTTCGCAGCGGCCGCCGTCGGCAAAGTCGACGATCACGGGCGCGTGCGCGAACGGCTCGGCCATGCGCGCTTCGGCGTAGGAATACGATTTGACGATGTCGCCGCCGGCGATGGCGATCAGGCCATTGTCCAGGGTCAGGTCGACCGCGTGCAGGCGCAGGTTGGCGCCGTCGAAATAAGTTGCTGAAATCATGTGCTGTCCTTACCAGGAAAGATCGACGCCAAGGAAGTCGGCCACGCCGTCGGCGTTGGCGCTTCCGCGGCTGGTGTCGGCGGCCGTGACCGCCTTTTCAAAACCGTGACCCGTGGTCACCGTGACGTGCTCGAGCCGGTACTTGTAGGCGCGCACCACGGCGAACGGCCGGTACAGCCCCAGCGTCAGGATGGTCAGGATGGAATTGACCAGTTGCAGCATCATGTATTCGCGCGCTTTCATCTTCGAGGAAATCGCCATCCAGGGGAAGGAGGTGGCCGACCAGACCATGTTGCCGATCCGGACCTGCAGGTAGGGCCCGGCCAGCAGGTAGGTGAAGTAGCCCATCGCCAGGCCGATCGCCAGCGGCAGGAAGACAGCAAACTTGCCGCCCTCGCCCTTGTCGAATGCGAAGCCGCTCGCGGCGATGATGACACCCACGATGGCGGCCAGGATGCCCGCCACGATGAAGAACAGGAAAAACATGCCGATCGACTTCAGGTAGGGAATATAGAAGCTCGCTTTCGATACCTCGAAGCTGGACTGGGCAGAACCGATGGCCAGGTGCTTGTGCTGGTAGCGTTTCATGGCGCCGTGCATCAGCGGCCAGACCAGGTACAGCAGGAACACGAAGGCGACCATGGCGCCGGTCGGGTCGAGCGCCAGCAGCACGGCCGGCAGCAGGAACATCAGCAGGGGCGGCAGGTAGGCCGCGTAGGCATTGGGCACATTGCCGGTAAAGCCGAAACGCACGCCGCGGTAGCGCGTATTGCGCATCCGGAAACGCAGCGCGCTGCGCATGGCGAAGGGCAGGGCAATGAGCAGGGCCAGCGCGACGGCGAGACCGACCGCCAGCGAGAAACCGAATGCATACTGGTAGGCGCCGACCAGGACGACGGCCAGGATGCGGCCGCGCAGAATGGCTTTGGGGTCGCCGTCAAAATCGAAGACGGCGCCCGCGATATGGGTGTTGCGGTCGAAATACTGAATCCGGCGTACCTTGGCCCAGGCAGAATAGATGCCGAGTGTGATCACACTCAGGAACAGGTTGACTATCCAGATCTTGAAATATTCCCTGCCGCTGCCGCTGAAATGAAAGCGGTGCAGGGCCGGCTCGGGGGCGCTGTCGTTCGCGGCCGGGGGCGTCGCTTCCTGCTCGTCGTAAAAATGCGCTTTGTCGTCGGCGTCCTGCATGGGGCTCTCTCTGGTGATATTGAACAATTTGCAATATTGTATAGCGATTTGCCAACTGCGGGCATGACTATTTTTGCCATCGCGGTCCGGCTTGACGGGGCGCATGAGGCGGCAAAGCGGCGGAACCACATCGCGGGCAAGCCCTGCGCCAGCCTCGTTTTGGCGTCTTTTTGCCTTGTTTTGCGGAAGTTTTTGCCGAGATAAGGTATAATTTCAATTTCCCGCACGTGCCGTTCGGCACCACCTGCAATGACCAAATTTGTCTTCGTCACCGGCGGCGTCGTCTCTTCCCTTGGTAAAGGGATTGCCGCTGCCTCTCTCGCCGCGATCCTCGAATCGCGCGGCCTCAAAGTCACCATGCTCAAGCTCGATCCCTACATCAATGTGGATCCCGGCACCATGAGCCCCATGCAGCACGGCGAAGTGTTCGTCACCGACGACGGGGCCGAAACCGACCTCGACCTCGGTCACTACGAGCGCTTCATCAGCACCCGCATGAAGAAGGTGAACAATTTCACCACCGGCCAGATCTACGAATCGGTGATCCGCAAGGAACGCCGCGGCGAGTACCTGGGCAAGACGGTGCAGGTGATCCCGCACATCACCAACGAGATCCAGGATTACATCTACCGCGGCGCCGAAGGCGTGGACGTGGCGCTGGTGGAAATCGGCGGCACCGTGGGCGACATCGAATCGCTGCCCTTCCTGGAAGCGGCGCGCCAGCTGTCGCTGCGCGCGGGCCGCAAGTCGGCTGCCTTCGTGCACCTGACCCTGGTGCCTTACATCGCTTCTGCCGGCGAACTGAAAACCAAGCCTACCCAGCACAGCGTGCAAAAGCTGCGCGAGATCGGCATTTCGCCGAACGCGCTGCTGTGCCGCGCCGACCGCCCGATTCCGGACGACGAACGCGCCAAAATTTCGCTGTTCTCGAACGTCGAAGAGCAGGCCGTCATCTCTGTATGGGACGCCGACACCATCTACAAGGTGCCGCAGATGCTGCACGACCAGGGCCTGGACGCCATCATCCTCGAAGCGCTGGGCATGGAAGCGCCGCCGGCCGACCTGTCGATGTGGACCAAGCTCATTCATGCGCTGGAAAACCCGAAGGCCGACGTCACCATCGGCATGGTCGGCAAGTACGTCGACCTGACCGAGTCCTACAAGTCGCTCACCGAAGCGCTGCGCCACGCCGGCATCCACACCGAAAGCCGCGTCAATATCGAATACCTGGACTCGGAAGACATCGAGACCAAGGGCTGCGCCCACCTGGCCAAGTACGACGCCATCCTGGTGCCGGGCGGCTTCGGCAAGCGCGGCGTGGAAGGCAAGATCAAGGCGGCCCAGTACGCACGCGAAAACGGCATCCCTTACCTGGGCATCTGCCTGGGCATGCAGGTGGCCCTGATCGAATACGCACGCCACAAGGCAGGCATGGCCAACGCCAATTCCACCGAGTTCGATACCGACACCGACCAGCCGGTCGTTGCCCTCATCAACGAGTGGCAGAACCATGACGGCAAGGTTGAAAAGCGCGACGAGTCGTCCGACCTGGGCGGCACCATGCGCCTGGGCGCGCAGACCTGCGCGGTCAACCCGGGCACGCTGGCCGCCGAGATCTACGGTTCCGTGGTCACCGAGCGCCATCGCCACCGCTACGAAGCGAACAACCATTACCTGGCGCGCGTCGAAGCCGCGGGCCTGATCGTCTCGGCCCGCACCCCGACCGAAGACCTGTGCGAAATCATGGAACTGCCGCGCACCGGCGCCAATTCGCACCCGTGGTACATGGGCGTCCAGTACCACCCGGAGTTCAAGTCGACCCCGCGTACCGGACACCCGCTGTTCATTTCGTTCATCAAGGCGGCGCTGGCCCACAAGGCAGCCAATACCAACGCGGCAGCAGCCAATAACGGCGCGCCGGCATTGCGAGGAGACGCAGCATGAAGCTTTGCGGTTTCGACGTAGGTCTTGAACATCCGATTTTCCTCATCGCCGGCACCTGCGTGATCGAATCGCGCCAGATGGCGATGGACACCGCCGGCACCCTGAAGGAAATCACCTCAAGCCTGGGCATTCCCTTCATCTACAAGTCGTCCTTCGACAAGGCCAACCGCTCCTCGGGCACCTCGTTCCGCGGTCCCGGCATGGACAAGGGCCTCGAGATCCTGGCCGACGTGCGCCGCGAAATCGGCGTGCCGGTCCTGACCGACATCCACACCATCGAAGAGATCGCGGCCGTGTCGTCGGTCGTCGACGTGCTGCAGACGCCGGCCTTCCTGTGCCGCCAGACCGATTTCATCATCGCCTGCGCGCAGTCCGGCAAACCGGTCAATATCAAGAAGGGCCAGTTCCTCGCGCCCGGCGACATGAAGAACGTGATCGACAAGGCACGCCTGGCGGCGAAAGAAGCGGGCCTGCTGGAAGATAACTTCATGGCTTGCGAGCGCGGCGTCTCCTTCGGCTACAACAACCTCGTTTCGGACATGCGCTCACTGGCGATCATGCGCGAATCGAACTGCCCGGTCGTGTTCGACGCGACCCATTCGGTACAACTGCCGGGCGGACAGGGCACCTCATCCGGTGGCCAGCGCGAACACATCCCCGTGCTCTCGCGCGCAGCCGTGGCAGCCGGTATCGCCGGCCTGTTCATGGAAACGCACCCCAATCCCGCGCAGGCGCTGTCGGACGGCCCGAATGCAGTCCCGCTGGGACGCATGAAAGAGCTGCTCACCACCCTGGTCGAACTGGACCGCGTGGTCAAGAAAGCCGGCTTCCTCGAATCGAGTTTCACCTGATCCGAGCTCGTGCCGCACGCCTGATCGCCTGACAGATGCAGGCGGATTCGCCCGGATCCGCCCACCTTTTTGCTGACCTTTTGGAGAAAAAAATTGAGTGCTATCGTTGATATTATCGGCCGTGAAATCCTGGATTCGCGCGGCAACCCTACCGTCGAATGCGACGTGCTGCTGGAGTCGGGCGTGATGGGCCGCGCTGCCGTACCGTCGGGCGCATCGACCGGTTCGCGCGAAGCGATCGAGCTGCGTGACGGCGACAAGAGCCGCTACTTCGGCAAGGGCGTGCTGCAAGCCTGCGAAAATATCAATACCGAAATCTCCGAAGCGATCATGGGCCTGGATGCGAACGAACAGGCTTTCCTGGATCGCACCCTGATCGACCTCGATGGCACCGAAAACAAGAGCCGCCTGGGCGCCAACGCCATGCTGGCCGTGTCGATGGCAGTGGCCAAGGCCGCCGCCGAAGAAGCCGGCCTGCCGCTGTACCGCTACTTCGGCGGTTCGGGCGCCATGCAGATGCCGGTGCCGATGATGAACGTCATCAACGGCGGCGCGCACGCCGACAACAACCTGGACATCCAGGAATTCATGATCATCCCGGTCGGCGCGCCAAGCTTCAAGGAAGCGATCCGCTACGGCGCCGAGATCTTCCACACGTTGAAGAAAATCCTGCACGAAAAAGGCCTGGCCACCTCGGTCGGCGACGAAGGCGGTTTCGCGCCGAACGTGTCGAGCCACGAAGAAGCCATCAAGCTGATCATGCAGGCGATCGAGCAGGCAGGCTACGAGCCGGGCGCGCAGATCGCCCTGGGCCTGGACTGCGCCGCGTCCGAGTTCTACAAGGATGGCAAGTACCACCTGTCCGGCGAAGGCATGCAGCTCTCGGCCACGGAATTTACCGACATGCTCGAAACCTGGTGCGACAAGTACCCGATCATCTCGATCGAAGACGCGATGCATGAAGGCGACTGGGATGGCTGGAAAATCCTGACCGACCGCCTGGGTAAAAAAGTGCAGCTGGTGGGCGATGACCTGTACGTCACCAACACCAAGATCCTGAAAGAAGGCATCGAGAAGGGCATCGCCAATTCGATCCTGATCAAGATCAACCAGATCGGCACCCTGACCGAAACCTTCGCCGCCATCGAAATGGCCAAGCGCGCCGGCTACACCGCCGTCATCTCGCACCGTTCGGGCGAAACCGAAGATTCGACCATCGCGGACATCGCCGTTGGCACCAACGCCCTGCAGATCAAGACCGGCTCGATGTCGCGTTCGGACCGCATGGCCAAGTACAACCAGCTGCTGCGCATTGAAGAAGACCTGGGCGATATCGCCAGCTATCCTGGCCGCGCCGCCTTCTACAACCTGAAGTAATTGATGGTCCCGGCCAGCGCCTGCTGGCCGGACCGGATGCCATGCGCCTCATCACGCTCGCTCTCGCCTTCCTGCTGTTGCTGATCCAGTTGCCCTTGTGGCTGGGCAAGGGCGGCTGGCTGCGCGTGTCCGAGCTGGAGGGGCAGGTGTCGCTCGCCAAGACCCATGCAGAAGAGCTCAAGGCGCGCAACGCCAAGCTCGAATCGGAAGTGCGCGACCTGAAGGATGGCACCGGCGCCGTCGAAGAGCGGGCCCGCTACGAGCTGGGCATGATCAAGCAGAACGAAATCTTCATCCAGGTCCTGGGCGCCAACGGCAAGCCGACCGTATCGGCCACGCCATTGCCCCCTCCCAAGCCCGACCCCAAAGCTGTTCCAACTCCCTGATACGCCAGAAAACCGTTGACACGGCCTTCGCTCCGGTCTTATATTTCTGTAATAACAGAAATTAAAGAATCGAGAGAATCATGGCACTGGGCGCCACGGAACAGAAGTTCATCCTGCACTGGGGCGAAATGGGCGCCCGCTGGGGCGTCAACCGCACCGTGGCCCAGATCCACGCCTTGCTGTTCCTGGCCAACCGCCCGCTGGCGGCCGAGGATATCGCCGAAGCGCTGGTGGTGGCGCGCTCGAACGTGAGCAACAGCCTCAAGGAACTGCAAAGCTGGAACCTGATCCGGGTGACCCACCTGATGGGCGACCGGCGCGATCATTTCGTGGCCCTGCAAGACGTGTGGGAAATCTTCCGCGTCATCGTGGAAGAGCGCAAGCGGCGCGAGATCGATCCCACCCTCACCGTGCTGCGCGAATGCGCGATCGAAGGCGGCAAGGATGCCGCGCTCGACACCGCATCGCTCACGCGCATGAACGAGGTGCTGGCCTTCCTCGAAATGCTGGGCGCCAGCTACGACGACTACAAGCACCTGCCGCCGGCCACGCTGGAGCGCATGCTGAAAATGGGCGGCAAGCTGGCGCGCTTCATGGACGGTGCGCCATGAGCGACGCACAACTGACCCTGTACTACGACGGACTATGCCCGTTCTGCCGCGCCGAAATGGCGCGCCTGCGCGGCTGGGACAAGTCGCACCGGCTGGCCTTCGTCGATATCGCGCTGCCCGGCTTCGACCCGGCATTCCTGGGCGCCGGCATGGCCGAACTCAATCGCGAAATGTTCAGCCGCACTTCGCAAGGCGCGATCCTGGTGGGCACCGCCAGCATCCTGGCCGCCTACGCACTGGTGGGGCGCACCTGGCTGGTATGGCCCTTGCGGGTACCGGTGCTGCGTTCTGTCCTGTCTTGCCTGTACCGCCTGTTCGCCCGTCACCGCTACACCATGTCCAGGCTCCTCGGTTACCGCAGCGCACCCGCCTGCACCGACGGCGCCTGCAAGAGGGATCTCTGAATGGATCTGCGCACCTGGGCCGTCCGGCTCACCTATATCGCCATCGGCGCCCACCTGGTCGTGGGCGCCGTCCTGCCCACGGTGGCCAATGCCGCCATGTTCGACGGCTACCACCGCGCCCTCGAAACCTTCTTCTGGGGCGCCGACGTTCCGGCCCAGGCGCGCGCGCAGCAGGTATGGTGGATCTCGCTGTTCGGGCCCACGGTGCAGGCGGGGGCGGTGTGGATGGGCGCCCTGGCCTGGATGGGCGACCGCCAGCGCAACAGCTTCGCCTGGGGCGCGCTGATCGCCGGTATCGTGCTGTGGGCGCCGCAGGACATGCTCATTTCCCTGCGCGCCGAGTGCTGGGCCAATGTCTGGCTCGACCTGTTCGCCGTGGCCGGCATGCTGCCGCCGCTGGTTTATCTCTTTTTCGCCGACCGTCAGAAAGTGGAAGCATGAATACACATCACCTCGCACTGCAACTGCTGGCCATGCAAGGCATCCTGGGCGCCTTCGACACCCTTTACCACCACGAGCTGACCGAAGCGCTGCCGGGCCGCCGCACGGCGCGCCTGGAACTGTCCATCCACGCGGTGCGGGCGCTGATCTACGGCGCCCTGTTCGTGGGCCTGTCGTCCTGGGCCTTCCACGGCATCTGGGCCATCGTGCTGCTGGTGGTGTTTGCCGTCGAAACCGGCCTGACGCTGTGGGACTTCGTGGTCGAGGACAAGACCCGACTGCTGCCGGCCACGGAACGGATCACGCATACCGTACTGGCCATCAATGGCGGCGCCATCATCACGCTGCTGGCGCTGACCGCACCGGCCTGGATGGCGCTGCCCACAGCGCTGTCCTGGCAGCCGCAGGGCGTGCTGGGCGCCTTCCTTGCCCTGTGCGGCGTGGGCGTGGCCATCTCCGGCGTGCGCGATGCCTTCGCCGCGCGCGCGCTGGGCCGTGAAACGACGCTGTCCGCCCATTTCAGCGATACCGAGAAAGCCGTGCTGGTCACGGGCGCCACCGGTTTCATCGGCCAGAAGCTGGTGCGCGCGCTGCTGGGCGACGGCCACCGCGTCACCGTGCTCACGCGCGATCCGCGCAAGGCCGCCTGGCTGTTCGACGGGCACGTCGAGTGCATCTCCAGCATGGACGACGTGCCGCTGTCGCGCCGCTTCGACATCGTATTCAACCTGGCCGGCGCGCGCATCCTCGGCTGGCGCTGGACGCCCTTGCGGCGCACCGTGCTGCGCCGCAGCCGCATCGACTTCACGCGCCGCCTGGTCACCTGGATCGGCAAGGCCAGGCACAAGCCGGCGCTGATGCTGTCGGCGTCGGCCATCGGCTACTACGGCATCCAGCCGCGCGGCGACGATACGCAGCTCGACGAAGACCAGGGCCCGCAACAGATGTTCATGTCGGACCTGTGCCGCGAATGGGAAGCTGCAGCCGGCGGCGCCTGGGTATTCGGCGTGCGCGTGGCGAACATGCGCTTTGGCCTGGTGCTGGGCGGGCAGGGCGCGCTGCCGATGATGCTGTTGCCGATCAAGCTGGGCCTGGGCGGCCCGATCGGCGGCGGCAGGCAATGGATGTCGTGGATCCACGTCGACGACGTGATTCGCGCCATGGCGCATGTATGCTTGACCGGCGAGGGCGGACCGTACAACGTGACCGCGCCCGGCAGCGTGACCCAGGCGCAGTTCGCGCGCGTGGCGGCGAAGGTGCATGGCCGTCCGGCCTTCTTCCCGACCCCCGGCTACCCGATGCGCCTGGCGCTGGGCGAACAGGCCGACCTGCTGCTCGAAGGCCAGCGCGTGGCGCCGGTGCGCCTGCTCAAGGAAGGTTTCAGCTTCGCGCACCCGGAGCTGCACGGCGCGCTGGACAGCCTGGCCGGAAGGAGCGGCAGTGGCGCCTGAACCGGCCATGATCCGCTGCGCCGATTTCGCCCACGACCTCGAGGGCATCCGCGCGCTGATCCACGAGTATGCGGCATGGCTGGGCTTCGACCTGGCCTACCAGGGCTTCGACGACGAAATGGCGCGCCTGCCCGAGATGTACGGCGCGCCGAACGGCATGTTCTTCGTGGCCATCGCCGACGCCGTGCTGGCCGGCTGCGTGGGCGTGCGCTGGCTCACGCCCGATACCGGTGAAATGAAACGCCTGTATGTGCGGCCGGCGTTTCGCGGCAGGGATTGCGGCGCGGACCTGGTGCACGTGGCGCTGGCCGGCGCGCGCGGGCATGGCATGGACCGCGTGGTGCTCGATATCGCGCCGAAAACCGCGGCCGCCATCCGCCTCTACGAGGGGGCCGGTTTCGTCGAAATCCCGCCTTACTATGACTGTCCGCTGCCTGGAACGCGCTATTTCGCGCGCGATTTTGCTGTCTGAGTAGCACGTCACGATACCTCTGGTAACACTTCTTACGGTGCGAGGCACACTGTAAACGGGATTGCCGTGTGTAATGGGCCTGTGAGCAAAGCATGTGTTTGAGGCTCATGTGCCAGGAGGGGTTTCTCTTCGGGTACCCTGAAAACGCATCGGCTTCATTTTCTCCCAGGAGTTTAATATGATCAAGAAAGCACTCATCCTCGCAACTGCGGCTCTTTGCCTGACCACCGGGGCTTCGGCCTTCGCGCAGTCCAGCGACTACCGGAATGACCGGAATGACCGCAGCGAGCGTTATGAGAGCTCCGACCGCGGCGACCGATACGAGCGGAACGACCGTGACGACCGCGCTGACTATCGTGATGAACGCGACAACCGCTACAGCCGCGACCACCAGCGCTATGGCCGTGACCACCAGCGCTATGCCCGTGACCACCAGCGCTATGGCCGTGACGAGCGCCGCGGCCACAACTACGGCTACTACCGTGCCGGCGGCCAGCGCCACGATTACTACCGCGGCGAACGCCTGTCGAACGACTATCGCCAGGACCACTATGTGGTCGCCGACTGGCGCAGCCGCCGCCTCAGCGCCCCGCCGCGCGGCCACCACTGGGTGCAGGCCGGTAACGACTACCTGATGGTCGCGATCGCCACCGGCATCATTGCCCACGTGATCATGAATAACCATTGATCTGGTGTTAGTCAAGGCGCCGCCGGGCAACCGGCGGCGTTGTCCGTTTACAGGCTCAATAATTCCTTGAATTCGGCGGCATTGCGGCGCGAGATCTCGATGGTCTTGCCGTCGTTCATGGTCACGTCGTAGCCCAGGCTGATCGATTCGGCGATGCCTTGAATCTCTTGCAGGTTGATGATGCACTGCCGGCTGGCCTTGAAAAAATACTTGGCCGGCAAGCGCTCGGCCACAGTGCTGAGCGGCTTCTTCACATACGCGTTCTCGTTCCCGAAATAGATGCGCACGTAATTCTTGCAGCTTTCGATATAGCGGATCGACGCCAGGCTGACCAGGTGGCAGCGTTCGCCATCCTTGACGAAGATTTTGCTGCCGATATCGAGCGGCGGCAGTTGCGGCGCGTCCGGTTCGGGCACGCCCAGCTTCGCGATCGCCATGGCCAGCCGTTCGGCGCTGACCGGCTTGAGCAAATAGTCGACCGTGTTGTAATCGAAGGAGCGGATCGCGTATTCGGAATAGGCGGTCGTGAACACGATGCGCGGCAGGTAGTCGAGCGCGGCCAGCAGGTCGAAGCCGGTGGCGCCAGGCATATGGATGTCGAGGAAAATGACATCGGGCCGGGTTGCCGCGATCAGGGCCAGTGCGGACGTGGGGTGATCGGCCTGGCCGACCACGTCGATTTCCGGAAAGGCGCCCAGCATGCGCACCAGGCCTTCGCGCGCCAGGCGCGAATCTTCGACGACAATGGCCTTCATAGTCCGCGCTCCAGGGGCAAGGTGAGGGTGGCGCTGAACCGGTTGGCGGTATTGGCGATGGCCAGCGACGCCCGCTCGCCGTACAGCAGCGCCAGACGCTGCGCGATATTGCGCAAGCCGATGCCCATGCCGTCGCGCGGTTCGCTGGTGGCCGGCATGTCGTTGCACACCTTGAAAACGAGATCGTCGCCGTGCCGCGCCGCGTCCACAGTCAGCGTGCCGCCCGCGTGCAGCTGCTCCAGTCCATGTTTGATGGCGTTTTCGACCAGCATCTGCAGCACCATGGGCGGCACCAGCGCTTCGTGCAGGTCGTGGTCGATCGCGATCCGGAAGCGCAGCCTTTCTTCGAGCTGGGCGCGGACGATGGCGATGTATTTTTCGATGATGGCCACTTCGTGACCCAGGCTCACCTTGCCCTTTGTGCTGCTTTCGAGAGAATAGCGCAGGATCTCGGAGAACGCGATGATCATGTCGTCGGCGCGTTGCGCATTCTCGTGGATCATGAAGCGGATGTTGTTGAGGGAGTTGAACAGGAAGTGCGGATTGAGCTGGTTCGACAGGCTGGCCAGCTGCGCATCCTTCAGGTTGTTCTGAAGGCGCAGGTTGAACAGCTCCGTCGCAGTCGCGCGCCGGGTGGTGGTCACGCTGATGTAGATGAAGCTCCACACCAGCACGAACATCTGGTTGACCACCCCTTCGCTCTGGAGATTCATGAACAGGTATTCGCCATAAGTGAGCGTCCGGCCCATGCTCTGGTACTTGGCCAGGAACTTCGCCCAGAAAAATGGCATCACCGTCAATTGCAGCAAGAGCGCAATGGCCAGTCCGGCCACTGCGCTGTAGATCACGGCAAAAGCGATCAGGCGTCCCATCGGCACCGTCTGGCCGGCGTGGCGCAGGAACAGCCAGCGGAAACCGAGTGCGGCCAAGGTGTAGATGGGCACCCAGGCCAGGCTGGAGGCAACCTGGTATTTCACCATGTAACCCCACAGCACGGCCATGCCGAGCGTGACGAACAAGCCCACCGCGAGCGCGCTGCAGTGATAGAGCCAGAACTGGCGGTCGCGCGGGAAGAAGTGGATGTTCATCGGTCGGTATGGGGAAATTCAGCCCTGCATTCTAACGCACGGCTGCCTTGCGCCGGTCCCGTTCGGCGCTGCGTGCCTTGTCCAGTCCTGCTTCGAAGGCGGCATTGCCTGCCGCGGGACCCGGCATGCCCAGCGCCACGCGGAAGCCTTCGAAGGCGCTCGCGTTGTTCGGACCGGTATGCGACCTGCCGGTCGAACTGGCGGACAGGCGCGAACCGAAATTTCCGCCGCGGTGCATCTTCATGTCCTTGCTGCAGTTCGTGGTCCATGCCGAACCGTCCTTCGGCGCGCCTTCGTAGTTCAGGTGTTCGCAGTCTTCGACGATCTCGCCGACATTGCCGATCATGTCGTACAGGCCGAACTGGTTCGGTTCGTACATGCCCACCACCGACGTGAACTCCGCGCCGTCCGTGCACAGCGCCTCCTTGCCTGGCTTGCCGGTGCGCTTGCCGATCGCCGCGTGTCCGAGCGTGTCGCGGATATTCCCGTAGCGGCAAATCTGCGCCTCGTCGCTGCCGAAATGGTAGCTGGCCGGGCTGCCGGCGCGCGCCGCATATTCCCATTCGGCTTCGGAGGGCAGGCGGTAGGGCTTGCCGGTGCCGGCCGCCAGCCATGCCGTATAGGCCTTGGCGTCGTCCCAGGAGACGCACATCACGGGATGATGCTCGCTTTGCGGGTAGCTGCTGGCTTGCCAGCTTCCCTTCGTATTGTCCATGCCCCATTCGGTGCTGGCGTGCTGCCAGCACGTCGCCCCCGTCTTGTGGCCGGTGGCTTCGACAAACTGGCGGAACTGGCCGACCGTCACTTCGTACTTCGCCAGCTGGAAGGCGGAAATTTTCACCTCGTGGACGGGCTGTTCAACCGGGTAGCCCGGGCCTGCGATGGTCGTTGGGCTACCCATGGCGAAGCTGCCTGCCGGGATGCTGGCCATCGGCGGTTCGATGGCGGGGGCCGCGGCGGCGTTGGCGGACAGGATCAGCAGGATAAGTGATGGTATTTTCATGATGGTTTCGTGGTTGGGAAAAGGGTGGGATTACCAGATGCGGATGCGTTCGCCGGCAGCGCGGTACATGGCGTCGCCGGGTTTGGTGCCGAACGCCTCGTGAAAGCCGTCCGTGTTCAGGGCCGGGCCGTTGGCGCGGTATTCATGCGGGGCATGCGGGTCCGAGTCGAGCATGGTGGCCATGGCCTGGTCGCGCATCTTGACGCGCCGGAACTGGGCGGCGGCGATGAAGAAGCGCTGTTCGCCGGTCAGCCCGTCGATCACCGGCGACGGCTTGCCTTTCAGGGAGCGCAGGTAGGCCTTGTAGGCGACCTGCATGCCGGACAGGTCGGCCATGTTCTCGGTGAGCGTGAACTTGCCGTTCACGCGTTTGCCCGGAATCGGTTCATAGGCGTCGAACTGACTGACGAGGCGCGCGCCCAGTGCGTCGAAAGCCTTGCGGTCGGCGTCCGTCCACCAGTTGCGCAGCACGCCATTGCCGTCGAACTGGCTGCCCTGGCTGTCGAAGCCGTGGCTGATTTCATGCCCGATGTTGATGCCGATGGCGCCATAGTTGGCCGCGTCGTCGGCGTCAATGTCGAAGAAGGGCGGCTGCAGGCTGGCGGCCGGGAACACGATCTCGTTGAGCATCACGTCGTACATGGCATCGACCGTCTGCGGCGTGAACTGCCATTCGCGGCGATCGACCTTGCGCTCGGCCTTGGCGGCCTGCAGGCCCCAGTTGAAGCGCGCCGCAGCGGCCTTGTTGGCGACGGCGTCGCCGTCACGCATGCGCAGCGCCGCATAGTCGCGCCACACATCCGGGTAGCCGATCTTGCTGCCGTACTTCGACAGCTTTTCCAGCGCCTGTGCGCGGGTCGCTTGCGTCATCCAGGTTTGCTCCTTGATCGATTCCTTGTACGCGGCCAGGACCTGGGCGACGATGGCCTGGACCCGCGCCTTGTGGCGTTCGGAGAAGTGGCGCTGGACGTAGAGCTGCCCCACGGCTTCGCCCATCGCGCCATTGAGCGCGCCGATGCCCTGCTGCCAGCGCGGCTCCGGCTTAGGCGCGCCGCGCAGTGCGGTGCCGTGGAAGGCAAAGTGGGCGTCGCGGAAGGCCGCCGGCAGGACCGGGGCGTAGGCGTTGATCAGGCGCAGCTTGAAGTACAGCTTCCAGTCGGCCAGCGGCAGTTCGCTGGACAGGGCCGCCGTGCCGTTCACGGCGCCGGGCTGGGTGACGGTGAGGTTGGACATGTGCCGCAGGCCGGCGCCGTCGAAGAAAGCGTTCCACGCAAAGCCGGGTGCGCTTTTGGCCAGGCTGGCCGGGGTGGCCGGGTTGTACATGCGTCCGACGTCGACGCTGTCGGCGCGCGGCAGGTGGGTGGCGGCGATCCGCTTTTCCAATGCGATCACGCGGTCGGCGACGGCGACCGGGCGGGGAAGTCCAGCCAGCTGCGCCAGCGTTGCCAGATAGCCGCGGTAGGCGTCCAGGGCTTTGGCCATGCGCGCGTCGCCGGTTTGCAGGTAGTAATCGCGGTCGGGCAGGCCAAGGCCGCCCTGCCAGGTCATCACGCGATTGACCGTCGGGTCCTTCAGGTCGGGAAATACGCGCAGCCATACCGGCGTTTCGATCAAGCCCTGTACGCGGCCCTGCCACGCGGCCAAATGCGCCGGCGTGGCGATCGCATCGATGCCAGCCAGCTGGCCGGCGAGCGGCGCCAGGCCGGCCTTGTCGATGGCGCTGGTATCGCAATAGCTGGCATAGAAAGCGCCCACCTTCTGCTCGAGGGAGCCGGCCTTGTGGCGGCGGGCGGCGAGCTGGTCGACGATGGCGCGGATGCGCGCGTCGGTGATGTCGTTGACTTCCACGCCGATGATATACGACTTGTCGGCCGGGATAGGGGTGCTGGCCAGCCAGCGACCGTTGGCGGCGCGGAACAAGTCGTCCTGGACGCGGACAGCGGGATCGAGGCTGGCGGCGGCGCCGCCGGCGCAAAACAGTTGAAGCAGCAGGATGGCGATGGTTTTCATGGTGGTCTCCCGGGTGAATCGGCAGACGGATTGTCGTCCGGGCCGCATCGCTTTTGAAGAAAAGGTGCCGAACGGCGACAGGCGGGGACGAGCGGCCGGAATCGCCGTGTAACAACTCCTTACCTTGATTTGCTTTTGCCGGCGCCGCATGTTTGGTCTAATACCAGCATGAACAAATTACTGACTCTCGCGCTGCTCGGCTCCGCCGTCGTGGCCACCAGCATTTCCGGTTGCGTGGACGGCAGCCCGGACGCGGCCAGCGCCAAAGTGGTGGGCGCCGTATATGGCCCCAACAAGCTGATGGGCCGCTGGACCGGGCCGGAAGGCACCTTCCTGCTGCTTGCCGGCGCCAACGGCAAGTATGCGGTCACAATCCGGAACCTCGATGGCCCGCGCACCTTCGAAGGCAGCGGCACGGGCGATACCATCGCCTTCGAACGCGACGGCAAGCTGGAGACCATCCGCGCCACCGACGGCGCCGCGACCGGCATGAAATGGCTGGCCGACAAAAAAGAATGCATCACCATCCAGGCCGGGGAAGGCTACTGCCGCCAATAGTGGATAATATGCATTCGATCAGGAATGCATCGCGGCGGACAAGGGCGGATATGGATGTATCGGGTTTTTCGTATGGCTCCGATTCCTCGGGACTGGTATGGGGTTTCCTGTTCGGCCGAGGCGACGCCGCACTCCCCATCGATTCGGCCGCCGCACTGGCCTGGCTGGCGAGCGACGCGGCCAGTGCCAGCGATGAATTCATCTGGATGCACTTCAACCTGGCCAATGCCTCCAACGAAAAATGGATGCGCGCCCACCTGGCGCTGTCGGACGAATTCTACGAAGCCCTGCACCAGGGCTCGCGCTCGACCCGCATCGAACTGGCCGACGATGCCCTGATCGGCGTGATCAACGATGTCCTCCATGATTTTTCCTTCGAAGCGTCCGACATCTCCACGCTGTGGATCAATGTGGGCCGCAATGTCGTGGTCAGCACCCGCCGCACGCCTTTGCAATCGATCGAACACCTGCGCCAGGCGGTGCGCAACGGCGAACCTATCCGTTCCTCGGTCGAACTGCTGGTGCACCTGCTGCGCGACCAGGCCGATGTCTTGATCAGCGTGGTGCGCAAGGCCGTCGAACGGGTCGACACCATCGAAGACAACCTGCTGGCCGGGCGCATGTCGCACAAGCGCGGCGACCTCGGTTCCATGCGGCGCGTGCTGGTGCGGCTGCAACGGCTGCTGGCGCCGGAACCGGCTTCGCTGTTCCGGCTCCTGCAAAAGCCGCCGGCCTGGATGGCCGACATCGACGCCCAGGACTTGCGCCAGTCGACCGAAGAATTCGCCGTCGTCCTGTCCGACATGGCGGCGCTGCAGGAACGCATCAAGCTGCTGCAGGAAGAAATCGCCGCCCGCGTCAACGAGGAAAATGGCCGCAGCCTGTTCGTGCTGACCATCGTCACGGTGCTGGCGCTGCCCATCAATATGATCGCCGGCCTGCTGGGCATGAACGTGGGCGGCATTCCGCTGGCGGACCAGCCCAACGGCTTCTGGATCATCGTCGCTGTCGTTACCGGTATTACGCTGTGCGCGGGCCTGCTGGTCAGCCGTCTCAAAATCCCAACCTGAGGTACGCATTGAAAACATCCATCGCAGCCGCACTTGCCATCGCCTTCCTCGCTTCGCCGGTCCACGCGCAAAGCACCATCAAGCTCAAGCCCCAGGTCCATAGCCGCATCGACGCCATGTATCCCTGGACCGAAGCGCTCTACAAGGATTTGCACGCCAATCCTGAAATCGGCTTCGAGGAAGTGCGCACCGCCGCCAAGCTGGCCGCCGAGATGCGCGCCCTGGGCTTCGAGGTCACTGAAAAAATCGGCAAGACCGGCATTGTCGCCACCCTTAAAAACGGCGCCGGCCCCACCGTCATGGTGCGCACCGAGCTCGATGGCTTGCCGATGGAAGAAAAAACCGGCCTGCCATACGCCAGCCGCGCGCGCAACGCCAAGGGCGACTCCTTCGTCACTCACAGCTGCGGCCACGACGTGCACATGGCCAGCTGGCTGGCCACGGCCCGCACCCTGGTCGAGATGAAGTCGCACTGGAAGGGCACCCTGATGTTCGTCGGCCAGCCGGCCGAGGAATCGGTGTCTGGCGCCAAGGCCATGCTGGCCGACGGCCTGTTCAAGCGCTTCGGCAAGCCCGACTACGCCTTCGCCCTGCATTCCTGGCCGCTGGCGCATGGCACGATCGGCTACAACACGGGCGCCGTGTCGTCCAATTCGGAAGTGCTGGAAATCGTCTTCAAGGGCCGCGGCGGCCATGGTTCGGCGCCCGACAAGACCATCGACCCGGTCCTGATCGCCGCGCGCTTCGTGATGGAAGTGCAGTCCGTGATCAGCCGCGAAAAGGATCCCAAGGAGTTCGGCGTGGTGTCGATCGGGGCGATCCAGGGCGGGACGGTCGGCAATATCATTCCCGACAGCGTGCTCATACGCGGCACCATCCGTTCCTACATCCCGTCCGTGCGCGCCAAGATCCTGGAAGGCGTGCGGCGCGTGGCCAATGCGTCGGCCGCGCTGTCGGGGGCGCCGGCGCCGGACATTTCGCTGACCGAAGGCGGGGCGGCCGTCGTCAATTCCGAGTCCCTGGTCCTGAAAACGGAGACCCTGTTCAAGGAAGCCTTCGGCAGCAATGCCGCGCGCATGGCGCCGATGACGGCCAGCGAGGACTTCTCGCAGTTCGTCAACGAGGGCGTGCCGTCGATGTTCTTCTTTACCGGGATTTACGATCCGAAGGTGCTGGCCGACGCCGAACGGGCGGGCGGCAAGCCGGTCGCGTTCAACCACTCGCCGTTCTACGCGCCGGTGCCGGAACCGTCCATCAAGACGGCGGCGCAAGCCATGACGCTGGCCGTGCTCAACGTACTGGGACGCTAGGCATGGATACTGTGCTGGTCATTATCGATATGCAGAAGGCCATGGCGACCTATGGCGCCGGCATGCGCAACAACCCTGGTGCGGAGGGCCAGATCCTGGCGCTGCTGGGCGCCTGGCGCGCGGCCGGCGGAACGGTGGTGCATGTGCGGCACATTTCGCGCCATCCGGCGTCGGTGTTCTGGCCCGGCCAGGCCGGTTGCGAGTTCCAGGAGCAGCTGGCGCCGCTCGCCGCGGAGCATGTGGTGGAAAAGAATGTGCCCGATGCTTTCACCAACACCGGGCTGGAGCGCTGGCTGCGGGTGCGCGGCGTCGACAAACTGGTGATCGTGGGTGTGAGCACCAATAACTCGGTCGAGGCCAGCGCGCGCTCGGCGGGCAACCTGGGTTTCGATACCCGGGTCGTGTCCGATGCCACATTCGCCTTCGATAAAGCCGACTATGCGGGGCGGCAGCGCACGGCTGAGGAAGTGCACGCCATGTCGCTGGCCAACCTGGACGGCGAATACGCGCGCATCGTGGACACTGCCAGCCTGCTCGGCCTGTTCAGGAAATAGCCGGCGCGCGCGACATGGCGCTCAGCAGCCAGGACACGAACAGCAGGAAGATCATGCAGGCGGCAAACAGCCTGGCGATGCGCTTGCCGTCGGCCGCGCCTTCGATCATCTTCGGCTTGTCGTAGCCGATGCCAAGGTAGTAGGCGCCGAATGCCGTGGCCAGGTAGTGCACGGCGCCGAACATTTCGCCCAGTTCGCCCTGGCGCGGATGCTGGACCAGGGTGTGCGACAGGATCACCAGCAGCAGGTAGACCAGCGAGACCGACAGCGGCGGCAGGTACAGGCCGAGCGATTCGACGAAGCGGCGGATGCCCGGACGCGAGCGCGCCAGCAGGGGCAGGATCAGGTTGTGGGTGATGCCGACAATGAAAATAAGCTTGAGCAGCACCACCTTGTGCAGGCTGGCGCCGCCCATGGCCAGGTTGTGCAGGTTGGTTTCGGCCTGCTTGTTATGCTGGCGGAAAAAGTCCGGCGATTCGACGGCCAGCACGCGCTGGAACCAGCTGATCTCTTCGAGCGCGGCCAGGGCCACCAGCGCGGTCAGGCCGAACAGGGCGATCACTTCCAGGCGCAGCCAGGATCCCTTTTTTGCGCGGTCGACCGCGACGAAGCCGATCAAGACGGAAATGACCGCAAAGCTGAGGAATTGCATCCATTCGACCAGGCGGTCTTCTTCCAGCAGGTTCGACAGGGCGGGGCCGGACGCGCCCATGGCCAGGGCCAGCACCAGGGTGTTGATGACGATCGCCGTGGCGAAGACCGGATGGGTCAGTACATTTTTGCTTGCCAAGACTTACTCCAATTAATTGTTAAAGCGTTTGCGCGGCACGACAGGACGGACCGCCGGACTGCGCAAGATCAGCCACCAGTGGCGCGCCAGCGCGAGCAGCGCCCAGATCCACAGCAGCGGGTCGAGCAAGGCATCCCACAGATTGCCCGTCGGCAGGCGCAGTCCGCCGTACAGCAACATCGCCAGCGCCAGTGCCAGCGCATGCGCAGGCCAGCGGCCGCGGGCGGCGGCAGCGGCCGCCATCACGGCCAGGACCAGCGCCGCCAGGGGCGCGGCGACCGGGCTGAATCCCCAATAGTAGAAACCGGCCGTCAGCAGGCCCATCGCGTCGAGGTAGAGGGCAGTCCCGGCCATGGCGAGCAGCGCGGCCAGCCCGGGCGTCATCATACGTTGTCGCGCGCTGCCTTGCCAGGCGGTCAGCAGCTTGGCCAGGCACAGGCCGCTCAGCAAGCCGCTTGGATACTGCACGCCCAGGGCGATCCAGTGGGCGGGCGACGCCGCGCCGGGCAGGCACATCAGCACGATCATGCCGGCAAGAAGGCCCGCCAGCCAGCTGCGCGGCAGGGCACGCGTGCGCGGCCACAGGCCGATCACCAGCGCGGCCAGCACGATGGCCCAGCTGACGCGGCCATAGGCGAACTGCCAGGCGAGTTCCGGCAGGTTCATCGCGGCGCCTCCGCGTAATTGATGTGGTACACATTGTGGGCAATGGCCTGGCGCCGGTAGGTGTAACTGATATGCAGTTCATCGCCCACCTGCTGCAGGGTCGGATAGGAGAACTCGTCCTCGACCGTGCCATTGGCGATATCGAACAGGCGGTGCCAGGTGACGCCGTCGGTCGACGAGGACAGACGCAGCACGTTGCGCGCGTTCTTTCCTTGGCCGGGATTGTGCAGCAGCACGAAGCCGCCCTTGTTCAGGCGCCAGGCCGCCACCGAACTGGAGTGGTTGGGCAAGTTCAGCGCGGGCATGTCGGCCCAGCTCTGCCCGCCGTCGCGGCTGACCGCATGCTGGACCTTGCGTTCGTCGCTGTTGTCGCGCATCAGGGCATGGGTTTCGGTGGCCGACACCGGCAGCACGGTCGGTTGCAGCGTGGTGGTGCGATTTCCGATCCGGGCCAGCCAGCGCGGGTCGCCGTCGCGGTCGAAGGACATCAGCATCGGGTACTTGATGCCGATTTCGAAATACACCGGCAGCCACCAGCCGCCGTTGGCCAGGGCCACCGGCGTGGTACGCACCAGGACGCTGGTATTGAACAGCGGCGACATCGGCAGCAGCCGCTTGACCTTGAAACTGTCGCCCTGGTCGACGGAGACCAGGTGCACGATGCGCGCCGCCGCCCAGCCGCCCATGCCGGTGGTGACCACATACAGGTGGACCGTGCCGTCGCGGCCGGTCCAGGCCACCGGGTTGCCGACCCGGCGCACGCCGAAGCCCAGCGCGGCGCCCAGCGATTCGCGGCTGGCGACCACGCGCGCCGGCCCCCAGCGCCCGCCCGTCGAGCGCGACGCATAGATCTTGACGTCGGGTCCGCTTTCGCGGCTGCCGGCCCACCAGAACGCCAGCATCCTGTCGCCGGCGACAGGCGCCAGCGCGCTCGCGTGCGCGGACGGCACGCCGGGCGGCATGGGAATCAGGGAGCGCGACACGGGGGAGAGCGTAATCTTGCCTTTTTCACTCATGCCCATCTGCGCGGCGGCGCCCGCTTCCTTGCGCTCCACGCTCCAGCGCCGGCCTTCCGCGACCGCGCTCGTCAGCAAGGCAAGCAGGCAGAACAGTGCGATCGGCAGGAAGGGCTGGCGCGGGGACGACGGCGCGGGATCCCGCGGCAAGGCGACGACGTCGGCCGGCTGACATTGGACTTCGACGGCGGCGATTTTCATGCCGTGAGCAGAGGGATGGACAACATGTGGATGTAGATTCTTGCGGGAAACTTTGGCCGGCCATTTTACCAAGCATCATGGTCCAGTGCGCATGTGCGCGGGACTTTTTCCCTGGAATTGGCGTGTACAATCCGCCCTTTGTGGCCTTAGCGCCCGGCAATCATTCCAGTTCAACATGAAAAACACGTCGACAGGCGGCTTGGTCTACTCCACCGAAACGGGGCGCATGTGCCCGGTTTGCCGGCGCGCGCTCGCGCAATGCGCCTGCAAGGCTGGCACGGCGATGGCGGGTGACGGCAATGTGAAGGTCAGCGTGCAGAGCAAGGGGCGCGGAGGCAAGAGCGTCACCCTGGTCAAGGGACTGGCCATGGATGGCGAGGCGCTGGCCGCGCTGGGCAAGCAGTTGCGCACGGCTTGCGGATCGGGTGGCACGGTCAAGGATGGGGTGATCGAAGTGCAGGGCGACCATGGCGAAAAAGTCATGGACGCACTGAAAAAACTGGGCCACCAGCCCAAGCGCGCCGGCGGCTAACCTACATTCCCAGCGATTTCAGCAGTTCGGAATTTTCGTCCGCCGGGGCCGGTTCCGGCTCGCCTGGCGCGCCATGGTCCATGGATATCAAGGCATCCGGATCGGGCACCTCGGAGATGTCGAAATCGTGCAGTTTGATGAACTCGGTGCGGTCGATCGCCAGTTCCAGATAAAAGATATTGTTACGCTCGGTGAAGAAGGAAACGCGCCGCATTTCCGGGCGGTCGAGCGGGGTGTCGACGCTGAGCATGACCTGCTTGTTCAGGACCAGCATCTTGGGCTGGTTCTGGGTGATGTTGGTTTGCAGTTCGCGCCGGATCTTGCCGGTGAAGTCGCCCACGATCTGGTTCATCAGTTCGCCCAGGATATTGGCCACTTCGTCCGAGGTGTGCGAGCCCGCCAGTTCCGACTTCGGCATGCCCATGTGCAGCATGTAGCGCTCGTAGATTTCCATGGCCGTATCGGCGCCAAAATTGAGCACCACCAGGCCGGCGAAGCCGCCATCGAACAGCACGAAGCAGCCGATATCCGGTTTCAGGCCGATTTTGGTGATCCGCTGCACCATGGCCGAATAATGGACCTTGCTTTGCATGGCTACGTTGAGAACGCGTGTGACCGAGTTGCATAGGCTTGTCAGCAAGTCTTCGGTGCCGTACACGACGGTTTTTGCTTCTGTGCTCATAAATTGCTCCTGATGTTGGCCGGTTGCCCCGTCTTTCCCCAGAATACTGAAAGGAAAGGCCTCCGTCCACTTCATTCATGCATTTGTGCAAAGTATGGTGCTTGCGCAACATTCATACGTGGCATGATGCAAAAAGTTCAATTTAAGGCAACAACAAGGGCACATGGGCTACCAGCACGAGAAAAGCGATACGCACATCTGGCCGGACATGCAATTCGAGCATGACCTTCTCGAACATGCGATCAAGTCGGATAGCCGCCGCGGATCCGCCAGCCTCCTGAACTACCGGATCGCTGACCATGCGCGAAAAATTGCCCTCTACTTTGTCAATGGTTACGGGATGGGGCATGGACATTCGTTTGTCCTGGTGCATGCCGGCGAGATCCTGTGGCTGGACGTCCATACTCCCGAGAACGGTCCGCCCTGCATCGAGATCGCGCGGGTGGAGATGCCCGAACGGCTGGCCGGGCGGCGCGAGGAACTGCTTGCACGCATTGTCGAAGCCTTGAACGCCTACCATCATGTGGTCCCGTATCATTTCATGATTGCATCGACGAGCCTTGCCAGCGCGAACAAGGTCGCGTGGCGGATCATTCCCCGGCGCTACTCCAGGCTGTTCTGGAAGACGGAAATTGCGGCGTGGCTGGCCAGGCAAAAGCCGAAAACCGATCGCGTCGCCGGGGTGCTCAAGAGTCCGATGCTCGCTTTCCTGGGCCTGTTCGGCGGTGTACTTTTCGCCATGGCAAAGGGATACTCGCCCGCCTGGCCATTGATCATCGGCGGCGCCTGGGTCTGGTACCACACCGACGGCTACGACGAGGATTACTATTTCTGGCCGTGGATGGCGGGCACCTTGAAATCGAAGAACGTGATGGCGACCATCGCCGACACGATGCAGCGCAGTTTCGCCGTGCCGCTCGATCGCCTGACCGTGCAGATCGAGGCCGGCCCGGCTACTAGTGTAGTGCGTCACAAATAACAAGACTTATAATATATTCGCGTGTATCCT